>NZ_VOHK01000003.1 GCF_007859325.1 Luteimonas marina | reverse complement strand
TCATCAGCCGCTGCACGCGGTGGCGGCTGCAGGTCTCGCCCGCTTCGCGCAGGTCCAGCGTGATCTTGCGGTGGCCGTACACGCCTCCGCTGGCCAGCCAGGAGTGCTTGATCAACCCAAGCAACCGTTGATCCTCGCGCTCACGCAGGCTGGCCGATTGCCGAACCCAGGCGTAGTAGCCGCTCCGGTGCACGCCGAGCACCCGGCACATCGCGACCAGTCGGAACTCGCCGATGTGCGCGCGCATGAACGCGTACTTCGCCCTTACCCCCTGGCAAAGTACGCGGCGGCTTTTTTTATTTCACGATGACTCCAGCCCGACATTACGCCGGACTACGCCCAAGCCAGATGCAGCAGGTTTATCAATGACTTAGGCGAGTTCAACATATGCCGGTGCTTTCTGAAACCTGACCCGGCTTGTGCTCGCATGGCTCCCATGTGGCTCTTGGAAACCGGGTCGTTCCGAGGAGTCATCATGGCAAAACTCAAGCTCACCAAGTCCGCCGTCGATGCGGCACAACCCCAGGCGCAGGCTGTCGAACTCCGGGACACGATGGTGCCCGGCTTCCTCTGCAAGATCACCCCGGCGGGCCGCAAGGTGTTCATGCTGCAATACCGCACGAATGCCGGAGAGCGGCGCAAGCCCGCCTTGGGCCTGTATGGGGAACTGACCGTCGAGCAGGCCCGCGCCTTGGCCCAGGAGTGGCTGGCCGAGGTGCGCAAGGGCGGTGATCCTGGGGCGGCCAAGGCCGCCGCCCGTGCCGCGCCTACGGTCGCGGAACTGTGCGGCAAGTTCATGGAGGACTACTCCAAGCTGCGCAACAAGCCCAGCACGCAACGCGGCTATCAGGCTGTCATAGACCGCTGCATCGTTCCGATGCTGGGCCGGATGAAGGTGCAGGACGTGAAGCGGCCCGACGTGGCCACGGTGATGAAGAAGATGGCCCACAAGCCGGCCGAGGCCAACAACGCTTTCAGCGTGATGCGCAGGATGTTCAATCTGGCCGAGGTGTGGGGCTACCGGACGGATGGAACCAACCCGTGCCGCCACGTCCCGATGTACCCCAACGGGAAGGCCACGCACCTCATCAGCGACGAGGACATGGCGCGGATCTTCCGCCATCTGGGCAAGCTGGAGGCGGAAGGGCTGGAGCCTTACGTCATTCCCCTGGCGATCCGCTTGCAATTCGAGTTCGCTGCCCGCCGTGGCGAAATCGTCACGCTCCAATGGGATTGGGTGGACTTCGAGAACCGGCGCGTGGTTTGGCCTGACAGCAAGACCGGCGGCATGTCCAAGCCCATGAGTGAGGAAGCCTACCGACTGCTTTCGACCGCGCCGAGGCAGGACGGCATTCCCCATGTGCTGCCGTCCCCAAACCATGAGGGCCAGCACTTGACCACGGGCGAGTATTACAACGGCTGGTGCCGTGCGCTCAAGGCTGCTGGAGCGGCCCACGTCGGTACGCACGGCATCCGGCATCGTTCGGCTACCGACATTGCCAACTCGGGCATCCCGGTCAAGGTCGGCATGGCGCTGACGGCGCACAAGACCGTCGCGATGTTCATGCGCTACGTCCACACCGAGGATGACCCGGTGCGCAAGGCGGCCGAACTGGTGGCGAACCGGCGCAAGACAATCACCGGGGCGCAGCGCCCCGTGAAGGTGACGACATGAACCGGCGCAAAGTATCCGTGGCGTCATCCGCAGCGCCGTCGGCGCTGCTGGGCGATATCCGGGGGCTGATCGAGGCGGCGCACAAGCGCGCTGCCTCGGCCGTCAATGCCGAGCTGACCCTGCTGTTCTGGCGCATCGGCCAGCGTATCCATACGGAAGTGCTGGCCGGTCAGCGGGCCGGGTACGGCGAGGAAATCCTGCCAACCTTGGCCGAGCAGTTGGTACGCGACTACGGGCGCAGCTTCGCGGACAAGAATCTGCGCCGGATGGTGCAGTTCGCCGCCACCTACTCGGACGAGCCAATTGTCGTGACGCTGTCACGACAATTGAGCTGGTCACATTTTCTGGCCCTACTGCCGCTCAAAGACCCGCTCCAGCGGGACTACTACGCGCAGATGGCGAGTGCCGGCCGCTGGAGCGTGCGGACGCTGCGCGAGCGCATCGACTCGATGCTCTACGAGCGCACCGCGCTGTCCCAAAAGCCGGACGAAACCATTGCGCAGGAGCTGGCGACGATGCGCGACGCGCAGCGCATGTCGCCCGCCCTGGTCATGCGCGATCCCTACATCCTCGACTTCCTCGGGCTGCGGGACACCTGGCAGGAAGGCGATTTGGAGGCCGCGATCATCCGTGAAATGGAGTCGTTCCTGCTGGAGCTGGGCGCGGGTTTCTCTTTCGTTGCCCGGCAGAAGCGCATCCAGATCGACGACGAGGATTTCCACCTCGACCTGCTTTTCTACAACCGCAAGCTGCGGCGCCTGGTGGCGGTGGAGTTGAAGGTCGGCGAGTTCAAGGCCGCGTACAAAGGGCAGATGGAGCTTTATCTGCGCTGGCTGGACAAGCATGAGCGCGAGCCGGAGGAAGCCTCGCCGCTGGGGATCATCCTTTGCACCGGCAAGAAGCGCGAACAGATCGAGTTGCTGGAGTTGGACAAGTCGGGCATCCATGTGGCCGAGTACCTGACGAGCTTGCCGCCGCGTGCGGTGTTGGGTGAGCGGTTGCAGCAGGCGACCGAGAGGGCACGTTTGCAGATCGAGCAGCGCAAGACGGATGCCGAGTAGTTCTGCCCCAGGCATTCGGGCGTCCCGGCGTGCCGCCGTCGCGCTCTCGTGCTGCGCATCAAGCCTCGCTGCGCGAGTCTCGCCCCTGCCGGGCTTCCATCACTGACGCCTCCGGCCCTGCTCGTTGATCCGGGCCTACGCGCTCCGCTTGCCCCAAAAGCAAGGTGTGTGCAGTGGGCGGGTGTGGGCGGTCTTGCTGTTCCCATCACCGTATCACGGCGTTCTCGCCGTCAAGGGCAGCGCGCGCCATGCGCGCTTGCGTCCTGGCGGCCGTCTGCGACCCCTGACTGCTTGCGCTGCGCCGTGCTGGCGACGGTTCCGGGCAATTCCGCCCGTGCAACCGGAGCACGCTCATGTCGCAATTTTCCTTTTCCTCGTTCGATGCCTCGCTGATGGTGCGCGATGCGAAGGGTCACTACCAGCCGGCGACGGCCGACCAGATTCTGGACGCTGCGCGCCAGGCCATCGAGCACAAGATGCAGCGCGGTGCATCGTTCACTTCGCCGGCGGCGGTCAAGGAGTACCTGTGCACCAAGTTGGGTGGCTTCGAGCATGAAGTGTTCGCCGTGCTGTTCCTCGATACACGGCATCGCCTGATCGAGTATGCCGAGATGTTCCAGGGCACCATCGACTCGGCCGAAGTGCATCCGCGCGAGGTGGTCAAGGCAGCCCTGCGGCACAACGCGGCCGCGGTCATCGTTTCGCACAATCATCCGAGCGGTAATCCCGAGCCGAGTGCGGCAGACCAAGCGCTGACCCAGCGGCTCAGGGAAGCGCTGGGGCTTGTGGACGTGCGCGTACTCGATCACGTCATCGTCGCCGGCAACGCAACGGCATCGTTCGCCGAGCGTGGGCTGATCTAGCTCAAGGGGCTTCGGCCCCTTTTTGCTGCGCCTGCTGGCAGGGCCTGCGCGCGGCCCTTGCCTGTCCGTGCCTTCGTTCTGAAGTTAATGCTCAAGAAGTCACAACCTGAATCATTTCGTCGTAATGCTTCTTGTCCACTTCTTCAAACCACTGAAAGATGTGTCCGATGACGCTATGGCTTTCGCCAGCCAAGTTTTCTGCCGATTCCTCGGTTATTTCAATTACATCGCTATGCGAGTATTTGTTGATAAAGCGATATATTTTTTCCTTGAGTTCCGGCGTTGTGATGGCGCAGTCTTTCAGACCAACATCCATCAGTTGACTGATGTCGCTTCTCCGCCTGGGATATTTGAAGGTAAAGAACGATTCAATGAGCTTGCGAGCGAGGTTCGCAGTCAAAAAGGCTTCATCTCTATTAAGGATCGTATGCGCCCTGTATTCATAGAGCTTTTTGAAGATGTAGTGATACTCAGAACCGTAATTTTTCAGAGAATCATCGGCATCAACAAGCAGCGAATGGCGGGGTGAACCAGGAGGCGCATCCAGTCGATAGAAGAAACAATTCTCAGCTTTTCCTTTGGCAATCCTGTTCCTGTTCGTTCCAGTGAACCAGTCTCTCACTAGCTTGAAGTAGGTGAAATTATGAGTCAGCACAAAAAGTTGCTTGGCTTCAGTGCATTGAGTTCTCAGGAACGAATAGGCATGAAACAAGTGATTTGAGTCAAAGCTTGAGACGGGATCATCAACAACCACAATCGTGTCCTTGATGTTGTTTCCGTTTTCTTTGAGCTTCGTGATGAAGTAGACGAATGCAATCGCAGTCTTCTCACCTTCGCTCAAATTCCCATCATGCTCACCCACTCCGTTTCTGATGATCTCATAGCCTTTTTTCTTTTGATTAAAGCTCAGGCAAAGCTCAGAGCGACCGATGAAACGATGCAGGATGTCATTGAACTCCTTCGCCCCAACCGTCTCATTTGAGAGCAGCGCCTCTATTGCTCCGACCTCTTGACCAAGTTTTTCAATTTCCTTGTAGTCATTCTTTGCTTCAGCCTCAAGGTCATTGCATTTCTTCTCACTTCCAGCATAGTCAAATTCTTGCACCTCAGCCGCAGCAAAGTGAAGTTCCAGTGCCACCTTGCTTTTGGATGTCTCAGATTTGAAGTTTGAAGTCTTATTGTTGTGCTTTCCGACGAGCGCAACGATCGACTTTAGGATCTCATTGAAATTCGTGACATCCTCTTCAACCACATCCGAAATCTGAATGTCTGTCTTTGCGGGGTCTGTAATTTTGGCTTTCAGAGCTTGCCGCCATCCGTCTATTTGCTGGTTGATCTTCTCAGCAGCAGATGTGTATTCTTTCTGGAGCTTATCTGCGTCAGCCGATAGCTCTTTATAAAACTCCGTCGCTGCGGGCAACTGATTGGCTGGAGCACCTTGAGATTCAATCCAAGTCGCGGCGCTCTGAAGCCGGCTTTGAAAATCCGTGAACTCTTTGCTGAAGTGAGCGGCAAGTGCCTCGGCACGAAGCTGGGTGAATGGAGAGCCGCAGAACTCGCAGGATTGCGAATCATGGTTCTTATGAATTTCCAAGCCTGTTTGAACCCAGTCACGAATGTCCGGATTATCAGTCAGCCGCTGGATAGCTTGATTGACTGCTGTAGTTCCAATCAAGTCTCTGATGCGACCTGCCGCCTTCTTAAAGTAGTCCGGCTCAATGGCCGTTGAGGCGAAAGTGATGCTTGGAAGCTGATCTGGCTTGGCGGCATTCGTAAGGTCGATGACCTTTTCATCTGGAAGAACCGAGTCAGGCTTAATAATGGCATCGCCATTACTCTGAATGAAATTAGAGAGCTTTCGGCGATCATAATTCAAGTAGTAGCTATCGCTCGTATCAATCGCCTGAAGTCCTAGCTTCATTTTCTTGGCAGCATTGGTCAGAAATTTATCCAATGCTTCACGCTGCTTCTTGATGTCACTTTGCTTTTCGTCGTGAGCTTTCTTTTTCGATTGAAGCTCGCCTTTTAGCTTCTCCAGTTTCTGCAAGTCGTCAATCTTCTCTTTCGCAATGAGAAGGATGCTTTTTACGGATTTGTCCCAATCAATGTTCTCATGCACAAAGCGTTGATTGAAGACATGGATATTTAATTGGGATGAAGGGAGTGTGGTTTCCGTGATCGTGGAGCCGTCCTCCAAAACGACTGAAAACTGGCCCGCACTGAAGCGAGGAACCATCGAGCGAAGCTCAAAGCAAGAGAATAGATTCGATAGGGTTGACTTGCCTGTTCCGTTCCAGCCATAGACAAGGTTGTACCGGCCGAACTTCTGGATCTTCGTTCCATTGAAGTCGCTGAAGATGCCGAACTGCTTGAGACGGTTAATGCAGACGATCACTTTTAGCCCCCGTGTTC
This sequence comes from Luteimonas marina, assembly GCF_007859325.1. Lineage (GTDB taxonomy): Bacteria > Pseudomonadota > Gammaproteobacteria > Xanthomonadales > Xanthomonadaceae > Luteimonas > Luteimonas marina. The sequence continues at coordinate 550,909 of NZ_VOHK01000003.1, read as the reverse complement.
TTGCTTTAGCAACATTTGCTTGCAAAACAAATAATAAACGAAGAGTTCTTTTGCGTCTCCGCTTCGCGGATCGCGCTGCTCCAGGTTCGCTAGTCGCTCATCCCTGGCGGGACTGGCTTTGCCAGCCTTTCGCATCGCTGACGCCTCCGGCCCGGCTTCCAGCTTCGGGCCTGCGCGCTTCGCTTGCCGTGCGGTCGGCGTGTGGGAGGGCCGTTGCCATGTCCAGCCGTCTCCCCTGACTTCATCACCTTGTCCGCGACTGTAGCCCGCGCCCGTGTGCCGTCAAGGCGCGCAGGGCCGTGTCCTCGGCTGCGCCTGCGGGCCGCACCAACCCTGCGCTTGTCTCCTTGACGGCCCCCGTCCGCGCGCTCCTGACCGTCGCGGGCGATGAACTCAGGAAAGACGGTGGCAACAGGGCCAACCGGGTTCCTCGTGCCGACCGCACCGAACAGCCGAAAGGCTGGGCTCTGAATCTAGGAATCCGGTGTGCGCTTTCTTCAACAGCCAAGTCAGGAGAACGACATGCTTGCAAACCGTTTCGCTTCCCATTCCCCCGCACTGCGCAGCGACACCCCGCTGTCCGATGACCAGATTCACCGGGTAGCGCCGTCCATCTTCGCGGATGCCCCGCACGAGAGCCGTTCGCAGCGATACGCCTATATCCCCACGGCGGCGGTTCTGACCGAGCTTCGCAAGGAAGGGTTTCAGCCTTTCATGGTGACGCAAACCCGCGTGCGCGATGAAGGCAAGCGCGAGCACACGAAACACATGCTGCGCCTGCGCCATACCAGCCAGATCAACGGCACGGAGGCCAATGAAATCATCCTGCTGAACTCGCACGACGGCACGAGCAGCTACCAGATGCTGGCAGGCCAGTTCCGATTTGTTTGCAGCAATGGCCTTGTGTGCGGCGACACCGTGGCGGACGTGCGCGTCCCCCACAAAGGCGACGTGGCGGGCCAAGTCATCGAAGGCGCTTTCGAGGTGCTGCGCGGTTTCGACCGTGTGCGCGATTCCCGCGATGCCATGCGCGCCATCACGCTTGACGACGGCGAGGCCGAAGTGTTCGCCCGCGCCGCGTTGACGCTCAAGTACGACGACCCGAACAAGCCTGCGCCCATCACCGAAAGCCAGATTCTGATGCCGCGCCGGTTTGAAGATCGCCGCCCCGATCTGTGGAGCGTGTTCAACCGCACCCAAGAAAACCTGACCAAAGGCGGATTGCATGGCCGCAGCGCCAACGGACGCCGCCAGCAGACCCGCCCGATACAGGGCATTGATTCCGATGTGCGCCTCAATCGCGCTTTGTGGATGCTGGCCGATGGCCTGCGCCAGTTGAAAGCCTGACCCGTCCCCCGTAGGAGGGGCGGTTTCCCCTCCATTCCTTGTTTCATTCGATTGGAGATACACCATGAACGCCGTTACCACTACCGAAGCCCGCGCCATCCAAGCCCCCGCGCTGGAAGCCGCCGACCCGACCAAGAACCTGATTCTGGTTCCGCTGTCGCGGCTGGTGTCGCGCCCTACGGGCCGCAACGTGCGCAAGACCCCGCGCATGTCCATCCCCGAACTGGCCGCAAGCATCCAGCGCGTGGGTCTGCTGCAAAACCTGATCGTGATTGCATCCGCCCGACATGGAGAAGGTAGCGAGCATTACGAAGTCGTGGCCGGTGGCCGTCGCCTCGCAGCGTTGAAGCTGCTGGCGAAAAAGCACCGCATCAGCAAGGAATGGGAGGTGCCTTGCCTGCAAGTGGCCGATGGCACGGCCCGCACCGCCAGCCTCACCGAGAACGTGCAGCGCGAGGCGATGCACCCCGCAGACCAGTTCGAGGCTTTCGCGGCGCTGGTGGCAGAAGGCCGACCAATTGAGGACATTGCGGCGGATTTCTCCGTCACGCCGCTGGTGGTGCAGCGCCGCTTGAAGCTGGCGAACGTCTCGCCGCGCCTGATGGGCGACTATCGCGCCGATGCCGTCACGCTCGATCAGTTGATGGCCTTGTCCATCACTGACGACCACGCCGCGCAGGAAAACGCCTTCTACGATGCACCGACATGGCAGCGCCAGCCGTCCGCGCTGCGCGACCGTCTCACCGAGCGCGAAATCGACGCCTACCGGCATCCACTGGTGCGTTTCGTCGGGCTGGACACCTACGAGGCCGCAGGCGGCGGCGTGCGCCGTGACCTGTTCGCGGAGGGGGACGCGGGCGTGTATCTGACCGACGCCGCGCTGCTGGAACGGCTGGCGCAAGACCGGCTGGCGGGCATCGCCGCCACGGTTCGCGCCGAGGGCTGGGCTTGGGTGGATGCCACGCCGGGCGTCACCCATGCCGACCTGCACGCCTTCCAGCGTGCGCCGAGGGAACGGCGCGAGCCGAACAAGCGCGAAGCGCAGCGCATCGAAAAGCTGCAAGAGAAGATGCAAGCCATCGGCGAAGCCGTGGATGCGGCGATGGATGCCGACGACGAGGATAAGGCCGACGCCTTGCAGGAGGAAGGCGAAGCCCTGGGCGAGCAGTTGCAGGCGCTGGAAGATGGCTTGCAAGGCTACGGCCCGAACGTGAAGGCCGCAGCCGGTGCCATCATCACCATCGACCGCAACGGCGAGGCCGTGATTCATCGCGGCCTGATGCGCGAGGCCGAGGCGAAGGCGCTACGGACGTTGGAACGGCTGCGCCAAGGTTTCGACAGCGAAGGCGAAGCCGGGAGCGACGAAGACGAGGAAGCCGACGACGCACCCAAGACCGCCGCCATGTCCGACCGGTTGGCGCAACGCTTGAGCGCCCACCGCACCGCCGCGCTGCAAATCGAAGTCGCCCGGCATCCGCAAGCCGCACTGGCTGCTGTGGTGCATGGCATGGTGCAGACCGTCTTGCAGGAACGTTACTACGGCCACGACTTCCCCCTGGGCGTGAGCCTGAAAGTGCAAGACCGGCTGGAAGGCATGGCCCCGGACTGGCCGGAATCGCCCGCCGTCGTGGCGCTGCGCGAACTGCAACAGGTGGCGGACGAAGCCTTGCCGCAGGACAGCGCCGAACTGTTCGCCGCGCTGCTGGCGAAGCCGCAAGACGAACTGGTGCGACTGCTGGCCGTGTGCGTGGCTTCCACGGTGGATGTGGTGACGCCCCGCGCCACGCCGCAGCAACCGGGCGCAGAACTCGCGCAGGCCGTGGGGTTGGACATGGCCGCATGGTGGCAGCCCACCAATGACGGTTATTTCCGGCATGTGCCGAAGGCCGCGATTCTGCAAGCCGTGGGCGAGTACGCGCCCGAGCAGGTTTCCCGGCTGGCGAAATTGAAGAAGGCCGACATTGCCAGCGAAGCCGAACGGCTGGCGGATGGCACGGGGTGGATGCCTGCGATCTTCAAGATCGCAGGCCCACAAGATGCCGCGCAGGAGGAAGGCCCGCAGCGGGACGCACCGGCGGATGCCGAAGCAATGGCGGATGAACCCGCCGAGGCGCTGGCCGCTTGACCCGCGCCGAAGGCAAGCGCCCCGGCCTTGACTGGGGCGCTTCGCTGGAAGGAGAACCGCCTATGACCCGCACCACCACCCGCCGCCCGCGCATGGCTGCAATCTACGCCCCCGGCACGGTGCGCGCCCGCCGCTGGCACGGCGATGGCGACGTGCGCGGCTATCGCCCGCCCCTGGGCTGGGCGGCCCGCGCCGACCTCACCGACATTCACCCCATCACAGGCCGCGCCTTGCCGCGTGCCGTGTGGTGGATCATCGAGACGAAGGAATAACCGCGATCAGCACCGCGCCCAGGCCGTTCCGTCCTGGGCGCGGTGGACGCAAAATCCGGGCGCGGCAGTGGCCGCGCCCGGTGACGTCCACGCCTTCAATTTTCACGCTGCTGCTTTAAAATGCCTTGAATTGACCAACGTCGTATCTATCGGCATAAATCAACAAGGGAGCGCAATGGGGACATATCGGGTCGCACAAGTTTGCCCTAATGGGCATGTCGCAACAACAGCCGCTGATCAGAATCCCGAGCTTCGAGAGGCGTTCTGCTCTAAGTGCGGCGAAGCGACCATCCTGCAGTGTCCTTCGTGCAGCGCATCCATTCGCGGCGATTACTACGTTGAAGGCGTTTTTGGCTTTGGGGGTGATTACGAGCCCCCCTCGTTCTGCTACAACTGCGGTGGCCGATTCCCTTGGACTGAACGCAAGATTGCTGGCGCTGTTGAGCTAGTGGAAGCAGGCGCAGAGCTGTCGCCAGAAGAAGTCCAGCAGTTCCGTACTGATTTGACGGAATTGACCAAAGACAGTCCCAAAACTCAAGTTGCATCCCTTCGATTCAAGAAGGTGATGACGAAGGTTGGCACTTCGGTTGCATCTGGTGTGCGCGACATTGTTGTTGATGTACTCAGCGAAGCTGCGAAAAAAGCGATTTGGGGAGCTTAGAAGGAATGGCGATGACTCTCGACGAAATTAAAGCTTGCCTACAGGCCGGTAATCTTCAGATTGCGAATGAGACAGCACTTGCGAACGGCACTGGCACACAGCTTCGTTTGCAAAATGGTGCAATCGTCAATAGCTACCACACCGGTAATTTCAATGTTCAGGGCAAAAACCAAGAGGCAGTAAAGGCTTGCCTTGGCGTACAACCTGCGCAGGCTGCGGCAGCAGCTCCACAGAATGGTGCCGCTGCTAAGCCAATGCTCAGCAAGGTGTTCGTGGTTTATGGACACGATAATGCTGCTCGAACCGAGCTTGAAGCGATGCTGCGCCGCTGGAGGCTTGAGCCGTTGATCTTGGATCAACTTCCTTCGGAAGGGCAGACCATCATCGAGAAATTGGAAAAGTACACGGCAGAGGTAAATTTTGCTGTGGTGCTGGCCACGCCTGATGACGAGGGCTACCGTGCTGGTCACGAAGACGAAAAGGCGTTCCGTGCGCGCCAAAACGTTGTGATGGAATTGGGCATGATGCTCACGCTGCTCGGCCGCAAGAACGTTGCCATTCTCATGAAGCAACAAGACAATATGGAGCGCCCATCCGACATCCAAGGGTTGCTCTATATCCCGTTCAAGGACAATCTGCAAAAAGATGCAGGGCCGCTTCTGGCAAAGGAAATGGCGGCCCAGGGTTATCCCATTTCATTGGCGAATCTGTAGTTATCGGCAAATGAAATCCATTCAAAAATGGGGGTAAATATTACCTGCCATTTCCCCGAATGAACTCCTCGTTGTGCATTTAGACTTTTGAGCGTGACGGCGCAAAGCGCCGCCGTGCTTTCAGACTGCGCCCCGTGCCGCCTTTGCCGTCACGGCCATTCGGCTCCAATCCCTTACGCCTCCGCGCCTGTGGCGCTGCGCTTGCCTCCAGGGGAAGCCCTGCGGGCTATCCCCGCCGCGCGCAGCTTGGCGCCCCTCGATGCCGCCGAACCGGCTGCGCCGGATGGCCGGGCCGCTGGCGAACGCGCTGGAGCTTGCTGCGGCAGGTTGTGCGGATACGTGCCGTCCTCAACGCTGGCGGTTCCTGCCCATCACGTCACGAAGGACGGTTCACAGACAACCCGCCCGGCATCGCTATGGCGCTTCCACAGCACGCCTATAGACCGGCGCCGCACGGTGCGGCGGGTGCGTTCTCGCCTGTCGTCGGGTGGTTGACCTGGCCCGCGTCAGGGGCGAGCCGGTGCAGCCTTCGGGCGGGGATACCGAGTCGGCCCTGTCTCCTTTCGGATGGGGGGTGGTTCGGCCCAAGGCGTCCTTGTGTTGTTGTGAATCCTGGCGGTGGCACGGCTGCGCCTCGGGCTTCATGGCTGCAACCGTCCGGCGAAAACAATTTCCCCTGCTTTGTCACTGCGTTCGGCGCATTCCTCGCGGGACAAATTCTTTTCGCCTCCCGGCCCTCCACTACGTTGCGGCCGCCAGCGGTGCAGCCAGCCCGTCCCCCGCCGGCCGGATCACAACAAGGACGCGATGGGCGCGAACCTTGTTCCACCGATAGGAGAAATCATCATGGCCAACATCGGCACCTTCACCGCAGACAAAGACGGCTTCACCGGCACGCTTCGCACCCTGACGCTCAACGTCAAGGTCAAGCTGATGCCCAACGATAAGGGGGACAACGAGAAGGCCCCGGACTTCCGCCTGCAGGCGGCCGGCCACGACATCGGCGCGGCGTGGAAGAAGATCAGCGAGGCCGGGCGGGAATACATCTCCGTGACCCTCGACGATCCTTCGTTCCCGGCCACGGTCTATGCCCGCCTGATCGAAGGCGAAAACGGCACGCACGACCTGATCTGGTCGCGCAGCAAGCTCCAGGCGGCGTGACCGCCGCCGCGCCCCGCCCACGCGGCGGGGCGCAGTGCTGCTTTCGCGGCACTGTATGGAGGCAGCACCATCGCCTGGGCTGCGCCGTATCGAGTCGCTTCCGTATGCGTTGGGACTGAGGCTGCAAGAACGGCCGGGCGTGTCGGTGCGTCGCACCGCCGGGCTTTGCGGGCTGCGCCCCGTGCCGACTTCGCCGTCACGGCCATCCGGCTCCAATCCCTCACGCCTTCGCGCCTGCAGCACTGCGCGCTTCGCTTGCCCTCTGGGGGAAAGCCCGGAACGCTATCCCCGCCGGGCGTAGCTCGACGCCCCTGAATGCCCCGAACCGGTGGCGTTGACCAGAAGCGATTGGGCAGGCCAAAGAAATCGGCCCCCTCAGGCATCATGTGGAACTTATTTACCTCCTTTGGCTTCCCTCGGAGGTTTGGCTCTTTCTACGTCTCCATTAGACTTCTCGCAGCACGTAAGCTGCGCAAGTCTATTGGCATTCATTTGTAATTTTCCGTTGTGATGGGGGAGATATGGATTTCTACATAGACGAGAGTGGCAATACCGGGGATCTTGCGCGAACTAGCGCAGCGCTTGATTTCGGTGGGCAAGCTGTTTTCAGTTTGGCAGCAGTGGGAATTTCTAATGAGAGCAGCCTTGTAGCAGAGCTTGCCGCCTTAAGGCAGAAGCACAAAATTCAGGCCAACGAACTTAAACTCAGCAAAATTCTGAGGCGCAAGCCTGACTTCGCTCTTGATGCCATCAATCTCTTGGTGAAGAGCGACTTCCCATTCTTCATTGAGATTGTAGACAAAAAGTACCAACTGGCTGTAAGCATTACCAACGGCTTCATCTGGCCTCCGTATTTCAATACTCCAGAATCACAAGATACCGTTTGGATGAAAAACATCTTTGCCGATTACATTTATTACCGAGTTCCCAGCGATGTGGTTTATGAGTTCGTTCAATGCATGAACAATCCATCAAATGAAAAGATTGGCACCTACTTCGATCTTCTCAAAGATTGTGTAAGCCAACATTCCCATGAAGTTGCGCAGGGCATCGCCTCGCAGGTGGAAGAAAGCAAAGATGACTTCCGCATCATGATTGAGAAAGAGGGAGACAAAGCCCATAGACGGTTCTTGCCTCTCCCGGACATCGGCAAGCGCGACCAAGAGATTTGGCTGCTTCCGAATTTCTCATCTTTCACCAACATTTATGCCAGAATGAATCTTTACTTGTCTGGGAGTTTGGAGGGATGTCGAATTTTCCATGATGAGCAAGCCCACTTCGATGAAATCATCGCCGAAGCCAAATTCCAGGCTGAGAACGCTAAGGTAGACCCCGCACAATTCAAATTGCCTTATTCAGACTATAACTTTCAGCAAATGGCTGATTTGTTTTTTAAGGCATCACCAGAAAGCACAGGAATTCAACTCTCCGATATAGTGGCGGGTCTATCAATGCGCTGGTACCAAGCACATTTGCAAGAAGAAGGTGATACACAGGTTCTTGACGAGGCGGTCGATCTACTTTTGCATCACAGCGATAGAGATAGGGGGATAGGAATCAACGTAGTAGGCCCTCATAAAATGGCACACCAGCTATTTGGGGTGGCTGGGTACTGACCTCCCTCTGCGACTGCGACGCGGCGCGCTTCGCTTGCCTCCAGGGAAAGCCCTGCGGGCTATCCCCGCCGCGCGTGGCTTGGCGCCCCTGAACTCCCCGAACCGGCGGCGCCGGATCGGCTGGGCCGTCGCCTACGGCTGGGCCGCTGCTGCGAGCTGGCTTTCAGCCTCGCTCATCAGCACCGCCGTGCTGCATTCGAGCGCGCCGGCGATCTTGAAGATGATCGCCAGCGTGGGCATGTGCTCGCCGCGCTCGATCTTGCCCATGTGGGAACGCTCGATCCCGGCCTGGTGCGCCAGCGATTCCTGCGCGATGCCGCGCTCCATCCGCAGCGCACGCACCGCTGCGCCGAAGGCGTGAGCCAACTCGGCGTCATGGGTGGTGGAGCCGGCCGGTCGGCCGCGCTGGACGGTGCGCTTCTGCATAGACAGAAGCGTCAATTCGCAGCACAATTAAAACCACGTTATCTTTAACTCATTCATACGATTCGATCCTTTTTTGTGGTTCTACGTTTTTACGGAAATCCGCTTTTGCGGCTTCCCACAAAAGCGCAAAGCCGCATCCGTGCATATCTCCAAATCCGCCGAGATGGCTTTACGCTTTCACGTTTCGGCGGATTTGTTCCAAGAAGGGGCCGCCCATGAACCGACTCATCACCGAGGACGAGCGCAGGCAGTTGCTGGCCCACGGCCGGGCCCGTGCCGGTGGCGAGGCCATCGACCCGTTACCCGTCGTGCGGCTGTTCACCCCCGACGCGCACGCCATCTGGCTGCTGACCGCGCTCGATCCCGTTGATGCCGATACGGCCTTCGGCCTGATCGACCTGGGGATCGGTATGCCTGAGCTGGGCACCGTGAAGCTGTCCGATCTGGAGTCCATCGTCGGGCCGCGCAAGCAGCCCGTGATGCGTGATCGGTATTTCCAGGCGGCACGCCCGCTGTCGGAATATCTGCGGCTGGCCCAGGAGAACGGTTCCGTCCTCGATTGAGCGATTCGCCCTGCGGACAAGCGAGGCGTATTGAGACTATTTCCGTCTTACTCCAGACCTGTCCGGTCTGAATTCGCACTCTTGCACCAAAACCGTGCTGGCATGACCGAATCAGTCACGATCTCTGATGCGGGTTCGGGCACGGTGTTTTATGCCGCGCGACGTTTTGAGGTCAGGCGGCCGTCGCATTCGGACGGGATTCGCAATACACCGGAGCCAATCGGTCTTGACACCGCATGTTACAGCTTTGAATTGATGCAAATGATGGTTTTGATCTGGATGCGGTAGCTCCGTTTTGATCTGCCCGTGGCGGCGTTCCTGCGGTTCGACAGGAGCTTTCGCCATGATCCAGCCTCATCATGTTGCGCACTGGTATCCCACTGCCGCCTACCTCTACATCCTGTGGCTGGATGCGCTGGCGCTGGCCTGGGAGTACCTGCGCAGGCATCCCGACTACCGGCTTGACTGGCTGCGCCACCATCGCCGGCCACAGGCCGCACAGCAGGCGGCGCATCGCTGGGGCTTGCGCCTGCTGGAAGACCCGGCGCTGGATGCGCGCGACGCGCATCCGGCCTGGCTGCCCGGCCATACGGCCGTGGTGCAGCTCCATCCCGATGCCGATCCACCGCCGGATGCGGCCGTCTTCGCGTTCTGGCGCATACCCGGACACAAGCAACTGCTGCACGACGGCAAGGGACTGACGCTGATCGCGCGCAGCCCCGGCCATTGCGCGCGCTTCGCGCTCGCTCCAAGCCTTGAAGACGGCATGGCGGTCGCACATGCCCATCGCGGCGGCGCTGCCGCGCCTGCCTGTGGTCATGTGCCCGTGCTGGATGCCGCCCTGGCCCATGCCATGCCCAGGCCACCACCCGCTGCACTGCTGGAGCTGCATACCTTGCAGGCGCTCGACGCGACCCTGGCGGGCGCATCCTTGCGCGAGGTCGGCGAAGGGCTGTTCGGTGCCGACGCCGTGGCCGATTGGTACAGCGACGGCGGCCTGCGCTCCAAGGTGCGCCGCCTGGTGCGGCGCGGCGATGCGTTGATGCGCGGCGGCTATCGCCGCTTAGCACAGCTTTCACCGCTTGAGAAGGGTCGTTTTGAAGGCGACGCAAAACGACCCTGAGCACGCGGGCCGCGTTTTCTGAGACTGCCTCCATCCGGTTGCGCTGTGTGGCCGGAGCTTTGAAAGCTATGGAGGTGTTCACCATGCGTCCTGCTCCCTTGCGGCCTGCCGCTACTGTCTCGACTCCCGCTGCGCAGCCGCAGCGCTATCTCACCAACGACGAAGCCGCCGACTACCTGCGCCTGTCGCCGCGCACGCTGGAGAAGCAGCGCGTGATCGGCGGCGGCCCCAAGTTTCGCAAGTTCGGCCGGCGCGTCATGTACGCCGTGGCCGACCTCGATGCCTGGGCGGCCGACCGCAGCTTCGAGACGACCTCCGATCCCGAATACGCCGAGCACCACTCGGCCGACAGTCGTGCGCGCTGATCGGCGGCGCGCGGCAGGCCATCGCCATGTCCAGCACTGCGCTGCCCATGCGGCAGCGGCCGTTGCAAGAACGCGAACAGCTCGACCTGTTCCGCGCCTTGCCGGGCGACATGGCGCCGCGCGACAGCCAGGACTTGATGGCCTATCCGTTCTTCTCGCTCGGCAAGTCCAAGCGGGTCAAGCCCATCGACTTCCGTGCAGGCAACGTGACGATCCGCGTGGAGGGCACGCAGGAACACGGCATCGCCACGATCTGGGATTCGGACGTGCTGATATGGGCGGCCTCGCAGATCGTGGAGGCGAAGGACGCGGGCCTGCGGCCCTCACGGCTGATGCGCGCCACGCCCTACGAGATCCTGCGCTTCATCGGGCGCGGCAAGTCGCTGCGCGACTACCAGCGCCTCAAAGCCGCGCTGGATCGCTTGCAATCAACCACGGTGGCCACGTCCATCCGCGAGACGAGCGGACGACGCTTGCATCGGTTTTCGTGGATCAACGAATGGAAGGAACTGGCCGATGCCAGCGGCACGCCGCTGGGCATCGAGCTGATCCTGCCGGACTGGTTCTATGCCGGCGTGCTCGACGCCGCCCTGGTGCTGACCATCGACCCGGCGTATTTCCGGCTCACGGGCGGCATCGAGCGCTGGCTGTACCGGCTGGTGCGCAAGCACGGCGGCAAGCAGGAATACGGCTGGCAGTTCGACTTTCGCTACCTGCACCAGAAATCGGGCAGTACCGCCAAGCCCTACGACTTCGCCTGCGACCTGCGCGCGCTGGTCGCGCGGCAGTCGCTGCCCGGCTACGTCCTGGGCATCGAGCGAATGCCGGACAACGGCATGGAGCTGCTGACCTTCCGGCCCGTGCCGCATACGGCACGGGGATAACTTCGGAAAAGCCTGTGGATGGTGTCGTGCTATCAGGCGTGCGGGGTATCGTGCTATCAGGCGTGGGACTATCGTGCTATCAGGCGTGCAGATCGGCCGCAAACCCGCGCCAGCGCTGGGTTTCCTCGCCCTCTAACTTCCCTAACTTAATTTCTCTAACTTTTAGTAGGGAAACGCCGCTGCGGTGGACAACCACCACGCGGCCGCAAACGCAGCGGCAACAGCCGGGCTTTCCAACGCGGAGGGCCAGGCCATGATCGTCGCTCTGCTCAACCAGAAAGGCGGCGTGGGCAAGACCACGCTCGCCACGCACATCGCCGGCGAACTGGCGATGCGCGGCCAGCACGTCGTGCTACTGGACGCCGACCCGCAGGGTTCATCGCTGGACTGGACGCAGCGCAGAAGCCAGCAAGGCTTGCCACGGCTGTTCGGCGCCGTGGGCCTCGCACGCGAAACGCTGCACCAAGAGGCGCCAGAACTCGCCAGGCGGGCCGATCACGTCGTCATCGACGGGCCGCCGCGCATCGCCGCCTTGGCGCGCTCCGCGCTGCTGGCGGCCGAGCGCGTGCTGATCCCGGTGCAGCCCAGCCCTTACGACCTGTGGGCCAGCGCCGAGATGGTGGCGCTGATCCGCGAGGCGCAGGTGTTCCGGCCTGCGCTGCGCGCGGCCTTCGTCATCAACCGGCGCGTCAGCACCACCGTGATCGGACGCGAAGCACGCCAGGCGCTCGCAGACCAGCCGCTTCCTGCGCTGCGCTCGGAAGTGCATCAACGCATCGTGTTCGCCGACAGCGTGGCCGCTGGCCGGCTTACACGCGAGACGGCGCCGGACAGCGCGGCCGCGCGTGAAATCACTGCGCTGGTAGACGAACTGCTGCGGTGGCCGTCATGACAGAGAAGCCATCACCGAACAGCAAGCGCACGGCCAAGCGCGTCGGCATCGGCGCGCGTCCGCCCGCGAATCCGCATGCCGAGGCGTGGATTCGCCAGGGCGACGCGGATGCGCTGGGCAAGGGCGACCTCTACACCGCCCGCCTGACTCTCGACATCACGTCCGCGATGCGGGCGCGCATCAAGGTGTCGGCCTTCACGCAAGGCGTGACCGTGGCCGACCTGCTGCGCGGCCTGCTGGAACGGGAGTTTCCAGAGCAACGTAGGGAGAACGCACCATGACTGCATCCGCTTCGCCTGCCGCTAGCGCGGCCACGGCTGCGCTCGCAGCACCTTCCGGCCAGCCTGCCAGCGCGCCGCTGACGCGCGTGGCACTGGCCTACATCGAACCGCGCTTCAAGCTCTACCTGCGCTTCGGCGAGCCTGCGCGCACACACCAGCTCGACCGCTGGCGGCGCTGCGCGGTGTTCCAGCCGGGCGCCATGTTGTGCCGCATCCACTGGCAGGCCAACGACTACGGCACTGTGCGTTGGCAGCTCATGGTGATGCAGGCTTGCACGCCGCTGGATGCGGCGCAGCGCATCCCCGGCGTGCAGCCAGGCGCGCGCCTGCTGCTGCACGCCGAGGGCGACAACCAGGTGCGCGCCGTGCTGGAACGCATCGACGCCATCGAGGCGCTGGGCATCGCGCCCGTTGCCGTCTCGCCCGCGTACTGGCGCACGCTGGGCAATCGGCTCGCTGCGCGCCTGCCGCTGCCCGAATACACCGCCGAGCGGCACGCCGCCTGGCTGGCCGGGAGGGCATTGCCATGACCACGATGATGGCAACGCGGCCTCGCTCACGCCTGCGCGCTCGCCTCGTGCTGGCGGGCCTGTCCGCCTGCGGCCTCGCTGCGCTGGCCTGGGCGTCCTTTGTGCATCCGTTGCCGCGTCTGACCTACAACCCGTCCGACAGCGTGGCGGTCGGCTGGTATCGCGTCGATCCGCTTGACCTGCGCACCGGCGCGCTGCCACGTCCATTGGCCGTGGGCAGCATCGTCCTGACCACGCTGCCGCCTGACGCTGCCGCGCTGGCCGCGCAGCGCGGCTACCTGCCGACGCGCGTTCCACTGCTCAAGCGCGTGGGCGCGATAGCACCGCAGGAGGTGTGCATTACTGGCGGCAGCGTTCGCATCGACGGTGTGCCTTCGGCCGCTGTGTTGTCCGCCGACCGCTGGGGCCGGCCGCTGCCATCCTGGCAGCAGTGCCGCCGCCTGCGGCCCGGCGAGCTGTTCCTGCTCAGCGTCACCAACCCGGCGTCATTCGACAGCCGGTATTTCGGGCCCGTGCGCGCGTCCGCCGTGATCGGCGTTGCGCGTCCGGTCTGGCTGGAGGCCCGCCCATGATGGCGGCCAATTCGCTGCACGTTGCCGTGCATCTCATCGTGCCATCGGGCGTGCCGATCCAGTGGCTTTCTGCATGTCGTCGCGCGTGCAATGCCAGCGCATCCGCGCTGCACTTCGCGCTGCCTTCCCATGTGCAGGCGTCTTGCCTCGAACGCGCCCGGCCTATGGCCGTCGCCGCGTTCGCCGGCGCGCTGGCTGCTCACGCAGCAGCGCCGCCGGGCCGCCGCTGCCCGGAGCGCCAGCGAGGGGCAAAGGCGGAAGGCAAGACAAAAGGACGCGGCACCAGGCCGCGTAGAAAGCCTGTCTGCACATGGGGGTGGCGCGGCACGGAGCGGCTTCGCCACCGTGCCGCTTGGGGCGCGAGGCCCGCGCCAATGCAGGCATGTCCCCGTGCTTCGCACGACAGGACACGCCAGAGCTTGCAGGGAGCGCAGCCATGACCGCCCGCCGCGACGACGATTTCCGGGTGCGTCCGAGCGCCCCGAAGAACCGGGGCAAAGGCCAGGGCCAGAGCTTCGTTTCCAAGGTACTCAAGCAGGCGGGCAAGGCCAGCGGCGGCAAGTCCTCGATGCGCCATTCCGCAGCCGGCGGCAGCGGCGCACGCGCCGGCCAGCGGCCCGGCTCGCGCCTGGGGCGCGGCCATACGGCGGCGCGCTTCGCCGGGGCGAAGCTGACGTCCATGTCGCGGCGCGTGACCATCAAGACCCTACTGGTCAATCAACGCAACGCCAGCCCGCAGTCGCTCGCCAAGCACCTGCGCTACATCGAGCGCGACGGCGCCGGCCGCGATGGCGAACCGGGCCGGGCCTACGGGCCGCAGATTGACGATGCCGACCTCGATGCCTTCAAGGAGCGGGCCAACGACGACCGGCACCATTTCCGCTTCATCGTCTCGCCCGAGGACGGGGCCGAGCTGGACGACCTGCGCACCTACACCCGGCATCTTGTGAACCGCATGGAAGCCGATCTGGGGACGCGGCTGGATTGGGTGGCAGTCGATCACTGGAACACCGACAACCCGCACACCCACCTGATCGTGCGCGGGCGCGACGACACCGGCAAAGACCTCATCATCGCGGGCGACTACATCGCCCACGGCTTCCGCCATCGCGCCGCCGAACTGGCGACGGAATGGCTGGGGCCGCGCACCGAACTGGAGATCCAGCAGACCTTGCAGCGCGAGGTGGAACAGGAGCGGTGGACGAGCCTCGACCGCACATTGCAGCGTGAGGCCGGCGAGGATGGCCGGGTGCAGATCGAGCGCTTCAATGAGCCCCGCCTGCAACGCCAGCGGCTGCTGCTGATCGGCCGACTCCAACGCTTGCAGCGCCTGGGCCTGGCTGACGAGACGCAGCCCGGCACCTGGGCCGTGCATGCCGACGCGGAGAAGACCTTGCGCGCCTTGGGCGAGCGTGGTGACATCATCCGCACCATGCAGCGCGCCATGAGCGGCCAGCCGCGCGAGCAGGCGGTGTTTGAGCCCGGCGACGACGGCCGCACCATCGTCGGCCGCGTGGCCGGCAAGGGGCTGGCCGACGAGCTGCACGACCGCGGCTATCTGGTCATCGACGGCGTGGACGGCAAGGCCCACTACGTCGCTTTGAACGCCCGCGACGAGCTGGCGAACTATCCCACCGGAGCCGTGGTGGAGGTACGCGGTTCCAACGAGGTGCGGGCGGCCGACAAGAACATCGCCGCGCTGGCGAGCGATGGCCTGTACCGCGCCGATCATCACCTGGCGATCGAGCAAGGCCGAGCCAAGCCCGGCCGCGACCCGCAGGAGGTCGTCGCGGCCCATGTCCGCCGACTGGAAGCCCTGCGCCGGGCCGGCATCGTGGAACGTGTGGCTGATGGACTATGGAAGGTGCCGGACGACCTGGCCGAACGTGGCCGCCAGAACGACGCACAGCGCCTGGGCGGCGTGGCGGTGGAGCTGAAATCGCACTTGCCCATCGAGCGGCAGGCCCGCGTGATCGGCGCGACCTGGCTGGACCAGCAGTTGATCGGTGGCGGCAAGGGGCTGGGCGATCTGGGCTTTGGCGGCGAGACGAAGGAAGCCTTGCAGCAGCGCGCCGACTTCCTTGAAGAACAGGGGCTGGCCCAGCGGCGTGGGCAGCGGGTGATCCTCGCCCGGAACTTGCTGGGGACGCTGCGGAATCGGGAACTGGCAAAGGCCGCCAAGGATATTGCCGCCGAAATCGGCCTAGCGCATCGGCCCGTCACCGACGGGCAGCGCGTGGCTGGCATCTACCGGCGCAGCCTCATGCTCGCCAGCGGGCGCTACGCGATGCTAGACGACGGCATGGGGTTCAGTCTGGTGCCGTGGAAGCCGGTGATTGAACAGCGACTGGGGCAGCAACTTGCCGCGACGGTGAGCGGTGGCGGCGTGGCGTGGGAAATCGGACGGCAGCGGGGAATGGGCATTGGCTAATGCTCGAAGAGTCTCAGCCACATAACCCGGCAGGCTGTCTAGAGATATGCCGAGGCAGTTGTGAAATTCTTCGCTGCATATCTTCAACGGGTTGGATCTATGGCCCGGAAGCGGCCATCCAGATAGACGAGTGGATCGGCATATGCAGATGTGAGCACACGCTCGACACTGGCCAGCATTACCGAGTGGGTGCCGACTGCATGGTGTTCAATCAGCTCACAGAACAGCGAAGCCTGCGCCCCTTGCAGATAGGGCAACCCATTGACTTCATCAAATCGCCAGGCTTCATGATCGAAACGGTCGGTCCCCGTGGCGCTACGGCAGTGCACCGCAAGTACCTCCTGTTCTGCGCGGAGTACATTGATGCAGAATCGTCGAGCAGCCAGCAGCGGCCCATGGATACGGGTTTGCTGACCAATGCACACTAGAACCGTGGGCGGCTCCAGTGAGACTGATGTGAATGAACTGGCGATCATTACGTGTCCGTGGCCATCGGGAGCGATCGACGTGATTAGCGTCACCGTGGAGGCCACGCCGCGCATCGCCTGCCTCAATTGGGCAGCAATCAAAGGGTGTTGGGACATGTAGGTGTGCTCAATCATAGGTTACGGGTGCGTTTCACGCTTGGCCCAACCAGGGTGCTTTGTCAGCAAACCCAACATCTCGTCCATCGCGTCATAGGAGCGTTTGAGCGTGCTGTATGGATTCCCCCCGACCAATGTGCCGTCATAGCCGACGGGGCCGGTATAACCGAACGACTTGGCAAGTCCAAGAAGTGCGAAGTTGTCGAGTTCTCCTGCATCGAGCGCCTCGAAAGTGGCAATACGACTCCAGCCAAGTGGGCTGCGGGTTGCGCCGCTGAGAGTCAATTCCCGCATGAAGGGTGTTGACGCCATTAACGCTGGCGTCGGGTCTACTGCCTGATAGCCCTCCGTCGGGCTGCCTGCATTGGTTTCGTAGCCATACCAGTGATAGCTTGGAAACACGATGCCGAGATTCGGATGGTTCACGACCGAGCAGATCTGTGCCGCAATGGAGTAATGATCCATCCAGAAGCCCAGATGAAAATACAGCAGGATGTCAATTCCGCGCCGTGCGCAAATCTCAAGTGCCCGACCAAGGAAGTCCTGCAATACCTTGTCGTCCGGTGCCTTTCGATGATTTGAACCGTGGCCTGCCGTCCTGATTCCAAGATTGACAGCCTTCACGCCTTCCATCTCCTCAAGCATCCGCAAGAGTCCTGCGTTGATGGGATGCTGTGGGCCCTGATCCAGGTCGATCACCACATACACGCTAAAGACCTCCAAACCGAAACGATCTTTCACGGTGGATAGACGCTTTGCGGTTTCCCATCGGCTCCCTGACCAGACGGCATAGGTCAGGCCGTCATAACCGATGTCAGCCAGCATTTCGCATTGGACATCGAAGGCATAGGTACCAGCCGAAGAAGTAAAAGCGAGATCCCAGGCAAAAATTTTATGACCGTGCAGCATCCTGCGCCTCCTCCAAATGGGCAGTAGCGTGCGCCGGAAAGTGCGGTACGACATGCTCGCCAAGTTCCTGAACAATCTCATGCGCCGGACGTGTCGCGTATTTCAGGTTGAGGCCAATATGATTAACCCCAATATCGCGCAAGCGGCTGAAGTAGTCAGTAAAGAATCGGTGACCAGCCCGAAACCCGAGGAAGATGGGCGACGGGGGTTCATCGGGATTCTCCGACAGGTCAATATAGAAGGATTGCGTGAAGGGTTTGAATCTTGGTGTCAGCGACCGCCAATTCTTGATTGTCATGGCTTGCTGCGCGATATTTTGGGGATAGTAAAGCCAGCCATCCCCATGCTCGGCAATCCATTCGACCGACTGGCGTGAATGACCAGTCACCATCACGGGAATGTCTCTCAACGCCGGTTTCGGCAGCGTATCTGCACCCGACAAGTTCACTCGGGGCGTGGAGATTTCCGGGAAGTCCTCACGCCAGGCTTGACGCAACACAGTCAATGCTTCTTGGAACAACGTGGCTCGCGCATCCATTGTCTGACCGAAGGCCGGGAACTCTGTTGGCCGATCACCCGTGGCGATACCTAGCACCAGGCGCTGATTTGACAAGCGGTCGATCGAGGCTGCTGCTTTGGCCACAAGCAAGGGATGACGCAGAGTGGTGATGACGCTGCCAGTTGCGAGCGCGATGCGCGACGTCTGTGCCGTGACGTAGCCCATGAATGGCCACAGGTCATGGATGTGACCCACGTCGCCAAAAGACGGGACATTGAGAAATACGGGTATACGGATTTAATGGTTGGGGTATACGGATTTAATGGTTGATGGGGCACCTTCACCCCATCAATCTGATACCACCCTCAGATGGTTGATAGATCGACTCCGTAGTTGAGTTCCTCTGCGAAGTCCGGCAGTCCGTAACCGATGGTTTTCTTGTAGAAAGGAGAGACCTTCGCAGTCGGTGCCTTCTTCTTGTGCTTCGTGGTGTAGAGCATTCGTGCCCGCATCACCTCGAAGGAGTAACCGCGCCCTTCACGGTTCTTGTCCTTGGCCAGTCGGTTGATGGACTCCGTGTAAGCGTTGGTGACGGGCATGTCCGTCTCGAAGTAGGTCATGGTCTCTTCGCGCCAGTTTCCCACTGCCCTGACCAGATCGCTCCAGACTTCCTTTTGGCCCTTCGGGATGGTGGCTATCCACTCGTCCAGGGCGGCTTCTGCCTGGAGCCGTGTGGTGGCGTCCCAGATGCCGTAGAAGCGCTCCTTGTGCTCGTAGGCGGCCAGCAGTTGCGGGAACGCGCCTGTCCAGGTCTCCATGATGAGGCGCTCCCGGTCTGAGACTTCGTGAGCGCGTTTCAGCAGGATTTTCCGGTCTCCCTTGAGAGTCCGGCTCTGGGACGGTTTCGGCTCCTTTCTGAGGCCCTTGCGCACTCTCTCTAGGGCATCGTTGGCCATGCGCACCACATGGAACTTATCGACCACGATACGGGCCTGGGGCAGCACAGCCTTGACCGCTGCCCGGTAGGGGTTCCACATGTCCATGCTGACGATCTCGACCTTCTGCCGGTCTTTCAGCTTCATCAGGTAGTTGGTCACCACGTCCTGGCGGCGGGTGGCCAGCAGGTCGAGCAGGGTTCGCTCCTCAATGTTGGTCAGAATGCAGCGGTAGCGCTTGTTCAGGTATAGCTCGTCAATGCCCAGGATGCGGGGCGTCTCGAAGCGGTGCCAGCGCCCCAGGAACTCGGCGCGGGCGTTGAAGATGTCGCGCACCGTCTTCTCGTCCAGGCCGGTCTGTGCCGCCACAAAGGTGTAGGGGTGGTTGAAGGATTCCTTCTCCACGTACTCATGCAGCCGCAGTGTCATACGGAATCCGTCCACCATCTCCGGTAGCTGGGGCCTGAATGTTGTCTTGCAGGCCCGGCAGGTGTATCGGCGGCGGACCACCCAGAGAGTGACCCGCTTGCCGTGGATGGGCAGATCACGATAGGGAACGTCACGCTTGCCGAACCGCACGAACTCACCCTGCACGCCGCACCCCTCGCAGGCTACTGGTGTAGGTGCTTCAAGCCGAAAATGTATGTCTTCATTCTGCTCATCAGAATCCACCAACTGGTACCCAGGAAGGCTTAACGAATTAATCATCTCCCGCCTTGATCAGAAAAACAGGTAGGTGGCGTAACCGGCAATCATCGCCATAGCAAAAATGACTGCTAAAAACGCCGCTAAAAGCTTCAGCGTGAACAAAGAGCGCAACAGAATGAGCTCAGTCAGGCTGGCTCCGGCACTGCCGATGATAAACGCTAGCACCGTCCCGGCACCCACGCCTTTGGCCATCAGAGCCGCTGCCAGAGGTATGACGGCTTCAGCGCGAATATACAACGGCACGCCGATGACAGCGGCAACTGGAATGGCAAAGGGATTATCTGGGCCTGCATACTGCTCCAATAAGTCAGTGGGCATGAAACCATAGATCACGCTGCCAATCGCAATACCGATGAGCAGGTAAGGCAACACATCGATAAAGTCCGACCAAGCTTCCCGCCACACACCACTGTACTTCCCTTCTTTCTTAACCGTGACAGTGGGTTGACTGTCACAGCATTCGCTAGACGTAGAGACTGTTGTCTTCCTATCAGCCCCGCAAGAAGCCGTCTTCGGAGTGGTGTCGCAGCTGTTGGTGCCGCAACTCGATGCGGTCGATGTAGCACTGCACGGGCTTGCTGATGAACTACATCCACTGCTCTCTTGTGTCGCCGTCCGGCGCACATAACGCTCGAAGCCAAGCGTGTGAAGCAGCCATCCGGCACCTACCGCGACCACCAAAGCGGCGAGCACATAGATAGCAGTAAGTGTCCATCCAAACGTGGCAACCAGCAGGCCGACGACGATAGGATTCAGCAACGGAGATGAGAAAAGAAACACCATCATCGGCCCAAAACCGGCCCGTGCCCGAATCAACCCTTTCAACATGGGGATAGTCGAGCAACTACAGAAGGGCGTTATAGCTCCTAAACCAGCAGCAAGAAAATAGCCTCGCTTCCCACTGGAAGTCAGTAACGCTTCCACCTTGGATGGTGGGATGTGACGTTGAAGAACTCCGACCAGCAAGCTAATGCCAATGAATAAAACCGATAGCTCGATAGCGAGAAAGGCGAACATGCCTAGAGCGTCTTGGAGTTGAGATGACATTCAATATTACTCCTATATTTCTGGGTCAAAGAGTCCGGCCTGCCGGTCGGCACCTTTGGGTTGTTACGGCTGCGCGGGAGAGGTGTCCCGCCGCAAGCCCGCCACCAGTACAAGAAATCCCTGCACGGCTTTTTCGGAAGCGGCGCGTGGGTCGTCTGCGCTGGCGATCCACAGCGATGCGCCCAGCAGCGCCCCGTTTATCAGGCGGGCCGTCGCCAGGGGATCGACGGGGCGTATGACTGCCTCCTCGATCAACTTCTGGAGGCTGCGGCGCGTGTTCACGATGCACACGTTCTGGCAGAGCCACTGGGAGGGATCGCCCAGAACCGCTGGCCCGTCCAGCAGGACGATCCGCTGGACTTCGGGCTCGACGGCCATCTTGATGTAGCCAATGCACTCCTGAACGAAGCCGTCCCAGGTGGACTCCGCCTCCTCGACGATGACGGCCAGTCGGCCAGATATCTCTGCATCAATCTGGGCGATGACCGCCTCCAGCAGCCCTTTCTTTCCACCGAAGTGGTGATAGAGCGCTCCGCGCGTCAGTCCGGCTTGGGCCGTCAGCTCATCCATTGAACTGTCCGCATATCCCACGGTTGCGAACGCAGCGCGGGCGGCACTGATGAGCTTGGCCCGCGTTTCCTCAATCATCTCTGCACGCTTTTGTGCCATTAGGTCGTCCTCCGATTTTTCACATAAGAAGTGTATGTAAATGATTGACATACGTTGCGTATGAGTGGATGATAAATGGCATACGTCACGTATGTCAAATTTTATCAACCGGGTTTCGCCATCCCTTCGAGACTGAAAACAATGAGCACATTGCCTTACCTTGCGGTCCTGCCTTCCTGGCGCCGCGCCTTGCCGTTAGCTGCGGCGAGCTTGCTGGCGCTGTCCCTAGCTGGCTGCAATAGCGACGCCGCCGACGCGGTCGCCGCCCCTCCACCCACGGTCAGCGTGGCACCTGTGTCGGTGCGCAAGATCGTCCAATGGGATGAGTTCAATGGCCGCGTCGAGGCGGTGGAAGGCGTTGCGCTGCGGCCACGTGTGAGTGGCTACATCGACAGGGTCAATTACGAAGAGGGCCAGATCGTCAAACGTGGCGACGTGCTGTTCGAGATTGACGCTCGCAGTTACCGTGCTGCTCTGGCTCGCGCGGAAGCAGACTTGGCCCGCGCCCGCACGCAGGCCGCACTGGCACGTAGCGAAGCGGCCCGTGCTCAAAAGCTGGCTTCGTTGCAAGCAGCCTCCACCGAGGAGTTGGAGCAGCGCCACGCCGCCGCCGATCAGGCCCAAGCCAACGTGCAGTTCGCCCAAGCCGCAGTCGAGACCGCCAAGTTGGATCTGTCGTTCACCCAGGTACGTTCGCCCATCACAGGCCGCGCCGGACGTGCACTGGTCACGGCAGGCAACTTGGTGAGTGCTGACGGCCAGGCCAGCATCCTGACCACCGTAGTCTCGCTGAACCCGGTGCACGTGCATTTTGATGTCGACGAGCGTACCTATCTGCGCTACGCCCACATGGCTCGCAACGGAGAGCGCCCCGACCAGCGCAGCGAAAGTATCCCGGTGCAGGTGGGCCTGGTCGGCGAGAACGGCTATCCACACGCCGGAAACGTGGACTTCGTGGACAACCGTGTCGATGCGGCCACCGGCACCATCCGCGCACGCGCCACCCTGGTCAATCCCGACGGCCTGCTTACGCCGGGCCTCTATGCCCGAGTGCGCCTGCCGGGTAGCGGCAGTTTCGAGGCCATGCTGATCGACGACAAGGCCATCCTGACCGACCAGAGCCGCAAGTACGTGTATGTGATCGATGAGAACAACACCGCCCAGCGCCGCGACATCACGCTGGGACGCAAGGCCGAAGGCCTGCGCATCGTCGAGGAAGGTCTAAATCCCGGCGACCGCGTGATCGTCAACGGCATCCAGAAGGTTTCTGTCGGCATGCCAGTGACGGCCCAGGACATTGAAATGGCGCCTGCAGGCCGACAAAACGCCCAGGCGAGCGAATGAGCGCGGAGAGCCAGCCATCATGAACTTTGCCCGCTTTTTCGTGGACAGGCCGATTTTTGCGGCCGTGCTGTCCATCATCATTTTCGTGGTTGGGTTGATCGCGATCCCGCTCTTGCCCGTCAGCGAGTACCCGGAAGTCGTGCCACCCAGCGTACAGGTTCGCGCCACGTATCCTGGCGCAAATCCGCGCGAAATCGCCGACACGGTAGCCGCACCACTGGAGGCATCCATCACCGGCGTGGAAAACATGCTCTACATGAAGTCCGTGGCCGGTAGTGATGGCGTGTTGGTGCTGACCGTCACCTTCCGTCCTGGCACCGATCCCGACGACGCCCAGGTCAAGGTACAGAACCGTGTCGCCCAGGCAGAGCCGCGTCTTCCCGAAGCGGTGCGCCAGCAAGGTGTGGTGACCGTCAAACAGTCCCACAACGAAACGCTGGTCGTGCAGTTGCGCTCGCCGGGCGATCGCTATGACGCGCTGTACCTGCGCAACTATGCCGTGCTCCATGTACGCGACGAGTTGGCACGCATCCAGGGGGTGGGCGATGCCAAGATCTACGGCTCTGGCGACTACGCCATGCGCTTATGGCTGGACCCCGACAAAATTGCGGCGCTGGGTATGACCGCCGGCGATGTGGTCGAAGCCGTGCGCGAACAGAACGTCCAGGTCTCGGCCGGTCAACTAGGTGCGCCGCCCAACCCCTCGGGAAGCGACTTCCTCCTGTCCATCAATGCGCAGGGCCGGCTGGTGACGGAAGAAGAGTTCGGCGACGTCATCGTCAAGACCGGATCGCAGGGTCAGGTCACCCGGCTGCGAGATGTGGCGCGCGTGGAAATGGACGCATCCAGCTACTCGCTGATGTCGTTGCTCAACAACAAGCCTGCTGTCGCGATCTCTGTCCTTGAAGCCCCGGGCGCCAATGCCATCGAAATCTCGGATCAAGTCCGCGCGAAGATGGACGAGTTGGCCAAGCGCTTTCCCGAGGGAGTGGAATGGTCGGTGGAGTATGACTCAACTGTCTTCGTGCGTCAGTCGATCAAGGCGGTCGTCAACACTCTGCTGGAAGCCATCGGACTGGTGGTGCTGGTGGTGATCTTGTTCCTTCAGACTTGGCGTGCCTCCATCATCCCACTGCTAGCCGTGCCGGTGTCGGTGGTAGGCACCTTCGCCGTGCTGCTGATGCTGGGCTTTTCCATCAATACGCTCACGCTTTTTGGACTCGTGCTTGCCATCGGGATCGTGGTGGACGACGCGATCGTGGTGGTGGAAAACGTCGAGCGCAACATCGCCGAAGGGCTGGCGCCGCTGGCTGCGGCCCATCAGGCCATGCGCGAAGTCAGTGGCCCCATCGTCGCCATCTCGCTGGTGCTGTGCTCGGTATTCGTGCCTATGGCATTCCTGTCCGGCGTGACAGGGCAGTTCTACAAACAGTTCGCCGTCACCATTGCGATCTCCACGGTAATTTCGGCCATCAACTCGCTGACGCTGTCGCCTGCGCTGGCCGCGCGCCTGCTTCGCCCGCATGGTGCCGCGCCAGACCTGCCCACGCGGGTGCTGGATCGCAGTCTGGGCTGGATATTCCGGCCGTTCAACCGTTTCTTCCTGCGCAGCGCGGATGGCTATGGAAACAGCGTGTCGCGCATCCTCGGGCGGCGTGGTGCGGTGTTTCTCGTCTACATCGCGCTACTGGTGGCGACGGGAGCTGTGTTCAAGGCCGTCCCTGGCGGATTCATCCCCATGCAGGACAAGCTGTATCTCATCGGTGTCATCCAGCTACCCGAGGGTGCATCCCTGGAGCGCACGGAAGCGCTGGTCCGCCGTGTGAGCGACATCGCGCTCAAGACCGATGGCGTCTACAACGCCGTGCAGTTCCCGGGCATGAACGGCTTGCAGTCGACCAACACGTCCAATAGCGGCCTAGTGTATTTCGTACTCAAGCCCATCAATGAGCGCAAGCACACTGCAACCGAGATTGCGGAACAGTTGAACGAGCGCTTCGCTCAGGAGCAGGACGGTCTGGCCTTTGCCATCATGCCGCCCCCTGTCATGGGGCTGGGCGCGGGTTCCGGGTTCTCTCTTTACGTGCAGGATCGCAACCGTGAGGGCTATGCCGCATTGCAGACGGCGACCACCGAGCTGGCGACGGCCATCTCGCAAGAACCGGGATTCCAATATCCGATCAGTTCCTATCAGGCCAATGTGCCGCAGCTTGACGCCGTAGTGGACCGCACCAAGGCGAAGGCACAGGGCGTGGCCGTGACCGATCTTTTCGATACGCTGCAAGTGTACCTGGGTTCGGCGTATGTCAACGACTTCACGCGCTTTGGCCGCACCTTCCGGGTGATGGCTCAGGCGGACGCACCGTTCCGCAGTTCTGTCGAGGACGTGGTCAAACTGCGCACCCGCAACGCCAATGGCGACATGGTGCCCATCGGCAGCATGGTGGACGTGCGCAAGACATTCGGCCCCGATCCCGTCATCCGCTTCAACGGCTATCCATCTGCCGACCTGATTGGTGAGTCAGATCCGCGTCTGGTGTCGTCATCGCAGGCATTGCAGCAAGTGCAATCCATTGCAGACAAGGTGCTGCCGCCAGGCATGCAACTGGAGTGGACCGACCTCAGCTACCAGCAGGTCACGCAAAGCAATACCGCGCTGGTGGTGTTCCCGCTGGCGGTACTGTTGGTCTTCCTGGTGCTGGCGGCACTGTACGAAAGCTGGACGTTGCCGCTGGCCGTCATCCTGATCGTGCCCATGAGCCTGTTGTCGGCCATGACGGGCGTGTGGCTCGCGGGTGGTGACAGCAACATTTTCGTGCAGATTGGCTTGATAGTGCTGATTGGTCTGGCCTCCAAGAATGCCATTCTGATCGTGGAGTTCGCCCGTGAACTTGAGCGCAAGGGGCACAGCATCCTCGATGCCGCGCTGGAGGCATCACGCCTTCGTCTGCGCCCGATCATCATGACTTCCATCGCCTTCATCGCTGGCGTGGTGCCGCTGATGGTCGGTTCCGGCGCAGGCGCGGAGATTCGCCAGGTTATGGGAGTGACTGTGTTCGCCGGCATGCTCGGCGTGACCTTGTTCGGTTTATTCCTGACTCCTGTTTTCTACGTCGCGTTACGCAGGCTCGCGACGCGCAAGCCACGTCGCCAGGCAAATGTCGCCATGGAGGCCACCCATGTCTGACTCCACAAGGACTGATTCCGTCATGCTTCAAACGCCATCCCGCATCCGACCATGCCTACGTCGGATGCCACATCTGGTACTGCTCCCTTTGGTGGCGTTGACGCTGGCAGCTTGCGCAGTAGGGCCGAATTACAAGGCACCTGCCGCGCCCCAGGCAGTGACGTATGCCCGCCAAGACCCCGTTGCCGTGTCCCAGCTTGTACCGGAGGCCGATGCGCAATTCTGGCGGGAACTGGATGACCCGGTGCTGCACTCTTTGGTGGAGAATGCTCTTCACGCCAATCACGACATCCGCATAGCACTGTCGCGCTACGAGCAAGCCAGCGCACTGTCGCGCGAACGTCGCCAAGACTACTATCCGACGCTGGGCGCGTCCGGTGAAATCAGTACCCAGCGCGCCAGTGCTGCACAAGCACCGGATGCGTCCCGCTCCGACCGGGATAACGATCTGCATTCGGCTGGCCTATCCGTGATCTGGGAATTGGACTTCTTTGGCCGAGTGCGGCGCAGCGTGGAATCGCAGCGCGCCGAGACCGAGGCCAGCGCAGCCGACCTGGCGGGCGTACAAGTGGCTATGGTGGCCGAGTTGACCGACGCCTATTTCCGCTTGCGCGGCTTGCAAGTGCAATTACAGGTCGCGCGGGACAACGAAATCAACCAAGCCGATACGCTGCGGCTGATCGAGGTCTTGTTCGAGAACGGCCGGGGCACGTCGTTCGATGCCGACCGCGCCCGCACGCAATTGGCGCTGACACGCTCGCGCATTCCGCCGCTTGAAGCTGAGGCTGCTGTGGCCGCCCACCGCATTGCCGTGCTCACTGGCCGCACGCCTGCGGCGATGGCCGAAGTGCTGGATCACCCCGCAGCCTTGCCTGAGCTGCCCGCCCAGATCAACGCCGGTGCACCGGGCGATCTACTGCGTCGCCGTCCCGATGTGGCTGCGGCAGAACGTAGGCTGGCTGCGGCCACTGCGCGTATCGGCGTAGCCATGGCAGACCTGTTCCCTCGCTTTACGTTGGGAGGGCTGATCGGCACGCAGGCGTTGGGCTTTGGTTCGTTGTTCGAGCGTGATAGTGAAACGCGAATGATCTCGCTCGGTGTGGGTGGTTCCTTCCTAGACGTGGGCCGGGTGCGGTCGCGCATCGCGGCGGCCAATTCAGCCACTGCCGAAAACTTGGCGGTATACGAGCGCACGGTGCTGCGCGCCATGGAAGAAACCGAGAACGCGCTGGTACGCCTATCGCGCGCGCAGACCGAGTACGCCATGCTGGTACAGGCGACCGAGGCCAGCCGCCGGGCAGCCAAGACGGCTCGCCTGCAATTTGAGGGCGGCGCCATCCATGTTTTGGATGTGCTGGAGGCCGAACGTTCACGCTTGGAGTCCGAAGACTTGCTGGCACAAAGCGCCACCCGCAGGGCGACGGCGTTGGTGGCGGTCTACAAGACGCTGGCCGGCGGCTGGTCACACGCCTTGCCCGGACCGCAGGGCGAGGCAGTCGCGCAGCGCCACAAAAGCGGCGACAGGCCTGAACTGGATGAACTCGGTGAGATGAGCGGCTACAACGCTGCGACTCTCAAACGGCCTTTGTACTGACAACAGGAGGCGAAATGGAGATTCGACACTTACGCTGCTTTCTCGCTGTCGCCGAAGAACTACATTTCGCCCGCGCGGCGGAGAGGCTGCACATCGAGCAGTCACCGCTGTCGCGCACTATCAAGGAGCTGGAGGAGAGCCTGGGCGAACAGTTGTTCATTCGTACCAGCCGCAGCACGCGGCTGACACGGGCGGGCAAGCTGTTTCTGGAGCATGTGCCGCGCATCTTCACCGCCTTGCAGCAGGCGCGCGATAGCGTGAATGCAGCCACCAACGGCTTCCACGGTCAGTTGCGTATCGCACTGTCCGACGGCATCACGCCCTCGCGCCTGCCGTCCTTGCTGGCGCTGTGTCGGCAGGAAGAACCCGAAGTCGAGATTCGCCTGTTCGAGGTACCCTTGTCGCAGCAGATCAAGGGACTGCATGACGACCTTTACGACGTGGGCTTTGCCCAGTCCGATGAAGTTGGAGAAGGCATCACTGCCGAAGCCGTTTGGAGCGATGCGCTGATGGTGGCGGTTCCTGCACGTCATCCGCTTTTGAAGCACAAGCGCATCCCGCTGGAAGAAGTGCTGCGCTATCCGCTGGTGTTGTGCGATCCGCACGTATGCGAAGGCCATGCTCGCCAAGTCGAGCGCGTACTGCGCCGGATAGATATGGAGCCGCTGATTGCCGAACGTGTGGCTTCGTGCGATTTGATGATGGCGTTAGTGTCGGCGGGCTTTGCGCTGGGCCTAGCCGGAGCGCCGCATATCGCAGGCAGCCGTGAGCCTGGGATTGTGGCTCGGCCGCTGGCGGGTCGCTCACCCATGCTGACCACTTATGTGCTGCACCGGGAAGGTGGATCCTCGGACGTGCTGTCACGCTTTATCGAGCGTGTGCAGGCCATCGAATCGCCGGACGGCATCAGAGCCACGCCCCCCCTTGAACCCGATTCCCAAGAGGAAGTCGAGTCATGACCATGAAGCAGATCGCCCCATTCCTGTTGGTCGCCGCGCTGTCCGCTTGCGGCCAGTCCGAAACACCGAAACAGGCAACCAATGTACCGACCGTGGAAGAGCTGGTCGCAGATCCTGCGCGCCTGAGGGAGCTGCGCCGCCAGTGCAAGACCGAACGCCCGACGATGGGAGACGTGCTGTGCAACCGGGTGGCCGAGGCGACGAACAAGCGCTTCTTTGGCTATGGAAACACGCCCTACACGCCGCCGAAGTTCTGATTGTTGGCTTTCTGCCGCGAATCTTGATTTTTCTTTCTCGACACGCCGCCGCGCGCTCACGCCTGCGGCGTTTTTACTGGTTTCGCCTCTG
The DNA here is from genome assembly GCF_007859325.1 of Luteimonas marina. Lineage (GTDB taxonomy): Bacteria > Pseudomonadota > Gammaproteobacteria > Xanthomonadales > Xanthomonadaceae > Luteimonas > Luteimonas marina. The sequence goes on along the minus strand of NZ_VOHK01000003.1, from coordinate 522,164 downwards.
CATGACACCATGCTTTTTGCATCACCTTGCTGCCGATAACGGTCTTTGACCGGCACTGAACCGGCACCGATCCTGACGCCTGCGGCACGCCTTTGTGCCGCGTTTTCCACGGGGAATCAGCGCAGGAGAAATCGGAGGCCAGGGTATGCAAGCTCAGGGCGTGTTGTTCGGGCAGATCGCCGCCGTCTTCGGCATCGTGATCGCCGGTGTGTGGGGTGCCACGCAATGGACCGCCGCCGCCTTGGGCTACCAGCTACGCCTGGGCGCGCCCTGGTTCGACTTCCACGGCACGCCGGTCTATTACCCGTGGAAGCTGTTCGAGTGGTGGTTCTTCTTCGACGCCTACGCGCCGCAGGTGTTCGACACCGGCGGCATGATCGCGGCGAGCAGCGGCCTGCTGGCCGTGGTGGTCGCCATCGCCATGTCGGTGTGGCGCTCGCGCCAGGCGCGCAAAGTGACGACCTATGGCTCGGCCCGCTGGGCCGATGTCGCCGACATTCGCAAGGCCGGGCTGACGCAGCCCGCCGGCGTCTTTCTCGGCCAGCATGACGGCCACTACCTGCGGCACGAAGGGCCGGAACACGTCCTGACCTTTGCGCCCACGCGCTCGGGCAAGGGTGTGGGCCTGGTGGTGCCGACGCTGCTGTCCTGGCCGGCATCCGCCGTCATCCACGACATCAAGGGCGAGAACTGGCAGATCACCGCTGGCTGGCGCAGTCGATTTAGCCACTGCCTGCTGTTCAACCCGACCGATGCCAGTTCGGCGGCCTACAACCCGTTGCTGGAAGTGAGGCGCGGCGCGCACGAGGTGCGCGACGTGCAGAACATCGCCGATATCCTGGTCGATCCCGAAGGGGCGCTGGAGAAGCGCAACCACTGGGAGAAGACCAGTCATGCGCTGCTGGTCGGCGCGATCCTGCATGTGCTCTACGCGGGAGAGGACAAGACGCTGCGCGGCGTGGCGAACTTCCTCAGTGACCCGGCTTGCCCGTTCGAGCTGACGCTGCATCGGATGATGACCACGCGGCATCTTGGAGATGTACCGCATCCCGTTGTCGCGTCCGCCGCCCGCGAAGTGCTCAACAAGTCGGACAACGAGCGTTCCGGCGTGTTGAGCACCGCCATGTCGTTCCTCGGCCTGTACCGTGATCCGACCGTGGCCGCAGTCACGTCGCGCTGCGACTGGCGCATCGCCGATCTGATCGCGTCTGCATCCCCTGTGTCGTTGTATCTGGTGGTGCCGCCTTCGGACATCAGCCGCACCAAGCCGCTGATCCGGTTGATCCTCAACCAGATCGGGCGACGGCTCACCGAGTCGCTCGATGGCAGCGACGGCATTGAGCGCCGCCACAAGCTGTTGCTGATGCTCGACGAGTTCTCGGCTCTGGGGCGCCTGGACTTCTTCGAGACGGCGCTGGCCTTCATGGCCGGCTACGGCATCCGCAGTTTCCTGATCGCGCAGTCGCTCAACCAGATCGACAAGGCGTATGGGCAGAACCATTCGATTCTGGACAACTGCCATGTGCGCGTGACCTTCGCCACGAATGACGAACGCACGGCGAAACGGATCTCCGAAACGCTGGGCACGGCTACCGAACTGCGTGCGCAGCGGAACTACGCAGGCCATCGACTTGCGCCGTGGCTCGGCCACCTGATGGTGTCCCGCCAAGAGACGGCGCGGCCGCTACTGACGCCCGGCGAAGTCATGCAGCTTGCGCCAGACGAATCAGTGGTGATGGTGTCCAGCGTCGCGCCGATCAAGGCCAAGAAGTTGCGCTACTACGCTGATGCCAATTTCAAGCAGCGGGTACTGCCGCCGCCTGCGCTAACGGCAGGCCGCTATGCCGATGTGCCGCCTGCACGTCCCGATGACTGGAGCGGTTTGGCGATCCCGGCCGTGCCTGCGGCACAGGCCACGGCATCTGCCGATGACCTGGGTGGCTCCGACGACGGCGGCCCCCGCCGTCAGCCCGAGCTGTCCGAAACCGTCGCCTACGACCCCGAACCCGATTACACGCCCAGCGACTTGGCGCTGCTCGATGACGACGACATGCCCCCGCTGCTTCCCGGCCAGTTCGACCCCGCCCTGCAACGCACGGCGCGGCTGGCATCTCTCGACCCCAACGACGGAATCGACATATGAGCCAATACCGATTGAACCTGTTCATCCAGCACGAGCACGCCAAGCGTCTGGACGAGCTGGCCGCGAAGAAAGGCGTGTCAAAGTCCAGCATCGTCGCCGCTGCCTTGGCGTCCTGGCTGTCACCCGATGCCGGCGACCAGCGTGAGGCCGCCATCGCCAAACGACTGGATCGCCTGTCGCGGCAGGCCGAGCGCCTGGAGCGTGACCAGAACATCCAGATCGAGACGCTGGCGCTATTCGTCCGCTACTACCTGACCGTCAGCACGCCGGTGCCGGAGGCCCATCAGGATGCGGCTCGCGCGCAGGGCAAGGCGCGCTTCGAGCAGTTCGTCGAACAGTTAGGCCGCCACCTGCTGCGTGGCCGCAGCCTGGTACGGGACGTGGTGGAAGAACTGCATCCCCAGGATCGTGAGTTCGAGATGCGCATGGATGACGCGGCCGCGATGGCCGCCGCCCATGAACGCACTGCGGAGCGTGCGTCATGAGTGCCGTTCCTCAAATCCCGCCCGAACCGCGCTCATCCGCTGCAGCATCCCAGGATCGCCGCATCCAGATGCTGCGCACGGCGATGGGGCCGGTGATCGCCGCTGCGCTGGAAGACCCGGACGTGGTGGAAGTGATGCTCAACCCCGACCGGACATTGTGGGTGGATCGGCTGTCGTCTGGCCGTGCGCCGCTCGGCGTCGAACTGCCCGAAGCCGATGGCGAACGCATCATCCGCCTGGTCGCCGCCCATGTCGGTGCGGAGGTGCATCGCGGCCAACCGCTCTTGACCGCCGAACTGCCTGAAACCGGCGAACGCTTCGAGGGCATCCTGCCGCCCGCCGCACCCGGCCCGGCCTTTGCGCTGCGCAAGCGTGCCGTGAGCATCATCGGTCTGGATCGCTATGTGGCTGATGGCATCCTGACCACTGGGCAGGCCGAGTTTCTGCGTCATGCCGTGCGCGAGCGGCACAACATCCTGATCGCCGGAGGCACCAGCACCGGCAAGACCACGCTGGCCAATGCCTTGCTGGCCGAGATCGCCGCCACCGGCGACCGCGTGCTGGTGCTCGAAGACACCATCGAACTGCAATGCGCGGCCCGCGACCATGTGCCGCTGCGCACCCGCGCCGGCGTCGTGTCCATGACCGAGCTGGTGCGGGCCACGATGCGCCTGCGGCCCGACCGCGTGATCGTCGGCGAAGTGCGCGGCGGCGAAGCGCTGGATCTGGTGAAGGTCTGGGGCACCGGCCACCCCGGCGGCATCGCCACCATTCATGCCGGCTCCGCGTTGGGCGCGCTGCTGCGCCTGGAGCAACTGATCCTCGAAGTGGCGGTGAATCCGCCCCGCGCCCTGATCGCCGAGGCGGTCAATGTCGTGATCCACATCGCAGGCCGCGGCCGCAAGCGCCACGTCGAAACCATTTCCCGCGTCGTCGGTTTCGACGGCGCGGGCTACCGCCTGGCGGATGCGCTGGAAGCGACGCTTCCCGAGCTGCCGCCGGTTCCTCTTACAGCCGCTGCCGCTACGCCTTCCTCGATCCCTGAACAACCTGGAGAACTGCCATGACGCACGTTGATGCTTTCCGTCTTTCTGTAAACCCGCTTTCCCCGCTGCCCATGCTGGCGCGTTTGCATCGCCTGGCCCGACCCGCAGGACAAGGGTTGCTGCTCGCGGTGTTGATGCTGTTGCTGGCGGGCACGGCGCAGGCCGCCGGTTCCTCAATGCCGTGGGAAGGCCCGCTGCAATCCATTCTCGAATCCATCCAGGGGCCGGTAGCCCGCATCGTCGCGGTGATCATCATCATCGCCACCGGCCTGGCGTTGGCCTTCGGCGATACCAGTGGCGGCTTTCGCAAGCTGATCCAGATCGTCTTCGGCCTGTCCATCGCCTTCGCGGCTTCGAGCTTCTTCCTGTCGTTCTTCAGCTTCTCCGGCGGGGCCGTCGTATGAGCACGGCCACCGATCTTCCGGGCTTTGAAGTGCCGCTGCATCGCTCGCTGACCGAGCCGATCCTGCTGGGCGGTGCGCCGCGCACCGTGGCGATTGCCAACGGCACGCTGGCCGCCGCCGTCGGGCTGGGCCTGCAACTGTGGATTCCCGGCGTGGTGCTCTGGATCGCCGGCCATTCGCTGGCGGTCTGGGGCGCGCGCGTCGATCCGCAGTTCATGCAGGTCTTCGCCCGGCACATCAAGCACAAGCCGCTGCTGGACGCATAGGGGAGTGCCGACATGCTGAACCTTGCCGAATACCGCCAGCGGCCCGCACTGCTGGCCGACTGGCTGCCCTGGGCCGGGCTGATCGGGCCGGGCGTCGTCTTGAACAAGGATGGCTCGTTCCAGCGCACGGCACATTTTCGCGGGCCGGATCTGAACAGCGCCACGCAAGGCGAGCTGATCGCCACGTCGGCACGCTTGAACAACGCACTGCGCCGCCTGGGGTCGGGCTGGGCCTTGTTCATCGAAGCCGAGCGCTGCGCAGCGGCGGGCTATCCACGTTCCGATTTCCCCGAGCCGTTGTCCTGGCTGGTGGAGGAAGAACGCCGTGCAGCCTTCGAGGAATCCGGCCACCACTACGAGAGCGCCTATCACCTGACGCTGGCCTACCTGCCACCAGAAGAATCCCGCGCCCGTGCCGCCAAGATGCTCTATGAGAATGCGCCGGGCGATGGCGTGGACTGGCAGGGTCGGCTGGAAGCCTTCGTGGCGGAAACGGATCGCGTGTTCGACCTGCTCGACGGCGTGATGCCGGAGATTGCCTGGCTCGATGACAGCCAGACACTGACTTACCTGCACGCCACGGTGTCCACGCGGCGCTACCGCGTCGGCGTACCCGAGGTGCCATTCCACATCGACGCATTGCTGGCCGACTCCGCGCTGGTCGGTGGTCTGGCACCCATGCTGGGCGATCAGCACCTGCGCGTGGTGTCGGTGCGAGGCTTTCCGACCTCGACTTGGCCGGGGATTTTGGACGACCTCAACCGCTTGGGCTTCGGCTATCGTTGGGCAACCCGGTTCCTTTGCCTCGACAAAGCCGAAGCGGAAAAAGAGCTTGGACGCCTGCGTCGCCAGTGGTTCGCCAAGCGCAAGAATGTCGTCGCGCTGTTGCGTGAAACGATCTTCCAGCAGGAAAGCCCGCTGGTCGATACCGACGCCAACAACAAGGCCGCCGATGCAGACGCCGCCTTGCAAGAACTGGGCAGCGATCAGGTGGCCTTCGGCTACCTGACGGCTACCGTGACAGTGCTCGACACCGACCCTGCCGTGGCCGACGAGAAGCTGCGCATGGTAGAGCGCGTCATTCAGGGGCGCGGCTTCGTCACCATCCCCGAAACCTTGAACGCGGTGGATGCCTGGCTGTCGTCCATTCCCGGTAACGCCTACGCGAATGTGCGCCAGCCCATCGTCTCGACGCTGAACCTGACGCACATGATGCCGCTGTCCGCCGTGTGGGCCGGGCCGGAGAAGAACGCGCATCTGGATGGCCCGCCGCTGATCGTCACCCGCACCGATGGCGCGACGCCGTTCCGGCTGGTGACGCACATCGGCGATGTGGGCCACACGCTGGTCGCCGGGCCAACCGGCATGGGCAAGTCGGTGCTGCTCGCCACGCTGGCAATGCAGTTTCGCCGCTATCCCGGCTCGCGCATCTTCGCCTTCGACATGGGCCGCTCGATGCGCGCCACCATCCTCGGGCTGGGCGGCGAGCATTACGACCTCGGCAATGACGGGGCGATTGCTTTTCAGCCATTGGCCCGCATCGACCAGGAGGGCTACCGCACCTGGGCCGCCGAATGGGTGGAAGGCCGCCTGTTGCATGAAGGTGTCGTCATTGGCCCGGACGAGAAGGCTGCGATCTGGTCGGCACTAGGCAGCTTGGCCGGTGCGCCAGCGGAGCAACGCACGCTGACGGGCCTGTCGGTACTGCTGCAATCGAACGCACTGCGCCAGGCGCTTGCGCCCTATGTGCTGGGCGGTGCCCACGGCAAGCTGCTGGATGCCGATGCCGACCGCCTGGGTTCCGGCGGCGTGCAGTGCTTCGAGATGGAAGAACTGATGCACAGCAAGGCGGCGGTGCTGGCCGTGCTGGGCTACCTGTTCGCCCGCTTCGATGAACGCTTCGACGGCGCGCCCACGCTGCTGATCCTCGATGAAGCCTGGCTGTTCCTCGATGACCCTGTGTTCGCCGCCCGCATTCGCCAGTGGCTCAAGACGCTGCGCAAGAAGAATGTCAGCGTCATGTTCGCCACGCAGTCGCTGGCCGACATCAAGGATTCGAGCATTGCACCGGCGGTGATTGAAAGCTGCGCCAGTCGGATCTTTCTCCCTAATCCGCAGGCCACCGAGCCGCAGATTCGCACGATCTACGAAGGCTTTGGGCTGAACTCTCGCCAGATCGAGATCGTGGCGACCGCGCAGCCCAAGCGGGACTACTACTACCAATCGCGTCTGGGCAATCGCCTGTTCGACCTCGACCTGGGGCCAACCACGCTGGCCTTCGCCGGGGCATCCACCCCACAAGACCAACGCGACATGGATCGCATGCTGCTGGACGCAGGCACACCTGGCTTTGCCGGTGCCTGGCTACGTCATCGCGGCCTCGATTGGGCGGCCGACCTGTTGCCGTCCGCACCGGCGGCCACTTCCTTTCTTTCCCAACCACAGGAGAACTTGCCATGAAGACCAAGCCCCGTCTGCTGTCTGTCTCGCTTGCCGCCGTGCTGTCGGTGTCGCTGCTAATCGTTCAGCCCGCATCCGCGCTGACGGTGTTCGACCCGTCCAACTTCGTGCAGAACACGCTGACCGCCGTGCGCACGTTGGAGCAGATCAACAACCAGATCAACCAACTCCAGAACGAAGCACAGATGCTGATGAACCAGGCGCGCAATCTGGCGAATCTGGACTTCAACATCGTCAATCGCCTGCGCTCGACGCTCGCCACGACCGAACGCCTGATCGCCGAGGCACGCGGCCTGGCCTACGACGTGCAGAGCATGGATGCGACCTTCGCCCGGCTGTACCCGGAGCAGTACGCCGCGACTGTCAGCGGCGACCAGATGGTGCGCGACGCGCAGGAGCGCTGGAAGAACACCTTGAATGGCCTGCATACCGCGATGCGGATGCAGGCGCAGGTGTCGCAGAACCTGGCAAAAGACGAAAGCGCACTGTCCGATCTGGTCAGCCAAAGTCAGTCCGCCACCGGCGCGCTGCAAGCCATGCAGGCGACCAACCAGCTTCTGGCCTTGCAGGCCAAGCAGTCCATCCAGGCGCAGCAACTCCAGATCACGCAGGAACGCGCCGCCGCGCTGGAACTGGCACGCCAAGCAGCGGCTGTCGAGCGTGGCCGTGAAGTGACGCGCCGCTTCCTGGGTGATGGCACGCCGTACACGCCGCAGCGCGTGGATTTCTACGGCAACTGACGGGAGACGGCCATGCGATGCGTTTCCTTGCTGCTTCCCGTGCTGCTGGTCGCTTGCAGCCAGCAGCCGACCGAAGACCTGGTCGCTGATCCCGTGCGGCTCAAGGCTTTGCGTGTGCAGTGTGCCGCCGACAGGACGGCCGCAGGCGAAGACGCCTGCCTGCCCGCGGCCGACGCTTTCCGGCGGCGCTTCGTCGCCGGTGAAACCGGGCCTGACGAGTTCCGCACGTTGGCCGATCTGCCGCCGATCCCGCCGAGCTTCGACTCGCCCATCAGTGACCAGGGCGCCATGCCCTTCGAGGGGGACGTGCCATGAATGACGTGACCGTGATCGACCGATTTCTCGCTACCTTCTCGCGCTACATCGACTCGGGCTTTGGGCTGCTGCAGGGCGAAGTCGCGTTCCTCACCGCCACGCTGATCGTCATCGACATGACGATTGCCGGGCTGTACTGGGCGATGAGCCACGCCACCGATCAGGGCGATGATGTGATCGCCAAACTGCTGCGCAAGGTGCTTTACGTCGGTGCCTTCGCCTACATCATCAACAACTTCAACTGGCTGGCCAGCATTGTCTTCCGCTCGTTCGCGGGCCTCGGCCTGACGGCCAGCGGCTCGACGATGAGCATGGGCGAATTCCTGCAACCGGGACGCTTGGCCAAGACCGGCATCGACGCGGCGGCCCCCATTCTTGAGCAGATCAGCGACATGGCGGGCTTCCCCGAAGTGTTCGTGAACATGACGCCCATCGTGGTCATGTTCCTGGCCTGGGCGGTGGTGATCCTGTGTTTCTTCGTGCTGGCGATCCAGCTTTTCATCACGCTGATCGAGTTCAAACTGACCACGCTCGCGGGCTTCGTGCTGGTGCCGTTCGCGCTGTGGAACAAGACCAGCTTCCTCGCCGAGAAGGTGCTGGGCAACGTGGTGTCCTCGGGCATCAAGGTGCTGGTGCTGGCCGTCATCGTCGGCATCGGCTCGGGCCTGTTTGCCGAGTTCCAGGTGCATCCGGCCGAGCCGTCCATCGACCATGCAGTGGTCATCATGCTGGCCTCGCTCACGCTGCTGGCGTTGGGGATCTTCGGGCCGGGCATTGCCACCGGGCTGGTATCCGGTGCACCGCAGCTTGGCGCAGGCGCGATGGCCGGTGCTGCGATTGGTGCCGCAGGCGCGGCGGTTGCCGTAGGTGCCGCCGCCACCGGCGTGGGCGGTGCCGTGATGGCCGGAGCGCGCATGGCACCGGCTGCCGCCAAGCTCGCCGGGGCTGGCGCGCGGGCCGCGACTTCGGCGGCTGGCAGCGCGAAGTCGGCTTTCCAGGCCGGTTCTGCCGCTGCGGGCGGCGGAGCCAAAGGCGCGATGGCTGGACTGGGCAGTGTCGCCAAGGGCGGCGCACAGGCCGCTGGCCAGCGCGCCGGTGCAGGCATCAAAGCGGCGGCAGCCAAGGCGGCCGCGCCATTCAAAGCAGGCTGGCAAGGCTCCGGCACCGATGGTGGCTCAGGCGGTGGCGCTGCCAGTTCCGGGCAGGCCACCGCAGGCGATGCCGCTGGCGACACGGCCAACGCGCAGAAGCAGGAAAAACCGGGCTGGGCCAAGCGCCTGCAACGCCGCCAACGACTCACCCAGGCCACCACCACGGCCGCGCACACGCTGCGCGGTGGCGACGGCGGCGGTTCGGGCCAAGGCCCGAGTCTGCGAGATTCCGATAGCTGACTTTCAAGGAGAACGCCATGCGATTCAAACGACCGCAGGTGCGCTATGCCGATACGCCGCAGCCTGCCACCCCGTATCAAGCCGCTGCCCAGGTGTGGGACGAGCGCATCGGCTCGGCCCGCGTGCAGGCCAAGAACTGGCGATTGATGGCCTTCGGCTGCCTGGTGCTCGCGCTGCTGATGGCCGGTGGCCTGGTGTGGCGCTCGGCCCAATCCATCGTCACGCCCTATGTCATCGAAGTCGATCAGTCCGGCCAGGTGCGCACCGTGGGCGAAGCGGCCACGCCGTACCGGCCCACCGATGCGCAGACGGCACACCATATCGCGCGGTTCGTGACGCTGGTGCGCTCACTGTCCATCGACCCCATCGTCGTGCGCCAGAACTGGCTCGATGCCTACGACTACACCACCGACCGAGGCGCGGCGGTGCTTAACGACTATGCGCGGGTGAATGACCCGTTCGCCCGCATCGGCAAAGAGTCGGTAACGGTACAGATCACCAGCGTGGTTCGCGCCAGCGATGCGTCGTTCAACGTGCGCTGGATGGAACGCCGCTACGTCAATGGCGCGGCGGCCGGGCTGGAGCGATGGACGGCGGTGGTGTCCATCGTGCAGCAGACCCCGCGCACCGAAGAACGCCTGCGCCGCAACCCGCTGGGCATCTACGTCAATGGCCTGTCGTGGAGCCGTGAACTGGATTCGTCTGAAGGAGTGAAGCCATGAATGTGCCTTTCCGTTTTTACGCTTTGCCGCTTGTCGTGCTGGCCTTGGCCGGCTGCGCCACGCAGGGCAAACCCCCGCCAGTGATTTCCTTGGATGAGCCGGTACAGGCGGAGCCTTTGCCGGAAATGCCTGTGCCGATCGAGGTGGTCACTATTGCAGAGCCACTGCCATTGCCTGAGCAGTTGAAGCCAGTGCCGGAGGAAAAGGATGCGAAGCCTGCGCCTGAACCGGCTGATGAGACGGTACGTGTCTCGAAAGCCAATGCCGAGGCACGGGTGGCTCCGACGCGCGAAGGCTATGTCAATGCGATCCAGGTCTGGCCGTATAGCGATGGCGCGCTGTACCAGGTCTATGCGTCAGTAGGTCGCGTGACGGTGATCGCGCTCCAGCCTGGCGAGGAACTGGTGACGGTCGCTGCGGGCGATACCGTGCGCTGGATCGTCGGTGACACCTCCAGCGGCAGCGGGGCCGATCTGCGCGTCAATGTGCTGGTCAAGCCTATCCGTTCCAGCTTGAAGACCAATCTGGTCATTACCACCAGCCGCAGGACGTACCTGCTGGAACTGACTTCGACCGACAAGGCATGGATGGCGTCGGTGTCCTGGGACTACCCGAAAGACCGAATGCTGGCCTTGCGGCGCCAAGCCCAAGCCGCCAACGCTGCCGCGCCGGTCGATGCAGGCTTGTCGCTGGATAACATCCGCTTTCGCTATGCAATCAGCGGCAGCAATCCATCGTGGAAACCGCTGCGCGCTTTTGATGATGGCGAGAAGGTCTATATCCAGTTCCCGGCAGGCATCGCCCAGGGCGAGCTGCCGCCGCTGTTCGTCATCGGCGCACAGGGCGACGGGCAACTGGTGAACTATCGCTTCCGCTCGCCGTACTACATCGTGGATCGCCTGTTCGGTGCAGCAGAACTGCGCCTGGGGGCCGACAAGGGCGATATGGTGCGCATCGAGCGCGCGGATGGCATCGTCGGGAGGAACTGAGCATGAGCCAGGACGACACTCCCGACCTTGCCACGCCGCAGGCGGACAAGATGGCACCCGAGGCGGTGGCGCTGCGCGCCCAACCGCGCCCGGTCACGCGTCTGAACCGACGCACGCTGGCCATCCTCGCTGGCGGCCTGTCGGTTGGCGTGATGGGCGCGCTGATCTGGTCACTGCAACCGCAGCAACGCGGCGCGGGCGAATCCACCGAACTGTACAACGTGGATCGTGTATCGCGCTCGGAAGGCCTCGACCAACTTCCTGCCGACTATTCCAAGTTGCCAGCGCTGCCGCCCGACGTGCCGGAGCTGGGGCCACCGCTACCGGGTGATCTGGGGCCGGCCATCGTCAATTCGCAGCAGCCGGTCGCCGCCACCTATGCCGCGCCCGGCTACGACCCCAACGATGCGCTGCACAAGGAAGCAGAAGCGGCGGCAGCTTCAACGGTGTTCTTCCGCACCGGCTCCCCGCAGGCCGCGCCCGTGGCGCAGTCGCAAGTCGCTGCCGCGCCGGGCTTCGCCGCCAATGCCGCTTTCGATCCACTGGCCGCTGGCCCGGCCTCGACGGCGGCCCAGCCTGCTGATCCGACTGCCGTGCAGAACCGGCAAGACCAGAAAGAGGCGTTCCTGACAGGCGGTTCTACGGAAACCCGTAACTCCGGCAACCTGCAAATGCCCACCTCGCCGTATCAGGTGATGGCCGGAACGGTCATTGCCGGGGCACTGGTCACGGGCATCAAGTCCGACTTGCCGGGCGACGTGATCGCCACGGTGACGGAACCGATCTACGACACGGCCACTGGCAAGTTCCTGCTGATCCCGCAGGGATCTCGCATACTGGGCAAGTACAACAGCCAGGTCAGCTACGGCCAGAGCCGCGTGCAGGTGGTGTGGAATCGCATCATCCTGCCCGACACGTCATCACTCACGCTCGACAACCTGATCGGCACCGACCCGGCAGGCTATGCCGGTCTGGAGGACAACGTGGACTGGCATTGGGATCGGATCTTTGCAGGTGCCGTGCTGACCACGCTGCTGGGTGTCGGTGCCGAACTGGCTGCACCTGAGAACCGCCAGGACGGCGATCGCGTCATCATCGCCGGGCGCGACAGCCTGCAGGACACCGTGAACCAGGTCGGCCAGGAAGTGACCCGGCGCAATCTCAACATCCAACCCACGCTGACCAGCCGCCCCGGCTTGCCGGTGCGCATCATCGTCAACCGCGATCTGGTGCTACGGCCTTATCAGCCGCTGTTCTTCAACAAGGGGACTTCTCGATGAGCACGACCAAGAAACTGCGGCTGGGGCCGCTACCCAAGACCGAAAGCGTCAAGCTGACCTTCGCTTGCCCGGCCAGCTTGAAAGCCGATCTCGACCGCTACGCCGCGCTGCATGCGCAGGCGTATGGCGAGGCGGTCGATGCCTCGACGCTGATCCCGCACATGCTGGAGGCGTTCATGGCGGGGGATCGGGGATTCAGGAAAGGAAACGGCAGCAAGGCCGTGCCACCGAAGCCAAGCTGAAGATGCACTGGAACCAGACTGACCATCCCTCGAACGCGCAGCCCAACGCTGCGCGTTCTTCGTTCTGGATAGGCTGCGAGGGAATCGGCTAAGATGACTGAACAAGCCTGCCAGCCATTGGCAATCTCCATCGCTGCAACGCGACTCGACTCTCTTTCTCCAGGCTCTTATGTGGCTCCCAGCCCACAATGCCGCATCCTCTGCGAACGGCATGAAACAGAGCTAACCTATTGCCCCGTATATGGTTTCAAGCTTCGCGTGATTTCAACAAAATGCTTGACGCCAGCAATTTTTTAGAATGTCGCGCTCCTCGGTCACGCGCCGCAGCTCGGCCTTGAGGCGGCGCACTTCAGCCGAGTCAGTCCCCGTCGGCGCGGAACCTGCGGCCGGCTTGCCGGCCTTCTTCGCTTTCTGCACCCAGTCGTACAGCGTGTGCTTGGGGATCCCGATGCGCGCGGCCACATCCACAACCGTGAAGCCGCGCTCGAGCACCTGCTTCACCGCCTCGGCCCTGAACTCATCCGTGTATCGCTTGCTGCTCATGAACACCTCTGCTGTAGCCATGAATTATGGCCTGCGGGTGTCTACGAAAGGCTGGGCGGTCCATTGACCGGCTTGCCTGCCCATTGCGCGACACCAAGCTCGCCCCAGTGGGTCACTGGCGGATGGCCGCGCAGACGGCTTTCGGAGAACAGCGCGTCCACCTGGGCCAGGCTCAGCGAGCGGATCGGATTCGCTTCGTTGACGATGATTCCGACCGCATCGACGAAGCCGAAGTGGCGCCAGCTGCCCATCGCCACCGGGATCGCCCACGGCTCGTGGCCATGGTGTCGAACGAAGGTTCGCAGATCCTCGACCGACGGTTCGCGCGAAAGGAAGGCGAAGTCGCGACGCCCTTCCAGGAAATCCTGCAGCGCGGGATTCAGGCGGCCCTGCGGAGGAAGCCAGGGAGGACCGAGCGCGAACGAGACCCCAGACTGCCGCTCGCGAGATCCGGCGACCCACGCCTCGACCAGCGCGGGCATGATCGGCGGCGCGCTCCCGGACAACGAACGCTGCCATCCGTTCCGGCACGGCGCATAGGCAGGCAGAAGTCCGTCCACCGCTGGTCGCCAGGTTTCCGGTTCCGGCAGCAGGCGCGGCGCGCCATCGGGCGCATCGGTCGCCTGCGGCTCTGCGGACACGACAACGTTTTCATACGTAACGGCCATGACGACCAGCGCGGCCGCCACGTGCAACCATCCAGCCCTGCCCATGCCCGAGTGTCTCCTCATGCGAGCGGCCCAATCGCAGACCGGCTCTATCTGATCTCGCCGAGGATCGCGCGCCACGCTTCCAGCATCTGTCGCCGCTTTTGCTGATCCAGGTAGACCAGCAAGCCGGGACCCAGCGAGATCGGACGCAGCACGCCGATCTGGGATTCGTTGACGCCGAGTCGTTCGTAGACGCCGTCGAGCTCCTTCCTGATCGGCGGCAGTCCGCACTGCGCGGCCATCACCCGCTGTCCGCGCACGGACAGCAGGTATTCGAGGAACTTGTGGGCGAGCACGGGATTGGGCGCGTTGCGGGCGATGACGACCGTGCGGGCCAGCACCAGCGTATGGTCCCTCGGGTAGACGAGAAGGAAGTTCCTGTCGCTCCCGGCCCTGGCGCGCGCATAGGAGCCCAGCAGGTTGTAGCCCGCGACCAGGTCGCCCGATTCGATGCGTTCGAGCAGCGTGGCCGTGTGCTCCTCCACCTGCAGGTCGATATCGCCGAACGCCTCCACCAGCGCACCGAACTCGCTGCTCTGGCGGACATCCTGGGAAGCCAGCAGGTAGCCCACGCTGCTCCTGGAAATGTCATAGGTGCCGATGCGGCTGCGCCAGAACTCGGGCTCGCGTCGTATCTGGTCGATCAGTTCGGCGCGCGACTGCGGAACCGGCCGCCCTTCCATGGCCGCGCGATTGAACACCATGACGGCGGGTTCGAACGTGAAGCCGAACGCCTCGTTGCGCCAGCGCGCCCATGCCGGCAGCGCGTCGGCACTCGCGGACACGTGCTCCGCGGCGTACCCGTCGTTCACCAGCTTGACCTGCAGGTCCATCGACGTGCTGATGAGCAGGTCGGCGCGCCGGACCCCCGCGTCGGCCTCCCGAACGAAACGTTCGTACTGGGGCGTGGCATCCAGGTTCTCGTAGCGAACGCCGATCTCCGGGTGCACGCGCTGGAAATCGACCAGCAGCGGTTCGAACACGGCGGTATCCAGCGTACTGTACAGCGTGATCGTGCCCTCCGGCGCGCTCCTGGGAGGGTATTCCTTGCCTGCGGCGAGCGGGCTCAGGAAACAGAGCAACGGCAGCCACCATCGCATCTTCATTTCGCAGCCTCCAGGATCATCCGCACCGTCAGGCCGCCGCCTTCGCGGTCAATCAGTTCGATGCTGCCGCCGTGGCTGACCACGACCCGCGATACGATCGCCATCCCCAGTCCCGCTCCCGACGACCGCGTGTCCCCGCGCTCGAAACGCTCGAAGATGCGTTGCCGGTCTTCTTCGGCGATTCCGGGGCCGCGGTCGGACACCATGAGCTGGTACTTGTCGCTCGCCTGATGCAGGACGATGTCCACCTCCGCGTCGGGCCCCGAATGCCCGGGCGTGCCATGGCGGATCGCGTTGTCGATCAGGTTCTTGATGGCTTCGCCCAGCAGCACGGCATCGCCCCGCATCGGCGCTCGTGTGATGCTGCTGATCAACCCGACCTGCACGTCATCGGACATGGGAACGGCATCGCGCATCGCACGCTTGATCACGTCCACCAGATCGAACGACTCGAAATGCCGCACGTCGGCCCGGTGCATCACCATGGCCTCGCTCAGGAGCTGGTTCACCAGACGCGTCAAGCGCGCGGCGTTACGCTCCACGTTCAACAAGCCGGCACGCATCTCGCGCGGATCCTCCTCGTCGAGCGCCAGCTGCGCCTGTGCACGAAGCGCGGCCAGGGGCGTGCGGATCTGGTGCGCGGCATCGCCTATGAAGGCACGCAGGCCTGACATGTTGCCCTCCAACCGGCGCATGAAGCCGTTCATTGCCGCCACCATCGGCCCGACCTCGTCCGGCACCCGCGGCTGCAGGGCGTGCAGGTCCGAGGGCTGTCGCCGGGCCAGGTCTGCGCTGATCGCTTCCAGCGGACGCAAGGCCCTGCCCACGCCGAACCAGACCAACGCCAACGCCAGCAGGGTCAACAGCGCGATCGGAAGCAGCGCTCCAAGCACCAGTTCCTGCGCCAGCTGCTCGCGGGCCCTGCGGGTCTGGCCGACCTGCACCCACACCCAGCCGCGCAAGCCCGGCTGCGCCAGTTGCCGTCCGAGCAGGACGAAGCGAACCATCTCGCCGCGGTATCTGGCGTCGAAGAAACGTGGTTCTGGCACCTCGGACGGTTCATCGCCCCCCGCCCTCGCGGGAATGGCTCCGGGCAAGTCCTCGTAGCCGGTGATCGTTTGATGGCCGGGCCCGAAGACGCGGTAGAACACCCTGTCCTCCGGCGCTGCCGACAGCATGTCGAGGGCCGCGTAGGGGATGTCCACGCGGACCTCGGTGTCGTCCACGGAGAGCGTTTCGGCGATGGACAAGGCCGAGCCCGACAGCAGCCGGTCGTACGAGAGGTCCGCCGCGCGCTGGCCATACACGCGCGCAGCCAGGTACATCACCACGGTTCCCGCAAGGAACAGCAGCGCCATCGTGGTGACCAGGCGAGCCCGGAGCGAGAGAACCCGCTCAGCCATCCACTGCCGCCCTGGGTTCGGCGACGTATCCCAGGCCGCGCATCGTCTTGATGTTCAGGTGGTCGCCGAGCTTGCGCCGCAAGCGCCCCACGTAGACTTCGATGGCGTTGGCGCCGGCCTCGTCGTCGAAATCGAAGAGCTGGGACGAGATGTCTTCCTTGCTGAGTACGCGTCCGAGATTGCCGATCAGGATCTCCAGCAGCCGGTACTCCCGACGGGGCAGGTCGATCAACGTGTTCCCGATCATCACCGTTTTCGCGGTGCGGTCGAACACCAGCTCGCCGATCGCCGTGGTACCCGAAGCGATGCCCTGGGATCGCCTGAGCAGCGCACGGCAACGCGCATCGAACTCGCGGAAATCGAACGGCTTCGACAGGTAGTCATCCGCGCCAACGTCCAGTGCGCCAACGCGGTCTTCCACCTCGGAGCGCGCAGTCAGCATCAGTACGGGCGTGCATTCGCCGCGCGCGCGCATGCCACGCAGGATCGAGAATCCGTCCCGGCGCGGCAGGCCGATGTCGAGTATCACGAGTTCGTAGCGCTGATACCGCAGCACTTCGTCCGCCGACTGGCCATCGCGTTGCCAATCGGCTGCATAGCCGTCCCGCTTGAGCCGGCGCTGGATCGCGTCCCCGAGATCAGCGTCGTCTTCCACCAACAGTATTCGCATGTTGAGACCCCTCCCAAGGCGTCTTCGCTGACGTACTGCACAACTGATTTGTCAGCTTGACGACAGCTTGCGCATCTAGCTTTCAATCATCGTACACGCCCCGGTGCGGCGCTGCGGAGGGCCTGCTTGCTTTGCTGCAACGCACCAACAAAACGCTTTTTCTTCAGCTCGTGCACACCGCTCCGGCTGTCGCCGGAACCCACAGGAGTCATCCGACGATGAACACTTCACTCCGCACAAAGAGGGCGCGATCACCGCATCTGGCGTGGCTCTGCCCGCTCGCGATCGCCGCGTCCTGCCTGTCCATGCCCTACGCGTTCGCGCAGACGCCCGAACAGGCGCAGTCGATCAAAGAGGAACTGAAAACGCTGCGGGAAGACCAGGCGCGCATCGCAGAACTGCAGCAGCGCAACGAGGCCGCCATCCGGGCACTCGAGGCAAGGCTGGGCGTCGCTTCCCCCGAACCGCCGGCGGAGATCACCACGGGTACGGCGGCACCAGGCACTGCGACGGCATCGGCCGCCAACAGCGTGCTGGATCGCCTAAAGATCACCGGCGACCTTCGCTTGCGCAGCCAGCACGACCGCTCGGACAGCGATGCCCGTGACAGGACCAGTGGACAGATCCGCGCACGCCTGGGCGCGACCTACGCCATCAATGACCGGGTGACCGTTGGCGGCCGTCTCGTGACCGGCGATTCTGATGATCCCAACAGCTCGGACGTGCAGCTGTCCAACTGGGCCGACGACCTCGGCGTCAGCCTCGACCTAGCATATGCCCAGCTGAAGTTCGGCGACCTGACCGTCTACGGCGGCAAGTTTCCGCAGCCGTTCGCACGTACCGACCTGGTCTGGGACGGCGACGTGAATCCACAAGGCCTCGCGACGACCTACAAGCACGGCCTCGCCGGCGGCGGTGCGCTGCGGGCGAACGCCCTGTTCTTCGTGGTCGACGAGCGGGCGGCCGGGTCGGACAGCACCATGGGCGGCTTGCAGCTGGGATACGACTCGCCGACCTACGGCGGCTTCAAGTACGACATCTCCGGCGCCTACTATCACTACAGCTTGGGTAGCCTGAACGGTGCGGACTCGGGCGACTGGCGCACCAACCGCCTGAATCCGGACGGCACGTTCATGTCCAAATTCGAGCTGGCCAACCTGCTCGTCGGTGCAACCTGGCAAGGCTCCGACGAGAAGTGGCCGGTGCGCGTGGTCGGCGACTACGTCAAGAACCTCGGCGCCATCGATAAAGAGGACACCGGCTTCGGCGTGGACGTGAGCGTCGGCCGGGCGAGCAAGCCGGGCGACTGGCGCTTCACCTACGGCTATTCGCAGACCGACGTGGATGCGGTGCTGTCGGCGTTCTCGCACGACAACATCGGCATCGCCACCAACTACAAGCTGCACGCGCTGACGGTGGACTACACGCCGATGCCGAAGACGGCGATCAGCGCCATCTGGTATCACTACAAGCCCAACGATCCGGCCTACGCCGGCAGCAACCAGCCCAACGACTGGCTCGACCGGATCCGGCTGTTCTTCCTGATGAACTTCTAGGCCCTGCTATATGCGCAATACATGATACCCCGGGCACGGTGGCTCGCCACCATTGCGGCGAGCATCGCGGCAGGCGGTGCGATCCAGGCGATCGGCGCTCCCCTGCCCTGGATGATCGGCCCCATCCTGGTCTTCGCCGGCGCGAACGCGGCACATGCAGGACTGCATGTGCCGCGTTCGTTTCGCCATGCGGGACAGCTGCTGGTCGGGGCCGCGCTCGGCCTGTACTTCACCGCGCCCGTACTGGCACAAATGCTTGGCCTGCTGGGATGGATCGCGCTGGCGACGGCGCTGTCGCTGGGCGCCGGCCTGCTCGCTTCACGGATCCTGATGCGGATCGGACGGGTCGATCCAGTCACCGCGTTCTTCGCCTGCACCACGGGCGGGGCGGCGGAGATGGCCAACCAGGCCGAGCGCCATGGCGCACGCGTGGACCAGGTGGCCGCCTCGCAGGTGACACGGGTGCTGCTGGTGGTACTGCTGCTTCCGCTGGGGTTCCAGCTCACGGGACTGCACGGACACGACGCCTACTATCCGGTTGCGCTCCCACTTCAACCCTGGGGACTGGTGGCGCTGCTCCTGGGCAGCGTGCTCGCGGGTAGCCTCGCGTCGCGGTTCGGCGTGCCCAACGGTTGGCTGTTCGGGCCGCTGCTGCTGGGCGCGATCCTGACCGCCAGTGGACACGCGCTGTCGTCCGTACCTGCATGGCTGGTCAATCTCGGCCAATGGCTGATCGGCTGTTCGCTGGGATCGCGCTTCACGCCGGAGTTCTTCCGCGGCGCACGGCGGTTCCTGCTGGGCGTGCTGGCCAGCGGTTGTGTCCTGATCCTGCTCTGCCTCGGCAGCGCGAGCCTGGTGGCATGGCTCTCGGGCATCCCGTGGGCCACCATGGCGCTGGCCACCGCACCTGGCGGACTGGCGGAAATGGGATTGACCGCAAAGCTGCTCAAGCTCGGCGTGCCGGTGGTCACGGCCTTCCACGTCGTGCGCCTGGCTATCGTCGTTACGACGGCAGGCCCGTGCTTCCGGTTGCTGCGCCGCCTGCGTCCACCTGCGCATTCCTAGCTTCGGCGCCGGCGCGGTTCCGCCTGCGCCGCGTCCACTGTTCGAAGGTCATGAACACGACCGGCGTGATCAGCAGGGTGATGACCTGCGACACCAGCAGCCCGCCGACCACCGCCACGCCCATCGGCTGCCGAAGCTCCGCGCCCGCACCCACCCCCAGCGCCAGCGGCAGGGCGCCGACTAGCGCGCAGATGGTGGTCATCATGATCGGGCGGAAACGGTGCAGGCAGGCCTCGCGGATCGCGCGCTCGGACGACCAGCCCTGCTTGCGCTGCGCCTCGAGCGCGAAGTCGATCATCATGATCGCGTTCTTCTTGACGATACCGATCAGCAGCACGATGCCGATCATCGCCACGAAGGTGAGCTCGAGCCCGGTCAGCCGCAGCGCCAGCAGCGCGCCGAGAGCCGCCGACGGGATACCCATCAGGATGGTGACCGGGTGGATCCAGCTCTCGTACAGCACGCCCAGGATCAGATAGATCACCGCCACGGCCGCCACCACCAGCCAGATCTGCGTGGTCTGCGAGCGCTCGTACAGCGCGGCCTGGCCGTCGAAGGAGCCGAACAGGGTGTCGGGCATCCCGATGTCGCGCTGCCCTTCGGCAATCACAAGTTGGGCGTCGGACAGCGAGTATCCCGGCGCCAGTTCGAACGAAATGGTGTGCGCCGGCAGTTGCGCCTTGTGCGCGACCAGGGTCTTGCCGCTGCTGCGCTTGATGCTGGCGATCGCTCCCAGCGGCACCAGCGCGCCTTCTGCGCTGCGCACGTACACCTTGCCCAGCGCCTGTTCGTCGCGCCGCTGCGCGTCGGCCAGCACCATGATCACCTTGTAACTCGCTTCCGGCGCAAAGATCGTCGAGACCTCGCGCGTGCCGAACGCGGCGTACAGGGTGTTGCGGAAGGACGACATGTCGATACCCAGCATGGCCAGCTTGTTGCGGTCCACCTCGATCGAGGCTTCAAGGCCAAGTGCTTCCGAATCCGATTCGACGTCGGCGAACACGTCCGACGCCTTCAGCACGTGCAGCAGCTTCTCCGCCCAGGCATCCAGGTCGTCGGCGCCGAGCGACTGCAGGGTGTACTGGTAGGCGCTGGCGGAACTGCTCGAACCGACCTTCAGGTTCTGCACCGGACTGAACGACACCGAGATGCCCGGGAGGATGTTGGTGTCCCTGCGCATGCGCGCCAGCACCACCTGCATCGAGGGGCGTTGCGAACGATCCTTCAGGTCGATGTCGAACTTGGTGCTGTCCTGGTCCACCTTGGAAGCGATGGCCTGCACCGCATCGTCCTGCAACAGGATGGACTGCACCTGGCGCAGCGCGACCAGCCGCGCCGCGAACGACATGTCCGGTGGCGCCTTGAGCTTGACCGAGACCTGGCCGGTGTCCTCCTGCGGGAAGAAGCCCTTGGGCGCGAGCTGGTACATCGCCACGGTCAGCACGACGGTGGCCGCGCCGATCACTATCACGGCTCGACGGTGCGACAGCGCCCAGTCCAGCGCGCGCGCGTAGACCGCGCCCATCGCGCCCATCGCGCCGCCAGCCGGATGCGCCGCGTGCGGCAGTTCCCGCGACCTGGCGAGGATCGACGGCGCGATGGCCGGGATCAGGGTCAGCGACACCAGCGCGGACACGAGGATGGCGGTCGCGACCACGATCGCAAACTCGTGGAACAGCAGACCCACCGTGCCCGGCATGAAGAAGATCGGGATGAACACCGCCACCAGCGAGACCGAGATGGAGACGACGGTGAATCCCACTTCCCTCGCCCCGATGTCCACGGCTTCGCGGATCGGCAGGCCGCGTTCGCGATGGCGCATGATGTTCTCGAGCACCACGATCGCGTCGTCCACCACCAGGCCGACTGCGATGGTCAGGCCCATCAGCGAGATGTTGTTCAGGCTCAGATCCATCCACCACATCAGCGCGAACGTGCCCAGCAGCGAAACCGGCACGGTCACCGCCGGGATCACGGTGGCCGACAGCCGGCGCAGGAACAGGAAGATCACCAGCACCACCAGCGCCACGGTGAGCCCCAGAGTGATGTTGACGTCGTGGATGGCGTGGCGGATCGAGAGCGAACGGTCGCCCAGCACCCGCACGTTCACGGATGGCGGCATCTGGCTGCGCAGCCGGTCCAGCGCCGCAACCACGCCGTCGACCGCGGCCACCGTGTTCGCACCCGGCTGGCGGCGGATGTCCAGCCCGATCGCGTACTTGCCGTTGACCTCGCTGGTGTTCTGCACGTCTTCGACGCTGTCGATGACCTCGGCCACGTCCTTCAACTGCACCGTGCGGCCGTTGCGGGTCGCGACCACCACGTCCGCGAAGTCCGCCGCGCGCATCAGGCCGGTGTCCATCTGCAGCGCCAGCATCTGACGATTGCCGTCGAGCTGGCCCAGCGGCGTGTTGGCGTTGGTCGCCTTCAACGCGTTGCCCACTTCCAGCAGCGTCAAGTCCAGGGCCGCCAGCCGCTCGGGATCCACGTGCACCCGTACCGCGTAGCGCTTGCGGCCCTTGACCGTGACCTGGGCCACGCCCGGCACGGTCGACAGCGCCGGCACCACCACCTCGTCGATGTAGGTGTTCAGCCGCGACAGCGGCATGGTCGGGGAGTCGATCGCGACCGAGACGATCGGCGCATCGCCGGGATTGACCTTCTTGTAGCTCGGCGGCGCCGGCAGTTCCGACGGCAGCGAGCGGCTGATGCGGAACAGCGAGGCCTGCACGTCCGCCGCGGCGGCGTCAATGTCGCGCGTGGGCTCGAACTCCAGCAGGATCTTGGTTTCGCCCTGGATGCTCTCGGAGGTCGTGCCAACCAGCCCGGGGATCGACGAGAATTCCTTCTCCAGCGGCGTCGCGATCGAGGTGGCCATGTTCTCCGGGCTCGCGCCCGGCATCTTGGCCTCCACCTCGATCGTCGGCGTCTCGTAGCGCGGCAGCGCCGAGATCGGCAGCTCCAGCCAGCACAGGATGCCGGCCACCACCACCGCCAGCCACAGCATGATCGTGGCGGTCGGCCGTTCCAGGCAGAGGCTGGAAAGATTCATGGCGCGGCCGACCCCGATGCCGACCGCGTCCGCACCGTCATCCCTTCCCGGATCGACTGGTTGCCCTCCGCCACGATCGACTCGCCCGCCTCCAGTCCTGTCACCACCGCGACGCCGTCCTGGACGCCGGCGAAGTTCACCGGCCGCGCATGCACCTTGCCCTGCGCGTCCACCTGGTAGACGAAGTGCCCTTCCGGGCCTTCCAGCAGCGCCTGCGGCGGCAGCACCACCGCGTCGCGCTTCAGGCCGGCGGCCACCCGCAGGCGGACGAAGCCGCCCGGCCACAGCCGATGCTCGGGATTGTCGAACTGCGCCTTCAGGCGGATGGTGCCGGTGGTCGGGTCGATGGTGTTGTCGGTGAACACGATCGTGCCCTGCATCGCGCCGTTCCCGGTCTCGGCGGTCACTTCTGCCTCACCGTTGCCGAGGGCGTGGGTCAGCGCCGCCAATTCGCGTTCGGGCACGCTGAACTCCACCGCGATCGGATCCATCTGCACGATCCGCACCAGACTGACCGCGTCGGAAGGCCGCACCAGTGCGCCACGGCGCACAGAAACGGCGCCGGCGCGCCCCGAGATCGGTGCAACGATGCGGGTATAGCCGGCCTTCACCTGGCTGCTCTCGATCTCGGCCTGCGCCGCCTGCTGCTGCGCCTTCAGCACCTCGACCTTGCTCGCGGCCGCGTCCAGCGCGCTGGGGGAGATGTACTTCGACGCCACCAGCTCCTGCGACCTAGCGTGGTTGCGGCGCGCTTCGGCCAGTTCGGCGGTGGTCTGCTCATACTTCGCCCGGGCCTGGCGGACCAGCGCCGGCGCGTCCCCGGCATCGAGCACGAACAGCAGCTGCCCGGCGGTCACGTCCTGTCCCTCGCCGAAGTTCAAGGTGGACACCGTGCCGTCGATCTGTGGCCGGACCTCCACCTCGTTGATCGGCACCACGTGCCCCTGCGCTTCCACGATGTGCGGCAGGTCCGCCACCTCGCTGCTGACCAGTTCGACCAGCGGCGGCACCTTGCCCGCATTGGCCTGCCCGTCGGTCTTGTCACCGGACAGGGCGTAGGCCAACAGCAGGCCGCCGCCCGCAGCAAGGCCCGCGAGCAGCAGCCACCGGCGCTTGGGTATTCGGGACTTTCCGGGCAGGTTCATGGGCGGCCAGGCAGGAAGGAACCGGGACGACACATGGACGCAAGCGCTGCGATCGGGGCGCAATCCACGCGACAGGGGAGGTGTGCGTGTGCTTGCGTCCATGGCCGCCCCGGTGGGAGGCTGTTGGTCGACTCAATGTTTACGCCCCGTTGCTGACATCGCCCCGAACGGGGGCGTCAGTCTGGCGTCAGCAACGGAATGGAATGCTTCCAGCATGCGCGCACTCCTCCCCCTCCTGATCGCGGTCTTCCTCGTGACCGGCGCCGCCGCGCCCGTGCCGTCGCAGGGCAAGGACAAGGATCGCAAGGCCGAGGAAAAACGCGCCAAGAAGGCGGCCCAGGAGGCCGCGCTCGCCGCGCTGCAGCGGGGCGAAATCCTGCCATTGGCACGTATCATGGCCATCGCCACGTCGCTGGTGCCGGGCGACATCATCGAGATCGAGTACAAGGCCGGTCCGCAGTACGAGATCGAGGTGCTGACGCCGTCCGGGCGCATCCGGGAAATCAAGCTCGATGCCCGAACCGGCGAGGTCATCAAGATCAAGGACAAATAGTGCGCGCCCTCCTCGTCGAAGATGATCCGGATGTCAGCGCCGACGTCGCCTCGGCGCTGGCCGCCAACGGGTTCGTCGTCGACTGCGCGGACGATGGCCGCAAGGCCTGGTTCCTCGGCGATACCGAAGACTACGACCTGTGCGTCCTCGACCTGGGCCTGCCCGGCATGGACGGCCTGTCCGTGCTGCGCCGCTGGCGCATGGCCGAGCGCAATTTCCCGATCCTGATCCTGTCCGCGCGCGGCGACTGGACGGAGAAGGTCGAGGGCATCGAAGCCGGCGCGGACGATTACCTGTCCAAGCCATTCAAGATCGGCGAACTGGTCACCCGCGCGCGCGCGCTGGTCCGGCGCGCGGCGGGACGCGCCTCTCCGCTGCTGGAGTGCGGCCGACTGGTGCTGGACACGCGCCGCATGAGCGCGACGCTGGACGGCAAACCGGTGCAGCTCTCCGCGCTGGAGTTCCGCTTCTTCGACTACCTGGCCCACCATGCCGACCGCGCCGTCTCGGCGGGGGAACTGGCCGACCATCTCTACGGCACCAGCGAATCGGGCGACACCAACGCCATAGAGGCGCTGGTGCTGCGCCTGCGGCGCAAGCTCGGCGCCGACATCATCGTCACCCGGCGCGGCTTCGGCTACCAGATCGGCGGTGAGCCTCCGTCCGGCGGCCCATGAGCTCCGGCTCCCTGCGATGGCGCCTGATGCTGGGCGCGGCGGCCACCATGCTGGTGACGCTGACGCTTGCGCTGCTGGCCATGAGCCTGCTGTTTTCCCGTCATATCGAACGCCGCGTGGCCGAAGACCTGCAGCGCGAAGCGCTGCGCATCGTCGCCAGCCTCCACGTCGATGAAGCGGGACTGCCGCAGTCCGGCGCCAACGTGTCCGACCCGAGGTACGACACGCCTGCCGGTGGCCGCTACTGGCAGTTGACGTCGATGGCCGGGGCTTCGCGCTCGCTTTCGCTCTGGGATGAATCGCTGCCGGATCCGGTCGACGCCGACACCGACAAATGGCGCGCGCGCGAGGACGATGGCCCCTTCAACCAGCGGATCATGCTGCTCGAACGCAGCGTCAGCCTGGAAGGCGTCGACCGCCCCATCCGCGTGCAGCTGGCGCAGAACATCGCCGACCTGCGCATCGCCCGGAACCAGTTCCGCCGCGAACTGGGACTGTTCCTCGTGGCCCTGTGGCTGATGCTCATGGCCGCCTCCTGGGTGCAGATCCATCTCGGCCTGAAGCCGCTGCGCAGGCTGCGCAACGAACTCGAACGGATGCGGCGCAGCCCGACCGAGCGCCTGGACGGGCGCTATCCGAGCGAGGTCATGCCGCTGACCTCCGCCATCAACCGCCTGGCCGAGGCGCGCGAGCGCGACGTGGTGCGGGCGCGGCGGCGCGCCGCCGACCTCGCGCACTCCCTGAAGACGCCGCTTGCCGCGCTGGGCGCGCTGAGCCGGCGCGTCAGGGCCGCACCGCAGCCGGCGCTGGCCGACGACCTGGACCGCGTGCTGTCCTCTGCCGGCGCGGCGCTCGAGGCGGAGCTTGCCCGCTCCCGCGCCGCCGCCATTCGCGACCAGATCGGCACGTCCGAGGCGGATCCCGTCGAAGTCGCCGACCGGATCGTCTCGGTACTCCAGCGAACCGAACGCGGCGCCGGCCTGGTCTACGACGTGGACATCGAGGAAGGCGTCAGGCTCCCCATTGCGGGCGACGACCTCATGGAGGTGCTGGGCGCGCTGATCGAGAACGCGACCCGCTTCGCAAGGCGCCAGGTGTCCGTTCGCGGGCACGCCGCTCCGGAGGGGGTCGGGCTCGTGGTGGAAGACGATGGTCCCGGCCTGAACATCAGCGTCGAGGAAGCGCTGCAGCGCGGCGGACGGCTCGACGAAGCGGGCAGCGGCAACCATGGGCTCGGCCTGTCGATCGCCCGCGACATCATCGAGGCGACGCAGGGCACGCTGACCCTGGGGAAATCCGCACTCGGCGGGCTGCGCGTCCAGCTCGACTGGCCAACGATCCGCGGGACGGCCTGAGCCATCCGTTCCCACGCGCCCGCGGCGATCGGAATCCGGCGCCGACGGCATTGGCGTCGCCGCTCACCTCACCTGCGTGTCGGCAGCATGCGCAGCAGCGTGTTGTCCTTCCAGACGTAGTGATGGATGATCGCCGCCAGGGCGTGCAAGCCGATGATCCAGTAGCCGGCGGTGCCCACTGCCTCGTGGATTTCCACGATGGATCCCGCAAGCGCCTTGTCCTGGCCTGTCAGCGCAGGCAGGTGCAGGCCGAAGAACGGGATGGGCTTTCCGGCCGCACTGAGGACCACCCAGCCGGCCAACGGCATTCCGATCATGAAGGCGTAGAGCACCACGTGCACTGCACGGGAGACCAGCCGCTGCCATGCAGGCGGCGTCGGCACGATCGGAGGTGCGGCGTACCGCAGCCGAAGGAACAGGCGCAGCCACACCAGCGCGAATACGAGCAGGCCGAACATGAAATGCAGGCTCTTCATCGTCTCGCGGGCATCGCTTCCCTTCTCGAACAGCACCCGCAGCTCGATGAAGGCGTAAACCGCAACGAACAAGGCAAGCATCAGCCAATGAAGGCGGATCGACCAACGATTGAAACCCGGGTTTTCGTTTGCATCATTCATGTCGGCGCATCCTGTTCAGTGTTCCGGTTACGGCGCAAACTTGGCTGGCGGTCGGATTCAAAGCCGTGCCTACAGCCCCCTGCCTTCTCCGATCCCGGCATTCGACGCGCTTTGTGCAACGCCGGAAGCAGGCCAGGAAGGCCCGGGCTGCCCGGACCTTTCAGGCGGGATGGCCCGATACGGCTTGTAGCAGGTCGCCCCTGACAATCGCGGCACGCATCCCGTCAGCCTGGCGTCAGACTGGGTCACGGAATGCCCCTCCCGCATTCGCGGAAGCAAGCCTGGCGCCCCATCACGAGTGCACGTTCCGGGGAAACTGACGCACTGCTGACGCCAGGCCTCCCGTGCATGTCAGCGAGCCCCCTGTAGAACACGATTGCCGATACAGGCAATCAACTTCATACAGGACATCGAACATGAGAACCGAACGAGTCAAGACTTCCGGCATCACCCTGCTCATGGGCGCCGGGCTGGTGATTTCCTCCATGGCCGTCTTTGCACAGCAGACGGGCCGAACCCCCGCGACGAACAACGCCTACATGAGTGCAGGCGACGTGGAGCGCCGTGCCATCGCGGAGGGCGTCTCCGTAATCACCGAAATCGAACTGGAAGATCGACTGGCGGAAGTGGAAGGGCGCGACGCGCAGCAGCGGAAGGTCGAACTGGTGATCGACCGCCGGACCGGCGAAGTCCTGCAGCGCAAGGTGAAGCAGGCGCGTTTCGGGAACTGACGGAACCACCGCTCCGTAAAATATGAATCCGTCATTCCTGCGAAGGCGGGGATCCAGCGTCTTTCGTAGCAGCGCCAACCGGCCGCGGAATCTCCGGGCCGTTCCATCATTGAAGGCCAAAGACCCTGGATCCCCGCCTTCGCGGGGATGACGATCGCCCTCTGTGCCGGAAGCAGGCGGGACATCGACTGCGGGACGGACGCGCCGAGGAATGTCAGCTTCATGACAACTTGGGCGACTATGGTGTCGCGGCTCGTACGCGACATCGCGTCCGCTCCCGCAAACCCCGGGGACGGGATGCGGCGCCACGCGGTTACGGCAATCGCAGCAGTCGGTGGCCGGGATGGAGAACGGCAATGCAGCCCTGCACGAAGCGACTCGCGCCCGGCGCCGGATCATCGATCTCCGCTTCCTTCCTTCCGTGAACATGTCCCAGGTACTCCATCCATTGGTCCGTCGACTGTCCCCCGTGCCGGATCGCCTGGCGATGATGCCCATCCTCGCCGGTGTCCATGAAGCCGGCGCGGGCAGGCTGCCCGCTGTGAATGCAGGCCCGTCGGGAAAACGTTCCCGATGATGGACCTGTGGCTCGACCCGCAGGTCTGGATCCTGCTGCTGACGTTGAGCACGATCGAGATCGTGCTGGGCATCGACAACCTGGTGTTCATCTCGATCGCGGTCAGCAAGCTGCCGGCGGAGCGCCGCGAGTTCGCGCGCAAGTTCGGCATCGCCGTCGCCTGCATCACCCGCATCGCGCTGCTGCTGACCCTGGCCTGGCTTGCCGGCCTGACGTCGGAGCTGTTCACCCTGCTCGGCCAGGGCATTTCGGTGCGCGACCTGGTGCTGATCCTGGGCGGCCTGTTCCTGCTGGTGAAGGGCGCGATGGAGATCCGCGACCTGGTCGCCGGCGAACCCGAACCCGAGTCCGAGGGCGTCGGCACCAGACCGATGGCGTCGTTCGCGGGCGTGATCACGCAGATCGCGATCATCGACATCGTGTTCTCGCTCGATTCGGTGATCGCGGCGGTCGGCATGGCCGGCGACTACGTGCCGGTGATGGTGGTCGCGATCTTGGTGGCGGTCTCGGTGATGCTGCTGGCGGCGCGCCCCCTGGGCCAGTTCATCGACAGCAACCCGACGATCAAGATGATGGCGCTGGCCTTCATCCTGCTGATCGGCGCCTACCTCGTGCTGGAAGGCCTCGACGTGCACGTTCCGCGCGGCTACATCTACGGGGCGATGGGGTTCTCCGCGCTGGTCGAATGCCTGAACCTGTGGGCCAAGCGCAACCTGCCGCTGCGCGAAGCCTGACCGCCTGTCCGGCACGGGCAATCGCGCGATCGCCGGCCCGATGCGCGGGCTTGACGCGGACCGATGAGGTCCGGCGGGCGCCGCGCCCGCGCGGCCTCGCCGCCGGGCTGGCGACGAAGCCCGCGTCACCGGTTGCCTCCGTCCCATTCAAACTCCGCGACCGCCACGGGCGTCAGTCCGCAGGCGCTTCCGCTTCGCCCCTGAGCTCGGCGAGGATCTGCTGCGCGCGGTCCAGCCGCACGTGGCCGTCGGCCACCAGTCGTTCCACCAGCGCGCCTATCTCGCCTTCGACTGCGCCCGCGGCGGCGGCCACGTTGCGCGCATGCAGCGACATGTGGCCGCGCTGGATGCCCTCGGTCGCCAGCGCGCGCAGCGCGGCCGTGTTCTGCGCCAGCCCCACGGCCGCGGTGATCTCGGCCAGCTGCACGGCGCTTTCGACGCCAAGGAGCTTCACCGCCGCCTGCGCCGTCGGATGGGTCTTGGTCGCGCCGCCGATCAGGCCCAGCGCGAGCGGCAGTTCGAGCGTGCCGACCAGATGCCCGTCGGCGTCCTTCTCGAAGTGCGACAGCGAGGTATAGCGCCCGTCGCGGCAGGCATGGCAGTGCGCACCGGCCTCGATCGCGCGGGTATCGTTGCCCGTCGCGAGCACGACGGCGGAGATGCCGTTCATGATGCCCTTGTTGTGCGTGGCGGCGCGGTACGGATCGGCGGCGGCGAAGCGATAGGCATTGACGATGCCGTCGACGACATCCGGACCGCCGAGCTTCTCCGCGTCGAACACCGCACGCGCGCGTACCAGGCGCAGGTCGGCCTTGTTGGACAGGATCCGCAGCAGCACCCGGCCGCGCGCGATCGCGGCGATCCGCGGCGCCAGCGCCTCGGCCATGGTATTGACCGCGTTCGCGCCCATCGCGTCGCGGACGTCAACCTGCAGGTGCAGGACCACGCAGCGGAAATCGCCCGAGTCCACAAGTCTCACCTCGATGGCGCGGGCGCCGCCGCCGAGCTTGACCAGCAGTGGGTCCTGCTCGTTCGCCAGCGCGATGAGCTCGTCGCCGGCCTCCAGCAGGCGCAGGCGCGCGCCGTGGGGATCGGCCACGTCGAGGATCTGCACCTGCGCGATCATCACCGGCGCGTTGCCCGAGGTGCGGAAGCCGCCGCGCTCGCGGGCGATCAGCGCGGCGTTGCTCGCGGCCGCGACCACCGAGGGCTCCTCGGTGGCCATCGGCACCAGGTAGTCGGCGCCGTTGACGAGGAAGTTGGCGGCGATGCCCAGCGGGATCGCGATCGTGCCCACCGCGTTCTCGATCATGCGGTCGGCGATCGCGGCCATGCCGGCGTCCGTCTGCCGCAGCGGCAGCAGTTGTTCGGCCGGCAGTCCGCTGGCTTCGACGATCCTACGGAAACGGCTTTCCGGGTCGAGCTTGTAGAAACCCGGGATGCGGCTGGAGGCGTTCATGGTGGTTCCTGGGAGATGGGGGGATACGAAAGGTTGTTCCGGCGCGAAAACCTGCAAGAGCGCATTCAGGGCACTTCTGAAAATACCGGATTTGTCATTTCGATCGCAGTGAGAAATCTTGCTTTTCAAACGCTTGGATTTCTCGCTACGCTCGAAATGACAGTTTTTTGGAAGGTCCCTTCAGGCACGATGGCTTTTGCGGCTTCGTCGAACGTAAGGTCGCGGCTGAAGCCGCTCCTGCAGCGTGCTAACTGGATGGATTGGGGAGGTGTCAGTCGAAAACGGGGGTCTGCTTCTTTGCGAAGGCCGCCAGGCCGAGTCGCGCGTCGGCACTGGTGAAGGCGCGCTGGCCAAGCCTGGCTTCCTCGGCGAAGGCTTCGGCTTCCGGCAGGTGGACCAGGCGCTGCACCGACTCCTTGACCACGGCCAGCGCGGTGGGGCTGAGCGCCTTGATCCGTTCGGCGAGCGCCAGCGTCTGCGGCATCAGCTCCGCCGCCGGCACGACGCGGTTGATCAGGCCCTTGGCGAGCAGGTCCTGCGCGCTGAAGCCGTTCGCGGTGAGCAGCAGCTCCATGGCGTGCGCGTAGGGAATCTGCCGGACCAGGCGGACGAGCGTGCCGCCGGCCGGCACGATGCCGAGCGAGGGCTCGGGCAGCGCAAACTTGGCGTGCTCGGCCGCGATCCGGATGTCGGTGCCCAGCATGATCTCGAAGCCGCCGCCAAGGCACAGGCCGTTGATCGCGCACAGCACCGGCTTGTAGAGCCGCAGGTTCTTCAGGTGTGCGTCGTCCCACTGCGAGATGTCGAACCGGTCTTCCATCAGCGCCGGGATCGACTCGCCCAGGTCGGCGCCCACGCAGAACGCGCGCTGCCCGCTGGCGGTCAGGATCACCACGCGCACGCGGCTGTCCTCGCGCGCGGCGATGAACGCGTCCCCAAGCTCGCGGTACATCGCTAGGGTCAGCGCATTGAGCTTGTCCGGACGGTCGAAGCGGACCATCGCGATGCCGTCGGACACCTCGTAGGCAATTCCCATCACACCACTCCCGATGATTTCAGCCGCTGCAGTGACTCGGCGTCGATGCCCAGCAGGTCCGCATAGACCTCGGCGTTGTGCTGGCCTACATTCGGCGCCCGGCCGCTGGCCTGCGCCTGCGTGCGCGAGAGCTTGATCGGCGTGCCGAACATGCCGATCCGCCCCTGCGGATAGTCGACGTCCACGATCATTTCGCGCGCGGCGATGTGCGGGTCCTCGACCACTTCCCGGATGTTCTTCACCGCGCACAGCGGGATGTCGTCGCCCGCCATGGCTTCCAGTTCGGCCTTGCTGCGCTCGCGGAACCAGTTCTCCACGACCGGCTTGACGCGGCGCGCATAGACCTCCGGGTCGAAGCGCTTGGCCATGGTGTCGATCTCCGGGTCGGAGACCAGATCCGGCGTGCCGAACTTGCGGCACGACAGCGCCCACAGCTTGTCGTTGTAGCCGCCGAAGAACACGTGGCCATCGCGGCAGGGGAACTGCCCGTAGGGCCGCACGAAGGGATGGTCGTTGCCGAGCGGGCCGGCGATCTCGCCGTCGACGGTGTACTTGACGACCGCGTTCTCGGTCAGCGCCAGCACCGCGTCCTGCTGGGACACGTCGACCATCTGCCCCTGCCCTGTCCGCTCCGCCTCGCGCACCGCGGCGAGCACGCCGATCGCGGCGAACAGCGTCGCGGACACGTCGCCGATGATCGTGCCCACGCGCACCGGGGTACGATCGGGGTATCCGTTCATCGACCACAGTCCGCCGGTGGCCTGGCCGCTGTTGTCGAAGCCCGGCCTGAGCGCATTCGGGCCGGTCTGGCCGAAGCCGCTGATCGCGGCATAGACCAGCTTCGGATTCACGGCGCGCAAGGTGTCGTAACCGACGCCGAAGCGCTCCATCGTCCCGGGGCGGAAGTTCTCGACCAGCACGTCGGCGCGCGCCACCAGCTGCTTGAGCAGTTCGCGGCCGGCCTCGTGCTTGAGGTTGAGGGTGATGCCTTCCTTGTGCCGGTTGTACTGCGCGAAGAAGGCGCTGAAGCGATCGTCGCCTTCGCCGACGAAGGGCGGGAAGCCGCGGACGTAGTCGGGATCGTCGGGATGCTCGATCTTGATCACGCGTGCGCCGAGGTCGGCCAGGATCATCGAGCAGTAGGGGCCGGCCACGACCCGGGTGATGTCCAGTACGACGAGCCCGTGCAGGGGGCCGCGGCGCGGCGCGGCGGCAATCGCGTCACCCGCTTCAGGTGTCTTCATGGTTTTCCTCCCGCGGATGGATGCGGTTGCCGCAGCCACCCACCCACGTCATCCCCGCGCAGGCGGGGATCCAGTGTCTTTGGCTTGAACGATGGCGCCGCAGGGAAGTCCCGCAGCCAGCCCGCCCTGACGCGAACGACGCTGGGTCCCCGCCTGCGCGGGGATGACGTCTTCGTGCTTTCCGGGGAGTGCGTCGTGCCGCCGTTGGCGACGATCGCAGGGAAGATCAGCCCTGGCTGCCGCCCGGCGTCAGCGGATAACCTTCGAAGGACTTCATGTCCTCCATCAGGAAGCTGGAGACGATCTTCTCCACGCCGAAGTCGCCGTCGGTCATCTCGCGCATGACGCGCTTCCAGTCGTGCAGGTCGCTGACCACCACGCGCAGCATGTAGTCGTAATGGCCGCTGATCCGGATCGACTCCACGACCTCCGGCGTCTTCCTGACCCACTCGTCGAAATCCACGAACCTGCCGACCGAGTGCCGCTCGAAGGAAATCTGCGCGATCACGATGGTGGCCGTGCGGATCCGGTCGATCGCGACATGGGCGCGATAGCCGGTGATCAGGCCGCGCTGCTCCAGGTCGCGTACTCTCCGCAGGCAGGCGCTGGGCGACAGCGCCACGCGGTCGGCCAGCACGCGGTTCTTGATCTGCGCATCCTCCTGCAGGGCCTGCAGGATCTTCAGGTCGATCCGATCGAGTGGATCCTTGTGGGACATGCGGGGCGCCGGACAACGTGGTGCCGCGAAGTGTCGCCCGTGCGCCGCCGGGCAACAACCGCCCGGGCAATACCGCCGGTGAACGATGCATGCAGGGGAAATTGCCCGGCGTATTCATGCGACGAATCGTTCCGCGCGCGCGTTTGCGCACGCCCGCACGCCGAGTTGTTGCGCCAGAGCCGATGGATCTTCTTGCAGAACAGCCACATAGCGGAGATTGCAGCCCTCGCCCCGCCACTGGACAGCGCGCGCCGGCCGTCTTTTCATGCAGGGGATGGACTGAGGATGTGGCAGTCATGGTCCGGGCGGTTGCTGGTGTGTTTTTCGAGCCTAGCCCCGGGCCATCGCGACGGTGATGCCGATCAGGGCGGCGACTTAGCAGAAGCGGCCCGCGGCACACAGGCCACCCCTCCCTGGTCCACGGGCCGCGCGCAGGACAGGGCGCGGGCATGCTTCGCCGCGGGAGATCCGCGGCCTCGGGCGCGACGCGGACACGAGGTCCGTGGTTCGCGCAGGCACAGGGGTAAGCGCAGATGAACCTTGACGATCGCACCATCGAAGACATGCTCGGCTGCGCCGGGCAACCGACCGAAGCGGCGCGCTGGCGCGGCATGACGGTCGACGAGGGCTGGCGCGAGCCGCTCGTGTCCGGGCACGGCTTCCGCCACCACTACGACGAATCCGTGGGCGACGGCGGCTGGGTGTTCCACCAGCTCAACGACGCGCTGTCGATCGCGGTGGTCGATTTCCGCGCCGCGCATCATCTCTCGCGCACGCACCGCCACGACGACCACCTCGTGTTCTGCGCCTGGATCGAGGGGCGGAGCACGATCAGCGCCGACGGCGAGCCCGCCGACGAAGAGCTCGCACACGGGTTCTGCACCTTCTACGGCCTGTCGAGCGGCGATGCCGTGCATACCGTGTACGAACCCAACCGCCCTCTGCGCTGGGTCTCGATCTTCCTGCGCCGCGACCGCGTCCGCGACGTGCTCGGCCTCGACGTCGAGGCGCTGCCGGCGATCTTCCGAGACTACATCCTCCACGGCACGCCGATCGGCCTGCGCCACGTGCCGCTGCGCAGCGGCGCGAGCATCGCCGCCACCCAGGCGTTCGAGTGTCCCTACGAGGGAGAACTGCAGCGGCTCTACCTGATCGCCAAGGCGATCGAGATCGTCTGCGCCGTGATCCAGTCGCATGCCGAACACAACGATGCCGACGGCCCGGTGCTGCGGCGGGCGGACATCGAGAAGGTCAGGCTCGCCCGGGAGGTCATCGAGGAGAACCTCGACGAGCCGCTGAGCGTGGCCGAACTCGCCACCGTGGTCGGCATGACTGTCAAGAAGCTGCAGTACGGCTTCCAGGTGCTGTTCCGCGGCAGCGTCGCCCAGGTCTACAAGCAGGTCCGGCTGTCGAAGGCGATGGTGCTGGTGAGCAAGAGCGACAGGTCAATGATCGACATCGCGATCGAATGCGGCTACGAGTGCCCCGGCAGCTTCACCCGCGCGTTCAAGCTGGCGTTCGGCTCCAGCCCGACTCTGGTCCGCGCGATGGCGATGCAGGGCGTGCTGGCGGAGCTGCCGCGCGAGCGCGACGCGCAGGCGCACGAGATGTCCGATGGAGCGCTCGTGAACTAGCCTGCATTTCCGCAAGCTCTCTCAGCCGTCATTCCGGCGAAAGCCGGAATCCATCTGCTTTTGATTCTGCCTGGAAGAAGTCGATAGCGGAAAGCAAAATGGATCCCGGCTTTCGCCGGGATGACGATGCCCGGGTTGTGGATGACGGGTGGTGTTTTGAGGCGCTTCATCCTTCGGCAGCTCTCGCGCAAACAAGGCTTGTGCACGATCCTGCCATCATCCCTTCGATCATCGGGCACGGCCCGTCCACGAGGAATCTCCATGCCACTGAATGCCCGCATCGACGCACCGTTGGTGAGGACGCCAAGAACGCGTACTGTCACTGTCACCACGATCGCCGCCGCCATCGCCCTGTGGATCGGCTCCGCGGCGGCGTCCGAGCCGATCTTGCCGCCTCCCGATGGCGAGCACGCCGTCGGCGTCGCCCGGGCCGAATTCGTCGACCCGTCGCGACGACTCGATGCCGGCGACCCGGCAAGCGGGCCGCGGCGGCTGCCTGCCATCGTCTGGTATCCGGCAGACGGACGCAGTGCAGCCGAAGGCTCGGCCTACATCGAAGGCGAGGCCGCAACCGTCACCCTGCCGGCCATCGCGCGCAACTTCGGATATGCGCCCGAGGACCTGCAGGCGATGGCGTCGCTGCGCATGGACGTGCAGCCCGACGCGCCCGCAGCCCGGTATCCGCAGGGATTCCCGGTGGTGGTGTTCAGCCACGGCTTCTTCCTGTATCCGGAGCAGAACAGCGCGCTGGCTTCGCGTCTGGCGAGCCACGGCTACATCGTGGTGTCGATCGCGCACCCGGGGGACGCCGCCGACCAGCGCCTGGAGGACGGACGCGTCGTCGCCACCCTGCTCGCCAGCGAAGGCGACGATCCGCGGCTGGCAAAGGCGCTGTCCACGCTGGCCGCGGGGACCGACCTCGCCGCGAGCCGCGAAGCGCTGCCCTTCTACGCGGATGCCCTCGCGGCGACGCGGATCGGCCGTTCCTTCGCGCAGTGGCGCGACGATACCCTGGCCGTCGCCCGCGCCATCGCCAACGGCGGCGAGCCCCCTGCCCTGCGCGACGCGCTCGCCGCCGCCGATCGCAATCGCCTTGCCTTCGCCGGCATGTCGTTCGGCGGCGCCACCTCGGCCACGAGCTGCCGGCTGGTGGACGCCTGCCGCGCGGCGGTGAACCTCGACGGCCAGAACTTCGATCCGGACCTGTACGACGGGCCGGTGGAACGGCCGCTGCTGCTCATGCTGAGCGACTGGCCGCGCTATGGCCTGCTCGAAGGCCAGCCGCGGGAAGCGGATTTCAGCCCGAACGACCTCGCCTACGAGTCATGGGATGCGGCGGGAGAAGACCGCGACGTGCTGCGCGTCAGGCTGCAGGGCATCCGCCACATGGGATTCACCGACCTCGTCGCCCTGCTGGACGGTCCGAAGCGGGAAGATCGCGTCGGCGTGATCGACGGCGACGAGGCGCTGACCGCAATCGGCGACCTGGTCCTTGCCTTCCTCGATGCGCAGGTGCGCGATGGCGATGCGGCGGACATCGACGGCGTGATCGCGCGCCATCCCGCGCTCGTGCGCCACGTGCCGGAACGCCTGAGGAAATGGGCGGACGAGGATCGCTCGCGATAGGGCGGGTCTCGACCCGCCATTGCGCCAACGGCAGATCCCATGGCGGGTCGAAACCCGCCCTATGCGAAGGCTTCTCAGAAGCGCCAGTCGACGCTCAGCGCATACTCCCGGGGCGCGCCGTAGTAACTGACCGAGTACAGACTCTGGATGTACTTCTTGTCGGTGATGTTGTTGACGTTCGCACGCACGGTGACGTCGGGCCTGATGTCCCAGGCCGCGAACGCGTTGAACAGCGTATAGCCGCCCTGTCGTACCGGCGCACTGGTGACATAGCTCTCGAAATTGGAGATTTCGCTCTGCCAGCGGCCACCGACGCCGAACGACAGCGCCGGAAGACTCGACAGGCGCGTGCTCAACAGCAGGTTGGCGGTCCGGCGCGGCACCCAGCTGTAGGTGTCGCTGCCTTCCTCGCCATCCATCGACAGCTGCGTGTAGCCGAACAGCAGGCTGGTGTTGTCGCTGAGCTTGCCGCTCGCCTCGAACTCGAACCCATGGGATTCGATGTCGATGGGCCTGTAGTAGCCGTAGGCATAGCCGTCCATGAATCGGGTCGCAACATAGGTGGACAGGCCATCCTGTTTAGCGCCGAACCAGGCCAGCGTGGTCAGCAGGCGCCGGTCCAGCCACTCGGCCTTGACGCCGACTTCGTAGTTGGTGCCCTTGCTCGGGGCGAAGTAGTTGCGGTCGTAGTCGACAGCATCCTGCGGCTGGTAGATGTACGAGTAGTTGACGTAGCCCGTGACGCGGTCGCTGAAGTCGAAGGTCACGCCGGCGTAGGGCGCGAGGTTTCGGTCGGTGACGTCGGAGGCCACGCCAGTATTGTCGACGGCGTCGCGCTGGTACTCGGCCCAGTTGAAGCCGAGGATGGTCTTGAAGCGATCGGTGAATGCCAGCCGGGTCGCGCCGAACACGCGGGTCAGGCGCTGGTTCAACGTGGTGTAGACGGTGCGGTCGCCCCAGGTGGGCTCCGGAATCGCGTTGCCCGCGTAGGGAAAGCCCGGCAGCAGACCGAACTGCGGAGTGGTCGGACTCGTGTCAGTCGGGTGATACCAGTCCGTGCCCTCGCTGCGCGCCGTGCTGACGCCGAACATCGCCTCCTGTTCCTGGCCGAACAGTTCGAAGCGGCCGTTGAGCGTGACGTCGCCTAGGTGGGCCTTGGTTTCGTACGGACTCTTGTAGGCCCAGCCGTACAGACCCACACGAGTAACCGGGTCGAGGCCGGCCAGTGAGTACCCCATGAACAACTTTGAATCATGGTCGTAGAGGCGGTAGTTGTACGAAACCTTCGCCTGCCAGTTGTCGCCGAACCGATGCGTGTAGTCGACGAACCCGGCATGGGTGGTCGAGTTCCAGTACGTCCAGTCCTGGGTGGTCGACGCACTGCGGTCCCATTCGAGCTGGTTGCCGTTGGTGTCGATGAAGCTCAACGCGCCCCACATGTTGCCGCTGGTGTCAGCCTTCTGCCAGGAATAGCCGAACGCCAGCGTGCCGTTCTCGCCGATCTGGCCGTCGATCACGCCGTACAGGTAGGTGCGGTCGCTCTCGAAGTCGCGCAGGTAGGAACCGCTGTCCTCACGAGCGGCGACCACGCGACCGGCCCAGGTACCGTCCTCGGTGAACGGAGTCGAGTAGTCCGCTTCGACGCGGACGCGGCTATGCGAGCCGAACGTGAGGCCGACCTGGCCCTGTGCCTCGTTGGTCGGCCGCTTGCGCACGTAGTTGATCGTTCCGGCGGCATTGCCCACGCCAGTCAGCAGGCCGTTGGCGCCGCGGATCACCTCCAGCTTCTCGAAACCGAAGGCGTCCATCGCATTGGTCACCACGCCCCAGCCGTTGGGCAGACCGACGCCATCGATCTGGGTGTTCTTGATCTCGAAGCCCCGCGCGAGGAACCGGGTCGAGTTGGTCGATGTCTGCTCGACCTGGATGCCGGTGGCGAGGCGCAGCGCGTCGTTGAGGCTGTCGGCGCCGAACTGCTCCATCTGCTCGGTGCCGATCACGCTGATCGACTGCGGGGTTTCCTTGATGTCGAGGTCAAGGTTGGTCGCACCGTTGCTGACGCGGCTGGCACGCTGGCCGACGACGAGGATACTGTCGAGATCCGTGGGATCGCCACCCGGTGCGGCGGTGTCGGCATCCTGCGCGTGGACGTGGACGGCGGCGAGCAGGCCGACGGCCAGAAGGGACATGCGCGGCAGGCGCCGACAGCGCGTTGTAGAGAAGGTGGTCATGGAAACTCCTGGGCGGACTGGCGGGAGTGGGCGATGCGACGAAGAGACATCGAACTGAAACTTCACGTTGCGACAATCATTGCCTGCTGCGATTCCTGGTCCGCACCGTCGGCGTCCCGTGCGCGCGCCGGCATCGCCAGGATTGCGAAGAAGGACGAGGCTGGAGCCTACATGCATGCGGGCATTCCAGATGGCCCCTCCCCCAAGGTTCCTGTCGTCCGGCGGCGATCGCGTCGCGGCCGGTCCATGTCGAACTTAGTCGGCGTTCGCCCTGGCCGCTTGGCAGGCCAAGGCGGATCCTTATCCAATCGATGCCGGCGCCGCGGCGGCGGCTTCGCGCGCGGCGATGTCCGTGCGCAGGTGCCGCGCCGCCATGACGAAGCCGAACACCGACACCGCCGAGCCGGCCATCGCGGCGAGCATGGCGTAGCGCAGCGAGTCCTCACCCAGCGCCGGCTTCCACAGGTCGCTGGCGAGGCCGACGAACTGCGGCCCGAGGCCGAGGCCGACGATGTTGTCGATCAGGATCAGGGTGGCCACGGCGGTCGCGCGGCTGCGTACCGGCACCAGCCGCTGGACGATGGCGATCGTCGGGCCGATGAACGCGGCGGTCAGCGACAGCGGGACGATGGCGGCCGCCAGCGCGACGCCGGTGTCCGGTGCCAGGAAGCAGATCGGCGCCAGCGGCAGCGGCGCCAGTGCGGCAAGCGCGGGTACCCAGGAATACCAGCGCTGGTCCCTGCGCCCGAAGCGGTCTGCGAGATGGCCGGCCGCATAGGTCGCGAGCCCGCCGCAGACGCCCATGATCAAGGCCATGACGATGCCGATCTCGGCGGTCGACAGGCCGTGGCTGCGCGAGAGGAACAGCGGGAAGAAGCTTCCCAGCGCATAGGCGGTGAAGCAGGTCGAGCAGGCGCCCAGTGCTGTGTAGCGAAAGGCGCGGCTTCGCCACAGCTGCCCCATCACCGTGCCGAAGGCCGGCGCGTTCTCCTGCGATGCCACCGGATCGCTCGCGCCGCGCCGCGGATCGCGCACGGTCGCCAGCAGCACCACGGCGATCACGAGCCCGGGAATGCCCGCGGCGATGAACGCTGCGCGCCAGCCCCAGGCCTGCGCGATCGCCCCGCCCGCGGCGAAAGCGACGAGCACGCCGAGATTCGCGCCGGTGGCGTAGATCGCCTGCGCACGCGCGCGTCGCTCCGGCGGGTAGAGGTCGGTGATCATCGTCTGCGAGGCGGGGCCGGTCCCGGCCTCGCCCACGCCGGTCAGAATGCGCGCCACGGCCAGCTGCCAGAACTGCACCACCAGTCCGCAGGCGATGGTCATCGCGGAGAACAGGGCCAGCGAGGCCGCGATCAGCCGGCGGCGGTTGACCCGGTCGGCGAGCAGGGCCAGCGGCAGGCCCATCGTGGCGTAGAAGAAGGCGAAGGTCGGCCCCACCAGCAGGCCCAGGAAGGTGTCCGACAGGTCGAACTCGGCCTTCACCTGCGGCAGCAGGATCGCCAGGATCTGGCGATCGATGAAGTTCACCAGGTAGATCGACGTCAGCACGCCGAGCACCCAGCCGCGGCTGTCGACGATGCGACCGGAGGCGCTGGCGTCGTTCACCGGCACGAGGCCTCGACCAACCGGTCCATGAAGGCCTCGCCCGCGGCGAGCTGGTCCAGCGCGATGTATTCGTCGGGCTGGTGGGCCTGCGCGATCCAGCCGGGGCCGCAGATCACGGTCGGAAGCCCGGCGCGTTCGAACAGTCCCGCCTCCGCGACATAGGACGCGACTTCGCGTTCGGGCGCCTCGGTCAGGCGCGACACCAGTTCGATCGCGGGCGCGTTGCCCGCGCCGGTCAGCGGCGGCACGTCGGAGAGGATTTCGGTGGCGATGCCGCAATCCGGGAAACGCGCGCGGATCCCTGCATCGAGCTGCCTGGCGAGGATCTCGACCTCGTCGTACACCGCGTGCGCCTCAGTCGGCGAGGCGGAGCGGATGTCCCAGATGAAGCTGCATTCGCGGGCGAGGATGTTCGGCGCGGTGCCGCCGTGGACCGTACCGATGGTGACCGTGGTGTGCGCGGGCTCGAAACCGTTCGCCTTCGCCGTCGCCGGCGCCGCGGCCAGGCGGTCGGCGATCTCCACGATCTTCGCCATCAGCCGCGCCGCGACCATGTTGGCGCTGACGCCGAGCTGGGTCTGACTTGAATGCGCCTCGTGGCCGAGCACGGTGGTGCGCAGGCCCATGATACCCTTGTGCCGCTCGACGATGCGCATCCCGGTCGGTTCGCCGACGATCACCAGACCCGGCCTCGGCACGTTCGCCAGCAGCGCCTCGATCAGCGAAGGCGCGCCAAGCAGGCCGACCTCCTCGTCGTGGGACAGCGCGAAATGGATCGGCCGCTTGAGCCCGGCCGCGAGCATCGCCGGCACCCGCGACAGGCCGGCGGCGAGGAAGCCCTTCATGTCAGCCGTGCCGCGGCCGTGCAGGCGGCCGTCGCGTTCGGTCAGCGTCCAGGGATCGCTGCGCCAGTCCTGTCCGTCGACCGGCACCACGTCGGTGTGGCCGGACAGCACGACGCCGCCCTCGACCTCGGGACCGATGGAGAACAGCAGGTTCGCCTTGCCGCCCTGTGCAGCAGGAATCCGCGTCGAGCGCACGCCCAGTGCTTCGAGCCAGACCTCGACCGCCTCGATCAGCGCGAGGTTGGAGTTGCGCGACGTGGTGTCGAACGCGACCAGGCGCGCGAGCCATTCGCGTGCGCTTGCGGGATCGGCGGCGTTGATGGTGGCCAAGGTCTATCCTGTCGCTGGACGATCCCCCGAGCCTAACCCGCAGGGCATCGCAATGGGCATGCCGATTGAAGCGGCGGCTTAGCCGAAACGGCACGGCGTCCGCGTGCGGAAACGCGCACGCACGCCCTGCTGCATGCCGAGATCGGATGGCGCGCATATCCATTCCGGCTAAGCGCGGCGCCGCTTTTGCCAAGCGGTGACCGCACGGGAGCCACTACGCTGCCGCGATGAAACGACCACTACTCGCCTTTGCCTGTCTCGCCGCCTTCGCCCCGCTTGCCGCCGCATTGGCCGGCGAATCGGGACGCTCCCTGCACTGGGCCAACGGCGCCGCCTTCGCCACCGAATACGTCTGGCGCGGCCAGTCGCTGACCGACGGCAAGCCGGCGATCGTCGGCGAACTCAAGCTGAACCACGACAGCGGCGTCTATGCCGGGATCTGGGCGGGCAATCTCGATCTCGGACCGGAGACCGACACCAGCGTCGAGATCGACTACTTCCTGGGCTGGGCGAAGCGGATCGGGCAGCTGTACGTCAATGCCGGCTATCTCTACCGGCAGCGCCCATCCGACGCGCTTTCGCTCGACTTCGAGGAAGTCAGCGTTTTCGCGTCGTACGACTTCGGCGTCGCACGCGTCGGCGCAGGCAGCTACTACGCGTGGGACTACTTCCAGGGCGGGAACTCGACCTACACCTACGCCAACATCGGCGTGCCCCTCGGCAAACCGCGGGGCGTGCCTGTGTCCGCAGTCGTCGTCGCCGGCCACCACGATTTCAGCAACCGGGCGATCGGCGACTACAGCACCGTCGACCTGCGCCTCGTCGCACGGCACAAGGCGTGGTCCTACTCGATCGGCTACAGCGATACCGATATCGACCCGGGACGTTCGGGCCTGCTGACGCGCGACCAGAGCGACGCGCGCTGGCGGGTGCAGGCCCTCGTCATGTTCTGAGTGCGGCAAGCGCCGGACAGCGTGTATTGCTGCCTGCAATGATGTTTCCCGGACAGGCGAACCGAGGGAGGGAATATGTGCAGACCATGCCGGGCACTCACCTGGATCTTCGCGGCGGCCATTGGCCTCGTCCTGCCCGCGACCTGGGCCGCGGCCGCGCAGGCGGCGCCCGCCGCCTCGCCTGGGCCGGTGGGCTACACGATGCCGTCGACCCAGGTCTGGGACCTCGCGTCCGACAGCGGCGAGGTGTACCGCATCTTCGTGTCCGCCCCCACCGGAGGCGAGGCGCCCGAGGACGGCTATCCCGTCCTGTACGTGCTCGACGGCAACGCCTACTTCGCCTCGTTCGCGCAGGCGCGCTGGGTGCAGGAGTACCTGCCGGTCGGGAAGTCGATCATCGTCGGCGTCGGCTATCCCGGCGACGACGCCTGGGACGTGCGCCGGCTGAACGACTTCACCGCGCCCCTGCTCGATCCTCCGCCACGGCAATGGCGCGAACTGGCCAAGTACAAGAGCGGCGCGCGCAGGGAGTTCCTCGATTTCCTGACCGGCAAGCTGCGCACCGAGATCGGCCGCCGCTACCCGACCGATCCCGATCGCCATTCGCTGTTCGGCCATTCGCTGGGCGGCCTGTTCGCGCTCTATGCGCTGTACGAACATCCGCAGGCCTTCCACTCGATCGTGGCCGCCAGCCCTTCGATGGAATGGAACGAACAGGGCATTCTCGAGGACGAACGTGCGTTCACGGCTCGGCTGACGGGCGGGAAGATCGGCAGGACGAGCCGGCTGATGGTGGTCGTCGGCGACCGCGACACCGACGACGATCCGGAGCCGGCGCGCGCACTCGTCGACCGCCTCGACCGCCTGTCCGGCCACGGCCTGCGCGTGCGCCTGCAGCGCTATCCGGAGGAAATCCACGTCACCGTACCCGCGCGCTCGGTGACCGACGTGCTGCGGTTCGCGTTCGAGATCCGCTGAGTTGCTGCTGCGGCGCCTCGTCGCCGCGGCTATGCCACCGATACTCGTCATCCCAGCGAAGCGCTTTACAACAGCCGAAGGCTGGTCAAGCTGGGATCCATTTTGCTT
The DNA here is from genome assembly GCF_007859325.1 of Luteimonas marina. GTDB lineage: Bacteria > Pseudomonadota > Gammaproteobacteria > Xanthomonadales > Xanthomonadaceae > Luteimonas > Luteimonas marina. The sequence continues at coordinate 478,417 of NZ_VOHK01000003.1, read as the reverse complement.
TTCTGCTTTTTCGCCATTGGTTCCTCCGAGCAGGGCCAACGGCAAATGGATCCCAGCTTTTGCTGGGATGACGGGGTTTGATCGACAGCACCGGGCTGACGATATCCGGACCGAGACGCTGCGGCGCCGTAACGCGGTGGCCACGACAGGCAAGTCGCAGCCAATGCCCCCGGCCCCATCCACGCCGGGCACGTTCTGCAAAGTCCGGGGGCGGGATGGCGAAGCGGCGGGCCTTCGCGGCGGACAGCATGAAACCGCCATGATCGATCGACCACACCTCCTCGCCCCGCCCGCAGGCATGCCGGCCGCACCCTGCCTGCGTGGTGCGCGTGCCGCCGGCAGCGTCGATCCGCGATGACTGCGTCCACGTCACCGAACCGAACCCCGGGACTGCAGCTCGGCCTCGGCTGGGGTTCTCTGCTGATTCTGGGCGTGGCCCAGATCCTCGGCGCCGGCGTCTATGTCCTGGTCGGCACCGCGGCGTCGCTGTACGCCGGGCCGGCGGTGACGCTGTCGTTCGTGATCGCCGGCTTTGCCTGCCTGCTGGTCGGGCTGTGCTATGCCGAACTGGCCTCGAACATGCCCGAGTCGGGTTCGGCCTACAGCTACTGCAGGCACACGCTGGGCATCGGCCCGGCCTGGGCGCTGGGCTGGCTGCTGTTCCTGGAGTTCAGCGTCGCCGCCTCGTTGCTGGCTGTGGGATTTTCCGGCTACTTCGCCAGCCTGCTGGCGGACATGGGCATCGCCCTGCCGGCGGCGATCTCGACACCCGCGATCCAGCTGCTGCCGGGAAGCACGGGCAAGTCGCTGGCCGTCAGCGGCCACGTCAACCTCGTCGCCGCCGGCGCGGCGCTGGGCGCGGGCGCGATCGTCGCGCTGGGCACGTCGCGCTCGTCCCTGGCCAACGCCATCCTGGTCGTGGTGAAGGTGCTGGTGCTGGCCAGCTTCATCGTCGTCGGCGCGACCGCGGTCGATCCGGGCAACTGGTCGCCCTTCCTGCCGCCCAACGAGGGCGGCTTCCGCTACGGCTGGGAAGGCGTGGCGCGCGCGGCGGCGCTGCTGTTCTTCGCCTTCCTCGGCTTCGAGACGGTGTCCACGGCCGCGGCCGAAACCCGCAACCCGCAGCGCGACGTGCCGATCGGGATCCTCGGCTCGCTGGCGATCTGCGCCACGCTGTACGTGCTGGCGGCGATCGTGCTGACCGGGCTCATCCCGTTCCGGGAGCTGGACGTTCCCGATCCGATCGCACTGGCGGTCGACCGCATCGGCTGGCCGCAGTTCGCGGTGGTGATCAAGATCGGCGCGCTGGCCGGGCTGGCTTCGGTGCTGCTGGCCAACGCCTTCGGGCATTCGCGGGTCTGCTACGCGATGTCGCGCGACGGCCTGCTGCCCGACGTGTTCGCAAGGCTGCATCCGTCGCGCAACAGCCTGTGGATCGCCAACCTGCTGCTGGCCGCGCTCGCCGCGGTCAATGCCGCGCTGCTGCCGATCTCGGTGATGGCGGACCTGATCTCGTTCGGCGTGGCCTTCATGTTCGCGATGGTGGCGATCAGCCTGATCCGGGTGCGCAGCGCGCAGCCCGAGCGATCGGGCGGCTTCCACGTGCCGCTGGGCGGCGTGCGCATCGGCGGCGTCTGGTTCGGCGTGGTGCCGGTGGCGGCCATCGTGATGAGTTTCGCGATGACGCTGCCGGTGGCGCTGGACATCGCGCAGCAGGCGCGCAGCGGCGACCTGCTTCCGATCGTGCTGCTGGGCGCCTACGCCGCGATCGGCGCCCTGCTCTACCGCTGCTACGGCCGCCCGCGCGCACTGCGGCGCGTGGCCTGACGTCTTTCCTTCCCTGCCGCCGCAGCCCGACGGAGCCCTGCGCATGTCCGCCCGCAACACCCTCACCCGCACGGAGGCTTTCACGATCGGCCGCCTGGACGCGCACGACCAAGCGGCCATGGTGCGCTCGGGCGACATCGACGCCGCCGGCCTGGTCGAAGCCGCGATCCTGCGCATCGAAGCGCTGGACCCGCAGCTGCAGGCCCTGAGCCACCGCGCCTTCGCGCAGGCCCGGCGCGAGGCCGCTGCGCTCGATGGCGTCGCCGCCCGCGGCGCGATGACGGGCGTGCCCTGGCTGGCGAAGGATTCGCTGGACTATCCGGGCATGCCGACGCAGGCGGGCTCGCGCAGCCGCAGCGGCATGCTGGTGCAGCGCGGATATCCCTACGTCGAGCGGCTGGTCGCGCAGGGGCTGGTCGCGGTCGGCAAGTCGTCGATGCCGGAGTTCGGGCTGCTCGCCTCGACCGAACCGCTGCTCGGTCCGGTGACGCGCAACCCGTGGTCGCTGGCGCATTCGCCGGGAGGCTCCAGCGGCGGTGCCGCCGCCGCGGTCGCCGCCGGCCTGGTCCCGCTCGCGCACGGCAGCGACGGCGGCGGTTCGATCCGCCTGCCGTCCTCGTGCTGCGGCGTGGTGGGCCTGAAGCCGGGCCGCGACAGCACCGTGCGCGTGCGCAGCCGCCACCTGGTGGAAGACCTGCTGGTGGCCGACGGCCTGCACGCGCGCAGCGTGCGCGATGCCGCCTGGGCGTTCGCCACGACCCATCTGCAGGCGGGACGCGACATGGTCCGGGATCCATCCGCGCGGCGCCTGCGGATCGCGGTGATCGAATCCGGCCTGCGCGGCGCCGCGCCGCATGCGGACGTCCGCGACGCGGTCGCAGGCACGGCGGAGCTCTGCGCATCGCTCGGCCATCGCGTTGAGCGCGCGCCGTGGCCGCTCGACGGCGACGCGGTCCTGACCGCATTCGAGGACCTGTGGTCGCATCTGGCCGCCGACTGCGTCGATGCCGAGCGTGCGCAGCTCGGCGGATGTCGCCTCGAAGATGCGCTCGAGCCGTGGACACTTGCGCTCGGCGCGCGCGCGGCGAACCTGCCCACGCAGGCGCTCGAAGCGGCCTACCGCCAGATCGCGCAGCTTCCACAGCAGCTGTCGGCATTCTTCGCCAGCCACGACGTCGTCCTGACCCCGGTCGTCAGCGCACCGCCGCCGCCGCTGGGCACCTTCGCGCCCGACGTGCCGATGGACACGCTGATGCAGACGATGTTCGCGTGGATCGACTACACCCCGCTGCAGAACATGGCGGGCACGCCGGCGATCTCGCTGCCGCTGTCGGCCAGCCGCGACGGCCTGCCGATCGGCAGCATGTTCGCGGCCGACCGCGGGCAGGAAGACGCCCTGTTCGCACTCGCCTATGAACTCGAAGCGGCAGCCCCCTGGGCCGAACGCTGGCCGGCCCATTCCGTGGCCGCCACCCTCCCCTGACCGCCTTCCCCGATTCCCCTCCCGACCCGACCCCATGTCCAATCCTTCGCTTTTCCAGCCGCTTTCGCCGCGGGACATCGCCGACCTCGTCGCCGAACAGCCGCTCGCCTGGATCGTCTCCGGCGCCGCGGGCGAACTGTCGGCCACGCCGCTGCCGGTGCAGGTCGAATGCGACGCCGACGGCCATCCGCTGCACCTGCTCGGCCACTTCGCGCGCAGCAATCCGCAGTGGCGCGCCTTCGCCGACGATCCGCGCGCGACGGTGCTGCTGATCGGTCCGCACGGCTACGTCTCGCCCTCGTGGTTCGCCGATCGCACGCGGGCGCCGACCTGGAACTACGCCACCGCCATCTTCGACGTGGACATCGAGCTTCACGACACGCCCGAGGATGCCGACCGCCTGCTGCGTGGCCTGACCGACGACATGGAGCGCGGACGCCCGGGCGCATGGAGCATCGAGGAAATGGGCGAGCGCTATGCCTCGCTGCGCAAGGGCGTGGTCGGCTTCCAAGCGCACGTGCGCGCGGCCCGCGCCACGTTCAAGCTCGGCCAGGACGAACGCGACGACGTCTTCGACGACATCCTGCGCGGCCTCTGGGATACGCGACAGCACACGCTGGCCGCGTGGATGCGCCGCTTCGACGGCGGCCGCGGCGCCGATGCGATCGCCGCGATCGAACCGCGGGCGAAGCCGCTCGACCCCGAGATCGCGGGCTTCATCGACAGCGTCATCGCCGAGGGCCGGCGCATCACCGCCGGCCGCGAGCTCGACTGGCCCGAACGCCGCGAGATCGTCGAGCAGGTCCGCCGCCCCTGGTGCGAAGGCGGCCCGGTGCCCGCGCGCACCGAGGAGATCTTCGCCGACACCCGCCACGGCCCGGTCCGGCTGCGCATCCACGATCCCGCGCCCGGCACCGCCAAGCCGACGCTCGCCTTCCTGCACGGCGGCGGCTGGGCGATGTTCAGCCTCGACACCCACGACCGCGTCATGCGCGAACTGGCCGCGCGCGCCGGCGTCGCCGTGGTCGGCATCGACTACGCGCTGTCGCCGGAAGTGCGCTACCCGGTGGCGCTGGAGCAGGTGATCGACGTCGTGCGCTGGCTGCAGGACAACGGCGCCGCGCACGGGTTCGATGCGAGCCGGCTGGCGCTGGGCGGGGATTCGGCCGGCGGCAACCTGAGCACGGGCGCGGTGCTGAAGCTGCGCGATATCGGCGAAGGCGAGCGCATCGCCGCGGTCCTGAGCTACTACGCCGGCTTCACCCCCGACTGCTCGCCGCACTCGCGCCGCCGCTACGGCACCGACGAGGACATGCTGACCGCGAAGGAAGTCGACACCTTCTGGAACTACTACATCTCGCGGCCCGCCGACCGCAACAGTCCCTACACCCACGGCCTGCTGGCCGAACTGGAGGGACTGCCGCCCTACTTCATCGGCATCGGCGAGTGCGACGTACTGGCCGAGCAGAACCTGGCGATGGCCGGCAAGCTGCTCGCGTCAGGCGTCGACGTCGAGGTGAAGCTGTATCGCGGCGCGCCGCACAGCTTCATCGAGGCGGTGGCGGTGTCGTCGGTCGCGCGGCAGGCGCTGGAGGATGGTGCGGCGTTCCTGCGGCGGAGGTTCGGACTCGGGCGGGCGGTTGCCGCGGCCCACGGATGAACCTGTTGCCCACGCCGGTTTGCTGACGGGCGACTGTCTCGGGGTTGCCCCCACCCCAGCCCTCCCCCGCAGGCGGGGGAGGGAGTCGAAAGCAGGCGTTCCTGCTCCCTCCTCCGCTTGCGGGGGAGGGTTGGGGTGGGGGCCAACCGCATCCGCCGCCCGCCCGATCCGCTTCGCCGATAATGTCCGCAAGCCGGCCGTCCCGGCAGCGCGCGACATGACCCCGATCCTGCTCTCCTCGCTCGACCTCATCGGCACCTTCGCCTTCGCCATCAGCGGCGCGACGCTGGGCGTGCGCAAGCGGCTGGACCTGTTCGGCGTGCTGACCCTGTCGTTCGCCGCCGCGACCGCGGGCGGCATCACGCGCGACATCATCATCGGCGCCCATCCGCCGGCGGCCTTCGCCGACTGGCGCTACCTGGCCACGGCAATGCTCGCGGGCGTGGTGACCTTCTTCGGCCACGACCGCGTGGAGCGGATGCGCAATCCCGTGCAGCTGTTCGATGCGGTCGGGCTGGCCCTGTTCGCGGTCAGCGGCACCGCCAAGGCGCTCGAGTACGGCATCGGGCCGACCGGGGCGATCCTGCTCGGCATGCTCTCGGGCATCGGCGGCGGGATCGCGCGCGACGTGCTGGTCGCGGAAATCCCGGCGGTCCTGCATCGCGAGCTGTACGCCGTCGCCGCCCTGCTCGGTGCGGCGCTGGTCGCCGCCGGATCGGCGCTGGGATTCCCCTTCGCGCCCACGGCCATCGCCGGCGCCGGCGCCTGCTTCCTGCTGCGCTTCATGGCGATCCGACGCGGATGGAACCTGCCCATCGCGCGGCTCAGGGACGTGGACGACTGATCGTGGAAGCGCCTTTTGGCTCGGCGCGTCAGTCCCAGGCCAGCACGTAGCGCGCCGACGCCGTCTCGCCGGGCTGCAGCGTCAGCCCCAATCCCAGGTTGAAGGCGTCGGGCGGCGCGGTCTGGGGCTCGACGCAGGTGGCGAAGCCGGGGACGTCGTAGACCACCCAGTCGCTGCATGCGGAGGTCAGCCGGAGCCGCTGGCCGTCGCGATGCAGCACCACCTCGCGGCGATTGACGAAGCAGTCGTCCCAGGGGCCCGGGCGCACGGCCTGCAGCGGCAGCGCGGTGATGCCGTCGTCGGCGTCGCGCGAGTACATCGCATCGGGTGCGAACTCCAGCCGATCGGGCTTGCGGAACCAGGGATGCCAGCCCATCGCCACCGGCATCGCGTGTTCGACCGCGGTGGTCGACAGCGTCATCGTCAGTTGCCGGCCGTCGATTTCGATGCGCTGCCCGGCGACGCCGCCGAACGGCCAGCGCGCATCGTTGGGCAATGCCAGTTCCAGCACGACGTGGCGCGGCGACTGCTCCGTCACCTGCCACGGCAGCAGGTAGCCGACGCCGTGGATCGCGTGGCCTTCGAAATCGGCCGGCAGCGTGTAACCGCGGCCTTCGAACCCGAAGCGGCCGCGACGGATGCGGCCCACCCACGGCACCATCGGGTAAGAGCCCCAGGCGATGGCCGCGGTCGCGCCGTGCTCGCCGTGGCCGAGCAATTGTTCGTTGCCGTCACAGCGGATCTGGGCGATGCGGCCGCCCGCCTCCGGCGCGATGTCCACCGACAGGTCGCCGTCGGCGATCGTCAGCAGCGCGCCCGGCGCCATCGGCGAGGCGGCGCCGATGGCGCCCGCCGTCGCGCCCGTGTCATTCGCCATAGGGATGCAGGGTCCGGATGCGGCCGTCGGCCTCGTAGTGCAGTTCGGCGACCTTGGCCGAGCGCAGGTGGGTGACGCCGCCCGACAGGATCGAGTCGTGGTAGTACAGCCACCAGCGGCCCTCGAACTCGACGATCGAGTGGTGCGTGGTCCAGCCGATCACCGGCGTCAGGATCACGCCCTGGTAGACGAAGGGGCCATAAGGGCTGTCGCCCGTGGCGTAGCACAGCAGGTGGGTGTCGCCGGTGGAGTACGACAGGTAGTACCTGCCCTGGTGCCTGTGCATCCACGGCCCTTCGAAATAGCGGCGGTCGTGGTCGCCGGCCAGCAGCGGCCGGCCGGCCTCGTCGACGATCACCACCTCGCGCGGGGCCTCGGCGAACTGCTTCATGTCCGCCGTCAGGCGCGCGATACGCGGCCCGAGCGCGGGTTCGCCGTCGGCGGGCTCCTCGTTGTCCGCAGCGTGGGTATTGTCGCGGTACTGCTGCAACTGCCCGCCCCAGATGCCGCCGAAGTACATGTAGTGCTCGCCGTCGTCGTCGGCGAACACCGCCGGATCGATCGAATAGCTGCCGGTGATGGGTTCGGGTTCGGCCGCGAACGGCCCTTCCGGGCGCTCGCCCACGGCCACGCCGATGCGGAACAGGCCGTCGGCGCACTTGGCCGGGAAATACAGGTAGTAGCGGCCGTCCTTCACCGCCGCGTCCGGCGCCCACATCTGGCGCTCGGCCCACGGCACGTCGTCCACGTGCAGCGCCACGCCGCAGTCCACCGCCTCGCCCTCCGGCGAGTCCATGCGCAGGACGTGGTAGTCCTCCATGCCGAAGTGGGCGCCGTCGTCGTTGAACGGGATGCCGGCGTCGATGTCGTGCGAGGGATAGACGTACAGCCTGCCCTCGAAGACGTGCGCGGAAGGGTCCGCCGTGTAGATGTGCGTCACCAGCGGCCTGGAGATGGCCTTGCCGGCCAGCGCCTCGAGTTCGGCCTCGGTGTATTCCTGGTCTGCCATGTCAGTGATTCCGTACGGGTCCCGGGGTCAGGCGTGCTGCGCGGCGCGGCGCTCGGAGAGCTCGCGCTCGATCCGCGACTCCATCGACTTGTCGATCCTGTAGAAGAACAGCAGCCCCACGCCGAGCAGGAACGGCAGCGAGCAGTACACGCTCACCGAAAAGCGGATGCCGTCGATGGTGTCCGGTGACTGCGCGGGCAGCGAGGCGTCGTAGCCGTAGCGCGCGAGGATGCCGGCCACCAGCGCACCGCCGATCGCCAGCCCCAGCTTCAGCCCGCACAGGATCGCCGAGAAGATGATCGCGGTGGCGCGGCGGTTGTTCTTCCACTCGGAGTAGTCGGCCACGTCGGCCACCATCGCCCACAGCACCGGGATGGTGATGCCGTAGAAGAAGCCGTGCAGGATCTGCGAGACGAACACCAGCCCGATCCGGTCCGGCGGGAAGAAGTAGAACGCCAGCATGAACAGCGTCGAGACGAACAGGAACAGCCCGTAGACGTCGCGCTTGCCGAAACGGTCGGCCAGGCGCTTGGAGAAGCCGATGCCCACGACCATGAAGATGATGCCGCCGGCGTTGAACAGGCTGAAGGCCGAGGTGGTGGCGTCTTCGGGCCACTGGAAGCCGGTCAGGCCGATCCCGGTCAGCGCCGCGTTCAGGCCGGCGATGAAGCCGTTGAAGCCGATGCCCTCGAGGAACGCGGCCAGCGCCTGTTCGTCGAGGTAGTACTGGAAGTAGTAGACGTAGGTGCCGCCCTTGAGCGCCAGCGTGGTGAACACGAGGATGGTCAGTACCAGCATCACCAGCCAGGGCCGGTTGCGGCCGAGGTCGGCGAGGTCCTGCGCCAGGGTCGACTTCTGTTCGACCGTCGGCACCACGCGCTCGCGCGTGGTGAAGAAGGTGATCAGGAAGAACACGGTGCCGACGACGGCGAACAGCAGGATGGTGTTGTGGAAGCCCTGCACCCGGTCGCCGTCGCCGAGGATCAGCACCAGCGGCAGCAGCAGCGACTGCACCACCAGTTGCGCGACCATCACCGCCACGAAGCGATAGGCCGACAGGCTGTTGCGTTCGGCCATGTTGCCCGTCAGCACGCCGCTCAGCGCCGCGTACGGCAGGTTGTTGGCGGCGTAGACCAGCACCAGCAGGGTGTAGGTGGCCGCCGCGTAGAACACCTTGCCCTGCGGCCCGAGGTCGGGCGTGCTGAAGGCGAGCAGCGCGAGCACGCCGAACGGCACCGCCGTCCACAGGATCCACGGCCGGAACTTGCCCCAGCGGCTGTTGGTCCGGTCCGCGAGCACCGCGACCAGCGGCGTGAACACGAACGCGCCCAGCAGGCCGACGACGAAGATGATCGTCGCCGCGGTCCCGGCGGGGATGCGGTAGATATCCGTGTAGAAGAACGCCAGGAACGTCATCAGCGTCTGGAAGACCAGGTTGGCGGCCAGGTCGCCCAGGCTGTAGCCGACCTTCTCGGTGACCGAAAGCTTGTCCGCGCTCGTATTCATGGATGTTGGGGTGTCCGTGCTTGCCCGCTGGCGGGAATGGTGGCTGGTGCCCGGCTACTCTATCGGTCCGGCCGGCATTTTGTAGGAGCGCCTTCAGGGACCTTCTAAAAAACTGTCATTTCGAGCGTAGCGAGAGGCGCTTTACAACGGCGAAGCCGGTCAATCCAGGCGTTTGAAAAGCAAGATTTCTCACTGCGTTCGAAATGACAAATCCGGAATTTTCAGAAGCGCCCTTCAGGCGCCCCTACGGAATACAGGTTGGATGAATGGCCGCGCCCTCGCCGCCCGTTCCGGCTCCCGGAAAAAGACACGACCCGCCCGGCATGGAAACGCCGGGACGGGCCGTGGGGAGTAAAGCATTCCGGAACAAGCGGATCAGAACGTCCCGCGGATGCCCACCAGGAACGTGCGCCCCGGCTCGTAGATGTCGCCGGGCACGTTCGGATAGGTGATGTAGTTGCGGCTCTGCTCGTTGGTGATGTTGATGACGTTGAAGGTGAGCTGCGGCTTCGACGGCAGCGACGCCAGCGTGTAGCTGGCCGAGAGGTCGAACTGGCCGCGGTCCTCGCCGAAGTACTGGCCGTAGTTGATGCCGCCCTCGTTGTTGCCCAGCGCGCGCTGGGCCGAACCTTCCACCCAGTTGTAGGACAGGCGCACCGAGGCGACGTCGTTCTCCCAGTAGGCGGTGGCGTTCCACATCACCGGCGAGATGCCGAACAGGTTGCCGGCCAGCTGGTTGGCTTCCTGGCCCGTCGGCTCGAGGTCGATGTCGGTGTAGTTGGCCATGATGCCGAGGCCTTCGAACACGAAATCGAGCGGCTGCACCCAGATCAGCTCCCAGCCCTGGATGTCGAGCGTGGCGTTGGCGTTGACCTGCTGGCGTACGTTGATCGGGGCGTCGAGGCCGCCGTTGGCGTTGAGCGCCGCCAGCTGGTTCTCGCTCAGCGCATCGAGCGGGATGCCGAGGTTGCGGAACGGCATCACGTTGATGCCCTGGTAGGTGTAGCCGGACACGCGCTTGTTGAACAGCGTCAGCGCCACCATGCCTTCGTCGCCGGTGTACCACTCCAGGCCGAGGTCGAAATTGGTCGACAGGTACGGCGACAGGTTCGGGTTGCCCTGGTCGGCGATCTCGGCCGAGGGGTCGGAGAAGGTCGTCGCCGGCAGCATCGAACGCGGGTTCGGACGGGTCAGCGTGCGCGAGCTCGCCAGGCGCAGCACCCAGTTGTCGGCCACGTCCCAGGCGGCGTTGAACGAGGGCAGCCACTCGTCGTAGCTGGCGCTCAACGTCTGCCAGGTGCGCTCGGCGCCCAGCGTCACCGGGCCGGTGATGTCCTGGTCGGTGTCGACGTAGCGCACGCCGCCGTTGACGCGCAGGTTGCGGTTCCAGATCTCGGTCTCGCCATTGAACTCGACGTAGGCCGCGATGCTCTTCTCGTCGAAGCCGCCCGACGCCGCGCCCACCGACTGCGAGGTCCCCGTCTCGGGCGCGCTGTCGAAGAACTGGCCGTAGTTGGTGGCGTTCATGAACGCGTCGAAATCGACGGTGATGAAGCCGTGCGGACCGGGCCTGAGGAAGTTCGGCAGCGCGGACGCGGGCACGGTTTCGAAGACGTTCGCCTGCCAGGCCGCGCTGTTGTCGAAGGCGACGATGGTGCGGCGGGACCGGTCGTGCGACACGCCGACCTTGATGTTCTGGTTGTCCTCGCCGAACTGCAGATCGGCGCGCACGCGCCCGGCCTCGGTCACGCGCTTTTCGTTGTTGAGGTTGACGCGGCCGCCGGACCACGACCAGCCCGCGTTCGGGTCGTTGAGGTCGAGTCCGCCGGAGGTGAAGCTCGGCGTGCCGTTGTTGGTGTATTCGACCGTGGTGAACGGCGAGGTCGGCAGGATCGTCGGCGATTCGCGGAAGAACCAGCTGCGGCTCCAGTTCGCCTGCAGGTCCAGCTTCACGCCGTCGTTCTCGCCGAACCAGAAGGTCGCGCCGGGGTTGACGTTCCAGTACTGCACCTCGTCGCGATAGGGGCGCGCCTCGAGGAAGAACTGCGCGTTGACCAGGGTCGCGCTGGTCACCACGTTGTTGCCGTCGAGCACCATGTTGGTCGGGATGAAGCCGGACGGGCCGAAGGTGCGACCGACCAGGTTCATGTCGATGCGGTCGTTCTCGTACTTGGCGCGCGAGTACAGCGCGTCCACGTAGAAGTGCATCCTGTCGTTCGGGCGCCACTCCAGCGAACCGACCACGGCCTCGCGGTCACGGTCGCCGGACATGTCGACGGGACGGGCCAGGCGCGGGAACAGGGCTTCGGTGATCTGGCCGATGCTCAGGCCCGGATTCTGCTCCATGAGCCAGGCGGCATCGATGATGTCCCCCGGTGTCATTCCTGCCCCGACCGTCGAGGCATTGTCCGGCACCGTGTTCGGCATCTGCAGGCTGCCGCCGCCGCCGGGGTTGCACGCGGCCGGGCGGTTGTTGAGCGGGTCCACGCCTTCCGGCGCTTCCAGGCCGCACTGGGTGTAGTTGAGGCCCGGGTTCATCCAGCCCACCGACTCCCAGCCGCGCACCGAGATCCGGCTGCGCACCACGGACGCGCCGACCAGGGCGCCGAAGGTGCCTTCGTCGTTGGTCCAGCTGTACATCGCCGAGCCGCGCGGATTGAACTTCTCGCCGATGGTGTTGTAGTCGAACTGCCCGGAATAGTTGAAGTGGCGGCCCGGGATGTCGAACGGGCGCACGCTGCGCATGTCGACCACGCCCGAGATGCCGCCTTCGGGCAGGCTGGCCTGCGGCGACTTGTAGACCGTGAGCTTGTTGAAGAACTCGGTCGGGAACAGGTTCAGGTCGACTTCGCGGTTCTGGTTGCCGCGGTTGAGGCCGATCGAGGCGGTGGCCGCCTCGCCGCCGTTGATGATGGTCTTGGTGAAGCTCTGCGGCAGGCCGCGGATGCCGACGTTCAGGCCCTCGCCATTGACGTCGCGGTCGATCTGGATGCCCGGGATGCGCGCCAGCGACTCGGCGATGTTCGAATCGGGGAACTTGCCGATGTCCTCGGAGAAGATCGAGTCGGTGAAGCCGGTGGCTTCGCGCTTGGCGTCGGTCGAATACTGCAGGCTCTGGCGGTAGCCGGTGACCACGACCTGGTCGAGGTCGACGGCATCCTGCGACGCCGGCGTCGGCGTCGCCTGCGCTTCGGGTGGATCCTGTGCGAGGGCTGCGCCTGCGATGCCGACCAGGGCCAGGCCCAGGGCGTGTGACAAGGCTGTTCTTGCGATACGGATTTTCACGGAACTCCCCTCCCGCTACATGGTGGATCCGGCGTGCTTGCGCGATGTCGGCTGCAGGCCGGTTGGCTGGTGGTGCCTCGTTGCTCCGGAACGCGCACACGGCGGCTCAGGAGTGGCCGCCGGATGGTAGCGCTACCAGAATAGGCCGGCACGCCGCAATGCAACATGCGCGCGGATGAAACCTTGCCCCTGCAGGAATGCCGCGTCGCAGCATGAAAAACGCCGTCGAGGGCGAAACTTCCCCGGGGGCGCGATGTCGACGCTGGCCGCGCTCTCCCGGAGTGTGATACTGATAGCGCTATCACGAATCGCGCCGGGGAGAGCGATATGACGGCTGCATGCATCGGCACTGCGACGTGCCATGTCTTCGCAACGGACAAGGCGGAACGCGCATGAGCGGCGCATCCGCGCACACTCCCGCGCCGCCGATGTTCAGCCGCTACCGCTGGGTCATCTGCGCGCTGCTGTTCTTCGCCACCACGATCAACTACGTCGACCGGGCGGTGCTCGGCGTGCTCGCGCCGACGCTGGTCGCGGAGTTCGGCTGGAGCGAGCAGGACTACGGCGTCATCAGCGCATCGTTCACCCTCGCCTATGCGATCGGCTTCCTGTTCGCCGGCTGGTTCATCGACCGCGTCGGAACGCGCATGGGCTACAGCGTGTATCTCACGATCTGGTCGTTCGCGGCGGCCGCGCATGCGCTGGCGAAATCGGTCGCCGGTTTCAGCCTCGCGCGCTTCGTGCTCGGCCTCGGCGAGTCAGGCAACTTCCCCGCCGCGGTCAAGACCGTGGCCGAGTGGTTTCCGAAACGCGAGCGAGCGCTCGCCACCGGCATCTTCAACGCCGGTTCCAACATCGGCGCGATCGTCGCGCCACTGCTGGTGCCGTGGCTGGCGCTGACCTGGGGCTGGCGCACCGCATTCGTGGTCACCGGCCTGGCGGGACTGGTGTGGCTGGCGTTCTGGCTGCCCGTGTACCGGCGCCCTGCCGAACACCCGAAGGTGTCCCGGGCCGAACTCGCCCTGATCGAGAGCGATCCGCCCGATCCGCCGGTGCGCGCGTCGTGGCTGCAACTGCTGCGTTTCCGCCAGACCTGGGCGTTCACCGCCGGCAAGTTCCTCAGCGATTCGGTGTGGTGGTTCTACCTGTTCTGGTTCCCGATGTTCATGGCCGATCGCTTCGGCGTGGACCTGCGCACAATTGGTCTGCCGATGGTCACCGTGTTCCTGCTGGCCGACGTCGGCTCGGTGAGCGGCGGCTGGTTCAGTTCGTTCCTGATGGCGCGCGGCTGGAGCGCGAACGGTGCGCGCAAGACCGCGATGCTGATCTGCGCGCTGTGCATCCTGCCGGTGGTGTTCGCGCCGCATGTCGAAGGACAGTGGGTCGCGGTGTGGCTGATCGGCCTGGCCGCGGCCGCGCACCAGGGCTTCTCCGCCAATCTGTTCACGCTGACCTCGGACATGTTCCCGCGCGCCGCGGTCGCCTCGGTGGTCGGCATCGGCGGCTTCGCCGGCGCGATGGGCGGCTTCTTCATGAACCTCGGCGCCGGCTGGCTGCGCGAACATACCGGCAGCTACGCAGCGATGTTCATCATGGCCGGCTGCGCCTACCTTGCGGCGCTGCTGGTCATCCACCTGCTGGCGCCAAGGCTTGAACCGGCGCGGCTGGACGCGCCGGCCGGCACGCAGGCCTGAGTTCCACGCCGCGGCGGACGCCGCGACCGATCGACAACGCGGCGCATGATCGCGCCGGCACGAGGACACCTGTCACATGAGACGTTCGCCCCTTCTCCTGATCGCCCCGCTGGCCTGCCTGCTCGCCGCCCTGCCCGTCGCCGCGCTGGCGGCGACGGACTGCCGCGCGCCCGCTGCAGTGTGCGAATCGCGCAGCACGGGCGCGCTGGCGCTGATCGAACGTGGCCTGCCGCTGCATGTGCTGGTCGACCAGGACGACTTCACCGCCGTGCATCGCGCCGCCGAGGCGTTGCGCAGCGACCTGGCGGCGGTGTCCGGTGCCGATCCCGCGACCGCCGCGCCGCGCACGGCGATCATCGCCGGCACCCTGGGCCGCAGCACACGCATCGATCGCATCGTGCGCGAGAAGCACATTGACACCGGTGGCGTCGATGGCGTCTGGGAGGCCTACCTGCTGCAGGTGGTCGACGCGCCCGAACCCGGCATCGATCGCGCCCTGCTCGTGGTCGGCGCCGACCGCCGCGGCACCGCCTTCGGCCTGTACGAACTCTCGCGCCGCATCGGCGTCTCGCCCTGGACCTGGTGGGCCGACGTGCCGCCGCCGCACCGCGCCACCCTGCACGTCGCGCCAGGCCGCTTCGTCGACGCACCGAAGGTGAAGTACCGCGGCATCTTCATCAACGACGAGGATCCCGCGCTCGGCGGCTGGATGCGCGAGACCTACGGCGGCGCCGACCATCGCTTCTACGAGCGCGTGTACCAGCTGATCCTGCGCCACAAGGCCAACTACCTGTGGCCCGCGATGTGGCAGCCGCGCGCGTTCTACGAGGACGATCCGCGCAACGCCGAGGTGGCCGACGACTACGGCGTGGTCATCGCCACCACGCATCACGAGCCGATGATGCGTGCCCACGACGAATGGACCCGGATCGGCAAGGGCCCCTGGGACTACAACCGCAACGCGAAGGCGCTGCGGGAGTTCTGGCGGGGCGGGATCGAGCGACTGCAGGGGCGCGAGGCGGTGGTGACGCTCGGGATGCGCGGCGACGGTGACGAAGCCATGAGCGAGGACACCGCGACCTCCCTGCTCGAGAAGATCGTCGCCGACCAGCGCGAGATCATCGCCGGGATCACCGGCAAGCCCGCCGAAGATACGCCGCAGGTCTGGGCGCTGTACAAGGAAGTGCAGGACTACTACGACAAGGGCATGCGCGTCCCCGACGACGTCACCCTGCTGTTCTCCGACGACAACTGGGGCAACATCCGTCGCCTGCCCACGCCGGGCGAGACGCGCGCGGGCGGCTACGGCGTCTACTACCACTTCGACTACGTCGGCGGCCCGCGCAACTACAAGTGGCTCAACAGCACCCAGGTCGAGCGCGCATGGGAGCAGATGCGGCTTGCCTGGGCGCACGGCGTGGAGCGGCTGTGGATCGTCAACGTCGGCGACATCAAGCCGATGGAGCTGCCGATCAGCGCCTTCCTCGACCAGGCCTGGGATCCGGACGCGGCCGACCTTGCGTGGATCGCGCGCTATCCGGCGGCGTGGGCCGCGGAACAGTTCGGCGGCACGCACGCGCAGGCCATCGGCGAGATCCTGTCGCGCTACACGCAGTACAACGCGCGGCGCAAGCCGGAGCTGATCTCGGCCGATACCTGGAGCCTGCTGCACGACGGCGAGGCCGATCGCGTCGTCGCCGACTGGGACGCGCTGGAGGCGCGCACGCTGGCGCTCGCCAAGCGCCTGCCGGCCAGCCATCGCGATGCGTACTACCAGCTGGTCGAATACCCGGTGCTGGCCAGCGCCAACCTCAGCCGCATGTACGTGGCCGTGGCGCGCAACCGGCTCTACGCCGCGCAGGGCCGCGCCTCGGCGAACTTCTGGGCGGACGAGGCGAAGCGGCTGTTCGAGCGCGACGCGGAACTGCAGCGCGTGTACGAACGCGAGATCGCCGGCGGCAAGTGGATCCACATGATGTCGCAGGTGCGGATCGGCTACACGCACTGGCAGCAGCCCGAGCGCAACGTGCTGCCGGCGCTGTCCTACGTCGACGTGCCGGCGCGCGGCGTCACCGGCGTTGCGGTCGAGGGCGACGCGCGGGCCTGGCCGCAGCGGGCGCAGTCGCCGCGGTTGCCGAGGCTCGATCCGGTCGGCGCACCGACGCGCGGTGTAGTGGTGTACAACCGCGGCGCGGACAAGCTCGGTTTCAGCGCGAAGTCTTCGCAGCCGTGGCTGAAGGTGTCGCCTGCGCAGGGCGAGGTCGAAGACGCCCAGGCGCTGACGCTGGCCGTCGACTGGGCGAAGCTGCCAGAAGGCGAGCACGAGGCCGTCATCGCCATCCTCGGCGCCGACCGCACCGAGGTCTACGTGCAGGTGCCGGTGCGCAAGCCGCCCGCGCACCATGGCGCGCGCGGCTTCGTCGAGGGCGACGGCGTGGTCGCGATCGAGGCGGCGCACCATGCGCGCGCGGTCGCGCCGGTCGGCGGTGAATGGCAGGTGGTTCCCAACCTCGGGCGCACGCTGTCGGGCGTGACGGCGTGGCCGGCCACCGGCGAACCGCTGGTGCCGGGCGGCGACGGCGCGCGGCTGGAATATCCGCTGGTGATGGACGACGACGGCGAGGTCGAGGTGCGCGTGGTGCTGTCGCCGACGCTCGACATCCGCAACCGCGGCGGCCTGCGCTACGCGGTCTCGATCGGCGACGAGGCGCCGCAGGTCGTGAACGTCCGCCTCGACCCGACGCCGGGCGACCGCGACTTCCGCGCCTGGGAGCACGCGGTGATCGACAGCGTCCACGTCGCCACCTCGCGCCACCGCGTCGCGGCGGGCGCGAACACGCTGAAGCTGTGGCTGGTCGATCCGGGGCTGGTGTTCCAGCGCGTCGAGGTCGTGAGCGATTCGCGCCAGCGCGGTACGCTCGGGCCGGTGGAAAGCGCGCGGCGATGAAGCCTTCATGCACCGACAACGACATCGTCATTCCCGCGAAGGCGGGAACCCAGCGTCTTGGGCTTGTCTGCTATCGAGACGAGGAAAAGCAAGACACTGGGTTCCCGCCTTCGCGGGAATGACGGAAAACAGATCGATCCCGGTGCGCGAAGCGCGCCCATCCTGACGACACAACCGAACCCCACCATGAACGCAGCACCCCACCCCCTCACCCTCCACGAAGACCGCCTGTTCCCGTCCGACCCGACGCAGCGCGCGATCGCGCGCCGCCTGTACGCGCAGGTGGCTTCGTTGCCCATCGTCAGCCCGCACGGCCATACCGATCCATCGTGGTGGGCGGACGACGCACCGTTCGCGAACGCCACCGAACTGCTGCTGGTCCCGGACCACTACCTGTTCCGCATGCTCTACAGCCAGGGCATCGGGCTCGACGCGCTCGGCATCCCGCGCGCGGACGGCTCGCGCGCCGAGGTCGACCCGCGCGCGGCCTGGCGCCTGTTCGCACGGAATTTCCACCTGTTCCGCGGCACGCCCTCGTCGATGTGGCTCAACCATGTCTTCCATGAGGTGTTCGGCCTGCGCCTGCGTCTCGACGACGGCAGCGCCGACCTCTACTACGACACCATCGCCGACGCGCTGCAGACCGCCGCCTTCCGCCCGCGCGCGCTGTTCGAGCGCTTCAACATCGAGGTCATCGCCACCACCGAGTCGCCGCTCGACCCCCTCGCCCACCACCAGGCGATCCGCGACAGCGGCTGGGGCGGACGCGTCATCACCGCCTACCGCCCCGATCCCGTCGTCGATCCGGAGCACGAACAGTTCCCCTCGGCGCTGCAGCGCTTCGGCGAACTCACCGGCGAAAACGTCCACGACTGGGACGGCTACCTGCGCGCGCACCGCCAGCGCCGCGCCTTCTTCGCCGCGATGGGCGCGACCTCGACCGACCACGGCCACCCCAGCTGCACCACCGCCGACCTGCCGCCGGCGCAGGCGCGCGCGCTGTTCGCGAAGATCGTCGCCGGGCAGTTCACCCCTGCCGAGGCAGAGCTGTTCCGCGGCCAGGTGCTGACCGAGATGGCGGCGATGAGCCTGGACGATGGTCTGGTGATGCAGATCCACCCCGGCTGCTTCCGCAACCACAACCGCGGCCTGTTCGAACGTTACGGACGCGACAAGGGGGCTGACATCCCGCTGGTCACCGAATACGTGCACGCGCTCAAGCCGCTGCTCGACCGCTTCGGCAACGAACCGACATTCCGGCTGATCCTGTTCACCCTCGACGAAAGCACCTACGCCCGCGAGCTCGCCCCGCTGGCCGGCCACTGGCCCTGCCTGTTCCTCGGCCCGGCGTGGTGGTTCCACGACGCACCCGAGGGCATGTGGCGCTTCCGCGAGCAGACGCTGGGCACGGCAGGCTTCTACAACACGATCGGCTTCAACGACGATACCCGCGCCTTCCTCTCGATCCCCGCGCGCCACGACGTCGCGCGCCGCATCGACTGCGCCGTGCTCGCGAAGCTGGTGTCCGAACACCGCATCGACGAGGACGAAGCCTCCGAAGTCGCGACCGATCTCGCCTACCGCCTGCCGAAGGAGGCCTACCGGTTGTGAGCACGTCCCATGTCCCTTCTGCCCCTCCTGTAGGAGCGGCTTCAGCCGCGACCGCCCTTGCGGGTCTGCCCCGGATGGCGCGCACGCCGGTTCACGTGACCGGGTCGCGGCTGAAGCCGCTCCTACAAGGGCTGGTCTTGCTGTTCGCCTTCGTCACGGTGGCCGACGCGGCCGCGCCCCGCGAACGCATCCGCCTCGACACCGGCTGGCGCTTCCACCACGGCGATCCGCCGGGGATCGATGGCCGGCTCGACTATGACGTGCGCCCGGAAATCGCGCAAAGCGCCGACGGCAAGGTCGCCGACGCGCGCCCCGACGAGGCCGTGCGCATCGACGCGGACCGCCCGGTGCTCAAGCCCTGGATCCTGCCGTCCGCAAACCGGCTGATCAAGGATCCGGCGAAGCGGCACGCGCGCCCGCAGTCCGAACCCGATGTCGACGTCGCGTTCGCGAAGCACGATTTCGACGACCGCGCCTGGGAGGCCGTCACCCTGCCGCACGACTGGGCCATCGCCGGGCCCTTCATCGCCGACGGCCCCTACGGCGGCATGGGCCGGCTGCCGAGCTGGGGCATCGGCTGGTATCGGCGCACGCTCGACATCCCCGCCTCCAGCGCCGGCCGCTCGGTGTTCCTCGACGTCGACGGCGCGATGTCCTACGCCAGCGTCTGGCTCAACGGCCGCCTCGTCGGCGGCTGGCCCTACGGCTACAACAGCTGGCGGCTCGACCTCACGCCATATGTCGTGGTCGGCAAGCCCAACCAGCTCGCGATCCGCCTCGACAATCCGCCGGAATCGGCACGCTGGTATCCCGGTGGCGGCCTGTATCGCGACGTCTGGCTGACCATCACCGATCCGGTGCATGTCGCGCACTGGGGCACCTACGTCACCACGCCCGAAGTCTCGAACGACGCTGCCACGGTCCACCTGCGCGTGGCGATCGACAACGACAATGCGCACGAAGCGCGCGTGCGCGTGGCGACCGAATTCTTCGCGCTCGACGCCGCCGGCCGGCGCGTCGGCGAACCGGTGGCGCGCATCCACCCGATCGGCCTGCAGGTCGTCCCCGGCGGTACCACCGCCGTCACCTCGGGCACGCGCATCGACCGCCCGCGCCTGTGGGGCCCGCCGCCGAACCAGCAGCCGCACCGCTACGTCGCCGTCACCACGCTGACCCGCGACGACGGCGTCGTCGACCGCCACGAAACCCGCTTCGGCATCCGCCAACTCGACTTCGATCCCGATCGCGGGGTCGTGATCAACGGCGAGCATATTCCGCTGCGCGGCGTGAACCAGCACCACGATCTCGGCGCGCTCGGCGCCGCGTTCAACGTCCGTGCCGCCGAGCGCCAGCTGCAGATCCTGCGCGAGATGGGCGTCAACGCGATCCGCCTCGCGCACAACCCGCCCGACCCGCAGCTGCTCGAACTCACCGACCGCATGGGCCTGCTCGTCGTCGATGAGGTGTTCGACTCCTGGGAGAAGAAGAAGACGCCACTCGACTTCCACCTCGTCTTCCCCGACTGGCACGAGCCCGACCTGCGCGCGATGCTGCGCCGCGACCGCAACCATCCGTCGGTAATCCTGTGGAGCGTCGGCAACGAGGTCGGCGAGCAGTACGACGGCGAGGTCGGCGCGGAGATCGGCCGCCGGCTGGTGGCGATAGTGCGCGAGGAAGACCCGACCCGCCCGACCACCGCGTCGATGAACTGGGCCAAGGCGGACATGCCCTTCCCCACCGCGTTCGACGTGGTCAACCTCAACTACCAGGGCGAAGGCATCCGCCAGGAGGCCGAGTTCGAAGGCACCGAGCGCATCCGCACGCCGCCGTCGTACCCGGCGTTCCGCGCGGCCTTCCCGGACAAGGTGATCATGGGCAGCGAAACCGCCTCGGCGGCCAGCAGCCGCGGCGTCTACCTGTTCCCGGTGACGCCGCATGCGAGCGCGCCGATCCGCGACGACAGCGGCGGCGACCCGGTGAACCACCACGTCAGCGGCTACGAGCTGCACGCGGTGGACTTCGGTTCCTCCGCCGAGCGCGTGTTCGCCACGCTCGACCGCCACCCCTACGTCGCAGGCGAACTCGTCTGGAACGGCTTCGACTACCTCGGCGAACCGACGCCCTACTACGCCGCGCGCAGCTCGTACACCGGCATCGTCGACCTCGCCGGCTTCCCCAAGGACCGCTACTGGCTGTACCAGTCGCGCTGGCGCCCGGACCTGCCGATGGCGCACATCCTGCCGCACTGGAACTGGCCGGGCCGCGAGGGACAGGTCACGCCCGTGCACGTGTTCACCTCCGGCGACGAGGCCGAACTGTTCGTCAACGGCGTCTCGCAAGGCAGGAAGCAAAAGGGCGAGTACGAGTACCGCCTGCGCTGGGACGACGTGAGGTACCAGCCCGGTGAGCTGCGCGTGCAGGCGTACCGTGGCGGCGAGCCCTGGGCGGACGCCCGCGTCGAGACCACCGGTGCACCGGCGCGGCTCGCGCTGGAGGCCGACCGCGACCGCATCGCCAACGACGGCCGCGACCTGTCGTTCGTCACCTTGCGCGTGCTCGACACCGAGGGCCGCGCGATCCGCAACGCCGACACCCGCGTGCGCTTCCGCATCGAAGGCCCCGCCGAACTGGTCGCGACCGACAACGGCGATCCGCGCGACCTCACCGCGTTTCCGTCGCCCGAACGCAACGCCTTCAGCGGCCTGGCGCTCGCCATCGTGCGCGCGATCCCGGGCGAGTCCGGCACGGCGATCCTGCACGTCGATTCCGGCTCGCTGCAGGGCGCCAGCCTCCCGATCCAGGTCGAAGCGGCGCGAACCGAACCAGGAGAGACACCATGACATCGAAACGCCCTCTGCTCCTGCTGGCCGCGCTGACCATCGCCTGCGGCGCCATCGCCGCCGACGGGACGCCACCGCCGCGCACGCTCAAGGGCGCGTATGCCGACGCATTCACGATCGGCACCGCGGTCAACGACGAGATCGTGTCGGGCCGCGACGCGCGCTCGCAGGCGCTGGTGCCGCTGCACTTCAACACCATCACCGCCGAGAACGTGATGAAGGCCGAGGTGCTGCACCCCGAGCCCGGCAAGTGGGACTTCTCCGCCGCCGACGCCTTCGTCGACTTCGGCGAGAAGCACGGCATGTTCATCGTCGGCCACACCCTGGTCTGGCACAACCAGACGCCGGACTGGTTCTTCTACCGCGGCGACGGCAGCCCGGTGGGCCGCGAAGCGCTCGCCGAACGCATGCGCGACTACATCCAGACCGTGGCCGGCCGCTACGCCGGGCGCGTGCAGGCCTGGGACGTGGTCAACGAGGTGATCGGCGAGGACGGCGGGTACCGGCCGACCAAGTGGGTCGAGGGCATCGGCGACGGCGATGAACTGGTGCGGCTGGCGTTCAAGTACGCCGGCGAATACGCGCCCGGCACCGAGCTCTACTACAACGACTTCAACACCTGGCGACCCGAGAAGCGTGCCGGCATCGTGCGCATGGTGAAGATGCTACAGGACGCCGGCATCCGCATCGACGGCATCGGCATGCAGGGCCACTGGGGCCTCAACTACCCGCCGATCGAGGAGATCGAAGCCTCGATCGACGCCTACGCCGCGCTCGGCGTCAAGGTGATGATCACCGAACTCGACGTCGACGTGCTGCCGCTGACCCGCGAAGGCCAGATCATCGGCACCGGCATGTCGCACCCGCAGTTCCAGCTGCCCGAATTCAAGCGCTTCCTCGACCCCTACCGCGACGGCCTGCCGCCCGACGTGCAGCAACGGCTCGCCGAGCGCTACGCGGAGCTGTTCCGCCTGTTCCACCGCAAGCGCGACGTGATCGACCGCGTCACCGTCTGGGGCGTGGACGACGGCATGTCGTGGAAGAACGACTACCCGATCCCCGGCCGTACCAACCATACCCTGCTGTTCGACCGCGAGCGCAAGCCCAAGCCGGCGTTGGAAGCGGCTCTGAGCGTGCCGCAACCGTAGGCGGAGCCGCATCGGCCGGCACCCCGAACACGGTCATCTCGAACGCACGGACCATCGCCCCCGCCGATGTCATCTCGAATGCATGTGCCGCCACCAACGATGTCATCTCGAGCGCAGCGAGAGATCTGCTTCCCGCGCAGACCGGCCAGCCCGCGGCCACACTCGGTCGTCATCCCCGCGAACGCGGGGATCCAGCGTCTTCATGGCCGGAACAGGATGGCCCCAGCCTTCTCGGGTGATGACGACCCGCACCCGCTACTCCCGACCAGACCAAACCTCCGCATACCGCAGGAACGCCCATGCGCCCGACCCCATCTTCCTGTTGGCCGCTACTCGCCCTGCTCGCACTCGTTCCCGCAGCCTGCAGCCTGACGCACGCCGCCCGCACGCCTGCTCCCGCACAGGCACCCGCGTACCCGGCGAACAGCGCTGACGCCGAAAACGCCGGGTTGCACAACTGGCCGGAACGCGCCGACCCAGCCTTGATCGGCTCACGGCTGGCCCACGCCTTCGCCCGCGTCGATCCCGAGAATTCCAGGCACTACAAGCTCGCCTGCACCTGGTACGGATCCCTCGCCGTGGCCGACCTGCTGCACGACGAGGCGCTGCGCGACACCCTGGTCGCGATGTACACCCCCTACCGCGACAGCCACGCCGACCTGCTCGCCGGCCCGGGCCACGTCGACGACAACGTCTTCGGCATCGTGCCGCTGGAAATCGCGCGGCAGACGCGCGACGCCGGCCTGCTCGCCGAAGGCCTGCGGATCGCCGACCACCAGCGCGCGCGCATCGACGCGCACAAGCGCTTCGCGATCGACGACATGTTCATGATCACCGCGCTGCAGGTGCAGGCCTGGCGTGCGTCCGGGGACCCCGACTACCTGGACACGGCCGCGGCGGCGATGGTCGAGTACCTCGACGCCCTGCAGCAGGACGACGGCCTGTTCTTCCACCACGCCGACTTCCGCCACCGATGGGCGCGCGGCAACGGCTGGGTCGCCGCCGGCATGACCGAACTGCTGCGCGAACTGCCGCCGGACCATCCGCACCACGGCGCCATCCGCGCCGGCTTCGAACGGATGATGCGCGGACTCCTGTCCCACCAGATCACGGACGGCGACGGCGCGGGACTGTGGAAGCAGGTCATCGACTCGCCCGACCCGCGCAACTGGCCCGAAACCTCCGGCAGCGCCATGTTCACCTACGCCATGATCACCGGCGTGCGCAGCGGCTGGCTGGATGCCTCCACCTACGGACCCGTCGCACGCGCCGGCTGGCTGGCGTTGGTCGACCGCCTCACGCCGGACGGCGAACTGCGCGACGTCAGCATGTGGGCGTACAAACCCGATTCGCATCCCGGTGGCCCGGACCATGCCGGCGACGAGGAAAACTACTACTTCCAGCGTCCCCGCCTGACCGGCGACCAGCACGGACAGGCGCCGATGCTGTGGGCCGCGGCGGCGCTGTTGCGTTAGGCAAACGGCCTGCCCACGTGTTTCCTGGCACGAGCAGGCGTTGGCGGCGCCATGCCCGGTGGCGGGCCCTGGAATCCCGACGACGTGCTTCCGACGTCCGGCTCAGCCACTCGTCGACCTGCGGCCGGCAACGGACTTCCATACCGTATAGCCGAGCATGACGGCGACGCTGGCGCCGACAGCCGCCAGCGAACCGGCCTTGGCAATCTCCTGCGGCGCGAACGCCCACAGTGCGGCCCACGCCAGGAATGCCAGTGTCATGGTCCAGCCGCTGACGCGCGCGACCGCCTGCGCCAGCGTCGCCTCGCGCATCGACCGGGGCGGCGCTTCGTGCATCACTTTCGGCATGACGTTGAAGTAGACCGCGAGGGCAAGACCCATGACGACGTTGTAGGCGCGCACGACCAGCCCATGGTCGATCCATCCCTGCTTGCGCGCCAAGGCCAGCAGCAGGGCCGCTCCGATCATCACGGCAGCGAGTTTGACGGCGAACAGGACATGCTTGCGGGCGCGGGGATTGCGGTTCTCGCTCATTTCTCGGCTCCTTTTCGGGTTCTTTTCGGCTTGGCCCCGCCAGCGGAGTCCATCGTCGCGCGCCCTCCGGCGCCGATGCCGAACAACTGGGTGAAGCCCAGCAATGCGTCCTCCAGCACCGACAGCTTCAGCTGGTAGATGATGCTCGTGCCGATCTTGTTGGCCTCGATCAGGTCGGCCTCGCGCAGCACCGTGAAATGCGCGGACATGGTCGGTCGCGACACCGGGAAATGCTCCGACAGCTCTCCGGCGGTCATCGGACGCTGGCGGAGCAGTTCCAGCACCTTGCGGCGGGTCGGGTCGGCCAGGGCTTTGAAGACGGCGCTCATTGTCGCTGTTTAGCTAAATATCTAAATATAAGTCAAGCAGTCTTTCCACGATCTGCCAAGTCATTGGCTACACGGGATTTTCAGCAGGAAGCACGGGGTTCGAAGGCATGGCTTCGCCCGCCACCCGACGATCTTCAGTGGGGAATCCGCGCGATGACCTTGATCTCGAAGTCGAACCCCGCGAGCCAGTTGACGCCGATCGCCGTCCAGTTCGGACAAGGCGCTTCCGGGAAGACCTCGCTCTTGACGGCCATGATCGTGGCGAACTGATGCTCGGGACCAGCTCGACCTGGGCGCCAGCGACCGCAAGGTGGACCTGATCGACCAGAACGTGGATTGCGTGGTGCGCGGCGGCGAACTCACCGAGCCTTCGTTGCGCCCGCCATGTCGCGGACCTGCCGCTGAGCGTGTACACCGCACCGGACTACCTGGCCCGTGCGCATGCGGGTGCGCCGACCCATCCGCAGGCGCTCGAGGTACATGGCGCGCGCACCGCTGGCCCGCGGCGAACTGTTGCCGCCGTTCGAAGACTGGCAACTCGATCCGATGCCGCTGTACGTGGCCTTCCCGCCCAGCCGGCATGTCACTCGCGGGCCGCCCGGGGCCCTTTGCGGGACCTCGTACGCGCTTCCGTCCTTGCGTCGTTGCTTCCTTTCGGCCAGACGCGGACGCTTGTCCCGCTGGCTGCGATGACATGCGGACCCGCTCAGAAGAGGTACGACTCTCCATCGGCTGGTATCAGGGTGCGCGTGGCATCCAGATTCGCTTCGGTGATGTATCTACCCACCTCCGGACGCGACTGGGTGGCGTGGTTGACTGCTTCCATGTGCACCCCGATCAGCACGGCATCCGGCGCCATCCTGCGGGCCCGCGCGAGATCCTCCTTGCCCATGATGATCGAGCCCTCGAATCCGGGGATGCGGGCGTAGCCGGTATTGAGCACGATCACATCCGGCCGGTGCTGCCGGATCGCGGCTTCGACTTCCGGGCGCCAGATGGTGTCTCCCGCGATGTAGACGGTCTCATGCCCCGGACGCTCGAAGACCACGCCCGACACCGTCCCCAGCACGGGAGCAAGCTTGCCCAGATGCCCGTCGGTGCCGTGCTGTCCGCCAATGCGGGTCAGGCGCGTGCCATTGAAGCTCGTGTCGCTTCCAAGCACGCGAACATCGGTGAAGCCATCCTTGCGGACCGTCGCGGCATCCCGCTCGTCCTGCACGAAGATCGGCATCGACTTCGGCAACTGTTGCCTGGCGGCGTCGTCCCAATGGTCCAGATGGGTGTGCGTGACGACAACGGCGTCGGCATCCAGAACGACGTCCAGGGGCACCGGAAGTCCGACCAGCGGGTTGCGCAGGTGACTGTTGTGCGTCCCCTTGAAGCCCGGGTAGGCCCCTTCCTCGGCGAGCATGGGGTCGACGAGGAAGGTGGTGCCGGCATAGTCGAGCTTGAGCGTCGCATTGCGAATCAGCTGGAATCCGACCACGCCGGCATCGCCCCGGGGGGAAGGCGCATCGGTCGCCGGTTCGGCGGTACTGCAGGCGGCAAGCGCGAGGACAGCGGCAGTCAGAAAAGGCAGGGAGGTCAATGTCTTCATGGGGTAAGCCATGTGTCGGAGTGAGCGGAGAGACTGACGAAGGCACGACCCGTCGAACCCGGACATCCAGGGCAACGACGGAAGGAGAGCACCTCCATCCACCAGGCCGGTCTCGGTGTGCTGCCTCAGTGCTGCGCAGCCCGCGATCCGGCTTCCCTGGCAGCACGATCAATCGTGTCGGCAACCACCTTCGGCTGCGTCATGAAGACCGCGTGGCTGGCGGACACCTTGGTGATCTGCGCCCCAATGCGCCTTGCCATGTGAAGCAGCATTGCCTGATCGAATGCCTTGTCCTCGGTCGCGATGACCGCCCAGCTCGGCCTGGTCCGCCACGCCGCGTCCTTGAGCCGGGTCTCGAAGACCGACATGTTGATCGGCACCTGCGAGTCCCGCATGAATGCCGCGTCTGCGTCGCTTGCATCATGGGCGAAGCCGGCCTTGAACTTTTGAGGGCTCAGGAAACCAAACCCGTCCTTGTGGGTCTCGATGACGAACTCGGGGGTCGACGCAAACCCTTCGTATTGCTGGGCCGTCGTTTCTCCGGCGTCGGGCGACAGGGCGGAGACGTAGACCAGCCCAACCACGTTCGAATGGGTGCCCGCTTCGGTGATGACGGTGCCGCCCCAGGAGTGGCCGACGAGAATGGTCGGGCCATCCTGGCGATCGAGTGCGCGTTGCGTCGCGGCGACGTCATCCGCAAGCGAGGTGAGCGGGTTCTGCACGATGGTGACGCGGTATCCGCGCCGGTTCAGTTCCTCGTGGACACCGCGCCAGCCGGAGCCATCGGCAAAGGCGCCGTGCACCAGCACGACGTTCTTCGCCGCGTCGGCGGCAGGCGACGATGTGGCAGGCTGGGCGTGGGCCGCAGCGCTCACCGCAAGCGTGGTCATGGCAGTCGCCAGGATGGTTCGAATGTTCCTGATCATGGGCATATCCTCTGGATTGGAAGAACGGGTGGTCGTCGAACGACTTGGGATGCAGGAAAAGCGGTCTATCCGGACAGCAACGTATCGGTGGAAACGACGCTGGCATACGCGAATGCCAATGCGGCCACGTGGGCTGCATGTACCTGCGACGCCGACACGAACCGGGCGCCGTAGTTGATATCCATGGTGGCGCAGGCATCTTCGACAACCGTGACCTCGTAGCCGAGGTCTGCACTTGCCCTGGCCGTGGCGTCCACGCACATGTGGGACATGGCACCCAGCACGACGACGGCACCGACATCCTGCGCGCGCAATGTTTCCTGGAGCTGCGTGTCACGAAACGCGTTGGGATGATGCTTGACGACGACCTGCTCGCCTTGCGTGGGGCCGACCTGCGGGATGATTCCCACGCCGGGCGTACCGGGCATGAAGAAGGTCGCCTTGCTGCCGGGATTCTCGTGCAGGACGTGGATGACGGGTTCGCCCCTGGCGCGCGCGGCCCCGATGATCCGCGCGGCATTGGCCACGGCGCTCTCCATGCCGACCAGCGGCAACTTGCCGTCGGCGAGATACTCGTTCTGCAGATCGATGACGATGATTGCGCGCCTGTTCACGGGAAGTCTCCTGCGTTCCGGGGTAAGCGACAATCTAGGCCGTTGGCCCGCCCTGTAGAATCGGCTGAAGCGACAAAATCAGGGGTGATATGGACAGGTCCATGGACAGTCCCGTCGAGATCGGGCTCCTGCTGTATCCCGGCGTGCAGATGGCATCGGTTCTGGGAATGACCGACTTCCTGCTCTATGCCGACCAAGCGGCTCGCGGCAAGCGGGCGGGGTCGGAGGGGGCCGTGCTGAGGATCACCCACTGGACCCTGGAAGCAGGACCTGTGCCGGAGCGCGTGTTCGATTCATCCCCGACGTCGTCGAGCGAGCCCGCCATCGTGGTGATTCCGCCCGCCATGGCCCCGCTGGGTGAGGATGCAGCGATGGACTACGCACAATGGCTGCAAGGCCTGCACGCGAAGGGCGCCAAGGTTGCTTCCGTGTGCGCGGGAACGTTCGTGCTGGCGGCCACTGGCCTGCTCTCGGGGAGAACGGTGACCACGCACTGGTTCTTCAAGGACGCGCTGCAGGCACGCTTGCCGGATGCTTTCGTAGACACGGACAGATTGATCATCGACGACGGCGAGATCCTCACCGCAGGCGGCATCATGGCCTGGACCGACCTGACCTTGAAGCTGATCGGCCGCCTGCTCGGCGGACCCATCATGATCCAGACGGCGCGGGCATTCGTCGTCGACCCGCCGGGGCGTGAACAGGCCTACTACAGCGCTTTCGCGCCGAAGCTGGACCATGGCGATGCCGCCATATTGAAAGTACAGCACTGGCTGCAGACCACCGACACCCGGGAGACGGACCTCGAGACGATGGCCGCACATGCCGGCCTGGAGAAGCGCACGTTCCTGCGCCGCTTCCAGAAGGCCACCGGATTGACCTCCACCGACTATGTACAGCGCCTGCGGGTCGGCAGGGCGCAGGAGCTGCTGCAGTTCACGGCGCAGTCGCTGGAGCAGATTGCATGGAAGGTCGGCTACGCCGACGTGGGTGCCTTCCGGAAGGTATTCACGCGCGTGGTGGAACTGTCGCCCAGCGACTATCGCAAGCGGTTCCGTGCCATGTCCTGAGGCCGGCAAGGTCTTCTATCGGCGGCGTTCCCGGCCAACCCGGGGGATATGCCCGACACGTCCTGCTCGATGCAGTGGCTGCCGGCAGAATTCATGACCGAGACCTTGCGACGGCTGCGTCGATCCGTTCGACAGATCGCCTCGTGGAGGGAATGATCGCCCCGGATCGCTGGCCACCCACATGCGGCAACGCCTACGAGACGACCAGATCCAGCAACAGCACCCCACCCAACCCGACGATCGAGATGGTGGTCTCCATCACCGTCCACGACACGAACGTCTGCTTCATCGACAGGTTGAAGAACTCCTTGAACATCCAGAACGCGGAGTCGTTGACGTGCGATCCGAATACGCTGCCCGCGCCGACCGCGAGGACCATCAGCTCGGGCGATGCGCCACTCGGGCCGATCAGCGGGCCGACGACGCCGGCGGCGGTGATGACCGCGACGGTGGACGAGCCGATCATCACGCGCAGGATCGCGGTGGCCAGCCACGCGAACACCAGCGGCGGCATCTGCCAGGTGCTGCTGAACGAGGCGATGGTGGCGCCGACGCCGCTGTCGACGAGCACCTGCTTGAACACGCCGCCGGCGGTGATGATCAGCAGGATCACCGCGATGCTGGCGATCGCCGCGTTGAGCCAGCGGGTCTGCGTCTCCAGGCCCGCGCCGCGGCGATGGCCGAGCCAGTAGAACGCCACCAGCGTCGACAGCAGCAGGGCGATGGTGGGGTTGCCGACGAACAGCAGCGCGGTCTTCGCCACGCCATCGGGCAGCAGGCTTTCGGCCAGCACCGACACGCTGATCAGCAGCACCGGCGACAGCGCGATCAGGAACGAGGCGAATGCGCCCGGGAGTTCCTTGTGCGCGCTGCCGGAGGAGAACAGGTCGAGCATCGGCGGGTTGATCACCTGCATCCAGCGCCCGAGCAGCGGGCCGGCGATGACGACGGCGGGAATCGCCATGGCGATGCCGTAGAGCAGGGTCAGGCCCATGTCGGCACCGAAGGCGTTCACCAGCACCACCGGCCCCGGATGCGGCGGCAGGAAGCAGTGCGTGGTGCTGAGCGAGGCGACGGTCGGGATGGCGAGGTAGAGGATCGGCAGCCCGGTCTTGCGCGCCAGCGAGAAGATCAGCGGCACGAGGATGATGAAGCCGGCGTTGAAGTACAGCGGGATGCCGACGAGGAAGCCGGTCAGCAGCAGCGCCCACTGGATGTTCTTCTCGCCGAAGCGGCCGATCAGGGTGGTGGCGATCTTCTCCGCCGCCCCGCTCTCCTCGAGCACCTTGCCCAGGATCGCGCCGAGGCAGATCACCAGCGCCAGACCGCCGAGCGTACTGCCGACGCCGACGTCGATCGTCTTGAGCAGGTCCCGCGGCGACATGCCCAGGCACAGGCCGGTGAGGACGGCGACGATCAGCAACGACAGGAAGGGGCTGACCTTGCGCGCGGTCAGGAAGATCTGCAGCGCGATCGCTGCGGCGATGATCAGGAACGTGGTCATTGCGTGCGCCCTCCCCGGCGACCGGTCAAGTCCGTGGTTTCGATTTGGCTCTGCTGCCTACGGCTTCGTCTTGTCATTTCGAGTTCGTCTTGTCATTTCGAGCGAAGCGAGAAATCCCGCCATCAGCGCGAACGAGATCCCTCCCTTCGGTCGGGATGACAAGCGTGAAACAGTGAGGCGCACTAGCTCGCCTTTCCCGCGTCGCGCGCACGCTGCGCCAGCGCTTCGCGACCGGCGTGCAACGTCTCCACGATCCGGTCGACGTCATGGACGCAGCCCGCCCAGGTGCCGCCGCTCGCTTCCTGCAGCGCGGCCCACAGCCGGGTGTCGGCGGGCAGGCACGGATGCGCGGCGATCGCGGGATGGCGTTCGCGGCCCGCGAGCAGCGCGGCAGCGGCTTCAGGTTCCAGCGGCGCGTCGGGATCGGGGCCGATGAAATCGATGCGGCCTTCCAGCCGCGTGCGGTCGATCTCGATGCGGATCGCGTCGCCGTCGCGCAGGCGGCCGATCGGACCGCCCGCCAGCGCCTCGGGGCCGACGTGGCCGATGCAGGCACCGGTGGACACGCCGGAAAAGCGCGCGTCGGTGATCACCGCCACGTGCTTGCCCCAGGGCAGGTGCTTGAGCGCCGAGGTGAGCTGGTAGGTTTCCTCCATGCCCGTGCCGGCGGGTCCGCAGCCGGCGAGCACGATGACGTCGCCGGCCGCCACCGCCCCGTCGCCCTTGGCCTTGATCGCGCGGATCGCGTCGCGCTCGCTCGCGAACACGCGGGCGCGGCCGGTGTGGCGGTAGACGTTGTCGTCGTCGACCACCGACGGGTCGATCGCGGTGGCCTTGATCACCGAGCCCTCGGGCGCGATGTTGCCGCGCGGGAACACCAGCGCGCTGGACAGGCCCGCGGCGCGCGCGGCGTCCGGCCCCATGATGACGTGTCCCGGATCGACGCCGTCGAGCTCGCGCAGGCGCTCGCGCGCGATGCGGCGGGCGTCGCTGCGCTCCCACCAGTCGAGGTTGTCGCCGAGCGTTTGCCCGGTGACAGTGAGTACGTCGAGACGCAGCAGCCCCATCGCGCGCAGGTGCAGCATCACCTCGGGCACGCCGCCGGCCATGAACACCTGCACCGTCGGATGGTGGCGCGGACCGTTGGGCAGCGCGTCGACCAGCCGCGGCGTGGCGCGGTTGGCGCGGATCCAGTCGTCGACCGCGGGGCGTTCGACGCCCGCGGCATGCGCGATCGCCGGCACGTGCAGCAGCAGGTTGGTCGAGCCGCCGAATGCCGCGTGCACCACCAGCGCGTTGTCGAAGGCCTCGCGCGTGAGGATCCCCGACAGCGGGGCCCCCTGCCCCGCCAGCCGCATCAGCGCCAGCGCCGAGCGCCGCGCGATGTCGAGCCACACGGGTTCGCCCGACGGCGCCAGCGCGCTGTGCGGCAGCGCGATGCCCAGCGCCTCGGCGATCACCTGCGAGGTCGCGGCGGTGCCGAGGAACTGGCAGCCGCCGCCGGGCGAGCCGCAGGCGCGGCAGCCCATCGCCGCGGCGTATTCGAGGTCGATCAACCCGTGCGAGAAGCGCGCGCCGATGGTCTGCACGACGGCGGTGTCCTCGGCGCCGCGCGCCGGCAGGGTGACGCCGCCGGGCACGATCACGCCGGGCAGGTCCGCGCAGCCGGCCAGCGCCAGCATCGCCGCCGGTAGGCCCTTGTCGCAGGTGGCCACGCCGAGCACGCCGCGGCGCGTGGGCAGTGAGCGGATCAGGCGCCGCATCACCACCGCCGCATCGTTGCGGTACGGCAGGCTGTCGAACATGCCGGCCGTGCCCTGGGTGCGACCGTCGCAGGGATCGGAGCACATCACCGAGAACGGCAGGCCACCGTTTGCGGCGAACGTCTCGGCCGCCGCGCGCACCATGCGGTCGATTTCCCAGTGGCCGGTGTGCAGGCCGAGCGCGACCGGCTGCCCGTCCTCGGCGCGCAGCCCACCCTGGGTGCTGACGATGATGTACGGGTCGCGCGCGACTTCGGAGGCGCGCCAGCCCATGCCGGCGTTCTGGGTCATGCCGAAGAGGTGGCCGCTCGGCGCTTCGCGCAGCATGCGCGCGTCGATCGGAAGGTGGCCGGATGGGCCTTCGCCGGAGGTGCGCGTGGTGGCGATGGGGGAACCGTCGCCGAGGATGGCGGTGAGGCTGGCATCGGATGCGGTCATGGCGTTGTCTGGTGCAGGTCAACTTTCCCGTGTCCGTGACTACTCCTTCCCCCGCGTGCGGGGGAAGGCTGGGATGGGGGAAAGCTTTTCGACGAAATGCCTGATACCGACTGCCCCCCACCCCAACCCGCCCGGCCCGGCGCAGCGCGCCGGGCGTTCGGATGACCCGCGCGGCAATGCCGCGCAAACGGGTCTTCCTCACCCCCCGCAAGCGGGGGAGGGAGCAAAGCGGCAGGCGTCGCACGATCAGACATCACGCGTGGTCCATTCCCCATCGATCAGTCTCAGCAGCGAACCGGTGGGATTCCGGTCCTGCAGCGACGACGGCAGGCGATGCGGCCGCACGTTGTCGTAGCAATGCAGCGCGGAGAAGCGGACCAGCGACGCCGGAATCCCGACCGCGGTGAACGCGGGATGCCCGGTCGCGGGGAATGGCCCCCCGTGGTTCATCGCCGCGCTGACCGCGACGCCGGTCGGCATCTTGTCGTTGAGCAGGCGGCCGACGCGCGCGCGCAGGATCGGCGCGAGCGTGTCGTACGCGGCATCGTCGCTGCCGCCGGTATCGCTATGGATCGTGCCGGTGAGGTTGCCCTCCATCGCCTCGGCGACCTGCAGCAGCTGGCTGCAGGAATCGGCGACCACGACGAGATTCACGTGGCCGAAGGCCTCCGACTGCAGCGCTTCCGGATCGGCAAGGAAGCGCTCGCCGGACACGCGCAGCAAGGTCGGCTGGAACGCGAAGCCCTGCGCGTCTTCGGCGATCGCGCCACCGGCCAGCAGTTCCGCGCCCGCCGCCTGCAGCCTGGCGACGGTCGTCGCGATGTCGCGCGGCGCCTGCGGCGACAGCAGTACGCCCGGCGTCGCCGCCGCGGTCAGGCGCTGCAGCTCCGCGATGAAACGATCGACCCCGTCGCCGGCGCGCAACACCGTCACGCCCGGCTTGGTGCAGAACTGGCCGGCGCCCATCGCGCAGGAGCCGTGCAGTTCGGCGGCGATGGCGTCGCCGCGCTCGCGCAGCGCGCCCGGCAGCACGAATACCGGGTTGACGCTCGACATCTCCAGGTAGATCGGCTTGCCCACCGCATCGGCGGCAGCCTTGAGCTTCATCCCGGCCGGACGCCCGCCAGTGAACGCGGCCGCACCCAGGCGCGGATCGGTCACCAGGCGCAGGCCCAGTTCGCCGTCGGTGCGGAAGAACATCTGCACCGCGCCCGGCGGCAGGCCGGCCGCGTTCGCCGCGTCCAGCGCGGCCCCGGCCAGCAGCGCCGATGTGTGCGGATGCGCCGGATGCGCCTTGGCGATGACCGGATTGCCCGCCGCGATCGCCGCCGCGAAATCGCCGCCGGCGATGCCGTTGAACGCGAACGGGAAGTTGTTCGGACCCAGCACCAGCACCGGTCCGCCGAGCGGGCCGTGCACGGAGCGGATGTTCGCCGCGGTGTCGATGGTCGGCCGGCTCCAGCTGCCGTCGCGCGCCGCACTTGCGGCCTGGCGCAGCTGGTGCGTCGTGCGCGGCAGTTCGACGTTGCGCAGGCGCGGTTCGGCCGGCAGGCCGGTTTCGCGATGCGCGGCCTCGACCAGCGCGTCCGCCCTGGCCTCGATGGCGTCGGCGTAGGTCTCGAGGAAACGCGCGATCGTCTCCGGCGGCAGGTGCGCCATGCCCGCGGCGGCGTGTTTCCCGGCGTCCAGCATCGCCTCGAGGTCGCGCCAGCCCGAGACCGGAAATTCGCGGTCGGCCAGCGCTTCGCGCGTGGACGGCTCAAAGGCGTGGAAGCGACCGGTCGGTGCCTCGGCCTGCACCCAGCGGCCATCGACGAGGATCGGCTGCAGCACGGTGTTCGCATTCATTGCACGGGGTTCTCCAGGACCAGGCCATCGATGTCGATGCGCACGACGTCGCCGCCGCGCAGGGTGAAATCCTCGCCCGGCACGACGCCGGTGCCGGTGAACAGGAAGGCGCCGTGCGGCTGCGGCAGCTCGCGCAGCAGCCAGCCGGCCAGTTCCTCAAGGTTGCGCTTGATCTGCGAGGTGCGCGTCGCGCCCGAGAACACGGATGCGCCACCGCGCACGATCTCCAGCGAGATCGGCAGGTCGCGCATCCGTTCGGCCGCGCACAGGCGGATGCCGGGGCCGATGGCGCAGGCGCCCTCGTAGACTTTGGCCTGCGGCAGGTACAGCGGGTTCTCGCCCTCGATGCTGCGCGAGGACACGTCGTTGCCGGTGGTGTAGCCGACGATCCCGCCGCCGGCGTCGAGCACCAGCACCAGTTCCGGTTCGGGCACGTTCCAGTGGCTGTCGTCGCGCACGCGGATCGGCGCGCCGTGGCCGCGCACGCGCCAGCCGTTGGCCTTGAAGAACAGTTCCGGACGCTCGGCGCCGTAGACCTTCTGGTACACGTCCGCGCTCTGCGACTCGGCCTCGCGCGCCATGCGACTGCTGAGGTAGGTCACGCCGCTGGCCCAGACCTCCTGCGCGTCCTCGACCGGCGCCAACAGCGGCGCATCGGCGACATCGCCGCGCGGCAGCGATGCAAGCCGCCGCTGCGCGTCAAGGCCGGGAAGCGCCAGCCATTGCGACAGGGTGAAGTCCACCGGCAGGTAGCGGTCGTCGAGCGCCCAGCGGGGGCCGTCGGCGGTGGCGTGGCGGGTCAGCGTGGTGGGCATGTCACGGGATCCATGGCGGGGGTCGGGATGGAAGCTGCGGGAAAGCATCGCCGCGACTTGTCGATGAAGGAGAACGGACGCAGTCGCCACGTGTCCGCATGCGCGTCGCACATGCCTTCGCGCCAATTTGAGATCGCTGGGTCACGCGTCATCCCGGCGAACGCCGGGATCCATTTTTCAGTGGGCGTCCGATCTTCCCGCGCAAGGCGAAGATCAAGATGGATCCCGGCTTTCGCCGGGATGACGTCCTTGTTGGAGCCGCGCTCACTCCTGCACGAGGAATGTGGGCAGGCGCCCGGACACGCGTGGCATCGAAAGGCATTCCGGCAAGGTTGCCGATGCAACCGGACGGCTCGCACGGTCCGTAGCCCGTTAGCGCTATCATCCGGACGCGGACGCATGCGCTCGCCCTGCCGCAATGCAGCGGGCATCACGCGCGACCGTCGACCGCACGTACCGACGAACGCCAACGCCTCCCGGGAGGCACGCACCGGGCAAGTTCCCGCGCCGCCCGTACCGCCACTTCCAGACAGGACACGCCGATGCGCATCCACCCTGCTTCGCTTCTCGCCACCGCCATCGCGGCGGCACTCGCCGCCTGCACGCCGTCCCCCGACAACACGCAGGCGGCCGACACGTCCGTTGCCGACTCCGCGCAGGCGGATGGCGTCGAAACGGTGGGCCAGCTCACCGTATTCGACTCCTCGTTCGAGGACGTCATCGCGCTGGAAGCGCAGGTCGAGAAGCTCACCGGCGACGAGTTCACCTGGTCCGAAGGCCCGACCTGGGTGAACGACGGCCAATACCTGCTGTTCACCGACGTTCCGGAAAACCGGATGTACCGCTGGTCGCAGGCCGAGGGTTTGTCGGTGTTCCTGGAACCGTCCGGCTACACCGGCCCGGAGCTGGACACGCTGCGCGAAGCCGGCGCCAACGGATTGTCCGCCGAGGCGACGGGCACCGTGCTGCTGGCCGACTCCGGCTCGCGCCTGGTCGCCCGCTTCGATCCGGCGACGAAGGAGAAGACCACGCTGGCGACGCATTTCGAGGGCAAGCGCCTCAACAGCCCCAACGACGTCATTGCGCGCAGCGACGGTGCGGTGTTCTTCACCGACCCGCCCTACGGGCTGAAGGACATGAACGACTCGCCGGTGAAGGAGCAGGCCGCCAACGGCGTCTACCGCATCGACGCCGACGGCAGCGTGCATCTGGTCGACGGCCAGCTGAGCTTCCCCAACGGCATCGCGCTCTCGCCCGACGAGCGCACGCTGTACGTCGCCAACTCCGATCCCGAGCGCCCGGTGTGGATGGCGTACACGCTCGACGACGCCGGCAACGCGAGCGACAGCCGCGTGCTTGCCGATGCCTCGGACCTGATGGGCGACGGCGTGCACGGCCTGCCCGACGGCCTCGCGGTCTCCACCGACGGCCTGCTGTTCGCGACCGCTCCCGGCGGCGTGCTGGTGATGGACGCGAACGGCAAGCGCCTGGGGCGCATCGAGACCGGCAGCGCGATCGCCAATACCGCCTTCGGCGACGATGGACGCACGCTGTACATGACCTCGCACAAGTTCCTGGCGCGGGTGCCGCTGAAGGTGGCCGGGCTCGGCTTTCAACGCTGAGCGTCCTGTCCGGCGGCGGCGAGTGCGCGCGCCACCGCCGCCGGATCCGCGTCGCCCAGCGCCGCGTACGCATCGCATAGCGCGGCGGTAAAGCGCGCATCGCCCGACAGCGGCGCGAACACCGCATCGAGACCCAGGAATGCGGCGACATCGTGCGCCGGCTCGCCGGTCGCGGTACGGCCGATGTCCGACAGCGCGGCGTCCAGTGGATCGACCAGCGCCACGCCTGCTTTCGCCTGGCGGACCACGAAACGCAGCCAGCCTGCCACCGGCAGGCACAGGCGGTCGATCGGCCATCCCGTCGCCAACGCGTCGGCGATGGTGCCGAGCAGGCGCACCGGCAGCTTCTGCGAGCCGTCCCAGGCGATCTGCGCCAGCAGGTGGCGGATCGCGGGATTGCGGAAGCGTTCGAGGATCGCATCGACATAGGCGTCGGCATCGAAGCCGGCGGGCGCGCCGACGTTCGGCGCGATGTCCTCGCGCATCAGCCGTTCGACGAAACCGGCCAGCACCGGCTCGCGCATGGCGTCGGCGACGGTTTCCAGCTGCATCAGCGAGCCGAGGTAGGCCAGGGTCGAGTGCGGCGCATTGAGCAGGCGCAGCTTGGCGCGGTCGTAGCCGGCGATGTCGCCGCTCATGACCACGCCCACGCGCTCGAACGCGGGCCGGCCGCTGCGAAAATCGTCCTCGACCACCCATTGCGTGTACGGCTCGCGCTGCACCGGCCAGGCATCGTCGACGCCGAGGCCGAGCGCCACGCGCGCGCGCAAGGCCTCGTCGCTGGCGGGGGTGATACTGTCCACCATCGATCGCGGGAAGGCGACTTCGGCCTCGATCCACGCCGCCAGTCCCGCGTCGATGCGGCGCGCATGGTCCAGCACCGCGCGGCGCAGGCGGCCGCCGTTGTCGGCGAGGTTGTCGCAGCTGAGCACGGTGTACGGCGCCAGCCCGAGGGCACGGCGCTCGCGCAGGCCGGCGACCAGCCAGCCGATGGCGCTGACCGGCTGCTCCGGCGAGACGAGATCGCGGGCGATGTCCGGATGCGCCGCGTCCACGCCGTCGGCCGAGAGGCAGTAGCCCTTCTCGGTGATGGTCAGCGTCACCAGCCGCACCTGCGGATCGACCAGCCGCGCCAGCACCGCCTTGCGCTGCTGCGGCGCGCACAGCACCTCGCGGATCGATCCGATCACGCGCAGTTGCGTGCGCTCGCCGATCAGGGCCAGCGTGTACAGGCCATCCTGCGGCTGCAGCGCGTCGCGCACGCCGGGGCTGTGCAGCGAGACTGCGCTGATCGCCCAGTCGGGTTCGTCGCCCAGCAGGCCGTCGAGGTACACCGCCTGGTGCGCGCGGTGGAACGCGCCCGGTCCGAAGTGGACGATGCCGATGCGGGTCGCGGCGCGATCGTAGGACGGTCGCCGCACGTCGGCCGGCAGGCCCGCAAGCGTGCCGTCCGACAGGCGCGGCGCGGTGTCGACCGGCGCCGTCATGGTCGCCGCGCGGCGTATCGGGCGCCCGTGCCGGTCACGGTGCACGCACCTCGAAGCTTGCGCTGGCGCGGATGTCGGCGCTGGACGCACCGACGTCCACCGCGTACCCGCCCGGATCGACCACGTAGGCCTGCGCGGCCTCGTCGTAGCGGCGCAGGTCGCGTTCGGGCGTGAACACGAACGAGAGTTCGCGCGATTCTCCGGGCGCGAGATGGATGCGCTCGAAGGCGCGCAGTTCCTTCAGCGCGCGACCGGGTACCGGCGCCAGCGGACGCAGGTAGGCCTGCACCACTTCGTCGCCCGCGCGTTCGCCGCTGTTGCGCACCGTCAGCGTCGCCCTCACCTGCCCGTCCGCGGCGACGACATCGCGATCGAGCTTCAGGCCGGCATGCTCGAAGCGGGTGTAGGACAGGCCGTGGCCGAAGGGATACAGTGGCTCGCCCTCGAAATAGCGGTAGGTGCGCCCGGCCATGGCGTAGTCGTCGAACGCCGGCAGCGTCTCCTCGGCCTTGTAGAACGTCACCGGCAGGCGTCCGGCGGGACTGACGTCGCCGAACAGCACGTCGGCCACCGCGTTGCCGCCGCGCTGGCCCGGATACCAGGCCACCAGGATCGCCGGCAGGTGCTGCTTGGCCCAGTCGACGCCGAGCGCGGAGCCGGTGGTCAGTACCAGCACCACCGGCTTGCCGGTCGCGTGCAGCGCTTCGAGCAGCTTGCGCTGCGTGTCCGGCAGGCGGATGTCGGTGCGGTCGCCGCCGGAAAAGCCCGGGAAATTGACCGTCATCTCCTCGCCTTCGACATCGCCGGTCAGGCCGCCGACGAAGACCACGGCATCGGCGCTGCGCGCGAGGTCCAGCGCTTCGTCGAACGTCGGCTTCGCGCCCGGCAGGTCCCAGGCCAGGCGCACGCTGGCGTCGCGGTCGTTCTCGTAGTACTCGAGCCGGAGGTCGTAGGCGCGGCCGCCCTCGAGCTCGAGCTCGACGCTGTCCGCGCGCAGGCGCTCGGCGTTCTCCCAGCGGTCGAGCAGCAGCTTGCCGTCGAGGTACAGGCGGAAGCCGTCGTTGGCGCCGGCCTCGAGCCGGTACCTGCCGCTGGCCGGCGGCAGCAGCTGGCCGATCCAGCGGATGCTGAAGCCGTCGTTGGGCACGGCGTTGTCCGGACCGGCCTCGCCGCGCGCCAGCAGGTTGTCGGTCGGCGAGCCGCGGTCCCAGCGGAAGCCGATCTGCGCGTCGACGCGCACCAGCACAGGCTCTCCGGACAGCTCCTTGTTGCGGAAGTATTCGCCGCGCAGGCCGCGTTCACCCGAACCAGCCTGCGGGCGCAGGTATTGCGGCTCGACCAGCGGCGTCGCTGCCGGATCGTCTCGGCCTTCGACCAGGTCCGCGCCGCGCGCGTACACCACCTCGGTGTCCGGCAGCGCCTCGCGGAGGCCGCGCAGCACGGTCACCGGGTCGGCCGGCGTGCCGTAGTAGTTGCCGAGCAGCGACATGGTGTCGTCCGCGGTCGGTCCGATCACGGCGAGGCGCTTGATCTCCTTCGACAGCGGCAGCACGCCGTCGTTCTTCAGCAGCACGATCGATTCCTGCGCCACCTTGCGCGCCAGCGCGTCGTGCGCCGGCGCCTGGTTGACCGAATACGGGATCTGCGCCCAGCGCACCTGCTCCGGCGGATCGAACATGCCCAGGCGCATGCGCGCGGTCATCAGCTTCGTCAACGCGGCATCGACCTCGGCCTCGCCGAGCAGGCCCTTGCGCACCGCGACCGGGATCGACGGGGCGTAGGTCTCGCCGCAGTCGAGCTCGGTGCCGTTCTTCACCGCCAGCGCGGCGGCCTCTTCCGGCGTCGCGACGATCTTGTGGTTCTCCCAGATGTCCACGACCGCCCAGCAGTCGGACAGCACGTAGCCCTGGTAACCCCAGGCGCCTCGCAGGATCTTCCCGGTGAGGAAGGTGCTGGCGCTGGCCGATTCGCCGTAGACGCGGTTGTAGGCGCCCATGACCGCGGCGACGTCGGCGTCCTTCACCAACGCCTCGAACGCCGGGAGGTAGGTGTCGTAGAGGTCGCGCTTCGACGGGTGCGCGTCGAAGGTGTGGCGGTCGGCTTCCGGGCCGCTGTGCACGGCGTAGTGCTTGGCGGTGGCGTCGAGCTTGCGGTACTTGGGATCATCGCCCTGCAGGCCCTTCACGAACGACACGCCCAGGCGCGCGGTGAGATGGGGATCCTCGCCGTAGGTCTCCTGGCCGCGTCCCCAGCGCGGATCGCGGAAGATGTTGATGTTCGGCGACCAGAACGTCAGGCCCTGGTAGCGCCCGTGCTCGCCCTTGCGCAGGAACTCGTGGTGCTTGGCGCGGGCCTCGTCGCTGATGGTCTTCGAGACCTCGTCCATCAGCGGGACGTCGAAGGTCGCCGCCATGCCGATTGCCTGCGGGAACACCGTCGCCGCGCCCGCGCGCGCGACGCCGTGCAGCGCTTCGTTCCACCAGTCGTAGGCGGGCAGCCCGAGCCGTTCGATCGCCGGCGAATCGTTCTGCATCTGCGCGGCCTTCTCCTCCAGCGTCATCTGCGAGACCAGCGCAGCGGCGCGCTCCTCGAAACTGCGTGAAGTGTCCAGCCACGGCCGCTCGGGATCGGCGGCCTGCGCCTGCCACGCCGGCAGCGACGCCAGCAATGCCGCCGCGCACCAGCGCGCGAGCGTGCGGGAGCGCGAAACCCGCCGCTGCGGGCACGACGGCATGCGCGGATCGTTTCCGGTCGTGGATGGCATCTTCCCTCTCCTCCCTCGATGATTCATGGCGCCGCGCGCTCGTCGCGCGCATGCGGCCCGAGCGTGGCCCCGACGAAGCCGCCGGCGACCTCGGTGCTCAGGACGGTGGCGTCGACGTCTTTCGCCAGCCACTGCCAGCCCTGGCCGTCGCCGGCGTCGAAGGCGAACGAATACCTGCCCTCGTTGCCCTCGATCTTCAGCTGCAGCGCGCCGGCCTCGCCCGCGCCGCGCAGCGCGACGATCTCCGAGGCGCCGTCGCCGGCCTTCTTCTCGAGGAACACCTCGGCGCCCTCGCGCGCGGCGCGGCGCACGCCGAGGAAGTACCAGTAGCGCTCGCTCTGGAACGCGGCCAGGCCGGCGGCGATGCCAGGCGCGGGCAGGTCCAGCGCCGTACTGGCCGCGAACGCGAGATGCTGTTGGCGGCGCGCGAGGAACGACGGATTCCCCAGCGTGTCCAGGCGTTCGCGCAGCGGATGGATCGCGAGCCTGCCCGGTTGCGCGGCGAGATCGAACCAGTCGTGCCTGGGCACGCGCACGAACATCCAGACCTTGTCGAGCTCGCGCGCGTCGAACTCGTCGCGCCAGGTGAAGTTGCCGCTCAGCGGCGCCTGCCCGGCCGCCTGCTTCATGAAGGCAGGGCCGGGCAGCACGTACGGGATCTCCTCGCCCGGCGGCAGGATCGTCGGCCAGCCGTCGCGCCAGGTCAGCGGCAGCAGGAAGGTCTCGCGGCCGGTGTTGTAGTGGCGGACGTCGTAGTTGCGGCTGGCGAGGAACACCGCCCACCAACTGCCGTCCGGGCCCTGCACGAGGTCGGCGTGGCCGGCGTTGGTCACCGGCAGCGCACGCTCGGGCGGCAGGTCGCGCTGGGTCAGGATCGGGTTGTGCGCGTAGGGCTCGTACGGGCCCCAGACATCGCGGCTGCGCAGCACCACCTGCGAGTGCTGCGGACCGGTGCCGCCCTCGGCATTGGACAGCACGTACCAGTCGCCAACCTTGTAGATGTGCGGGCCTTCGATCCAGATCGGGTTCTCTTCCGGCTTCACGCCACCGTCGATCAGCACCTTGCGCGGACCGAACGGCTGCCTCTTCGCGATGTCGATTTCCTGCAGCCAGATCGCACGATGGCCGTCGTAGCGCACCGGAACTTCGGGTTCGTCGTTGTTGAGGAGGTAGACCCTGCCGTCGTCGTCGAAGAACAGCGATGGATCGATGCCGCCGATGCCCGGCAGCCAGACCGGATCGGACCAGGGGCCGGCCGGATCGGTCGCGGTGACGATGAAATTTCCGCCGCTGTCGACCGCGGTGTTGACCACGTAGAAGATGCCGTCGCGGTATTCGATCGCCGGCGCGAACACGCCGCGCGAAACGCCCAGGCCGTCGAAATCGAGCTGCCCGCGGCGGTGGATGGCGTTGCCGACCTGGGTCCAATGCACCAGGTCCTCGCTCTCGAACACCGGGATGCCGGGGAAGTAGGTGAACGTCGAGTGCACCATGTAGAACTTGCCGCGCGCGGCGACGATGCTCGGGTCGGAGTGGAATCCGGCGAGGATCGGGTTGCGGAAGTGGCCTTCGGGCAGCGGTGCCTCGAACGCGGCGTCGCGGCCGGTGTATTCGAACCAGTCGAAGTAGGCGGGCGGTGGTGACGCGCTCTCGTTACCCGAGGCCGGCAGCGCCAGTACCGACAGCAGCAGCGCCAGCACGAAACACCGTCGTCCCCGCGTAGGCGGGGACCCAGCGTCTGTGCCCTCGCTGCCAACAGCAAAGACACTGGGTTCCCGCCTTCGCGGGAATGACAGTCGAAATGTCCGCGGAGACTTCATTTCCACCACCATCACCAGTCCCACATCGCGCCGTCTTCCAGCCGCGCGATCGGCAGCTGCTTCGGCGAATACGGATACTTCGCCGCCAGGGCCTCGTCGATGTCGACGCCGTGGCCCGGCGTATCACCGACATGCAGCCGCCCGTCGCGCAGCACGTAGTCATGCGGGAACACCGCGTCGGTTTCGTCGGTGTGGAACATGTACTCCTGGATGCCGAAGTTCGGCACCCAGGTATCGAAATGCAGCGCCGCGCCCATCGTCACCGGCGACAGGTCGGTGGCGCCGTGGAAGCCGGTGCGCACCTGGTGCAGGGCGGCGAAATCGGCCAGCCGGCGCACGTGGGTGATGCCGCCGCCGTGCACGATCGTCGTGCGGATGTAGTCGATCAGCTGATTCTCGATCAGGTGCTTGCAATCCAAGATCGAGTTGAACACCTCGCCCACCGCCAGCGCGGTGACCGAGTGCCGGCGGATCAGCTCGAACGACTTCTGGTTCTCGGCCGGGGTGGCGTCCTCCAGCCAGAACAGGCGGTAGGGCTCGAGGCTTTTCGCAAGCCGCGCCGCCTCGATCGGCGTGAGCCGGTGGTGCACGTCGTGCAGCAGTTCGACGTCGCTGCCGTGGTCGGCGCGCAGTTGCTCGAACAGTGCCGGCACCACCTCGAGGTAGCGCGGCGTGTTCCACACCGTCTCCAGCGGCAGTTCGCTCTCGGCCGGCTCGTAGCCCTTGGCGTTGGACACGCCGTAGGCCTTCTTGATGCCGGGCACGCCACAC
The DNA here is from genome assembly GCF_007859325.1 of Luteimonas marina. Lineage (GTDB taxonomy): Bacteria > Pseudomonadota > Gammaproteobacteria > Xanthomonadales > Xanthomonadaceae > Luteimonas > Luteimonas marina. The sequence goes on along the minus strand of NZ_VOHK01000003.1, from coordinate 434,309 downwards.
TGCGCGCGCACGGCCAGGAAGCCCTGTTCGATGAACCCCCCAACCGCGTCGCTGGCCTCGGCGATGTCGCGGCCGTTGGCGTGGCCGTACACCAGCGCGCCTTCGCGCGAACGCCCGCCGAGCAGCTGGTAGACCGGCAGCCCGGCCATCTTGCCGAGGATGTCCCACAGCGCCACGTCGACCGCGGCGATCGCGCTCATCGTCACCGGGCCGCGCCGCCAGTAGGCGCCGCGGTAGAGGAACTGCCAGAGGTCCTCGATGCGACCGGCGTCGCGGCCGATCAGGTTGGGCACGACGTGGTCGGACAGGTAGGCCGCGACCGAGAGTTCGCGGCCGTTGAGCGTCGCGTCGCCGAGCCCGTAGACGCCCGAGCGCGTGGTGATCTTCAGGGTGACGAAGTTGCGTCCCGGGCAGGTGACGATGACCTTCGCGTCGACGATCTCGCGGTCGCGGGAGGAACCGTGCGTAGTGGTTTCGGTGGCGTGGGTGTTCATCTTGCGTGGTCGTCGTCGATCATGGGGACACCGGTAGTTCGAACGGACCGGCCGGCAGGCCGGCGCCGTCGAACAACGTGCAGACGGGGCTGTCGGCCCAGCAGTAGCGGACGCGGGTCGCGGCCCCTGCCACGGGCGCATTCAGGGAGACGCGGTCGCCGCGGACGTCGGCGTGCGCATAGCGGCACGAACCCGTTTCGTCGCCGCACAACTCGAAGCCGATCGGGCCTGCGCCGCCGTAGGCGACCAGGCCGTCGCTGACGTCGCCGAACTCGACCACCACCGCATCGCCGTCGCGGCCCGCCGCCTTCGCCACCGGCCCCGAGGCGGGCAGCGTTTCGCGGTAGACCACATGGCGCGCGAGGCGCGCGAGGCGACGGCCGAGCTCCTGCTTGTTGCTCGGGTGGATGTCGTAGCGGTCGCCGATGTCGATGGCCACCGCCAGGCCTGTCTCCGGATCCTCCGCCGCGACCTGGCGCTGGGCCTCGCGCAGCGCGGCCCAGTCGCTCTCCGAAGGCGCCACCGGCGCCGCGCCGTAGTTGGCCAGCTGCACCACCAGCAGCGGCAGGCCGTCGCCGAAGCGCGCGCGCCAGTCGCTGCGCAGCACGCGCAGCAGCTGCGCGTAGCGATCGTGCTCGAAGGTATTGGACTCGCCCTGGTACCACAGCGCGCCGCGCAGGCCGTAGCGTCCCAGCGGCGCGATCATGCCGTTGTACAGCGTCGACAGGCCGGCCGCGCTCTGCCACGGCGCGCGCGGCGGCGTCCCCAGCTCCGGCGGCACGACGCGGTACTGCCAGCCGCCGTCGAGCGGCGCGCTGGAGCCGTCGGCGAAGCGCAACGCGTGCGCCGAGGCCGGTCCCGCGAGCCCGCCGTCGCGATAGGTGTCGAGCACGTTGACCACGACGGTGTTGTCGCCTTCATGCAGCAGGCCCGCCGGCAGCGCGTACTCGCGGCCGGCGCCCGCGCCGTAGGTGCTGCCGACGCCGCGGCCGTTCACCCAGGTCATGTCGATCTCGTCCGCGGGCCCCAGCGCCAGCACCGCGCCCTGCGCCGCCTGCGCGGCGGTCAGGCGCACGCGGGTGCGGTACCAGACCATGCCGTTGAAGTCGGCCAGTTCCGGCACGCCCCAGCGCTCCCAGGCGCCGAGTTGCGCCGGCGCCTGGCGCCACTGCCCTGCCGGCTTGCCCGCGTCCCAGGGCCGATCGTCCGCCGCGACGCCCGGACGGGCCGACCACCAGTCCTGCCACAGCGCGCCCCAGTCGCCGACCGCGGCCACCGCGTCGTCGGCGTAGCGCGCCAGCACGTCGAGTTCGCCGTCGTAGATGCCGAGCGTGCGCAGCGCCTCGCCGCTGGTCCAGGCCTGGATGCGCGATCCGCCCCAGGCGGCGTCGATCAGTCCCATCGGCACATCGACCGTCTTCTGCAGCTCGCGCGCGAAGAAGTAGCAGGCGGCGGAGAACTCGCGCACCGTGTCAGGATTCACCGGATCCCACCGCACCGCTTCGGAGAACGTCTCCTTCGGCACCACGTCCGCGACCTGCGGCACGGTGAGCAGGCGGATGCGATCGTTGCCGGCGCCCGCCATCTCCGCGCGCGCATCCAGCGCGCGCCACACCTGCAGCTCCATGTTCGACTGCCCGGAGCACAGCCACACGTCGCCGACCAGCACGTCCCCGACCACCTGCCTGCGCCCGCCCGCCTCCACGTTCAATACATGCGGCCCGCCCGCGCGCAGCGCGGGAAGCTCCGCCGTCCAGCGCCCGTCGCCGTCGGCGCGCGCGCGAACGCGCTTGCCGGCCAGCGCCACGCGCACCTCCTCGTCCGGGTGCGCCTGGCCCCAGACGCGGATCGGGCGGTCGCGCTGCAGCACCGCATGGTCCTGGAACATCGCGTGCAGCAGCGGCGGCGCGCCCGCGTCATCGGCCGCGATCGCCGGTGCGACCGTACCCGACAGCGCGATCGCCAGCCACGCGACCGCGGCACGGCATGAAGACGGGCATTCCAATGCAGGCAATCCCTTCAACGTCCGTCTCCCGGCGCGTTCGGAAACTCGAGCGACTTGTAGTAGTCCAGCGAATGCAGCGGCGCGGCCTCGCCCTCCGGCAGCGGCAGGCCGGAGAAGGTCTGGAAATAGGCGATGCTGGCGTCGCGCCACCACTGCGCCTCCTTCTGCTGGATTGCCAGGAACCGCGCGACCTGGTGGTGGCGCTCCGGATCGACATGGTCCGCCAGCCCGTCCCACGTCGCACGCATCTCCTGCACTTCGGCGACGCCGCGCGAATAGCGATGCACGAGTTCGTCCCACAGCGTGCGCCCGGACGACACGCGATCCGTCCAGCCCCGGTGGTGGAACCACAGCAGGAAGTCCTCCGGCACGCGCGCGGGATCATTGAACACCTCGGCCACCGGCGGCGCGTACTGCGACACCGCGTCACTGCCCGTCTTCGTGCGGTCGAAGCCGATGCCCTCCTTCGTCGCGCGATGGAAATACACCGACGTCCAGTCCGCGCGCGGCCCGCCCTCGACCCACGGCGCCGGTCCGTAGTGGTGGCCGCGTCCCATCAGGTGGTGCAGCCCGAGCGGGGTCATGTAGTCCACCGCGGCCTGGTGAGAGGCCATCATCATCCCGACCACCGGATCGACGAAGGCCGGATCGTTCGAGAACGTCATCCGCACCCACTCCGCCGCGATGTCGCGCGCGTCGAGGTACGGATCCCACGCCAGCCGCCCGTAGGCGTACCAGTTGGCCTGGTCGAAATGCGAGCCGCTCCAGTCGCGATCGCTGCCGATATTGGCCACGCCCGCCATGCCGCTGAGCCGGCTCCTGCCTGGTTCGTCCGCCTCCAGCGAACCGTCGACCACCTTCGCGACGGTCGAGCCCTCGCCCTTCGCGTAGGTGTCCGCACGCAGCACTTCCTCCCACATCGGCCCGAGATAGACCAGGTGGGTGGCGAAGCCGAGGTACTCCTTGGTGATCTGGAACTCCATCATCAGCGGCGTCTTCGGCATCGCGCCGAACAGCGGATGGAACGGCTCGCGCGGCTGGAAGTCGATCGCGCCGTTCTTCACCTGCACCAGCACGTTGTCGCGGAACTCGCCGTCGTGCGGCACGAACTCGGTGTACGCCTGCTTGGCGCGGTCGTCCGGCTCCTCGTCCGAGTACACGAACGCGCGCCACATCACGATGCCGCCGTGCGGCGCGACGGCGTCGGCGAGCATGTTGGCGCCGTCGGCGTGCGAGCGGCCGAAATCCTGCGGGCCGGGCTGCCCTTCCGAATTGGCCTTGACCAGGAAGCCGCCGAAGTCGGGGATTTTCGCGTAGATCTCGTCGGCCTTGGCGCGCCACCAGCGCTGCACGGCCGCATCCTTCGGATCGGCGGTCTTCAGGCCGCCGATCTCCATCGGCGCGCTGAAGCGGGCGCTGAGGTAGACGCGGATGCCGTACGGCCGCATCACCCCGGCCAGCGCCTCCACCTTCTCCAGGTAGGCGGGCGTGAGGATCTGCGCGTTGGCGTTGACGTTGTTGAGCACCGTGCCGTTGATGCCGATCGAGGCGTTGGCGCGGGCGTAGTCGGTATAGCGCGGGTCCAGCCAGTCGGGCAGCCTGTGCCAGTCCCAGATCGACTGGCCGGCGTAGCCGCGCTCGACGTGGCGGTCGAGGTTGTCCCAGTGGTTGAGCACGCGCAGCGCGACCTTGGGCGATGTGCGCAGGTCGAGGGCGTCGATCGGCTGCCGCGTCTGCAGCAGGCGCAGCAGGTGGAAGGCGCCGTACAGTGCGCCGACGTCGCTGTTGGCCGCGACCACGGTGGCGGTATGGCCGTCGACCGACAGGCTGCGGATCAGGTAGCCCTCCGCTCCCAGCCCGTCGAGGTCGAGCCCCAGCTTCGCAATGCGCGGCGAGGAGGCCGGCGTGCCGAGGATCAGTGCGCCGTCCCGGTCGGGGGCGTTCGACACGGCCGGCGATGCGCCCAGCAGGCCACCGAGACCGCGCAGGAGTTCGTCGCGCGCGACCCGCTGCGTCGCGGTCGCCTCCGGCGCCACCAGTTGCACCAGCCGCGCGCGGTAGTCGCCGGCCGCGCCGGATTCGACCGGCGCATGGCGCAGCCACAGGTCATGACCGTCTTCGGCCTGCGCCGCCGGCAGGCACAGCAGCGCCGCAAGCCAGCAGGCGAACGCGAACAGCGGCAGCCGCCCGCCCGGCCGGCGCCCATACGGCCACGGCGCGACGGAGAGGGGGTGATGCCCGCGGTTGGCGGTTGTGTGTACCATTCAGATTGCCCTCATGTCGGGTCGTCCACCGCGACGGGCGCTTGCGTCCATCCAAGCGCACGGATCCGCGCATGCCGGCCCGAACGACAGGCGACCATGGCGCGGACAGGGGAACGAACGTTGCAGAAACCGAGGAAAGCCGCGCGACGCAAGGGACAGGCCGTCACGCTCGACGAGGTCGCCGCCCTCGCCAAGGTCTCGCCGATGACGGTCTCGCGCGTGGTCAACGGCCACGGCAAGGTGCGCGACACCACGCGCGAACGGGTGATGCGCGCGGTGCGCGAGCTCGGCTACACGCCCAACCTCGCCGCCAGTGCGCTGGCCACCGCGCACGAGCCGCGCGTCGCGCTGATCTACACCAACCCCAGCAGCGCCTACCTGCGCGAACTGCTGGTCGGCGCGCTGCGCGGCGCCAGCCGGATCGCCGCGCAACTGGTGATCGATTCCTGGGACAACCTCGGCAGCAACGCCCAGCGCCAGGCCGCGCGCACCCTGGCCAACCGCATCACCGGCGTGATCCTGCCGCCACCGCTGTGCGAGTCGAAGGGCGTGATCACCGAGTTCGTCGATGCCGGCGTGCCAGTGGTGGCGATCGCCTCCGCGCACCCCAATCATCACATCTCGCGGGTGCGCATCGACGATTTCCAGGCCAGCAAGGATGTCACCCAGCACCTGATCGCCGCCGGCCACCGCCGCATCGGCCACATCAAGGGCCATCCGAACCAGACGGCCAGCGTGCGCCGGCTCGAGGGTTTCCATGCGGCGCTGTCCGAGGCCGGGATCCCGTTCGACGAGACCTTGGTCGAGGCCGGCTTCTTCACCTACCGCTCGGGGCTGGAGGCGGCCGAGAAACTGCTCGCGCACCCCAACCCGCCGACGGCGATCTTCGCCGGCAACGACGACATGGCCGCGGCCGTGGTCTCGGTGGCGCACCGGCGCCACCTCGACGTGCCGCGCGACCTGTCGGTGGTCGGCTTCGACGACACCTACGCGGCCACCACGGTCTGGCCGGAACTCACCACCATCCGCCAGCCGGTGGCGCTGATGGGCGATTCGGCGATCGACATCCTGGTGCGCGGCATCCGTCGCAGGGAGGGCCCGCGCACGCTGGTGGACCACGTGATCGCCCATCAGCTGATCCAGCGCGACTCGGTCGCGCCGCCGGCGCGCTGACCGCGCCGGCCACCCGCGGCGATCACGCGGCCGGTCGGCGCGGAGGGACGGCATCGTTCCCATGGCGACCGGCGCGCGCAACGCCACTCAGCGCAGCAGGTACTGGTTGAGCAGGTTCTCGTAGCGCTCCTGCTTGCCACTGGTCTGCTGCGGCTCGCCGCCCTTGGCGGCCAGCGATGCGAGATCGGCCAGCCCCAGCTTGCCGTCCTCGAACGCCTTGCCGTCGCCGCCGTCGAAGCTGGCGTAGCGCTGCTTGCGCCACTGCTCCCACGGCGAATCGTTGAGCAGGCCATGCGCCACTTCCAGACCGCGCGCGAACGCGTCCATGCCGCCGACGTGGGCGATGAACAGGTCCTCCATGTCGGTGGACTCGCGGCGCGGCTTGGCGTCGAAGTTCAGGCCGCCGACCAGGCCGCCCTGGCGCAGCACCACCAGCATCGCGCCGACGGTGTCGTAGAGGTCGGTCGGGAACTGGTCGGTGTCCCAGCCGTTCTGCGCGTTGCCGCGGTTGGCGTCGATGCTGCCGAGCAGGCCGTGGTCGGAGGCCACCTGCAGGTCGTGCTCGAAGGTGTGGCCCGACAGCGTGGCGTGGTTGGCCTCGATGTTGAGCTTGAAGTCCTTCTCCAGCCCGTGCTCCTTGAGGAAGCCGGCGACGGTGGCGCTGTCGAAGTCGTACTGGTGCTTCATCGGCTCCATCGGCTTGGGTTCGATGAAGAACGAACCCTCGAAGCCGATGCTGCGGCCGTAGTCGCGGGCGGCGGTCAGGAAGCGGGCGAAATGCGCCAGCTCGCGCTTCATGTCGGTGTTGTGCAGGCTGGCATAGCCTTCGCGGCCGCCCCAGAACACGTAGTGCTCGCCGCCCAGTTCGACGGTGGCGTCGAGCGCGTTCTTCACCTGCACCGCGGCGCGCGCCACCACTTGAAAATCCGGGTTGGTCGAAGCGCCGTTCATGTAGCGCGGGTGCGAGAACAGGTTCGCCGTGCCCCACAGCAGCTTGACGCCGGTGGCCTGCTGCCGCTCCTTCGCCAGCGCCACCAGGCGCTTGAGGTTCTTCTCGTAGGTGCCGATGTCGTCGGCGTCGGGCGCCAGGTCGACGTCGTGGAAGCACCAGTACGGCACGCCTAGCTTGGTGAAGAATTCGAACGCGGCGTCAACCTTGGCCTCGGCGGTCGCCAGTGCGTCACCGGCCTCCCACGGGAACCGGCGCGTGCCCGGGCCGAACGGATCGGCGCCGGCGTTGCAGAAGGTATGCCAGTAGCAAACCGCGAAGCGCAGGTGCTCGCGCATGGTCTTGCCGCCGATCTTCTTCTCCGCGTCGTAGACCTTGAACGCCAGCGGGTTGTCCGAACCCGGGCCCTCGAAGGGGATGGTGCCGATGCCGGGGAAGTATTCCTTCGCGCCGATGAATGCCTTGCTCATTGCTGTGCTTCCGTGAGGTCGTAGGTGGGGAACGAGCGGTCAACCCGCGTAGAGCGGCCGGATCGCGTCGAGGTGGGACAGGAAACGCTGGTAGACCGGGGCGTACGCCGCGGTGGCTTCGGCGTGCGGATGCGTGGCCAGGCGCGGGTCCAGGCGCACGTGCGCCGCGGCGAGCGCGCTCAGGTCGGCATCGCCGCCACTGCGCTGCACCGCCCACAGCGCCTGCAGCGCGGCGCCGAACGCGGCGCCTTCGGCCTGCTCGGGCACGTCGACCGGCAGGCCGAACATGTCGGCGGCCATCTGCCGCCACACCAGGCTCTGGCTGCCGCCGCCGGTCAGGCGGATGGCCTCGAAGCGCAGGCCAGCATCGACCAGCGCGTCGTAGCCGTTCTTCAGGCTGTACAGCGCGCCCTCCATCGCCGCGCGGTAGAGGTTGGCAGGCGTGAGGTTGCTCGCGGTCATGCCGAACAGGTTGCCACGGCCGTTGGGCAGGTCGGGCGTGCGCTCGCCGTTGAGGAAGGGCAGCATCAGCAGGCCGTCGGCGCCGGGCCGGGTGCCGGCCAGCAGGGCGTCGCCCTCCTTCGTCGAGAAGCCGCACAGCTTGCCCACCGCCTCGGTGGCGACGGTGCAGTTCATGGTGCAGATCAGCGGCAGCCAGCCGCCGGTCGAATCGCAGAACGCGGCCCAGCGCCCGTCGTCGTCGACCACCGGATGGTCGGCGTAGGTGAACAGCGTGCCGGAGGTACCCAGGCTCATGCTCAGCACGCCCGGGACGACGTTGCCGGTGCCGATCGCGGCCATCATGTTGTCGCCGCCGCCGGCCGACACCTGCACCGCATGCGGCAGGCCGAGTTCGTCGGCGAGCGCCGGCTTGATCTTCACCAGCGTGGCGGCGTCGACCAGCGGCGGCAGGCAGGCGCCGAGGTCGCGGTCGGGATCGGTCGCGGCCAGCATCGCCGGCGACCAGGCGCGCGTGCGCACGTCGAGCCAGCCGGTGCCGGAGGCGTCGCCGTGCTCCATCCAAAGCTCGCCGGTCAGCCAGTAGTTGATGTAGTCGTGCGGCAGCGCGATGGTCGCGAGCTTGGCGTAGGCCTGCGAGCGGTGCTTGCGGGTCCAGGGCAGCTTGGAGGCGGTGTAGCCGGCCAGGATCGGATTGCCGGCCAGCTCGATGCAGCGCCGCGCGCCGCCGGCGGCGGCCATGATCTCGTCGCACTCGGCGCTGGTGCTGGTGTCGCACCACAGCTTGGCCGGCGCCAGCACGCTGCCGCTGCGGTCGAGCGGCACGAAGCCGTGCTGCTGGCCCGACACGCCGATCGCGACCACCCGCGCGCGCAGCGCGGGATCGATCCTGCCGAAGCAGGCGCGCACCGCGTCGACCCACCAGTCCGCGCTCTGCTCGCGACTGCCGTCGTCGCCCGCGGCGAGGTCGAGCGGCTGCCCGGCCGAGGCCACGATCTGGCGAGAGTCGGGATCGTAGGCCACCAGCTTGACGCTCTGGGTGCCGACATCCAGTCCAACGAACAGGCCCATCCATCATTCCCCAAAAAAGTTAGCGCTACCACAAAATCGGCCGCCGATCTCGCAAGTCCGATGGACCGGGCGAACCCCGACGCGCCCGATCCGGCGTGGTGGCGAGGGTCAGACTCTACACAGCTGGCAAAAAAAAGCCTTGCTGCAGTGCGGAATGCTCCGCGGGAGCGAGGCAACCGCGAGTTAGCGTTAACAATTCCTTATCGATTCCGGGCCCTGCACCGCCCCCTCGTCGCGGCAGGAGCGCCTCCGGGCGCGACTGTTTTTCGCTCCATCGAGCGCCGGGGCGCAGCTGAAGCCGCTCCTGCGAAAAACCGGTCTTCGCCCAGGGATGCATGCCGGCTTGCCGCGCCCCGCCCCGGCCGGCGCAACGACTTCAAAGCAGCACGACCCGGCATCGTCCCGACAGCAGCGGCTCGGCCAGGATCCGGTAGCCGTCGTTGTCGAAGCCCTCCACCACCCGGTCCAGCCGGCGCGCGCGAGCGCGGGTCGGGGCGCTGCCGAGGTAGTGCCAGTCGCGGACCACGTGGATCTGGCTCAGGTCCGGCCCGTCCTCGACGATCCCCACCGCCCCGGCATAGGGCCAGGTCGCCACCCGCAGCGCCTCCAGCGCCGCGTCCAGCCGCGCCTCGTGCCCGGCCGGCGACTCGCGCCCGCAGCAGGCGCCCGCGCAACGGTCGATGCTCGCGCGGAAGCAGGCGCGTCCGGCCACCGGCCGCTCGATCCCGAGCAGCCCGTAGCACAGCCGGTTGTCGTCGGCGATCACGCGCAGCGCCTGCAACGCGGCGGTGCGGCTGGAGAACAGCCCGTAAAGGCGCAGCGTCGAGGCGAACGGCGTCTCGTGCGAATACACCACCTCCGGCCGTCCGCGTAGCAGGCGGATCGAACACAGCTGGCGCCGGCGCCGCAACCGCTTGTTGTGCAGCGGCTGGCGCAGCTTGATCTGCTGCGCCTCCAGCAGCTGCGCGCCGAGGTCACCGGCGGTGCGGGTGAACTCGATCCGCCACGCCGCCCGCAGCAGGCGCGCCTCCTCCGGCGTGCGCATGTGGTCGAGCACGCGCTGGCGGATGTTCACGCTCTTGCCGATGTACAGCGGCACCCGCTCATCCTCGCCGTGGAACACGTAGACGCCCGGCGCGCGCGGCAACGGCACGATCCACGGCCGCAGGTGCTCGGGATAGGCGTAGTGCGCGGCCTCGGTGCGACGCGCGGGCAACGGTACGTACATGCGGAAACAATCCTCGGCGATGAGATACGATCCAACACCAGCGTCGTCCAGCCAGTTGAGATTGCCGGCGCCGCCACGCCGACGGCCTGGCAGTCCACGCACCGGAATGGCACTGGCATCAGGAGCGGGAGATGTGATGGAACGGGATGTGACGGAACGGATTGCAGAACGGCGGCGGTGCGTACTCCCTTCGCAGCCCGTGCGGCCGGCGGCACGGATCCGCCGGTTTGCGGGGTTCCTGCTCGCGGGATGCGTGGTGACCATCTCCGGGACCGCAGCAGGGTCCGACTTCCGCTTCCAGCCGGTGGCCTTGCACGATGAAAACCTCCCGGCCACGGCCGACACTGTCGCCATTGCCGATGTGACTGGCGACGGTCGCAAGGACGTGGTGCTTGTGGTCCGGGACTGGTTCGGTTCGATCGAAGGCAGCCAGGCCCTGGTCTATGCGCAGACGCCAAGCGGCGGCCTGGCCGCCCCTGCCAGCCATGACTACCTGGGGACCACCGAAGGATACGGCACCGAGTTGCAGATCGCGGACCTCGACAACGATGGAATCGCCGACATCGTCATCGGCCATGACCAGGGCTTCACCATCCTGCTGCCTCGGCGCGGAGCGGGAATGGCCACGCGACTGGTCGAGATGCCGGGCACAATCGTCTCCCTGGTGGCCGGTGACCTCGACCGGGACGGCAGGCCGGACGTCGTCAGGCAGGCCGATGGCCGGCTGGTCGTCCTGTTCGGCAACGGCGACGGAACGTTTTCGCGGAGCACCGAACTCGCGATCCGGTCGGGCGGTCGCCCCGGAGGGGCCAGGATAGGCGACGTCACCGGCGACGGCCACGCGGATATCGTCGTTGCCGACCAACTGGGCATCGTGATCTTCCCGGGCAGGGGCGACGGCGGCTTCGCAGCCGCTGTCCACTACGACTACGAATCCTACGCAACCGGCGACTCGCGCGGATTCCGGACATTGACGCTTGTGGACATCAATCGCGACGGCCGCCTCGACGTCCTGACGACGGTCGCGAGCAATCAGCCGCGCTCGGCGCTCTGGATTTTCCATCAAGGCCAGGATGGAAGGCTGTCGACCCCCCAAACCATGTGGACCTACGACATGGCCGTCGCCGCGACGGCGGTGGATCTCGACAACAACGGTTACCAGGACCTGCTCGTGGCCCATGGCGGCTGGGAGGCCCTCGGCTACTACCTCCAGATCCGCGAAGGGCTGGAGGCGGAGCGCGGCACGCCCCTGCCCTACGCCACGACATACCAACACCATGGCCTCGATGGAGGCGATATCGATGGAGATGGCTGCAGCGATGCAGCGGTGGCCGACTACAACAACGGGCTCCTCCTCCTGAGGGGCCAAGGCTGCCTCGAGCCTTGGGCGCCGGCAAATGATGTCGCCTCCGACTTCGATGGCGACGGTCGTACCGATATCCTCTGGCACGACGCGTCCACCGGCGCCAGTGCCATCTGGAAAGGCGGTAGCATCGCCACCCAGATCGCCGTCACCCGGGTGACGGATCGCCGCTGGAGGCTCGTCGGCCGCGGGGATTTCGATGGCGACGGACGTACGGACCTGTTCTGGAGGCACGTCGCCACCGGAGCCAACGCCATCTGGCCGGGCGGCGACTACCGGCAATCGGTATCGCTCACTGCGGTGACCGATACCCGCTGGGAGGTCGTCGGCATCGGGGATTTCGACAGCGACCGCAAGGACGACGTGCTGTGGCGCCATTCGGTGAACGGAGCGAACGCCATCTGGGGAGCAGGGTCCTATCGGAACTCCCGCGTGCTGGCAACCGTTCCCGACCGCGACTGGCTGGTGGCGGGGATCGGCGACTTCAACGGCGACGGTCGCGCCGATATCCTCTGGCGGCATCGCTTCAGTGGCGCGAACACCATCTGGAGCGGGGGCGAGGCAGGCACCCGCCTTGCGGTCGCCCATGCGCCGCACGCCGGTTGGCAGGTGGCCGGCATCGGCGACGTCGATCGCGATGGACGCTCGGACATCGTCTGGCGGCATGCGTTGACCGGCCGCGCTTCGATATGGCCTTCCGCCAACTTGAACGTCAGCCGGGACATCACGGGCGTCGCCGACCTGGGCTGGAAGATCGCGGGCATCGCCGACTACGACCACGATGGCAGAGCTGACCTGCTCTGGCGCCACGGCCGCAGCGGCCGCAACGTGGTCTGGCGCGCAGGTCAGCCCAACTCGCGCTATGAGCTGACCACGGTGACCAATCTGAACTGGATGCTTGCGCGCTGAGCAGCCCGGCCCGACCACGGGGCTCGTTCCGGCCGGGGAGGATAGAATTCTCCTCCGTTTTCACCGTCTTTCCCCGCCACCGATGACCGAGTCCGTCCGTCCCGTCTTCCACGGCTTCGAGCAGATCCCGCTGCGCGAATACGCCGAGCGCGCCTACCTCGACTACTCGATGTACGTGGTCCTCGACCGCGCCCTGCCCTTCCTCGGCGACGGCCTCAAGCCGGTGCAGCGCCGCATCATCTACGCCATGAGCGAGCTCGGCCTGGGCGCGGCGGCGAAGCCGAAGAAGTCCGCGCGCACCGTCGGCGACGTGATCGGCAAGTTCCACCCGCACGGCGACAGCGCCTGCTACGAGGCGATGGTGCTGATGGCGCAGCCGTTCTCGTACCGCTATCCGCTGATCGACGGCCAAGGCAACTTCGGCTCGACCGACGACCCCAAGTCGTTCGCGGCGATGCGCTACACCGAGTCCAAGCTCACCCCGATCGCGGACGTGCTGCTGGGCGAACTCGGCCATGGCACGGTCGACTGGACGCCGAACTTCGACGGCACCCTGGAGGAACCGAGCTGGCTGCCGGCGCGCCTGCCGCACCTGTTGCTCAACGGCACCACCGGCATCGCGGTCGGCATGGCCACCGACGTGCCGCCGCACAACCTGGGCGAGATCGTCAGCGCCTGCGTGCGCCTGCTCGACGACCTCGACGCCAGCGTCGCCGACCTGTGCGAACACGTGCGCGGCCCGGACTACCCGACCAGCGCCGAGATCATCACCCCGGCCGCCGACCTGCGCGCGATCTACCAGACCGGCAACGGCAGCGTGCGCGCCCGCGCCACGTTCGCCAGGGAAGGCCAGAACATCATCGTCACCGCCCTGCCCCACCAGGTCTCGCCGTCGAAGGTGATCGAGCAGATCGCCACCCAGATGCGCGCGAAGAAGCTGCCGTGGCTGGAGGACATCCGCGACGAGTCCGACCACGCCAACCCGGTGCGCATCGCCCTGATCCCGCGCTCGAACCGGGTCGACGCCGAACAGCTGATGGGCCACCTCTTCGCCACCACGGACCTGGAGAAGAGCTACCGCGTCAACCTCAACGTCATCGGCCTCGACGGCCGCCCGCAGGTGAAGAACCTCAAGGCGATCCTCGCCGAATGGCTGGTGTTCCGCGGCGAAACGGTGACGCGCCGGCTGCAGCACCGGCTGGACAAGGTCGAGCGCCGCCTGCACCTGCTCGAAGGCCTGCTGGTCGCCTTCCTCAACCTCGACGAGGTGATCCGCATCATCCGCACCGAGGACGAACCGAAGACGGCGCTGATCGCGCGCTTCGGACTGTCGGAGGACCAGGCCGACTACATCCTCGAAACCAAGCTCAAGCAGCTCGCACGCCTGGAGGAAATGAAGATCCGCGGCGAGCAGGACGAACTCGACGGCGAGCGCGACCGCCTCATCGCCACGCTGGGCAGCAAGGCCAGGCTGAAGAAGCTGATCCGGGACGAACTGCTGGCCGACGCCAGGAAATACGGCGATGCGCGCCGCTCGCCGCTGGTCGCGCGCGACGCGGCGCAGGCGCTGGACGAGACCGAACTGGTGCCCAGCGAACCGGTGACCGTGGTGCTGAGCGAGAAAGGCTGGGTGCGTGCGGCCAAGGGCCACGACGTCGACGCGGCCGCGCTGTCGTACCGCGACGGCGACGGCCTGCTGGCGGCGGTCCGGGGCCGCAGCACGCAGCAGGTGGCCTTCCTCGATTCGGCCGGGCGCAGCTATTCGACGCTGGCGCACGCGCTGCCGTCGGCGCGCGGCAACGGCGAGCCGCTGACCGGCCGCTTCTCGCCGGCCGCGGGCGCCTCGTTCGCGGCGATGGCCAGCGGCGGCAACGACGACCGCTTCGTGCTGGCCTCGTCGCACGGCTACGGATTCGTGACCCGCTTCGAGAACCTGACCGGACGGCAGAAGGCCGGCAAGGCGATGCTGTCGCTGTCGGAAGGCGCGAAGGTGCTGCAGCCGGCGGCGGTGGACAGCGTCGAGGCCGACCGGATCGTCGCGGTCACCAGCGCCGGTCACCTGCTCGCGTTCCCGGTCTCGGAGCTGCCGGAACTCGACAAGGGCAAGGGCAACAAGATCATCGAGATCCCCAAGGCCAGGCGCGGCACCGAGCGCGTGGTCGCCGTCGCCGTGGTGCCGCCGGGCGGAACGCTGGTGGTGAAGTCGGGCACGCGCACGATGAGCCTGTCGTTCAAGGACCTGGGCGAGTACATGGGCGCGCGGGCGAGCCGCGGGGGGCTGTTGCCGAGGGGGTGGCAGAAGGTGGAAGCACTGGGCGTCGAGTGACGACCACCGTTCGCGCGTGGATGTTTCCGATGTCATCCCGAGCGAAGCGAGGGATCTTCTTTTCCATCGGCAGTTGAACAGGATCCCTCGCTGCGCTCGGGATGACAGCAGAAGTTTCACAGAAGACGGAAACCACCATGCAGCCGGATTTCTGGCACGACCGCTGGCACAGCAACCGCATCGGCTTCCACCGCGACACACCGCTGCCGCTGTTGACGCAGTATTGGGACCCCCTCCGCCTCGCCCGCGGCAGCCGCGTGTTCGTCCCGCTGTGCGGCAAGTCGCTGGACATGGTCTGGCTCGCCGAACAGGGGCATCGGGTGCTCGGCATCGAGCTGTCGGCGCTGGCGATCGCGCAGTTCTTCGACGAACGCGGGCTCACGCCATCCACGCACGCCAGCCCGGCCGGCACGCACCATGTCGCCGGGCCGTGGGAACTGATCCAAGGCGACGCCTTCGCGATTCCCGCGTCGCTGCTCGCCGACTGCGCCGGCGTCTACGACCGCGCCGCGCTGATCGCACTGCCGCCGGCCATGCGCGACACCTATGCCGCCACCACCTGGCGACGCCTGCCGGCCGGCTGCCGCGGCCTGCTGGTCACGCTGGAGTTTTCCGAAGCGGAGAAGGACGGACCGCCGTTCCCGGTCGGCGAGCCGGAAGTGCATGCGCGCCTCGATCGCGACTGGTTGGTCGAGCGACTGGAGCGCCGCGACATCCTCTACGGCGAGCCCTCGTTCCAGGCCGAAGGCGTGACTGCCTTGCATACCGTCGTCTACCGGCTGGACCGCAAGCCGCGGGAGCGGCTTCAACAGCAGGATTTCCCACTACGTTCGAAATGACAAATCCCGGGCTCTTTGGGGGTTCCCCGAAGGCGTTCGGCCCTCAGCCCGGCGACGGGTCCTCGCCCATCCGCGCCTGCTGGTAGTTCTCCAGCCCGACCATCTTGATCAGCCGCAGCTGCTTCTCCAGCCACCAGGTGTGGTCTTCCTCGGTGTCGGCCAGCTGCGCCACCAGGACCTGGCGGCTGACGTAGTCGCCGTGCTTCTCGCACAGCTCGACGCCGCGGGCGAGGTTCTCGCGGACCTTGTACTCGAGGTCGAGGTCCTTGCGCAGCATCTCCTCGACGGTCTTGCCCGGCTCGAAGTCATCGGGACGCATGTCCGGATCGCCCTCGAGGAACAGGATCCTCCGCAGCAGCGCGTCGGCGTGCTGGGTCTCCTCCTCCATCTCGTGGTTGATGCGCGCGTGCAGCGCATTGAGGCCGAGGTCCTCGTAGCGCCGCGAATGGAGGAAATACTGGTCGCGCGCGGCCAGCTCGCCGCGCAGCAGGAACTTGAGGTAGTCGACGACTTCGGGATGGCCCTTCATGGCGGTCGGCTCCGGACGGGAATGATGCCGCCTATCCTGCCCGAAGCCCGCCGGCGATGTTCTAATCGGAATCAGTTGCAATCGCAGCCCGATTTACCCGGCCGCTTACCCATCGCACGGCGCGCGGCAGGCGCCCTCGCCACTAGAATCGACCGACTCCACAGGGGAATCCTCCATGCGCAAGTGGCTCAAGCGCGTCCTGATCGCCGTGCTGGCCATGGTGGCGCTGCTCGCGCTCGCGGTCTGGTGGCTGCTGCGCGGCAGCCTGCCGGCGCTGGACGGCGACATCGCGCTGGCGGGGCTGGCCGCGCCGGTCACGATCCAGCGCGACGCGCTGGGCGTGGTCACCATCGACGCCGCGAACGAGGCCGACGCCCTGCGCGCGCTGGGCTACGTGCACGCGCAGGAGCGCTACTTCGAGATGGACCTGCTGCGGCGCACCTCGGCGGGCGAACTGTCCGGGCTGTTCGGCGCGATCGCGCTCGACCTCGACAAGCGCCACCGCGTCCACCGCATGCGCGCGCGTGTGGATGCCCACCTCGACGCGATCGCCGGCGACAAGCTGCCGCAACTGCAGGCCTACGCCGACGGCGTCAACGCCGGCCTGTCCGCGCTGCGCGCGCGGCCGTGGCCGTACCTGCTGCTGCGCCAGCAGCCGCAGCCGTGGCAGCCGGCCGACACCGCGCTCGCCGGCTACGCGATGTACTTCGACCTGCAGGACGCGGGCAATACCCGCGAGCTGGCGCTGTGGAAACTGCAGCCGCACCTGCCCGAAGCGCTGTACGCGCTGCTGACCCATCCGGGCAGCAACTGGGACGCGCCGCTGTCCGGTGAGGCGATGGGCGATGCGCGGCTGCCGTCCGCCGACGAGGTCGACCTGCGCAAGCTGCCGGCCCCGGAACAGTCGGATAGGGAGGATGCGGAGGCGGTTGCATTCTCTTCCTCGCGGGAGAGAGGCATCGGCGGGTCGCCCGCGGCGAGCGTGCACGGCGTCGCCCTCACTCCACCGCCCGCTCCGCGGGCGGTCCCCCTCTCTCCCGCAGTGCGGGAGAGAGGTATCGGCTGGTCGCCTGCGGCGGGCGTACAGAGCGTTGCCCTCACTCCACCCCCCGCTCCGCTGGCGGTCCCCCTCTCTCCCGCAGTGCGGGAGAGAGGCATCGGCTGGTCGCCTGCGGCGACCGGGTACTTTCCGGGCAGCAACAACTTTGCGGTGTCCGGTGCGCTGACCGCGGACGGCCGCGCGATCGTCGCCGACGACATGCATCTGGGCCTGCGCGCGCCCAACCTGTGGTTCCGCGCGCGGCTGCGCTGGCCGGACGCGGCGGCGCCGGGCGGCAGCGTCGACGTGCAGGGCGTCACCCTGCCGGGCCTGCCGGCGGTGATCGTCGGCAGCAACGGGCATGTCGCCTGGGGCTACACCAACAGCTACGGCGACTACCTCGACTGGGCGCTGGAAACGCCGTGCGCCGAAGCACGTGCCGACGCCGAAGGCGCGGGCCATCCCTGCACACCGGTCGAAACCCGTGTCGAACTCATTCAGGTCGCGGGCGCCGAACCCGTGGAGTTCGAAGTCCGCGAGACCCGCTGGGGGCCGATCCTGCACGAGCTTGCCGACGGCAAGGTGCTGTCGCTGCGCTGGACCGCGCAGATGCCGGGCTCGGTCAACCTCGGCCTGATGGACTTCGCGCGCGTCGCCGACCTCGACGCCGCGCTGGCGCTCGCCGACCGCACCGCGGTCCCGACGCAGAACCTGGTGATCGGCGATTCCGGCGGAAACGTCGCCTGGCGACTGCTCGGCCCCTTGCCCGGTCGCAGCGAGGGGTGCCCGACCCGCGATCTCGTGGCCAATGCCACCACTCCCGCTCCGGCCCCCGATCAAGGCCCGGAACCCCCGTCGCAAGGCCAGCCCGTCGAACCCTGCCCGCCCTGGCGCATCGATACGGCGGCATCGCCCGTCCTCCGCTCGCCGGACGCCGCGCGCCTGTGGACCGCCAACAGCCGCGTCGTCTCCATCGAAGACCTCGCCCGCATCGGCGACGGCGGCTACGACCTCGGCGCGCGCCAGCGCCAGATCCGCGACGGCCTGCAGGCGAAGGACCGCTTCACCGAACGCGACCTGCTGGCGATCCAGCTCGACGACCGCGCGATCCTGATGACGCGCTGGTGGGAGCTGCTGCGCGCGCAGGGCGCCGACGACGCATCCCCGGCCCTGCACGCACTCGCCGCGGCCGCCAGCGACTGGCAGGGGCGCGCCAGCGTCGATTCGGCCGGCTACCGCATCGTCCGCGCCTGGCGCGAGGCGGTGCATGCGCGCCTGCTCGACGGGCTGTTGGCGCCGGCCCGCGCCAGCATGGGCGAGGAATTCGCGATGCCCTGGCTGCAGCAGTTCGAGGGCGTCGCCTGGCCGCTGCTGCAGCAGCGGCCAGCGCACCTGCTGCCGCGCCGGTTCGCCTCGTGGGATGCGCTGCTGGAGGATGCGGCGAAGCAGGTCCGCGACGAACTCGCGGCCCAGGGCCCGCTGCGCGAGCGCACCTGGGGCGAGCTCAACACCGCCGCGATCTGCCACCCGCTGGCGGGCGCGGTCCCGCTCGGCAAGCGCCTGCTGTGCATGCCCGCCGACCCGCTGCCGGGCGATTCGATGATGCCCCGCGTGCAGGGGCCGGCCTTCGGCGCGTCCGAGCGCATGGTGGTCTCGCCGGGCCGCGAGGCCGACGGCTTCATGCACATGCCCGGTGGCCAGAGCGGACACCCGCTGTCGCCGTTCTGGGGCGCGGGCCACGACGACTGGGTCCACGGCCGTCCGACCCCGTTCCTGCCCGGCCCCGCGATCCATTCGCTGACCCTGCGCCCCTGAACCGGCGGTACGGGCGCGCCAGGGCGCTCGTCACGCCGTTCACCGCCGTTCTGTTAGTTTGCCCGCACGTCCCGGTCCCCCCGCCGGGCCGGCGCGCGACCATGCCGATCCTCTTGACCTGCAAACCGGTGTTTCCGCGTTATCCAGCCCAAGAGCCACGAGTCCGCCCGAACCCGACGGGTCACGCATGATCGAATTCGGACATCTCACCCACGTCGGGCTGCGCCGCGAGCTGAACGAGGACACCTATTACGGCGACAGCGAACTTGGGCTGTGGCTGGTGGCGGACGGCATGGGCGGACACGAATACGGCGAGGTCGCCAGCGCGCTCGCGCGCGAGACGATCGTGCGC
Organism: Luteimonas marina; assembly: GCF_007859325.1. Classification (GTDB taxonomy): domain Bacteria; phylum Pseudomonadota; class Gammaproteobacteria; order Xanthomonadales; family Xanthomonadaceae; genus Luteimonas; species Luteimonas marina. The sequence continues at coordinate 415,024 of NZ_VOHK01000003.1, read as the reverse complement.
GAGACCCGCCAGGGCACGCCCCTGCCGCAGGCGATCCGGATCGCTGACGAAGAGATCATCCGCGCCTCGCGCCAGCGCAACGACGCGCTGCCGATGGGCACGACGGTCGTGGCCGCGCGCGTGGTCGGCAACCGCTTCGAGGTGGCCTGGGTCGGCGACAGCCGCGCCTACCTGTGGCGCGACGGCAAGCTCGCGCAGCTGTCGCAGGACCACAGCTACGTGCAGGAGCTGATCGCCCAGGGCGCGATCAGCATCGACCAGGCCCGCAGCCACCCGCACCGCAACGTGGTGACCCAGGCGCTGGGCGTGACCGAGCCGCAGGCGTTGAACGTGGAGACGCTGTCGGGCGAACTCGGGCCGGGGACGCAACTGCTGTTGTGCAGCGACGGCCTGACCGAGGAAGTCGACGACGGCGGCATCTCGCGCGTGCTCGCGCACACCGAGTGCAGCGCGCAGGAGTGTGTGGACGGGCTGGTCGCGGCCGCGCTCGACGGCGGCGGGTCGGACAACGTCACCGTGGTGCTGGTGCGCAGCCACTGAGACGCGAGAGCGTTCGACAAGAGACGATCGTCGTTCCCCTATCACGACTGTCATTCCGAGCGCAGCGAGGAATCTGCTTCTACTGCTATCGGGAAGCAGATTCCTCGCTGCGCCCGGAATGACAGTCGACAGGGGCGTCGCCGCGCAAGCGTCAGCCGGCAGCGCTCTCCGCCGCAGGCGCCTCGACGTCCCACACGCAGCGCCCCGCCTTCCTGCGGATCGCCTCGACGCGCGCCTGGTGCAGCTCCAGGTCCTCCACCGGCACCGCGATCGACGGCCGCGGCCCGGTGGCGATCGGAATGACCGCCGCCCGGCTCGACCGCGTGCCCGCGGACGATTCCGCGCTGGCAAAACCGATCTCGCCCTGCCCCGCGGTCAGCGCCAGCCAGGCTTCGGCCAGCAGTTGCGCGTCGAGCAGCGCGCCGTGCAGCTGCCGGTGCGAGTTGTCGACCCCGAGCCGCTTGCACAGCGCGTCCAGCGAGTTGCGCTGGCCGGGGTAGCGCTGGCGCGCCAGTTCCAGCGAGTCCTGCACCGTCACCCGGTCGCGCAGTTTTCCGTAGCCGTCGCCCAGCCGCGACAGCTCGTGTTCGAGGAAGCCCATGTCGAACGCGGCGTTGTGGATCACCAGCTCGGCGCCGTCGACGAAGGCGAGGAATTCGTCGGCGATCTGCGCGAACTTCGGCTTGTCGGCGAGGAACTCCAGGGTCAGCCCGGTCACTTCCTGCGCCCCGGGCTCGAACTCGCGCTCGGGGTTGATGTACTGGTGGTAGGTGCGCCCGCTCGGCCGCCGCTCGATCAGCTCCACGCAGCCGATCTCGACGACGCGGTTGCCCTTCTTCCATTCCAGGCCGGTGGTTTCGGTGTCGAGGATGATGTGGCGCATGGGTGGTGATTCGTGATTGGTGATTGGTGATTCGAAGAAGCGGAAGCTGTCATCCCGACCGCAGGGAGGGATCCCGCGCGACCACTATGCCGCCGACCGCTGCCGGATCGCCTCGTCGCGCGCCAGCACGTCGACGCGCTCGTTGTCGGGGTCGCCGGCGTGGCCCTTCACCCAGCGCCAGTCGATGGCGTGGCGCTGGCTGACCGCGTGCAGGCGCTCCCACAGGTCGCGGTTCTTGACCGGGTCGCCGCCGGCGGTCTTCCAGCCGCGGCGCACCCAGTTCGGCATCCATTCGGTGATGCCCTTGCGCACGTACTGCGAGTCGGTGTGCAGCACCACCTCGCAGCGCCGGGTCAGGGTTTCCAGCGCGACGATCGCAGCCATCAGCTCCATGCGGTTGTTGGTCGTCAGCGGCTCGCCGCCAACCAGCTCGCGCTCCTGCCCGCCATAGCGCAGCAGCGCCGCCCAGCCGCCGGGGCCGGGATTGCCGAGGCAGGCGCCGTCGGTGTGGATGCCGACCGCACTCATGCCGCGGACACGCCCGGGCCGAGATGCAGCGCGCGCCGCTTCCGCATCGGCGTCAACGGCAGCACGCGCTTCTCCGCACGCAGCAGGTAGCCCGCGCGCAGGCCCGCGCCCTGCTGCGGCCGCAGCGAGACCCGCTGCGACCAGCCCGGACCGAGGCCTTGCGAGACCGCGTCCGGCACCAGCCCGGCCGCGCGCAGGCGGCGGCGCCAGGCCAGCGGCTCGGAGGCGGTGATGCCGGTCCCGCGCCAGCGCCAGCGGTACGGCGCCAGCGGGTTGAGCAGGAACAGCCACAGCCGGCCGCCGGGGACCAGCAGCCGCGCCGCCTCCTCCAGCAGGCCCTGGCCGCAGGGACCGGACGGGCGCGCGACGTGTTGCAGCACCACCGCGCCGAAGGCCTCGCTGGGCAGGGGCAGCGGCAGGCCGCAGGCGATCCGCCCGCGCCACTGTTCCCCGTCCGGGGACAGGTACAGACCGCGCCCGGCGACGTCCGCGGTGTCGCGCGGCCCCGGCCCGCACCACAGCCAGGGCAGGCCGGGACGGTCGGACAGGGCCTGCGCGACCGCGTCCTCCTCGCTCGCCAGCACGGCCTGTCCGGCATCGGACAGGAACCAGTCATGGATCGTTTGCCCGGATTGACGGGTCGGCGACATCGAGGGCATGGTCGTCATTCTACGGGCAGCCGGACCTTCCCACCGATGCAGCTGAGCCCACTCCCGGCGCTGTCGGACAACTACATCTGGCGCCTGGCCGACGACGACGGCCGCTGGCTGGTGGTCGATCCCGGCGAGCCGGGGCCGGTCCTGGCCGCCGCGGAAGGCGCCGCCGCGCCGCTGGCGATCCTGCTGACCCACCACCATGCCGACCACGTCGGCGGCGTGCCGGACCTGCTCCGGCGCTGGCCCGGAGTGCCGGTGTTCGGCCCGGCCGACGACCGGATCGGGACCATCGACCATCCCGTCGGCGACGGCCAGCGGATCGGAATCGGGCCCTGGACCTTCGACGTCCTCGCCGTCCCCGGCCATACCGTGAGCCACATCGCATTCCTGGGCCATGGCCTCTTGTTCTGCGGCGACACCTTGTTCAGCCTCGGCTGTGGTCGCCTGTTCGAAGGTACGCCCCGCGACATGCTCGGCGCCCTCGACCGGCTGGCCGCCCTGCCCGCGCAGACCCGGGTCTGCTGCGGGCACGAGTACACGCTGGCCAACGCCGCCTTCGCGCGCGTGGTCGATCCCGACAACCCGGCGCTGCGGCGCCGGCACGAAGAGGCCATCGCCATGCGCGACCAGGGACGCCCCACCCTGCCCACCACCCTCGCCGACGAACGCGCCTGCAACCCGTTCCTGCGCATCGACGCCCCGGCCGTACGCGCCGCGGTCGCGGCGCGCCGGCCGCTGGCCGAAGGCGATCGCGTCGAGGCCTTCGCCGAACTGCGGCGCTGGAAGGACGGCTTCCGCGCATGAGCGCGCGCAGCGGTTTCGCCACCGGGCTCGCGCTCGCCCTCGCGCTGGCCGCGCCGGCATGGGCGGGCGACAGCCCCGACCCGCCGGCGCCCGCCCCGCCGCAGCCCGACAGCATCCTCATCGACGGCGAGGCGGTGCCGCTGCCGAAGCCGCGCGTCGTCGAAGCATCGCCCGTGGCGCCGTCCGTGGTCCTGCCCGCTGGCACCCGCAGCGGTGTCGAGATCTACCGCAACTTCCGCGAAGGACTGGCCGATCCGGTCTGCGAACCCGGCGCCAGCGCCCGCTGGCGCCAGCACTTCGCGCATGCGCCGGGCCTGTTCGCCTCGCCGCGCAGCGACGTGCTGCCCCTGTTCGGCTACGTCGTCGACCGCCTGCGCGAGGCGCACCTGCCGACCGAGTACGCGCTGATCCCCTTCGTCGAGAGCGGCTACAAGCCCGGCGCGCGCTCGCCGCAGGGGCCGGCCGGCCTGTGGCAGTTCATCGCCCTCACCGCTCGCAACCAGAAAGTGGCGGTGGGCCCGGGCTACGACGGCCGGCTGTCGCCGGTGGACTCGACCGAGGCCGCGGTGCGCTACCTGCGGACCCTGCACGGGATGTTCGCCGGCGACTGGCGGCTGGCGGTGATGGCCTACAACGCCGGCGAATACCGCCTGCTGGGCGCGCTCAAGCGCGCCGGCCAGCGCCCGGCCAGCGCCGACCCGGCGACCCTGCCGATGCCGCCGATCACCATGGCCTACGTGCGCAAGCTGCATGCGCTGTCGTGCATCTTCGAGGAAGCCGACGACCGCGACGCCTGGCTGCAGGCGCTGGATCGCCCGGTGCCGGTGCTCGCCGCCGCCGAAGTGCCGGCCGGCATCGCCACGCTGGATGCGCTGGCGACCCGCCACGGCGCCGACGCCACCCAGCTGCGCCGCCTGAACCCGGCCTTCGGCGACGGCCGCATCGCGCGCGTCCAGGGCACGGCGCGCGTGCTCCTGCCTTCGGCGCACGCGCCGGTTGCGGTAGCCGCCGTCCGGCCCCCGCCCGCGCCTGTCCGCAAGCCGTCTCCGACGCCGGCCTCCGGCGACCCGGACGACATGTCCGACGCCATGGCCGATGCCTCCGCCCACGTCGTGCCCGAGGCCCCGGCCCGCGTCGATGCGCCACCGCGCACGCACACCGTCGCGCGCGGCGACTCGGCCTGGAAGATCGCCCGGCGCTACGGCATTCCCGGCAGCGAGCTGCTCTCGCGCAACGGCCTGGACGCACGCAGCGTGCTGCAGCCGGGCATGGTGCTGGCCATCGACCCGCCCCGGGCGGGGACCGCCGCGACGGCCGTGGCAGAATAGCGCCCGGTCCATCACGCGAGTCACCCATGGGTTTCCTGCAAGGCAAGCGCGCACTGATCACCGGCATCGCCAGCCAGCGTTCGATCGCCAACGGCATCGCCGAGGCGATGCACCGCGAAGGCGCCGAACTCGCCTTCACCTACCAGAACGACAAGCTGAAATCGCGCGTCGAGGATGCCGCCTCGAAGCTCGGGGGCGGCCCCGCGTATCCGCTGGACGTGACTGACGACGCCCAGATCGTGGCGCTGTTCGACGGTCTCGGCAAGCACTGGCCGGACGGCTTCGACATCCTGGTCCACGCCATCGCCTACGCCCCGCGCGAGGCGATCGCCGGCGGCTTCCTCGATGGCCTGACCCGCGAGAACTTCGCGATGGCGCACGATATCTCGGCCTATTCGCTGGCCGCGCTGGCCAAGGGCGCGCGGCCGCTGATGCAGGGCCGCCAGGGCGCGATCCTGACCCTGAGCTACCTCGGCGCCGAACGCGCGCTGCAGAGCTACAACGTGATGGGCGTGGCCAAGGCCGCGCTCGAGGCCTCGGTGCGCTACCTCGCGCTCAACCTCGGGCCGGAAGGCATCCGCGTCAACGCGATCTCGGCCGGGCCGATCAAGACCCTGGCGGCGTCGGGCATCGGCGGCTTCCGCAAGATCCTCGGCCACGTCGAGTCGAACTCGCCGATCCGCCGCACGGTCACGATCGAGGACGTCGGCAACGCCGCCGCCTTCCTGTGCTCGGACCTCGCGTCCGGCATCACCGGCGAGGTCACCTATGTCGACGGCGGCTACAACATCCTCGGCATGACGGGGCTGGACGAGGGCGAGTAGGTCCGATGCCCTGACTCTGCGGGTGGCGCGACGCGCGAAAAGCTGTCATCCCGAACGCAGTGAGGGATCTGCTCTTGCTTCCCGCCCTGGAGCAGATCCCTCACTACGTTCGGGATGACAAGCACGGCGTTCGGGATGGCAGGCATTGCAGGATGACGATCATGAAAAAGCCCGGCAATCGCCGGGCTTTTTCATGCGCATGACGCCAGCCGCTACAGCCGCGACTCGACCACCGTCACCTTCATCTGCCGGCGCAGCGCGCGCAGCATGGTGTCCGCGTCCTCGCGGCCGAGCAGCGCCGCCATCTGCTGCCGGAACATGTCGCGCTCGGCGTCCGTCGCTTCCTTGGTGTCGCCCGGCGTGACCTTGTCCACGGTGAACACCACGAAGCCGCCGTCGGGCAGCGCCACCTTGCCCGGCGAGACCTTGCCCTCGGCCGGCACCGGCGCGCGGAAATAGGCTTCTGCGGCCGCCGCGTCGGGCACCGGCGCGCCGCGCGGCACGCCGAGCATGTTCTGCCGCTGCAGCGAGCGCGCGTCCGCCAGCGCCTGCAGGCTCTCGCCGGCCTCGAGCTTTTCGACCAGTGCCTGCGCATCGGCCTCCACGCGCTTGCGGGCACGATCGCCGCGGATCGCCGCGACGATCGCCTCGCGCGCCTCGTTGACCGTCAGCGCGCGCTCGGGCTCGTGGCTGGCCACGCGGATCAGCACGTTGCGGTCCGGCCCGACCTCGATCGGATCGCTGACGGTGCCATCCTGCACGAGGCTGTCGGAGAACGCCGCACGCTGCACCGCCGGCATCGCGACCACGCCCTCGCCCTCGCCGCGCGCGATCGGACCCGCCGTCTTCACCTCGAGACCGGCCTGCTTAGCCGCCGCGGTCAGTTCGGTCGGATTGCGGTAGACCTCGTCGACGAAGCCGCCGACCAGATCGTTGAACGCGCGCTCGCGGTCGGCCTGCGCCTGTTCCTGCGCCAGCGTCTCGCGCACCTGCTCGAACGGCACCTGGTGGCCGGCCTGGATCTCGCGCAGCTGGATCACGTGCCAGCCGAAGGGGCTCTTGACCGGATCGCTGATGCTGCCCGCCTGCGCCGCGAACACCGCGTCCTCGAACGGCTTGACCATGGCGCCATCCTGGCGGATCCAGCCCAGGTCGCCGCCGTTGGCCGCCGATCCCGGATCGCCCGGATTGGCCTTGGCCAGTTCCGCGAAGTCGGCGTCCGGCTGCCGCGCCTGCTGCGCGAGCTGCTGCGCCTTGTCCTGCGCCGCCTTCTGCACCGCGGCGTCCGCGCCCTCTTCCACCGGAACCAGGATGTGCGAGACCAGGCGCTGCTCGGGTTCGACGAAGCGCGTCTTTTCCTGCTCGTAGCGCTGGCGCAGCGCGGCTTCGTCGGGCTCGGCCACGGGCGGCAGCGCGCTGTCGTCGATCTCCACGTATTCGAGGGTCACCCGCTCCGGCGCGCGGTATTCGTTGCGGTGCGCGTCGTACCAGTCCTGGATCTCCTTGGCGCTGACCGCCGCGGTATCCGCTGCCGGCGCCGGCAGCACGACGAACGACACGTCGCGGCGCTCGCCCAGCAGTTGCATCATCCGCTCGGTCTCGCCCGGCGTGGTGAACGCCGACTGCGCGACCTGCCCGCGCAGCAGCGCCGCCTGCAGGTCGTTGCGCACCAGTTCCTGGAAGCCCTGCGGCGTATAGCCCTGCGCCTGCAGCGTCAGCATGTAGCGCTGCTGGTCGAACTGTCCGTCGACCTGGAACGCGGGGATCGCGTTGATCTCCTCGCGCACCTGGGTGTCGCCGACGACCATGCCGTCGCGCACCGCGGCCAGCTTCAGCGCCCTCTGGTCGATCAGCGCCTCGAGGATCTCGCGCTTGGTCTCGGGCGATTCGAACGCGCGCGCGTCGAACTGCTCGCCCTCGACCTGGCGCCGCCGCTGGCGCTCGTTCTCGAAGGCATTGCGGAACTCCTCGGGGCTGACTTCCTCCGACTGCCACGCGAACTTGCGCACCAGCCACCAGTCCGGCGCCGAGCGCCACCAGGACGGCTGCACCTCGACCTTGGCGGCGTAGTTGGCGCCGCTCTGGAACAGGTACTGCTCCATGCCGAAGAACGCGAACGGAATGGCGAGGAGCGCGACGATGACGATCGCGATCCAGCCGGACATCTTTTCTCGGAGGACTTGCAGCATGGGCGGGCGGCTCGGAGCGGCTCGGGACGTAGCCGCACAGTTTAACCGCATGCCGCGGGCCCGGGCGCGCCGGGCGGCCTGCCGGAACTCCGGGGCCGAAAAAAACGAACCCCGCATCGCTGCGGGGTTCGTCGAATCGATGGCGGAGCGGACGGGACTCGAACCCGCGACCTCCGGCGTGACAGGCCAGCATTCTAACCAGCTGAACTACCGCTCCGCGCCTTGAAAACCTTGCTGCGGTTCCAGCCTCCCCTGGTGGGTGCTGAGGGTTTCGAACCCCCGACCCTCTCCGTGTAAAGGAGACGCTCTACCGCTGAGCTAAGCACCCGTAAGGGAACTCAGGAGCCGATCAGTTTACGGCATCCTTGAGCGCTTTGCCAGCCTTGAACACCGGATTGTTGGAGGCCGGGATCTGGATGGCTTCCTTGGTGCGCGGGTTCAGGCCGGTGCGGGCGGCGCGCGCCTTGACCGAGAAGGAGCCGAAGCCGACCAGGTTGACGGCGTCGCCGCGCTTGAGCGCCGCGGTCACCGCATCGATCACGGCGTCGAGGGCACGACCCGCGTCGGCCTTGGACAGACCCGCCTTCTCGGCGACCTGGTCGATCAATTCACTCTTGTTCACTGGCATGTTGGACACTCCGTGTGCGGGCGCGTGGCCCGCCTTGCTGGGGACCGGACCCGTCCACGGGAAATCCCGCGGCGCCGCCCGGCCATGAGGATCAATGCGCGAATCCGGCGCATTTTACGCGCTGCCGGCGCCGAATACGACCTTGGCGCCGGCTTCCGCGGCGATCCGCGCGCCCGCGATTGGATTTCGTGAGCATTGCGTGAATCGCGACGCCGATGCCTGCCTAGTGCTTGACATCCGGCCGCGAGGGCGCCTTGTCCTTGCGCCGGCGGACGATGCTCCCCTGCGTCGGCGCGGCCTGCTCCGGCGCCGCCTTGCCGGCCACGGCGAGCGGACGCTCCAGCGCCAGGTCGAGCACCTCGTCGATCCACTTCACCGGCACGATCTTCAGGTGCCCGGTGACGTTGGCCGGGATGTCGGCGAGATCCTTGCGGTTCTCCTCCGGGATGATCACGGTGGTGATGCCGCCGCGCAGCGCGGCGAGCAGCTTCTCCTTGAGGCCGCCGATCGCGGTGACCTTGCCGCGCAGGGTGATCTCGCCGGTCATCGCCACGTCGGCGCGCACCGGGATCTTCGTCAGCATCGACACCAGCGCCGTGGTCATCGCGATGCCCGCGCTCGGGCCATCCTTCGGCGTCGCGCCGTCGGGCACGTGCACGTGCACGTCCTGCTTCTGCAGGAAGTCGACGTCGATGCCGAGGCGTTCGGTGCGCGCGCGCACCACGCTCAGCGCCGCCGACGCCGATTCCTTCATCACGTCGCCGAGTTGGCCGGTGAGGATCAGGTTGCCCTTGCCGGGCACGAGCGTGGATTCGATCTGCAGCAGGTCGCCGCCGACCTCGGTCCAGGCCAGGCCCGTCACCATGCCGATCTCGTTGTCCTGCTCGGCGCGGCCGAAGTCGAAGCGACGCACGCCCAGGTACTTCTCGAGGTTCTTCGAGTTGACGTTGACCGCCTTGGCCTTGCCCTTCGCCGGGCCGGCCAGCGCGATTTCCTTGACCACCTTGCGGCAGATCTTGGCGATCTCGCGCTCGAGGTTGCGCACGCCGGATTCGCGCGTGTAGTAGCGCACGATGTCCTGGATCGCGTCGGCCGCGATCTTCAGCTCGGTCGCCTTGAGCCCGTTGGCCTTCATCTGCTTGGGCACGAGGTAGCGCGTGGCGATGCTGGTCTTCTCCTCCTCGGTGTAGCCGGGGATGCGGATCACCTCCATGCGGTCGAGCAGCGGGCCGGGGATGTTGAGCGAATTGGAAGTCGCCACGAACATCACCTCGGACAGGTCGAGGTCGACCTCGAGGTAGTGGTCGTTGAAGGCGTTGTTCTGCTCCGGGTCGAGCACTTCCAGCAGCGCCGAGGACGGATCGCCGCGGAAGTCCATCGACATCTTGTCGATCTCGTCGAGCACGAACAGCGGGTTCTTCTGCCCGGCCTTGTTGAGGTTCTGCACGATCCGGCCCGGCATCGAGCCGACGTAGGTGCGGCGGTGGCCGCGGATCTCGGCTTCGTCGCGTACGCCGCCCAGCGACATGCGCACGAACTTGCGGTTGGTCGCCTTGGCGATGCTCTGCCCCAGCGAGGTCTTGCCCACGCCCGGCGGGCCGACCAGGCACAGGATCGGCCCCTTCATCTGCTTCACCCGCGTCTGCACCGCGAGGTATTCGAGGATGCGCTCCTTGACCTTCTCCAGGCCGTAGTGGTCGGCGTCGAGCGTGTCCTGCGCGGCCTTGAGGTCCTTGCGCACCTTGCTGCGCTTCTTCCACGGCACGCCCAGCAGCCAGTCCAGGTAGTTACGCACGACCGCGGCCTCGGCCGACATCGGCGACATCTGCTTGAGCTTGTTGAACTCGTTCTTCGCCTTGGTCTCGACCGCCTTGGGCATGCCGGCCTCGGCGATCTTGCGCGCGAGCTCCTCGATGTCGTTGGGCGCATCGTCGATCTCGCCGAGCTCCTTCTGGATCGCCTTCATCTGCTCGTTGAGGTAGTACTCGCGCTGCGATTTCTCCATCTGCGACTTCACGCGGCCGCGGATGCGCTTCTCCATCTGCTGCACGTCGATCTCGCCGTCGACCAGCCCGACCAGCAGCTCCAGCCGCTCGGCGGTGTCGATGGTTTCCAGCAGGCGCTGCTTCTCGCCCAGGCGCACGCCCAGGTGCGCCGAGACGATGTCGGCCAGGCGTCCGGGCTCGTCGATCCCCGACAGCGTCTGCATCAGCTCCGGCGGCAGCTTGCGGTTGGTCTTGACGTACTGCTCGAACAGCGAGACCAGCGAACGCGCGATCGCCTCGACCTCACGCGGCTCGCGGCCGTCGACTGCGTCGACGACCTGGCCGACGCCGGCCAGCGTGCCGTCCACCTCGCGCACCTGCGACACGGTCACGCGCGAGACGCCCTCGACCAGCACCTTGATCGTGCCGTCGGGCAGCTTCAGCAGCTGCAGCACCTGCGCGAGGGTGCCGATCTGGTACAGGTCGTCGCCTTCCGGATCGTCGGTCTCGGCGGATTTCTGCGCGACCAGCAGGATGCGCTTGTCGCCTTCCATCGCGATGTCCAGCGCACGGATCGACTTGTCCCGGCCGACGAACAGCGGGATCACCATGTGCGGAAACACCACCACGTCGCGCAGCGGCAGGACGGGCAACTGGAGCGATTCGCTAGCGGGTCGATCGGTCATTGCAGGTTCCATGGAAAACGGTTGGACGGCGCCGGCGCGGCGGCCGCCCGCAGGATTCCGTTATGGGGCCCGGCGCGCGGCGATGCAAGCGGTCCGGACGAACGCAGCGTCCCGGGTCGCGGACGGTCGTCAGGAGGCGCTCAATCCGGACAGCGGATGTTCCGCCGCGAGGAAGCCGTCGTCCCCGCGAAGGCGGGGATCCAGTGTCTTTCATTCTCGCGCGCGCAAAGACGCTGGGTCCCCGCCTTCGCGGGGATGACGGCTTCTGTGCTGTCGACGGCAGGAATGCCGGCGTCGCTGTTCCATTCAGGACGCCGGAACAGGCTACTCGGCCGAGGCGACCTTCGGCGCGGCCGGCGGGGTCTGGTAGATCAGGTAGGGATCGGACTTGTGCTCGATCACCGACTCGTCCACCACCACCTTGCTGACATTCTCCAGCGACGGCAGCTCGTACATCGTGTCGAGCAGCACCGACTCGACGATCGTGCGCAGGCCGCGCGCGCCGGTCTTGCGCTTGATCGCCTTGCGCGCGATCGCCGAGAGCGCGTCGGGGCGGAACTCTAGCTCCACGCCCTCCATGTCGAACAGCTTGCGGAACTGCTTGCTGATCGCGTTCTTGGGCTCGGTGAGGATCTTGATCAGCGCCGCCTCGTCCAGTTCCTCGAGCGTGGCGACCACCGGCAGGCGGCCGACGAACTCGGGAATCAGGCCGAACTTGATCAGGTCCTCCGGCTCGACGTCGGCCAGCACCTTGCCGGTCTCGGTCTTGCGTTCGGTGCTCTTGAGCTTGGCGCCGAAACCAATCCCGCCGGCGTCGCTGCTGCGCTGCTGGATGATCTTCTCCAGCCCGGCGAAGGCGCCGCCGACGATGAACAGGATGTTCTTCGTCTCGACCTGCAGGAATTCCTGCTGCGGATGCTTGCGCCCGCCCTGCGGCGGCACGCTCGCGGTGGTGCCCTCGATCAGCTTGAGCAGCGCCTGCTGCACGCCCTCGCCGGACACGTCGCGGGTGATCGACGGGTTCTCGCTCTTGCGCGAGATCTTGTCGATCTCGTCGATGTAGACGATGCCCTGCTGCGCCTTGTCGACGTCGTAGTCGCACTTCTGCAGCAGCTTCTGGATGATGTTCTCGACGTCCTCGCCGACGTAGCCGGCCTCGGTCAGCGTCGTCGCGTCGGCGATGGTGAACGGGACGTTGAGCAGGCGCGCCAGGGTCTCGGCCAGCAGGGTCTTGCCCGAGCCTGTCGGGCCGACCAGCAGGATGTTCGACTTCGCCAGCTCGACGTCGTCGTTCTTGCTGCGGCTCTCGATGCGCTTGTAGTGGTTGTAGACCGCCACCGCCAGGGTGCGCTTGGCGCGGTTCTGGCCGATCACGTACTGGTCCAGGACCTCGAGGATTTCCTTGGGCTTGGGCAGCGAGCTGCGCGCCGACTGCGCCTTCTCCTCGAGTTCCTCGCGGATGATGTCGTTGCACAGCTCGACGCATTCGTCGCAGATGTACACGCTCGGACCCGCGATCAGCTTGCGGACCTCGTGCTGGCTCTTCCCGCAGAACGAGCAGTAGAGGATCTTGTTGCTGTCGCCGGAACGGCCCTGACGGTCTTCGGTCATGAATGGATCTGTCTTGCTGCTGCGGTCACGGTTCGAGAATAGCACAGCGCCCGGCGGTGCAAGGGCCGCACAACCGGGACACTATTTCCTTTTTTTATCAACTACTTAAGCAGGCTGAATCGACTCTTCCGGACGCCGCTCGAGGACCTGGTCGACCAGCCCGTATTCGCGGGCGGCCTCGGCGCTCTTGAAGTTGTCGCGCTCGGTGTCGCTGGCGATGGTCTCGATCGACTGGCCGGTGTGGCGGGCCAGGATCTCGTTCAGGCGCTGCTTCATCGACAGGATCTCGCGGGCGTGGATGTCGATGTCGGTCGCCTGGCCCTGGAAGCCGCCCAGCGGCTGGTGGATCATCACCCGCGAATTGGGCAGTGCGTAGCGCTTGCCGGCCGCGCCCGCCGCCAGCAGCAGCGCGCCCATGCTGGCCGCCTGGCCGACGCAGATCGTGCTCACGTCGGGCTTGATGAACTGCATGGTGTCGTAGATCGCCATGCCCGCAGTCACTATCCCGCCCGGGGAGTTGATGTACAGGTTGATGTCCTTCTCGGGGTTCTCGGCCTCGAGGAACAGCAGCTGGGCGACGATCACGTTGGCCATGTAGTCGTCGATGCCGCCGACCAGGAAGATCACCCGCTCCTTCAGCAGGCGCGAGTAGATGTCGTAGGCGCGCTCGCCGCGGCTGGTCTGTTCGACCACCATCGGGACGAGGTTGAGGGCCTTGGTCTCGTAGCTGCTCATGGATTGTCTTCTCGGTTGCGGGGATCGACGGCCGGCCGGAGCCGGGAGCGGCGCGCCCGGGGCGCTCCGCCACCTTATTGCGGCAGGATCGCTTCCTGGAACGTCAGCGGCTGCTCGGTATGCTGGGCGCGCTCGGCAATCCAGTCGATCACCTGCTCCTCCATCACCCGGTTCTGCAGTCCCGACATCAACTGGCGGTCGTTCTGGTACAAATCAATGACCTGCTGCGGCTCTTCGTAGGTCGAGGCGATCAGGCGCAGGTGTTCGTTCAGGCGCTTGGGGTCGAGGATCAGCGAATTGCGGCGCGCCACCTCGCCCACCAGCAGCCCGACCAGCACGCGCTTGCGCGCCGGCTCCATGAAGCCCTGGTGCGCGTCGGCCGGCACCGGACCCGGGTCGCGGCCGTTGCGGCGGGCCTGCTCGACCTGCTGCGCCAGCAGCGAGCGGGCCTCGCTCTCCACCAGCTTCGGCGGCAGCTCGACGCCGGCGTACACCGACACCAGTTGCTCGCCGACCTCGCGACGCAGGCGGTTCATCAGCGCGCCCTTGAGCTCGCGCTCGAGGTTGGTGCGGATGTCGGCGCGGAACTGGTCCATGTCGCCGCTCTTGACGCCGAAGCTGCGGATGAAGGCGGCATCGACCTCGGGCAGCTGCTGCTCCGAGACCTGCTCGGCCTTCAGGTGCACCTGCGCGGTCTTGCCGGCCAGCGCGGGCTGGCGCCAGTCCGCCGGGAAGGTGACCTCGACGGTCTTCTCGCCGTCCTTCTCGATGCCGACCAGCGCATCCTCGATGTCCTTGAACATCGCGCCCGAGCCGAGCACGGTCACGCCGCGCTCGGCGCCTTCGGCCGGCAGGCGCGCGTCGCCGACCTGCGACCAGGTCTCGACGTCCACTGCGTCGCCGGCCTGCGCCGGGCGCGTCACCGCGCTCCAGCTGCGGCGCTGCAGGCGCAGGTTCTCGATCATGCGGTCGATGTCCTCCTCGGTCACCTCGGAGGTGTGGCGCACGACGCTGAGCTTGGACATGTCGATGTCGCCGAAGTCCGGCACGACCTCGAAGGTGGCGGTGTAGGCCAGTTCGCCCTCGCCCTTGTCCTCGCTCGGCTCGATCTTCGGCTGGCCGGCGAGGCGCAGCTCGTTGTCGCGCACGGCCTCGTTGAAACCTTCCTGCAGCAGGCCGTCGAGCACCTCGGCCCGGACCTGCTGGCCGTAGCGCTGCTCGATGACCTTGGCCGGCACCTTGCCGGGGCGGAAGCCCTTGATCCGGGCCGTGCGCGCGATCTCGCGCAGGCGCCCGCCCACTTGGGATTCGAGCCGTTCCGACGGCAGGCGGAACGTCAGGCGGCGCTCGAGGCTGCCCAGGGATTCGACCGACACTTGCATTGACTCAACTCCTGCCGCGCGGCCATCGCCGCTGCTTTCTTGATCCGGATGACGTGCCGGGCGCCCGGAGACCTGAATGGACAGGTCGGCGGGAACGGCCGGCGGAACGGGATATTTTGGCGGAATCCGGGGTTGGCCGCCAGAGTGTGCGGGCATTTTCACCGGTACCCCGCCTTCCCTGCCTGCGGCGGGAGGGCCTGCCCGAGCTATTGCTGGTGCGAAAGGGGGGACTCGAACCCCCACGCCTTGCGGCACTGGAACCTAAATCCAGGGCGTCTACCAATTCCGCCACTTTCGCTCGCGGTGAATCTTATCGGTCCGGCCCATGTCTTGCGGGAACGGCTCAGCCGCGACCGGACATGAGCCCCCGCCCCGGAAACGAAAACACCCGGCCGAAGCCGGGTGTTTCGTCGAACTGGTGGGCCGTCAAGGATTCGAACCGCGCCGCAGCGACCCCCTCCGTCCACCCGGATGTGGAACGCGCCGCCGCGCGCCCTTGCGGTGAAAGGCCCGGAAACGAAAACGCCCGGCCAAAGCCGGGCGATTCGTCGAACTGGTGGGCCGTCAAGGATTCGAACCTTGGACCTATTGATTAAGAGTCAACTGCTCTACCAACTGAGCTAACGGCCCGCAAAACGGGCGCGCATTGTAACAAATGCACGCCATCCGGCAACCACCCCGCAGGGAACGCGGCCGGACGAAGATGGGGTGGCTGAGGGGACTCGAACCCCCGACATCTGGAATCACAATCCAGGACTCTAACCAACTGAGCTACAGCCACCACTGGAACCTGCACAGGATACCGGAGCACCGCCCCGATCTCCCCGCCCGTGCCCCGAACAGGCAGCACCGGCGATTGATTTCCGACACACGCGACCGCGCCTGGACTCCGGCACGGCAGCCATGCTCCGACATGGCGCGCCCGGCAGGACTCGAACCTGCAACCACCGGCTTAGAAGGCCGGTGCTCTATCCGGTTGAGCTACGGGCGCCTGCGCGCATGATAGCGTCCCGGACAACGCCGGATGGTCGGGGTAGAGGGATTCGAACCCCCGACATCCTGCTCCCAAAGCAGGCGCGCTACCAGACTGCGCTATACCCCGGCCGGCGACGGGCGGTCGATCCAGACCCGCGTCCGGCTGGGCCGGGCGCAGTCGGACATTGTCCCGAGCGCATCCACCAGTGTCAACGCGCGGACCCGCGGACGGCCTGCGTCGATTCGCCATCCGGGCCGTGTATCCTCATGAACGGCTCCAACTCCAACGGAACAGGGCAGACATGCGCAGCGGCAACCCGGTACTGAAAGAATCGACCTTCCTCGACCTCGGCAGCGGCGCGGTCGTCTCCCGCGACGGCGACGCGATGACCCTCAACGGCACGGTCAACAAGACCGGCTTCCTGCTGCTGCTGACGGTGCTCACCGCTGCCTTCGCCTGGAGCCAGGCGCTGGGCCCGGACGGCACGCCGGCGCCGGGCTTCGCGGCCTATGTCTGGGGCGGCGCGATCGGCGGCCTGGTGCTGGCGATCGTCACCGCGTTCAAGAAGGAGTGGTCGCCGGTCACGGCGCCGCTGTACGCGCTGGTCGAGGGCTTCTTCCTCGGCGCGATCTCGGCGCTGTACAACCACCTGTACGAAGGCATCGTGATGCAGGCGGTGATGCTGACCTTCGGCACCCTGTTCGCGCTGCTGTTCGCCTACCGCAGCGGCCTGATCAAGGCCACCGAGAACTTCAAGCTCGGCGTGGTCGCGGCGACCGGCGGCATCGCGCTGGTGTATCTGGCGACGATCGCCCTGGGCTTCTTCGGCATCCGGATCCCGCTGATCCACGAAAGCGGCCTGATCGGCATCGGCTTCAGCCTGTTCGTGATCGTGATCGCGGCGCTGAACCTGGTGCTCGACTTCGACTTCATCGAGAGCGGCGTCGAGCACGGCGCGCCGAAGTACATGGAGTGGTACGGCGCGTTCGGCCTGATGGTCACGCTGGTGTGGCTGTACATCGAGTTCCTGCGCCTGCTGGCGAAGCTGCAGTCGCGCGACTGAGGCGGCGCGCGGGGATCGTGGGAAAGGGCGCTTCGGCGCCCTTTTTCATGCCTGAAGGCGAGCGTCGGGGCGTAGCCCCGACCTATGCGCGGGCCTCGTCGATCGCGCGGCGGTCGGCCGCCCGCGTACGCGACGGCCAGACCATGAAGCCGATCGCCACCAGGGCCAGCAGCCAGCAGTACCAGACCTTGCCGGCCAGCGCGAACGGCGAGACCGCCGCCAGCGACGCGGCGAGCAGGATCTGCGCGCCGTAGGGCAGCAGCCCCTGTGGCACGCAGGCGAAGATGTCGAGCAGGCTGGCGGCGCGCCGCGGGCTGATGTCGTGGCGCTCGGCGATGTCCCTGGCGACGCTGCCGCCGACCAGGATCGCGACGGTGTTGTTGGCGGTGAACACGTCCGCCGTCGCCGACAGCGCGGCGATGCTGAATTCGCCGGTCCGCCGGCCGCGGTGCCCGCGCGCGAAGCGCGCAATCACCTGCGCCAGCCAGTCGAGGCCGCCACCGGCCTTCATCAGCGCACCGAGGCCGCCGATCAGCAGCGACAGCAGCAGGATCTCGATCATGCTCTCGAAGCCGATCCAGATGTCGCCGGCGTACTGCACCAGGTCGTAGTCGTCGCCGAACGCCAGGCCGAACCCGCCGGCAAGCACCAGCCCGATCCCGAGCACCAGCAGCACGTCGAGCCCGGCGAGCGCCAGTACCAGCACCAGCAGGTAGGGCAGCGCCAGCCAGGCCGAGGCCGTGGTCTCGGCCTCCACCGGCGCCGAGTCGCCGGCGAAACCGAGCAGCATCATCGTCGCCAGCGCGGCCGGCAGGGCGATCTTGAAGTTCTCGCGGAACTTGTCGCGCATCTGCGCGCCCTGGGTGCGGGTGGCGGCGATGGTGGTGTCGGAGATCACCGAGAGGTTGTCGCCGAACATCGCGCCGCCGACCACGCCGCCGACCACCAGCGCACGGTCCAGCCCCGCGGCGTCGGCGACGCCGACCGCAATCGGCACGACCGCGGCGATGGTGCCCATCGAGGTGCCGATCGCCAGCGATACCAGGCAGGCGATCGCGAACAGCCCCGGCAGCAGCAGCGCCGGATGCAGCGCGCCGATGCCGAGCGAGACCACTGCGTCGACCGCGCCCACGGCCTTGGACACGTAGGCGAACGCGCCCGCGAGCAGGAAGATCAGGCACATCAGCACGATGTTGGGATCGCCCATGCCCTGCAGCAGCACCTCGCCGGGCTTGAGCGCGCGCCGCCAGGCCAGCCACGCCGCCAGCGCCAGGGCGGGCAGGATCGCCACCGGCGCGCGCAGCTGGTAGAAGCCCATCGCGTCGCCCTGCGCGGTGAAGTACAGCCCCGCGCCGAAGAAGAAGGCGAGGAACAGCAGCAGCGGGGTCAGGGCGAGCGCGCTGGGGCGGACGGTCATCTTGGATTGCCGGGGCGTGGGGATCGGCGATTGTGGGCCGCGCCCGGCCTTCCCGTCACGTTCGCGGCCGGGATGGCGGCTTCCCAGAAACGGGACGCCCGCTGTGAGGCGGGGATCGCGGAATGAACCACGTCATCCCCGCGAAGGCGGGGATCCAGTGTCTTCATGCTTTCCGCTGCCGTCGAGCCCCGGAGCAAGACGCTGGGTCCCCGCCTTCGCGGGGACGACGGTGTGGTGCCGCTGTTGCGCGGCGCCTGGCGCGGCGCCTGCCCGCGATCAGACCCGGCTGGCGATCGCCTTCGCGAACGACATGGTGTTGCCGCTGCCGCCGAGATCCGGCGTCAGCGAATCCTTCGCTTCCAGCGTGGCGACGATGGCCGCGCGCAGGCGCCCGGCCTTGTCCGGCTGGCCGATGTGGTCGAGCATCTGCGCCGCACCCAGCAGCAACGCGCAGGGGTTGGCCTTGCCCTGCCCGGCGATGTCCGGCGCGGTGCCGTGCACGGCCTCGAAGATCGCCGCGTCCTTGCCGATGTTCGCGCCCGGGGCGAGGCCGAGGCCGCCGACCAGGCCCGCGCACAGGTCGGAGATGATGTCGCCGAACAGGTTGGTGGTGACGATCACGTCGAACTGCTCCGGCCGCATCACCAGCTGCATGCAGGTGTTGTCGACGATCATCTCGTTGCACTCGATCTCGGGGTACTGCGCGGCCACCTCGCGCGCGACCTTCAGGAACAGGCCCGAGGTGGTCTTGAGGATGTTGGCCTTGTGCACCACCGTGATCTTCTTGCGACCGGTGTTGCGCGCCAGGTCGAAGGCGTAGCGGACGATGCGCTCGGAGCCCTTGCGGGTGATCTTCTGCATCAGGGTGGCGGTCTCGCCGTCCTCGGTGATGGACTGGCCCTCGCCGATGTAGGCGCCCTCGGTGTTCTCGCGCACGGTGATCAGGTCGACGCCGGTCGGGAAGCGCGATTTCGTGTTCGGGAACGACTTGGCCGGACGCACGTTGGCGTACAGGTCGAAGCGCTTGCGCAGCTCGACGTTGATCGAGCTGAAGCCCTCGCCGACCGGCGTGGTGAGCGGGCTCTTGAGCGCGATGCGGTTGCGGCGGATCGAGTCCATCGTCGCCTGCGGCAGCAGCTCGCCGTGCTTTTCCAGGGCGACGAGGCCGGCGTCGGCCTCCTCGTAGCGCAGGCCGACGTCCATCGCGTCGAGCACGTGCAGGGTGGCGTCCATGATCTCCGGGCCGATGCCGTCGCCGCGGATGACCGTGATTGTCTGTGTCATGTGGGGGGAGTTCCGTGCGAAAAGACGCCGCGCGAAGGCGCGGCGTCGCAATTGGTTCAATATGAAATTATGCCCGAAACGGCGGGTTCGCCCCAACTCGACCAAAGTCGGGCGGGGCTGGCGAAGGGCCGTTCGTCCCCGTCAGTGCCCGTGCGCGGCGGGCGGTTGCGCCCCGCCCTGCTCCAGCCGATCGAGGAAATCCACCGCGCGCCGCAGGTGCGGGATGACGATGCTGCCGCCGACCACCAGACCCACCGAGAAGGTCTCGAAGAACTCCTCGCGGGTGACGCCGGCCTCGCGGCACTGGGCGACGTGGTAGCTGATGCAGTCGTCGCAGCGCAGGACCAGCGAGGCGACCAGGCCGAGCAGTTCCTTGGTCTTCACGTCGAGCGCGCCGGCCTGGTAGGTCTGGGTGTCGAGCGCGAAGAAACGGCGCACCACCTGGTTGGGTTCGGCCAGGATGCGCTCGTTCATGCGCTGGCGGAATTCGGTGAACTGGCGGATGCGGTCGCTGTCGTCGTCGCCAGTGCTCACGCCGCGCCCCCTGACAGCAACGGCTCCAGCTTGCCGGCGCGGTGCAGCGCCACCAGGTCGTCGTAGCCGCCGACGTGGACCTCGCCGATGAAGATCTGCGGCACGCTGGTGCGGCGGGTGCGCGCGACCATGCGCTCGCGCGCGTCCGGATCGAGGTCGATGCGCACCTCGTCC
This sequence comes from Luteimonas marina, assembly GCF_007859325.1. Classification (GTDB taxonomy): domain Bacteria; phylum Pseudomonadota; class Gammaproteobacteria; order Xanthomonadales; family Xanthomonadaceae; genus Luteimonas; species Luteimonas marina. The sequence goes on along the minus strand of NZ_VOHK01000003.1, from coordinate 394,797 downwards.
CAGGCCAGCCCGCGGCTTTGCAGGAAGTTCTTCGCGGCCACGCAGTAGCCGCAGATCGCGCTGGTGTAGAGGGTGATCGGCGGCTGCGCCGCGCCTTGCGTGCTGTTGTCGCCCATTCCAGGGAACCCGTGATGCGATGCAGGGTCGAATGGTGGGCGCCCGCACCGGGCTTTTCCACCTCCACGTGCGGAACGCAGCGGCCGATTAACATCGGATTCACTCGCCCGGCGGGCCCTGCCCCCATCCTTGCCCGACGCTTCCAACCATCCGCCCATGCGCCTGCGCCCGTTCCGCCACGCTTCGCTGCTGCTCACGACCCTGCTGGTGCTGCTGGTCGCCAGCGTCTGCGCGCCGGCGCAGGAGAACCGGCTGCCGGACATCGGTTCGTCCGCCGGCACCGTGCTGGGGCCGTCGCAGCAGGCCGAGTACGGCCGCATGCTGCTGGCCCAGCTGCGCCACTACGGCTACGTGCTCGAGGACCCGCTGGTCGAGAGCTGGCTGCAGGCCACCGGCACCCGCCTGGCCGCGGTCAGCGACGATCCCGAGCAGCGCTTCACCTTCTTCATGATGAAGGACCGCAGCATCAACGCCTTCGCCACCCTGGGCGGCTACATCGGCATGAACGCGGGCCTGGTGCTGGCGGCGGAGACGGAGGACGAGGTCGCCGCGGTGCTCGGCCACGAGATCGCCCACGTCACCCAGGCGCACGTGCTGCGCGGCGTCGAGCGCGCCCAGCGCGATAGCATCCCGATCCTGCTGGCGATGCTCGGCGCGATCGCGATCGCGCAGTCGGCCGGCGGCAACTCCGCCGACGACGCCTCGATGGCGGCGCTGGCCAGCGCCCAGGGGCTGATGGCGCAGCGCCAGATCAACTACACCCGCTCCAACGAATCCGAGGCCGACCGCATCGGCATCCGCACGCTCTCGCGCGGCGGCTACGAGCCCGAGGCGATGGCCAGCATGTTCGAACGCATGCAGTCGGTCTCGCGCACCAACCAGGGCGGCGAGCGCGAGCGCCTGCCGGACTACCTCAAGACCCACCCGGTCACCACCACCCGCATCAGCGAGGCCAAGGACCGCGCCGAGCGGCTGTCGCGCGACATGGTGACCACGACCACCGCCACCCCGGACGCGGTGCGCGTGGAGCGCGTGCGCATCGACGGCGTGACCGTCCCCGAAGGCCTGCGCGTCATCGACAACCCGCTGCTGCCCTCGTCCCTGACCCTGTCCGGCGGCCTCGACGCCGCGCCCAGCCGCGAGTTCGGCTGGGCCCGGGAGCGCCTGCGCGTGCTCAGCGCCAACACGCCCGATGCCGCGATCCGCGAATACGACCGCATGGCCCGGGCCGGCGCGCTCGACGACGCGCAGCGCTACGGGCTGGCGGTCGCGCATCTGCGCTCCGGGCGCGGCGCCGAGGCGGCGACGATCTTCACCGGCCTGCTCGACCGCTACCCGGGCGATCTCTGGCTGGACCTCGGCCTGGCCGAAGCCGACGCCCACGCCGGCCGCGCCGCGGCCGCCGACCGCCGCTTCGAGGCGCTGCTGGAGCGGATGCCGCGCAACCCCGCCGTCGCGATGGGCTATGCCGACGTGCTGGTCACCCGCAACACGGCCGAGGCGGGACGCCGCGCCCAGGCCGTCCTGCGCCCGCTGCTGGGCGCCAACAGCGGCGACCCGGCGTTCCAGCGCACCTTCGCCCGCGCCAGCGAGATCGCCGGCGACCCGGTGCGCGCCGGCGAGGCCTGGGCCGAGGCCGCCTTCTTCGGCGGCCGCGAGGAGCAGGCGCTGGTCCAGCTCAACACGCTGAAGAAGCGTGACGACCTCGACTACTACGCCCGCGCCCGGATCGACGCCCGGATCGCGCAGATCACCCCCGTGGTGCTGGAACTGCGCCGGCAGGGCGTGCGCGACCCGGACCTGCGCCGCCGCTGAGGGGTGCCTCGCGCGGGAGCGCGCTTGCGCGATCGTCGTACCGCAACGGGACCGAGACCAGCCCCGGGGCGGGTCACAATTTCGTCATAAAACTGTCGTCTAATGCCCTCACCGGCCGCCCCGGCCGGCACAGGCAGGACCGACCGTGCAGAAACGCATCCTGATCGTCGACGACGAACCCGCGATCCGCGAGATGGTGGCCTTCGCCCTGCGCAAGGGCGATTTCGAGCCGGCCCACGCCGGCGACGCCCGCGAGGCGCAGTCGGCGATCGCCGACCGCGTGCCCGACCTGATCCTGCTCGACTGGATGCTCCCCGGCACCAGCGGGCTGGAGCTGGCGCGGCGCTGGCGCAAGGAGACGCTGACCCGCGAGGTGCCGATCATCATGCTCACCGCGCGCGGCGAGGAGAACGATCGCGTCGGCGGGCTGGAGGCCGGCGTCGACGACTACGTGGTCAAGCCGTTCTCGGCGCGCGAGCTGCTGGCGCGCATCCGCGCGGTGATGCGCCGCTCGCGCGAGGACGACGAGGACGGCAGCGTCAGCGTCGGCAGGCTGCGCATCGACGGCGCCGCGCACCGCGTGTTTGCCGGCGACGAGCCGGTCAGCATCGGCCCGACCGAATACCGCCTGCTGCACTTCTTCATGACCCACCCCGAGCGCGTCTACAGCCGCACCCAACTGCTCGACCACGTCTGGGGCGGCAGCGTCTACGTCGAGGAGCGCACCGTCGACGTGCACATCCGCCGCCTGCGCAAGACCCTGGAACCGGCCGGCCTCGACGCCATGGTGCAGACCGTGCGCGGCTCGGGTTACCGGTTCTCGGCGGCGGTGTGAATAGGGCCGGGAATGGGGGGTGGAGAATAGGGAATGGGAAACGGCAGGAAGCATCGCTAACGGAGTGCTGGATGCGCGGATCCTGTCATCCCGAGCGTAGCGAGGGATCTTCTTTCCAGCGACCGGATGCAAGATCCCTCGCTACGCTCGGGATGACAAAAATGTCCGGGCTGTTGCCCATTCCCTATTCTCCACTCCCTATTCCCGGCTTCTGACCATGCCCCCCCGCGCCCGCTCCGCCTGGACCCGCACCCTCGGCCAGCTCGTGCTGGTGCTCGCGGCCGCGCTGCTGCTGGGCCTGGTGTCGGGCCAGGTCGGGCTGGCGCTGGCGCTGGCGGCGCTGGGCGTGGTCGCGTGGCACTACTGGCGCCTGCGCCGCGTGCTGGCGCGGCTGAGCTCGCGACAGCGGCAGCCGGTCGCGGAAGGCAACGGCGTCTGGAACGAGCTCGAACGCCAGCTGCGCGAGAACCAGGAGAACATGCGCGCGCGCAAGCGCCGGCTGGTCGCGATGCTGCGCGCCTACCGCGCGGCCGCGGCGGCGCTGCCCGACGCGGTGGCGGTGGTCGAACGCAACAGCCAGCGCGTGCAGTGGTTCAACGAGGCCGCGACCAGCCTGCTCGGCCTGCGCTATCCGCAGGACATCGGCCAGCCGCTGGGCGAACGCCTGCAGACCCTGCAGATCTCCCACTGGCTCACGGCCGGCCGCAACGCCGAGCCACTGCTGGACGCACCCTCCCCGGTCTCGTCCGACATCCGCCTGGACCTGCGCCTGATCCCCTACTCCGAGGACCTGTGGCTGGTGGTGGCGCGCAACGTCACCAAGATGATGCGGCTCGAACAGGTGCGCCGCGACTTCGTCGCCAACGTCTCGCACGAACTGCGCACGCCGCTGACCGTGGTCCACGGCTACCTCGACATGCTCGATCCAGACGAGCATCCCGAATGGGCGCCGATGCTGTCGGAAATGCAGCTGCAGTCGCAGCGCATGACGCAGCTGGTCGAGGACCTGCTGACGCTGTCGCGGCTGGAGGCGCAGGACGGCATCGACAGCGAGACGGTGGCGATGGGATCGATGCTCTCGACGCTGCGCCGCGAGGCCGAGGCGCTCAGCCAGGGGCGCCACGTCATCACGCTGGAGGACAGCGCCGGCGTCGACCTGCGCGGTTCGACCAAGGAGCTGCACAGCGCCTTCTCCAACCTCGTCAGCAACGCCGTGCGCTACACGCCGGCCGACGGCACCATCGCGATCCGCTTCGCGCGCGAGGGCGGCGGCGCGGTGCTGTCGGTGCAGGATTCCGGCTACGGCATCCCGGCCGCGCACCTGCCCAGGCTCACCGAGCGCTTCTACCGCGTCTCCACCAGCCGCTCGCGCGAATCCGGCGGCACCGGCCTCGGCCTCGCGATCGTCAAGCACGTGCTGAACCTGCACCATGCGCGGCTGGAGATCGCCAGCGAAGTCGGGCGCGGCAGCCTCTTTTCCTGCCATTTCGGCGCCGAGCGGGTGCAGGCGCCCGACGCCGCCAGCCACGGAGCCGCCTCGTGAAGAAGTCCAGCGACCGCCCGCCGCGTCCGGCCAGGCCGCGCAGCCGCAAGCCCGCGCGCGCACCCGAACCGGCCCCGCCGCCGATCGATGCCGGCGACGCCGACCCGCTGCGCGATCCCTCGCTGTACTTCAACCGCGAACTGTCGCAGCTCGACTTCAACTTCCGCGTGCTGGCGCAGGCGCTGGACGAATCGGTGCCGCTGCTGGAGCGGCTGCGCTACCTGTGCATCTCCTGCACCAACCTCGACGAGTTCTTCGAGATCCGCGCCGCCACCGTGCGCCACGCGCAGGACTTCGGCGCGGTGCCCTCACCCGACGGGCTGGCGCCGGCAACGGTGCTCAAGCGCATCCACGACCGCGCCGCGGAGCTGGTGGACGCCCAGTACCGGTGCTGGAACGACGTGCTGCGCCCGACGCTGGCCGAAAGCGGCGTGCGCGTGCTCGGCCGCGCACAGTGGACCGCGCGGCAGACGCGCTGGCTGCGCGCCTATTTCCGCGACGAGATCATGCCGGTGCTGTCGCCGCTGGGCCTGGACCCGGCGCATCCGTTCCCCAAGATCCTCAACAAGTCGCTGAACATCGTCGTCGTGCTCAAGGGCAAGGACGCGTTCGGCCGCGTCGGCAACCTCGCGATCGTGCGCGCGCCGCGCTCGCTGCCGCGCATCATCCAGCTGCCCGAGAGCATCTCCGGCGGCGAATACGACTTCGTGTTCCTGTCGTCGGTGCTGTCGGAGTTTGTCCACGAACTGTTCCCGGGGATGGAGGTCAAGGGCGCCTACCAGTTCCGGGTGACGCGCAATTCCGAACTGATCGTCGACGAGGACGAGGTCGAGAACCTCGCGCTGGCGCTGCGCGACGAACTGCAGGGCCGCGGCTACCTGCGCGCGATGCGGCTGGAGATCGCCGCCAACTGCCCCAAGCCGATCGTGCGCAGCCTGCTGCAGAACTTCGAGCTGCCCGAGAACGCTGTCTACCGCATCGACGGCCCGGTCAACCTCAATCGTGTGATCCAGGTCTACGACCTGGTGCAGCGTCCGGACCTGAAGTTCACGCCGTTCCAGCCGCGGGCCTTGAAGAACAGCGACGCCATCTTCGACCTGGTCGCCGAGGGCGACGTGCTGCTGCACCATCCCTTCGACGCGTTCTCGCCGGTGCTGGAGCTGATCAAGCAGGCGGCCGAGGACCCGAACGTGCTCGCGATCAAGCAGACCCTGTACCGCACCGGCAAGGATTCGCCGATCGTCGAGCACCTGGTGCAGGCCGCGCGCAACGGCAAGGACGTGACCGTGGTGGTGGAACTGCGCGCGCGCTTCGACGAGGAGGCCAACCTCGGCTTCGCCGACCGGCTGCAGGAGGCCGGCGTGCAGGTCGTCTACGGCGTGGTCGGCTACAAGACCCACGCCAAGATGCTGCTGGTGGTGCGCCGCGAGGGCCGCAAGCTGCGCCGCTACGTGCACCTTGGCACCGGCAACTACCATTCCGGCACCGCGCGCGCGTACACCGACCTCGGCCTGCTCAGCGCCGACCCGGAAATCGGCAACGACGTGCACCTGATCTTCCAGCAGCTGTCGGGGCTGGCGCCGGCGATCTCGCTCAAGCGCCTGCTGCAGTCGCCGTTCACCCTGCACGCCGGCATCCTCGAGCGCATCGAACGCGAAACCCGCCATGCGCTGGCGGGCCGGCCGGCGCGGATCATCGCCAAGATGAACGCGCTCAACGAGCCGCAGGTGATGCGCGCGCTGTATGCGGCCTCGCAGGCGGGCGTGCAGATTGACCTGATCGTGCGCGGCGCCTGCTCGCTGCGCCCGGGCGTGCCCGGCGTGTCGGACAACATCCGCGTGCGCTCGATCGTCGGCCGCTTCCTCGAACACCACCGCGTCTACTGGTTCGGCAACGACGGCGCGCCGGAACTGTTCTGCGCCAGCGCCGACTGGCTCGAGCGCAACCTGCTGCGGCGCGTGGAAACCTGCTTCCCGGTGCTCGATCCCGAGCTTGCCGCACGCGTGAAGGAAGAGGCGCTCGACAACTACCTCGCCGACAACCTCAACGCCTGGGAATTGCGCGAGGACGGCGTTTACCGCAAGCTTGCGCCCGACGACGACGCCATGCCGCACTCGGCGCAAACCTCCCTCATGGCCAAACTCTGCGGATGATGGATGCGCTTGCCCGGGCCGGATCGTTGACTTCGCCGCTGCGCGACGGCGACATGCTCGCCGCGATCGACCTGGGCTCCAACAGCTTCCACATGGTGGTCGCCAGCTACACGCTGGGGCAGTTGCGCATCGTCGACCGCCTGCGCGAGACGGTGCGCCTGGCCGAGGGCCTCGACGGCAAGGGCGGCCTGTCGCTGGAGGTGCGCCAGCGCGCGCTGCACTGCCTGGCGCGCTTCGGCCAGCGCATCCGCGACATCCCGCCGCAGCGCGTGCGCGCGCTCGCGACCAACACCGTGCGCCTGCTGGCCGCGCCGCAGTCGTTCCTGGTGCCGGCCGAAACCGCGCTCGGCCACGGCATCGAGGTGATCGCCGGCCGCGAGGAGGCGCGCCTGATCTATCTCGGCGTCGCCCATGCGCAGCCGCCCAAGCCCGGCAACCTGCGCCTGGTCATCGACATCGGCGGCGGCTCGACCGAATGCATCATCGGCCGCGGCTTCCAGCCGCTCGAACGCGAGAGCCTGCAGGTCGGCTGCATCGCCACCACGCGCCGCTTCTTCGGCAACGGCAAGCTGTCGAAGAAGAAATGGCGCGAGGCGGTGCTCGAAGTCGGGGCCGAGTTCCAGCAGTTCGCCAACGCCTACCGCGCGTTGGGCTGGAACGAGGCGATCGGCGCGTCCGGCACCAACAAGGCGATCGGCGAGGTCTGCGCGGCGATGAAGCTGACCAAGGGCGCGGTGACCGCCGAAGCCCTGCCGCAGGTGCGCGACCGGCTGCTGCAGGCCGGCAGCATCGCCGAGATCGACCTGCCCGGCCTGTCCGACGAGCGCCGGCCGATCATCGCCGGCGGCGTGCTGGTGCTGGAGGCCGCGTTCGGCGTGCTCGGGCTGTCGCGCATGGCGGTCAGCAAGGCGGCGATGCGCGAGGGCGTGCTGCACGACATGCTCGGCCGCGGCAGCGAGCACGATCCGCGCGAAACCTCGATCGCCGCGCTGACCCAGCGCTACGGCATCGACGTGGCCCAGGCCGCGCGCGTGGAAGCCACCGCGATGCGCCTGTTCGAGCAGGCCGCAGCGGCGTGGAAGCTCGATCCCGACGACCTGCTGATGCTGGCCTGGGCCGCGCGCCTGCACGAGCTGGGCCTGGCAATCGCGCACAGCCAGTACCACGTGCACGGCGCCTACGTGATCGAGCAGTCCGACATCGCCGGCTTCTCGCGCCAGGAGCAGCAGTTCCTCGCCGCGCTGGTGCGCACCCACCGGCGCAAGATCCCCAGGTCCGCGTTCGACGCCCTGCCCGACCGCCTGCTCGCCGCCGCGCGCCACACCGCCGTCCTGCTGCGGATCTCCGCGCTGCTGCACCGCTCGCGCGAGACCGACGAGATCCCGCGGCTCGACCTCGCCGTCCAGGACAGCCGGATGACCCTGCGGCTGTCGCGGCGCTGGCTCGAGAACCGGCCGCTGCTGCGCGCGGATCTGGAGGGCGAACCGGCGGACATCGCGCCGCTGGGCGTGCAGCTCGGCATCGCCGTCGAGTAGGCGCCCCCTCTGCGCCGTCATCCCCGCGAAGGCGGGGACCCAGTGTCTTTGCGCAAAGTCAAAATGGATCCCCGCTTTCGCGGGGATGACGACTACGGAGCCTGACGCCCCGTCATCACGCAGTCATCCGCCTGCAATCCGCGTTTCATCCCCGTGCCGCAGCATGGGTCAAACGCGGAGATGCACATGCACTACGCCATCGTCACCGAAACCTATCCGCCCGAGGTCAACGGCGTTGCCTTGACCGTGCAATCGCTCGAGCAGGGCCTGCGCACACGCGGGCACGAGGTGTCCGTGGTCCGTCCGCGGCAGGACGCGGCGAGCGCGCCCGACCCCGGCGAAACCCTGGTCCGCGGCATCGCCCTGCCCCGCTATCCCGGCCTGCGCGCGGGACTGCCCGCCACGGGCACCTTGGCGAAGGCGTGGACGGCATCGCGGCCGGACGCGGTCTACATCGCGACCGAGGGCCCGCTCGGCTGGTCGGCGCTGCGCGTCGCCCGGCGCCTCGGGATCCCGGTCGCCACCGGCTTCCATACCCGCTTCGACGAATACATGCGCGACTACCGCATGCCCTGGCTGGAACTGGTCGCGCTGCGCTGGATGCGCCACTTCCACAATCGCGCGGGCGCGACCCTGGTGCCGACGCGGGAGCTCGAAGCCTTCCTCGACGGCGCCGGCTTCAGGCGCGTGCGGCGACTGCCGCGCGCGGTGGACACGCAGCTGTTCGACCCGGCGCGGCGCGATGCCGCACTGCGCGCGGAGCTCGGCGTCAGCGAAGGATCGCCGATGCTCGTCTACGTCGGCCGGATCGCCGCGGAGAAGAACCTCGCGCTCGCGGTGCGCGCGTTCCGCATGCTGCAGGCGCGGCGGCCGGATGCACGCTACGTGTGGGTCGGCGACGGCCCGATGCGCGAGACCCTGCAGCGCCAGAACCCGGACTTCGTCTTCACCGGCGTGCAGCGCGGCGAGGCGCTGGCGCGGCTGTTCGCCTGCGCCGACCTGTTCGTGTTCCCGAGCCGCACCGAGACCTTCGGCAACGTCACCCTCGAGGCGATGGCCAGCGGCGTCCCGGTCGTCGCCTACGACTACGGCGCGGCGCGCGAACACCTGCGCGACGGCCTCCATGGCGCCGCCGTCACGCCCGACGACGAGGCCGCCTTCCTCGCCGCCGTGGTCCGCATCGGCGGCGACGACGAGGCGATGCGCGCGATGGGCCGGGCCGCGCGCGAATCGGTGCTGGGGCTGTCGCCACAGCGCGTCGCCGAGGATTTCGACCGGCTGCTGGCCGGACTGGGCACGGAGGGCATGCGCCATGTCGACCGCGCCGCAGCCTAGGGCCAGCGCCAGCTGGTGGTCCCAGAACGATTCCGGCTGGTGCCTGCGCGCCAACCGCGCGGGCGCGCGGCTCGGCATCCGCCGCTACTTCGCGTCGGTGAGCAGGCTCGGCGACGGCGTGTTCTGGTACGCGCTGATGTCGCTGCTGATCGTGTTCGACGGCTGGAACGGCCTCGCCGCGAGCGCGCACCTGGCGATCACCGGCGTCGCCGCGCTGACGCTGTACAAGGCGCTCAAGCGCTGGACGAAGCGCCCGCGCCCGTTCGCGGCCGACGGCCGCATCCGCGCCTGGGTGGCGCCGCTGGACGAGTTCAGCTTCCCCTCCGGTCACACCCTGCACGCGGTGGCGTTCACCGTGGTCGCGCTCGCGCACTATCCGGGACTGGCCTGGCTGCTGCTGCCGTTCACGGCGAGCGTGGCGGCGTCGCGGGTGGTGCTGGGCCTGCACTATCCCAGCGACGTGCTGGCCGCGACCGCGATCGGCGGCGCGCTGGCGGCACTGTCGATCACGGTCGCAAGCGCAGTCACCCTGTAGGAGGCCTTCAGCCGCTCTGTCATTTCGACCCCGGACTTGATCCGGGGGGAGAAATCTTGCTCTCAGAAGTTCCCTGAAGGCCTTCCCGCACGTTCGACCTTTGCGGTGGTGAGCGAAGGCCGCAGCTGTCCGCGCCAGTCGCGGTCGTTCGCCACCTGCGCCGACGCGCGCGAGTCCTCCAGTGCGGCCAGGTCGATCTCCGCGATCGCCCAGGCCTCCTCGCCCTGCGTACGCGCCACGACGCCATCGGCGGGAAACCCCGCGTCCATTGGCGCGAACACCGCCGCCTCGCCGGTGTTGACATCGAGCGCCGGACTCCACGCCGCCTCACCGGCGGTCACCGACTGCACCACGAAACAGCGGTTCTCCAGCGCACGCGCGAGGCAACCCGTGCGCACCCGCGTCGCGCCCGCGGCGGTGTCGGTGCAACTGGGCACCAGCAGCAGCCGCGCGCCGGCCTCATGCTGCGCGCGCACCGGCAGCGGGAACTCGATGTCGTAGCAGACCGCGATGCCGAAGCGCATGCCGTCGGCGTCGAATACCTTCAGCGCGTCGCCGCCGTCGATGACGCCGGCCTGCTTCTCGAAGCCGGTCAGCTGCAGCTTGTCCTGCCAGGCGTGGCCGCCGTCGGGCAGCAGCAGGTCGGCGCGGTTGCGGTAGCGGCCGTCGCCGGCGTCGAGCAGGAAGGTGCCGGCGGCGATCGTCATGCCGGTGTCGCGCGCGAGGCCGGAAAACAGAGCGACCCAGTCGTCGCGATGGCGCTGGATCGCGGCCAGGGACGCGTGCAGGTCGCCGGCAATGGCGTCGTCGAAGCCCGCGCCCAGCTCCAGCGACAGGTACTCGGGCAGCACGGCGATGCTCGCGCCCTGCGCGGCGACGCCTTCGAGCAGGCGCCGCTGGCGGTCGGCGAACGCGGCGAAGGAGGCCGGCCGCGCGATAGCATACTTCGCCGCCGCGATCTTCATGCGGCATCGCCCAGCGGACGGGTCCAGAACGTCAGCGCGTGCCGGGTCTCGCCGATGCCTGCCTCGTTCCAGTCCAGCGCCATCGCCAGCCCGGGCTGGCGCGCGTAGCCGCGCTTCGACCAGAACGCCTCGTTGCCGCGATGGCCGCCGGGCCGGCGCGGATCGGCCTCGTCGCGGTCGACCGCCGCGAACGCGGTCCATGCGAACCCGCCCAGTGCGCGCGCATGCGCCTCGCGGGCGTCGAAGAAGGCGTGGCCGATGCCGCGACCGCGCCAGGCCGGCAGCAGTACCGACTCGCCGAAGTAGAACACCTTGCCGATCTCGATCCCCCGCGCGCGGAACGGCGCCTGGAAGGTGGGCGCATCGTCCGCCAGCGGGATGCCGGTGGATGCGCCGACCACGCGGTCGCCGTCGAAGGCCAGCACGAACAGGCTGCGCGGCGAGGCGGCGTACGCGGACAGGTACTCGCGCTCGTAGTCCATGTCGCCGGCATACAGGTAGGGCCAGTCGCGGAAGACGGCGATGCGCAGCGCGGCGACATCGTCGAGATGCCGCCGCGCGCCGTCGCCGGTTAGGCTGCGGATGGCGATGGCGGCGTCGTTTCCCATCGCGCGATTCTAGAGCGTCTCGATGGTCCGGTTTTCCTGCGCTTGCCCCCACCCCGGCCCTCCCCCGCAAGCGGGGGAGGGAGCTGAAAGCCGCGGCGTCCTGCCCCCTCCCCCGCCTGCGGGGGAGGGTTGGGGTGGGGGCCACCCGCCGAAGCTCAACCGCGCACCTCACCCGTGCGCGCCGACAGCTGGTACCAGTCGACCTTGCGCGTGACCACCATGATCGTCGCCAGGATCAGGAACAGCAGGCCGGCGCCGAGCACCAGTGCGTTGTCCTCCGACACCAGCAGGCCGTACAGCGCCGCGTACAGCGTCGCCAGCATCGTCGCGAAGCCGATGCCGCGGGCACGGCTGCGCAGCACGTGCGAGAGATAGAAGCCGAGCAATCCGATGCAGGCGACGCTGGCGACGAGATAGGCCCAGCCGAACGCGACGTGCTCCGACAGGCTCACCAGCAGCAGGAAGAAGATCGCCAGCGCCAGGCCCACCAGCCCGTACTGGATCGGGTGGATGCGCAACTGCTTGATCAGTTCGAACATGAAGAAGCCGACGAAGGTCAGCAGCACGAACAGGATGCCGTACTTGCTGGCGCGGTCGGCCTGCGAATAGGCGTCGACCGGTTCGACCAGCGACACCCCGATTGCGTCGACGCCCTCGCCACCCATGCCGTCGCGGATCGCCGCCACCGACGCCGACGACAGGCCGCCGCCGCTCCGGTACTGGTGCTGGGCATTGGTCGCGAGCGAGGATACTTCCCAGATCGCCTTGAAGCCGCCGGCGTCGATGCTGCGCTGGCCCGGCAGGAAGGCACCGTTGAACAGCGGATGCGGCCACGGCGAGGCGATCGCGATCCGGTTGTGCGTCGCCAGCGGTGCGACCGCGAGCGCCTCGGCGCCGGCAAGCTCGAACTCCAGCCGCGTCTGCAGCGACACGGTGCCGCCAGCCACCAGCGGCGCCAGCCGCACGTGCACGCCGGGCTGGTCGCGGTGGCCATGGCCTTGCAGCAGCGCGGCGTCCACGCCGTCGAGCTGCAGCCGCGGCGAACCGCGCAGGCCGCGCACGTCGGCGATGCCGTAGCTGAGCCAGGGACGACCGATCTTGCGCGGCAGCTCCGGATCGGCGTCGCGCGGGATCTGCGCCGCGAAGTCCGCCGCCAGCTGTCCCGACAACGTGTACATCCGCACTTCGTGCAGGCCGCGCCGGCGCGTGTAGGGTTTCATCGTGCCCTCGAGCGCCATCGTTTCGGGGAAGAACAGCCACTCGCCGCTTTCGCCGTCGCGCTTGACCTTGCGCACCACCTCGCCGGCACTGTTCTTTTCCTCGACCTCGACCGTCTCGGTCCACGGCACCACCAGCACCGGGCCGACGAGGCCCTGCGCGGCGGCTTCGCTGCGCGCGATCTCGCGCACCGCGTCGCGCCGGTAGGCCTCGCGGTCGTGGATCACCCCGCGGATCAGCATCAAGGGCACCAGGATCGCCAGGGTCATGCCCAGCACCATCAGGATCTTCAGCCACAGTCGCATTGCACCGCCTCCTCGTCCGGAACGTCGGCCGGCAGGATGGGTGGCGCATGCGTGGGGACGATGGGGGAACGGTGAAGCGTGGGTGAAGCGAAAGGTACTGTTCCGACGACGAACTGCCCCCTCCAGATTCTCATCCCCCTTGACGTCATCCCGGCTTTCGCCGGGATGACGTCAAGGACGATTGCGGGCGGCGGTCAGCCCGCGGGCAATCGCACGCCGGCGACGGCGCCGCCCTCCGGCCGGTTGCGCAGCATCGCCTCGCCGCCGTGCAGCGCGGCGACCTCGCGCACGAAGCCAAGCCCGAGCCCGCTGCTGCGCGCCTGCGTGCGCGGGCGCGGCAGCGAGTAGAAGCGCTCGAAGACGCGCTCGATCGCGTAGTCCGGCACGCCGGGACCCTCGTCGGACACCTCGAAGCGCAGGCCATCCCCCTCGGCGCCGGCCACGAGCGAGACCACGCCGCCTTCCGACGAGAAATCAATGGCATTGTCGAGCAGGTTGCCGAGCATCTGCCGCAGCAGGAAGCGGTCGCCGCGCAGCGGCGGCAGCGACGCGTCGATGCGCGTCTCGATGCGCACGCCCGCATCGCTGGCCCGGACCGCGGCGTCGGCGACCGCCTCCGCCGCCACGTCCGCCGCGTCGATGGCTTCCGGCTGCTCGATCCGCTGCCGGTGTTCGACCGCCGCCAGCGCCAGCAACTTGTCGATGGTCTGCGTCAGCCGCTCGCCCTGCGCGCGGATGGTGCCGGCGAAGCGCCGCCGATCGGCCTCGGGCAGCGGGCCTTCCAGTAGCTCCGCCGCACCGCGGATCGCGGTCAGCGGCGACTTCAGCTCGTGCGTCAGGTCGTGGACGTAGCGCTCGACGTACTGCTTGCCCTCGAGCCGGTCGCGCATCGTCTCCAGCGCCAGGCCGAGGTCGCGGAATTCGCCGGCCGAGCGCGGCAGGCTCGCGCGCTCGCCCTCGGTCACCGCGCGCGCGTAGCGCTGCAGCCCGCCCAGCTGCCGCGACAGCCACCACGCCGCGAGCAGGCCGATGCCCAGCGCCGCACCGAGCAGCACCAGGCCCCAGCGCCGCACGATGCGCTCGCTGCGCAGGATGAAGGGCTCGATCGTGCGATTGGGCTTGGAGACGGTGAGCACGCCGATGATGTCGCCGGCGTCGTCGAGGACCGGCGCGGCCACGTACATCACTGAGGAGGAGTCGTCGTCCGGATCGCTGCGCGTGGAGCGTGCGCCGTACTCGCCGCGCAGCGTGCGGTAGACGTCGTTCCAGCGCGAGTTGTCGCGGCCCAGGTCGAGCCCGGCCGAGTCGTAGGTCACGATGCCCTTCGTGTCGGTGACCGTGATCCGGTAGCTCACCGCATCCTTGTCGAAATTCCAGATCCGCGCGCCGAGCTCGCGCCGGCGCAGGTCGGCGATGCGCGCGGCAAAGCGGCCGTCACCGATGCGCCCGGCCAGCATGTCGTCCGTCGCCAGTTCGGCCAGCACGTTGGCGGTGTCGGCCAGCGTGTCCTCCATCGCCTGGCGCACGCCCGGCTTCACTTCCTGCACGAAGACGCGCATCAGCAGGATGCCGGCGATCGCGACGATCACGAAGTAGCCGAGCAGGATGCGCAGGCCGATCTTCATGCGCGCATCAGCCGGCGTCGAGCGAATAGCCGAGGCCGCGGTGGGTGCGGATCGGATCGGCCTCGGGCGCGACCGCGTGCAGCTTGGCGCGCAGCGTCTTGACGTGGGTGTCGATGGTGCGGTCGCCGGTCTCGAGCGCGTCGCCCCAGACGCGGTCCATCAGCTGCGCGCGGCTCATCACCGCGCCCGGCCGCGCCAGCAGCGCCGCGAGCAGGCCGTACTCGTAGCGGGTCAGCTCCAGCAGGCGGCCATGGTAGCGCACGCGCATGCCCTCGGGGTCGTGCTCGAAACCCGATGCGGCCGGGCCGCGGAGTACTTCGTCGCCGGCCGCCGGCTGCGCGCGTCGCAGCACCGCGCGCACGCGGGCGGCGAGTTCTCGCGGCGAGAACGGCTTGGGCACGTAGTCGTCGGCGCCCAGCTCGAAGCCGAGGATGCGGTCAGCCTCCTCCTGGCGCGCGGTGAGGAAGATCACCGGCAGGTCGCGACCGGCGCGCAGCTGCCGGCACAGCGCGAAGCCGCCCAGGTCCGGCAGGCCGACGTCGAGGATCGCGAGATCGAAGACCTCACGCGCAGCCGCGGCCAGCGCATCGCCCGCGGTCAGGCAGTGCGTCGCCGCGTGCCCTTCCTCGCGCAGCGCGTACAGCACGGTCTCGGCGATCGCGCTTTCGTCTTCGACCAGGAGGATGCGGGACATTCGGGAATCGGGAATCGGGAATCGGGAATCGGGAGAAGCGTAACGGTTTGTCATCCCGAGCGCAGCGAGGGATCTGCCGTTGCCCGGACGAGAAGCAGATTCCTCGCTGCGCTCGGGATGACAAACATTTAGGCTGTTCCCATTCCCGATTCCCCACTCCCGGCCCCCATGAACTACCGCCACGCCTTCCACGCCGGCAACCATGCCGACGTCCTCAAGCACACCGTGCTGCTGGCGCTGTGCGATGCGCTGGCGGCGAAGCCGGCGGCCTGCTTCGCGCTCGACACCCATGCCGGTCGCGGCCTCTACCGGCTGGACGACGATGCCGCCAGCCGGACCGGCGAAGCCGGGGAAGGCGTGCTGGCGCTCCTGCGGCGCGCCGGCGACACCCCGGTGTTGGCCCGCTATCGCGACGCCATCGCCACCTGCCGCACGCGGCATGGCGATACGGCCTATCCCGGTTCACCGTGGCTGCTGGCGCACGCCCTGCGCGAGCAGGACCGCATCGCCTGCTGCGAACTGCAGCCGGACGAGGCCGCGACGCTCAAGCGCAGCCTTGCCGGCGATCCGCGCGTCGCCGTGCACCAGCGCGACGGTTATGCCGCGATCAATGCCCTGCTGCCGCCGAAGTCCGGCGCCACCCGGATCAATCGCGGCCTGGTCCTGATCGACCCGCCCTACGAGGCGCAGCGCGCGGAATTCGACCCGATCCTGGCCGCCCTGCGCGCTGGCCTGGAACGCTGGCCGCAGGGCATGTTCGCGCTGTGGTACCCGATCAAGCAGCGCGCGACCCTGCTGCCCTTCCTGCGTCGCGCCGCGCACCTGCCGGCGAAGGGCGTGCTGTGCGCGGAACTGATGGTGCGCCGCGAGGAATCTGCCCTGCGCATGAACGGCAGCGGCCTGCTGCTGTGCAACCCGCCGTGGCGCTTCGAGCAGACACTCGCCACGCTGCTGCCGGTGCTGCAGGCAGGGCTGGCCCCGGCGGGCGGATCACATCGCCTGCAGTGGCTGCGCAACGACGAGGCCTGATGCCGCAGCGCACCGGCGTATGCACCATCCTTGACACAGCCGTCATCCCCGCGAAGGCGGGGACCCGGCGTCGTTGCCTCCAATCACCTGAAGACACTGGATGACCAGCGCTTCGCGCTGTTGCAAAGCACTTCCCGCCTGCGCGGGGATGACGACCTGTTTCTCCAAGGTAAAATCACCGCCTTCGCACGCTGGCAACCCCGTTGCCGGCGCCGTCGTGCTTTTCCGGATCCTGGATCGATGCCCGCAGAACTCCTTTCCACCCCGCCGCTGCCGCGGCCCGGCCTGCCACGCGCCTGGTGGCGCGCGCCCGCCAGCCGCAGCGCATTGGCGTGGCATGCCGCGCGCGCCGCCAGCGCACACGGCGCCCCGCTGCTGCTGATCGCGCGCGACAACCACGCCGCGCACCAGCTCGAAGCCGACCTGCACACCCTGCTCGGCGCCGACGACGCGCTGCCGGTGGTCGTGTTCCCGGACTGGGAAACCCTGCCCTGGGACCGCTTCAGCCCGCATCCGGACATCGTCTCGCAGCGCCTGGCCACCCTGCTGCACCTGCCCTCGCTCAAGCGGGCCGCAATCGTCATCGTGCCGGTGCAGACCCTGCTGCAGCGACTACCGCCGCTGCGCTACGCGGTCGGCAGCGCCTTCGACGTGCGCGTCGGGCAGACGCTCGACCTCGACGCCGAGAAGCGCCGCCTCGAAGGCGCCGGCTACCGCAACGTGCCGCAGGTCTTCGACCCTGGCGATTTCGCGGTGCGCGGCGGGCTGCTCGACGTCTACCCGATGGGCGCGTCGCAGCCGTTCCGCGTCGAGCTGTTCGACGACGGCATCGAGACGATCCGCGCCTTCGACCCGGAGACACAGCGCTCGCTCGACAAGGTCGACGCCGTGCGCATGCTGCCCGGCCGCGAAGTGCCGACCGACGAGGACGCGCTCGGCGAGACACTGGACAAGCTGCGCGAGCGTTTCGACATCGACACGCGCCGCAGCGCGCTGATGCAGGACCTCAAGGCCGGCATCGCGCCCGCGGGCATCGAATACTACCTGCCGCTGTTCTTCGAAACGACCGCGACGCTGTTCGACTACCTTGCCCCGGACACGCTGCCGCTGGTGGACGAAGGCGCGCTGGAGGCCGCCGACCACTTCTGGAAGCAGGCCGCCGACCGCTACGAGCAGCTGCGCCACGACATCGAGCGCCCGATCCTGCCGCCGGCCGAGCTGTGGCTGTCGCCGGAGGCCCTGCGCGAGCGCCTGAACGCGGGCAGCCGCATCGAGCTCTGTAGCGAGTCGCATCCGCGCCGCAAGGACGCGCAGGCACTCGGCGACCAGCCGGCGCCGGCGCTGCCGCTGTCGGCGCGCGACAGCGAGCCCGGCGCGGCGCTGAAGTCGTTCCTGTCCAGCTACGGCGGCCGCACGCTGATCGCCGCGGACTCGGCGGGACGGCGCGAGGCGCTGCTGGAGATGCTGGGTGCGGCGGGGCTGACGCCGGTAGTCCTTCCAGACTTCACCGCATTTCTTTCCGATCGTCATCCCCGCGAAGGCGGGGACCCAGTGTCTTCCTTCACAGGCGCAACGACACTGGATTCCCGCCTTCGCGGGAATGACGACTTCTATGTCGCCGTCGCCCCGCTCGACGACGGCTTCGCGCTCGACGAGCCGCGCATCGCGATCCTCACCGAACGCCAGCTGTTCCCCGAGCGCGCCTCGCAGCCGCGCCGGCGCAAGCGCGCAGGGCGCGAACCCGAGGCCATCATCCGCGACCTCGGCGAACTGACAGAAGGCGCGCCGATCGTGCACGAGGACCACGGCGTCGGCCGCTATCGCGGACTGGTCACGCTCGACGCCGGCGGCCAGCCCGGCGAATACCTCGACATCGAATACGCCAAGGGCGACCGCCTGTACGTGCCGGTCGCGCAGCTGCACCTGGTCAACCGCTACTCCGGTGCCTCGCCCGAAACCGCGCCGCTGCACTCGCTCGGCGGCGAGCAGTGGACCAAGGCCAGGCGCAAGGCGGCGGAGAAGGTCCGCGACGTCGCCGCCGAACTGCTGGAGATCCAGGCCAGGCGCATGGCCCGCGCCGGCCTGGCGCTGCCGGTGGACCGCGCGATGTACGAACCGTTCGCGGCGGCGTTCCCGTTCGAGGAAACCCCCGACCAGCACGCCGCGATCGAGGCGGTGATCCGCGACCTGGGCAGCAGCCAGCCGATGGACCGCGTGGTCTGCGGCGACGTCGGTTTCGGCAAGACCGAGGTCGCCGTGCGCGCCGCCTTCGTCGCCGCCGCTGCCGGCCGGCAGGTCGCGGTGCTGGTGCCGACCACGCTGCTGGCCGAGCAGCACTACCGCACGATGGCCGACCGCTTCGCCGACTGGCCGCTGCGCGTGGAGGTGCTGTCGCGCTTCAAGAGCGCCAAGGAGATCAAGGCCGAGATCGGGAAGATCGCCGACGGCACGCTCGACGTCATCGTCGGCACCCACCGCCTGCTGCAGCCGGACGTGAAGTTCAAGGACCTCGGCCTGGTGATCGTCGACGAGGAGCAGCGCTTCGGTGTGCGTCAGAAGGAGGCGCTCAAGGCCCTGCGCGCCAACGTGCACCTGCTCACGCTCACCGCCACGCCGATCCCGCGCACGCTCAACATGGCCATGGCCGGCCTGCGCGACCTGTCGATCATCGCCACCCCGCCCGCGCACCGGCTGGCGGTGCAGACCTTCATCGCCGCCTGGGACGACGCGCAGCTGCGCGAGGCCTTCCAGCGCGAGCTCTCGCGCGGCGGCCAGGTGTACTTCCTGCACAACGACGTCGAGAGCATCGGCCGCATGCAGCGCCAGCTCGAGGAACTGGTGCCGGACGCGCGCATCGGCATCGCCCACGGCCAGATGCCCGAGCGCGAGCTGGAGAAGGTGATGCTCGACTTCCACAAGCAGCGCTTCAACGTGCTGCTGTGCACGACCATCATCGAGTCGGGCATCGACATCCCCAACGCCAACACCATCATCATCCACCGCGCCGACAGGTTCGGCCTGGCCCAGCTGCACCAGTTGCGCGGCCGCGTCGGCCGCTCGCACCACCGCGCCTACGCCTATCTCGTGATCCCCGACAAGCGCTCGATCACCGGCGACGCGCAGAAGCGGCTGGAGGCGATCACCTCGATGGACGAACTCGGCGCCGGCTTCACCCTGGCCACGCACGACCTGGAGATCCGCGGCGCCGGCGAGTTGCTCGGCGAGGACCAGAGCGGGCAGATGGCCGAGGTCGGCTTCAGCCTGTACACCGAGCTGCTGGAGCGCGCGGTGCGCTCGATCAAGCAGGGCAAGCTGCCGGACATCGACGAGCCGATGCACCGCGGCGCCGAGGTGGAGCTGCACGTCCCGGCGCTGATCCCCGACGACTACCTGCCCGACGTGCACACGCGCCTGACGCTGTACAAGCGCATCAGCTCCGCGCGCGACGCGGAAGAACTGCGCGAGTTGCAGGTGGAGATGATCGACCGCTTCGGCCTGCTGCCCGACCCGGCGAAGCACCTGTTCGCCATCGCCGAACTGAAACTGCAGGCGACCGTGCTCGGCATCCGCAAGCTCGACCTCGGCGAGGCCGGCGGACGCCTGCAGTTCGTGGAGAAGCCCGACGTCGACCCGATGGCCGTGATCCGCCTGATCCAGGGCCAGCCGAAGCACTACCGCATGGACGGCCCCGACAAGCTGCGCATCACGCTGGACCTGCCCGATGTCGACACGCGGCTCAAGGCCGCGCGCGGATTGCTGATCGCGCTGGCGCCGGGCGCGGAACGGAAGCCTTGAACGTGTGTCTCGTCATTCCCGCGAAAGCGGGAATCCACGGACGTCAAGCCTGTTGAAGCCAAAGTCCATGGATTCCCGCTTTCGCGGGAATGACGGCCGTTGCTTTCCCGAGGACTCTTGCCGCGACGTTTACGTCCACCTCACCGCACGGTCACCCGCGCAGGCGTAGCGTCGAAGGCCCGCACGGAGCACGACGATGCCCTATGCCAACCTCGGCGACCTGCCCGATTCCGTCCGCGACAACGTGCCGAAACACGCGCAGGAGATCTACAAGGAAGCCTTCAACAGCGCCTGGGACCAGTACAAGGACCCCGACGATCGCCGCGGCGACGCCAGCCGCGAGGAAACCGCGCACCGCGTCGCCTGGGCCGCGGTGAAGGAGAAATACGAGAAGGGCGACGACGACCGATGGCACGCGAAGAAGTAGCCGCAGGCGACCGTCTGCCCCCCGCGGCCCGCCGATCGCGCACAATGCCGGCATGACCAGGCGCCTGATGCTCCCGCTGCTCGCCGCCCTCCTGCTTCCCGCCTGCGCGGGGACGCCATCGCCCGACGACGCGGACGGCGCCACCTTCATCCTCGTGCGCCACGGCGAAAAGACCAGCGACACCGAGCGCGACCCCAACCTCAGCGCGGCCGGCATCGAACGCGCGCGGCAGCTCGCGCAGCGCCTCGCCGGCGACGACATCACCGCCATCTACACCACCGACTACCGGCGCACCCGGCAAACCGTGGAACCGACCGCCGGCGCGCACCACATCGACGCCGAGACCTACGACGCGAAGCTGCCCGCCGGCGCGTTCGCGGCACGGCTCAAGGCGGCCCACCCGCACGGCACCGTGCTCGTCGCCGGCCACAGCAATACCGTGCCGGACATCGTCGCCGCCCTGTGCCAATGCGAAACCGCGCCGATGCCCGAAACCGAATACGACCGCCTCAGCACCGTCCACGTCGCCGCCGACGGCAGCGCGCGGCTGCAGGTGACGCGCTTCGGCGCAACCATACGCGCGCCATGAACGCGCCCTTCGGCGACTGGGACGGCAGCACCGCCGACGCGCGCCGGGTGCAGACCGAGCTGGCGGAGAAGGTGTCGCTGCGCGACGGCTTCCCGAAGCCACCGTGCTGGATCGGCGGCTTCGACGTCGGCTTCGAGGACGAGGGCACGGTGACCCGGGCGGCGGCGGTGCTGCTGGACGCGCGCACGCTGCAGCCGGTCGCCTGCGAAGTGGTGCGCATGGCCACGACCATGCCCTATGTTCCCGGCCTGCTCAGCTTCCGCGAGCTTCCCGCCCTGCTCCAGGCGCTGCAGCGACTGCCGCGCGCGCCCAACCTCGCCTTCGTCGACGGCCACGGCATCGCCCATCCGCGAAGGCTGGGCATCGCCGCGCATTTCGGCGTGGCCGCCGACCTGCCCTGCATCGGCGTGGCGAAGAAGATCCTCGTCGGCACCGCCTCCACCGCGCTGCACGACATGCGCGGCGCATTCACGCCGCTGCGGCACCGGGGCCAGCAGATCGGCTGGCTGCTGCGCAGCAAGGTCCGCTGCAATCCGCTGGTGGTCTCGCCCGGCCATCGCGTGTCGATGGCCGGCGCGCCGGAGCTGGTGATGCGCTACACCACGACCTACCGCCTGCCCGAACCGACCCGCCTCGCCGACCGCATCGCCTCCCGGCGCGGCGACGTGGACGTTGCGGCAGGCGACTGACGGCGCCTCCCCGCCCCTCCCCCGCGCTGCGCGCGCAGGAGGGAGCAAAGCAAGACGAAGCACGGCGCGGAACGGTCCGTTTCCCGCCATCGACACTCCGGACGCGGCAGACGTGCAATCCTGCACGCAGCCAGCCATCGGGAGCCCGCCATGACCACGATCATTCCCCCGCGCGAGCACGACATCGGCAACCTCGTGGTGCGCCGCGCCGTGCCGACGATCCAGGCGCGCAGCGTCGGCCCGTTCGTGTTCGTCGACCACATGGGCCCGGCGGTGTTCGAACCCGGCGTCGGCGTCGACGTGCGCCCGCATCCGCATATCGGCCTGGCCACCGTGACCTTCCTGTGGTCGGGCACGATCCGCCACCGCGACACGCTCGGCTCGCTGCAGGACATCAATCCCGGCGACGTGAACTGGATGACCGCCGGCCGCGGCATCGCCCACTCCGAGCGCACGCCGTCGGAACTGCGCGAAGGCGGGCAGCCGCTGCACGGCATGCAGACCTGGGTGGCGCTGCCGAAGCCGCACGAGGAAACCGATCCCGCCTTCCACCATCACGCCGCCGCGTCCCTGCCCCGGTTCGAGCGCCGGGGCGCGATCCTGCGCGTCATCGCCGGCCGCGCCTATGGCGAGGAGTCGCCGGTGCGCGTGTTCACCGACACGCTGAACGTCGCCATCGACCTCGACGCCGACGCCGAGATCGCGATCGACGCCAGCCACCCCGAGCGCGCACTCTACGTCCTCGACGGCGAGGCGCAGCTCGACGGCGCCGACATCCCCAAGCGCCACCTCGTGCTGCCGGGCCCGGGCTCGCCGGCGATCCTGCGCGCGAAGACGCCGGTCAAGGCGATCCTGTTCGGCGGCGAACCGCTCGACGCACCGCGCCACCTGTGGTGGAACTTCGTGTCGTCCTCGAAGGAGCGCATCGAGCAGGCCAAGCAGGACTGGCAGGACGGCCGCTTCGGCGAGATCCAGGGCGAAACGGAGTTCATCCCGCTGCCGGAAAGATGATGCGGGCCATGCTTGCCCCTCCGGCGCGATGCCACCCGGGCGCGACCGGAAGCCACGGGCGCATCCGCTTGCCTGAAGGATGACGCGCGTCATGCTTTGTGCATTGCATCATTTCCGCGCGCATGGCAGGGTTCCCGGAAGCCTTTCGCGGAAAATCCCCCTGATGAAGACGAGACACCGGCTGTTGCTTGCGATGCTGCTCCCCTTTCCCGCCTTCGCGCAGCCCGCGCCGAGGTGCCCGGAGCTGCCCGTGGACGGCAACCTGTCCTGGGAAGTGACGCAGGGCGAGGGCTTCCTTTACTGCAAGGCGATGCGCGAGGCGGACGGCGCGCAGGCCTTCTCGGTCATGCTGCGGGACAAGTCCCCGTTCCGCGAACGCTTCGGGCTGCGCGAGGAAAAAGCCGTCATCGACGGGCACGAAGTGCGCTGGTACCGGGGAGACACCGCGCTGCAGCCGGACGCGATCGTCCGCGAAACCCAGATCGAACTGGATGACGACCTGTACGCGCACATCGTGCTCCGCGTGGAAACGGAGGCCCAGCGCGTCGAAAGCCAGCGCCTGGCCGAAAGCCTGCGTTTCCGGGACACGTGGATCGGCAGCAACTGAGCCGCCCCTCCCGGCCGCGGATTGCCCGCTGGCCGGGCGCGCATACCGCACACATGGTCACCGGCCCGATCCGGGGCTGGTTCGCCGCGATCAGTCCCCGCCGACGCTGGTCGGACGGAACCGCAGGTTCTCGGCCAGCAGCTGGTTCCGGGCCAGTTGCTCCTCGGAGTCCGCGCGCAGGACGATGTGCGCCGTACTCTTCCTGCCCAGGTCGACCAGGGTCTCGCGGACATGGACGTTCTGCCGGGTGGCCACCTCACCGCGGTACCAGGACACCTTGTGCCCGTCGATCACCGCCTTGTCCTCGCGCAGCCCGCGGTCGGGCCGGAACGAGGATTCGGCCCGCAGCATGACCGAGAAGGCCTGCGAGCCGTCGGATTCGCGCATGGCCTTGCAGAACACGAAGTCGGGGCCGGCCAGCGCTTCCCAGTGCAGGCTGCTGCCCGACGGCAGCTCGGGACAGTTTTCGGCGACGGACTGCGCAAGCGCATGGCCGGGCCACAGCAGGGCCGCCAACAGCAGGGACATCGATTTCATTTGGTGTCGCTCCATGTAGCGAAGGGACCACGAGGTCACAGCCCTGCATGGGGGAAAGTGCTGCACCGCAACAACATTCGTGGGTAATTCATCGTTCCAGCTAGGGGGATGAACTCCATTTCCGCCGGCACTATACCGAAACGTGCGCGTTGTCCAATGGATCGGCTCCGCATTTCCACCTGCGCCCCTCGCCAACCGGCCGACGCGGCCCCTCTCCTTCCATCGTTTTCTTAACGCTTGGGGCCGGACGATGATCTAGCGTTGTCGCCGCGGCGGGCCCATGACCACCCGCCAGGGGAAACGCATCATGGTGAAGAAACTCGCTGCCGAGTTCGTCGGCACGTTCTGGCTCGTCCTGGGTGGCTGCGGCAGCGCCGTGCTCGCCGCCAACTTCGGCGGCGACGGCAACCCGCTGGGCATCGGCTTCGTCGGCGTGGCGCTGGCGTTCGGCCTCACCGTGCTCACCGGCGCGTACGCGCTGGGACATATCTCCGGCGGGCATTTCAATCCGGCGGTGAGCTTCGGGCTGTGGGCCGGCGGGCGCTTCCCGGCCAGGGACCTGCTGCCCTACATCGTCGCGCAGACGCTGGGCGCGGTGGCGGCGGCCTTCATCCTGTTCCAGATCGCCAGCGGCAGCGCCGGCTTCGCGATCGACGGCGGCAGCGCCGGCGCGTTCGCCAGCAATGGTTTCGGCGAGCTTTCGCCGGGCGGTTATTCGATGGCGGCGGCCTTCCTGTGCGAGGTGGTGCTGACCGCGTTCTTCCTGGTCGTGATCATGGGCGCCACCCACAGCCGCGCACCGGCCGGCTTCGCGCCGATCGCGATCGGCCTGGCGCTGACCCTGATCCACCTGATCAGCATCCCGGTGACCAACACCTCGGTGAACCCGGCGCGCTCGACCGGCGTCGCGATCTTCGCCGGCGGCGCACAGGTCTCGCAGCTGTGGCTGTTCTGGCTGGCGCCGATCCTCGGCGGCCTGCTCGGCGGCCTGTTCTACAAGTGGCTGGGCCACGACCGGCCGGACATCGTCGGCAACGGCTGATCGACGACGACGCCACGCGCAAAGAACAATCCCTGTCATTTCGACCCCGGACTTGATCCGGGGGAGAAATCCCGTTTCCGCGCGGGAGTGAAGGAAGACTTCTCCCTGCGGTCGAAGTGACAGGCCTTTTTCCAAGCTATTCCTTTGCCTGGGAAAGGCACCAGAAAAAGCCGGGCAATGCCCGGCTTTTTCGTGACGTCCACAACGCGTCGCCGATCAGTATCCGACCGTGATCCGCCGGCGCCGCGCGTCGTCCTTCTCGATCCGGTCCAGCAGCGCCACGGCGAAATCCTCATTGCTGATGCGGCTGTTGCCATCCGCATCAAACAGGGGCGCATCGCCGCCGAGCCGGTAACGGCCCGTGCGCTCGCCCGGCGCGATCACGAACGACGGGCTGACGAAGGTCCAGTCCGGCCCCGCGTCCGAACCGCGCAGCGTGTCCAGGACCTCGGCCAGCGCCAGCGCCTCGGCGCGGTATTCGGCCGGGAAGTCGGGCGTGTCGACGGCGCGCACGCCCGGCGCGACTTCGAGGCTGCCGGCGCCGCCGACCCAGAACAGGCGCTTCGCCGCATCCGCGGGCAAGTCCTGCAGGTCCCTGGCCAGCGCGACGAGTTGCGCACCGGTGGTGCCGCCGCGCGGCGACACGCTGACGACGACGGCATCGATGCCCTCGATCGCAGGTCGATACGTCGCCGGCGCGGTGATGTCGCCCGCGACGGCCGCGAAGCCCTCGCGCGCAGGCAGCCGCGCGGGATCGCGTGCGATCGCGACCACGTCGTGGCCGCGCGCGAGCGCCTCGTCGAGGATCCGCGAACCGATGCTGCCGGTCGCGCCGAACAATGCGAGTTTCATTTCCGTACTCCTTGCGCGATGTGGTTCAGAACCGGCCTTCCTGGAAATCGACGAAGGCCTGCATGATCTCCTGCTTCGTGTTCATCACGAACGGACCGTAGCGCGCGACCGGCTCGCGCAGCGGGCGGCCGGCGACCACGATCAGCCGCGCGCCGTCGTCGCCCGCATGCAGCTTCAGCACATCGCCGCCGCCGAGCACGGCCATCTCCTGCGCCGCGAGCGGGCGCGCGTCGTCGCCGTCGCCGAGCGCGAGCGAACCCTCGAACGCATACGCGAACGCGCTGTGGCCGTCGGGCAGCGGGTACAGCCATTCGGCGCCGGGCGCGAGTTCGATGTCGAGGTACAGCGGATCGGTCGCCGGCTGCGCGATCGGACCGCGCACGCCATCGACCTCGCCGGCGATCAGCTTCACCGTCACGCCGTCGGCCGGCGTCACCACCGGCAGTTGCTCCGGCGGGAATTCCTGGTAGCGCGGGTCGGTCATCTTGTCCTTCGCCGGCAGGTTCACCCACAGCTGGAAGCCGCGCATGCGGCCTTCCTCCTGCTCGGGCATCTCCGAATGCACCAGGCCTCGGCCGGCGGTCATCCACTGCACGCTGCCGGGGACCAGCAGACCCTCGTTGCCGTGGTTGTCCTTGTGGCGCATGCGGCCATCGAGCATGTAGGTCACGGTCTCGAAGCCGCGGTGCGGATGGCTGGGGAAGCCGGCGAGGTAATCCTCGGGCTTGTCGGTGCCGAACTCGTCGAGCAGCAGGAACGGATCGAGATCCGGCAGCTCGCCGCCGCCGATGACGCGGGTCAGCCTGACCCCGGCACCATCGGACGCGGGCGTGCCGCGGACCTTGCGGGCGATGCGGGCGTAGCGGATGGGATCGGTGGCGCTCATGGTGGTGCCCTCTGTGGACTGGCCGTCAATATGCGCCCGATTGGGTCGGGAATAACCGTTAAAAATAGAACAATAGTTTTCCTTCAATGAAGTTTGTTCTATTTTCCCAGACTCCTTCCTGTCGTCATCCCCGCGAAAGCGGGGATCCAGCGTCTTTGCGAAAGCCAATGGATCCCCGCCTTCGCGGGGATGACGGCGGGATCGTGGCGCCCTCGCCCGGGACAAAACGCCGGATCGGCGCCGGCGAATGCCCCCTCTCCCGATCCGATCGCGTCACCCGTCCCTGCGCCGCAGCCGCCAGGTGCGATGGATGCGTGGATTGCGCGCGAAATCCGGCGGGATCGTCTCCGCGCTGATGTCTTCCACCGACGCGAACGCGGCCAGCGCGTCGGCGTCGAGCCGGAACCGGCGGAAGTTGTTCGAGAAGTACAGCACGCCGTCCGGCGCCAGCCGCGCGACCGCCAGCCGCAGCAGTTCCACGTGCGAGCGCTGCACGTCGAAGTCGTCGGCGCGCGCGGAATTGGAGAAGGTGGGCGGGTCGCAGAAGACGAGGTCGTACTCGCCGCGGTCGCCGCGCAGCCACGCCATCGCGTCGGCCTGTGCGATGCGGTGGCGGGTGCCGCCGATGGCGTTCTCGCGCAGGTTGTCGGCCAGCCATTCGAGATAGGTCGCCGACAGGTCGACGCTGGTGGTCTGCGCGGCGCCGCCGACGGCCGCCTGCACGGTCGCCGCGCCGGTGTAGCAGAACAGGTTGAGGAAGCGCCCGCCGCGCGCCTCTTCGGCGATGCTCAGGCGCAGCGGGCGATGGTCGAGGAACAGGCCTGTGTCGAGATAGTCGAACAGGTTCACGCGCAGCCTGGCCGCGCCCTCGCGCACGCTCATGAACTCGCCGCGATGGGCGAAGTGACCATACTTGCTGCCACCCTTCCCTTTCGCCCGGGTCTTCACCGCGATGCGCTCGCGCGGCACGTCCAGCGCCTCGGCGGCGCCGGCGAGCAGTTCGCCGAAGCGCCTGCGGGTGACGGCCTCCGGAATCTCCGCCGGCGCGGCATACTCCTGCACGTGCAGCCAGCGCTCGCGCGAGCCGGCGTCGGTGTAGACGTCGATCGCGGCGGCGTATTCGGGAATGTCGGCGTCGTAGGCGCGGAAGCAGTCGACGTCCCCGCGTTCGCGCCAGGACTTCGAGGCCTTCAGCGTCTTGCGCAGGCGGTTGGCGACCATGCGCGCGCCTTCGGACAGGTCGCGCGGCGCGGCGTCCTCGCGCATGGCCGGGCGGATCGGGTCGCAGACGATCAGGGTGCATTCGAGCGCGCCGTTGAACAACTGGTAGTTCTTCCTCGCGCGCAGGCCGGTAGCGAAGGCGAGTTCGCGATCGCCGCACAGCAGGCTCGCGCACCAGTCCGGCACCGCGCGCTTGAGTGCGTCGCCGAGCGTGCGGTACAGCGCGGGATCGGCGGCGAGGCGGGCGTCATAGGGCGGGTTGCAGGCGACGAGGCCGCGGGAGGTTCCGGCCTCGACGGATTGCGCCGCCGAACCGATGTTTCCGTCGGCGACCGGAACTTCAACCCCGCCATTCCCGCGAAAGCGGGAATGACGGGAAAGAAAGTGCTCGGCAAGTTGTTCGACCGGCCGTACTTCCCAGCGAATCGCATCGCGCAGCCCGGCCGCCGTCGCATTCTCGCGCGCGGCATGGATCGCCTGCGGATCAAGATCGCTGCCATCGAACACCGGCCGCAGCACGGCGCGCCCGGCGCGCTCGCGCGCGGCAGCGTCGTCGAGCAGCGCGCGCCAGGCATCGGCGTCGAATCCGCGCCAGCGGCTCGGCAAGACATCGCCATGCCGCAGCAGCCCCGGCGCGACGTCGGCCGCCATCAGCGCGCCTTCGATCACCAGGGTGCCGCTGCCGCACATCGGGTCGAGTAGCGCGCCGCCTTCGGCGTACAGCTTCGGCCAGCCGCCACGCAGCAGCACGGCGGCCGCGAGGTTTTCCTTGAGCGGCGCATCGCCCTGCGACCGCCGCCAGCCGCGCCGGTGCAGGGGGCCGCCGCCGAGGTCGACCGACAGCAGCGCCCTGCCCTTGCGCACGACGAGGTTCAGGCGCAGGTCGGGCGATTCGACATCCACGTCCGGGCGCGCACCCGAGGCTTCGCGCAGCGCATCGACCACCGCGTCCTTGATCCGCTGCGCGGCGTAGCGCGCGTGCGTGATCGCGCTGCCGGACACGTGCGCGTCGACCGCCAGCGTCATCGTCGCGTCGAGGTGATCCTGCCACGCCACTTCGCGCGCGCCGCGATACAGCGCCTCCTCGTCCGGGCAGTCGTAGTCCGCGAGCGGCCAGAGCACGCGGCTGGCCAGGCGCGACCACAGCACCGCGCGCTGCGCGTCGACCAGTTCGCCCTCGACGTTGACGCCCGCCGTGGTCGCGGTTGCCCGCGCGCAGCCGAGCGCGAGCAGTTCATCGGCCAGCAGGTATTCCAGGCCCTTGGCGCAGCTGGCGAAGAATTTCATCGGCTACAGGCGCGCGAGCAGGGCCGCGAACGCGTCCGCCGAGGCGCCGACGTGATCGGACAACCGATGCGCGTCGTCGACCAGCAGCAGCGTGGCATTGCGCGCAGCGGCCCAGTCGACGACGGCCGTCGCCGGGATCAGCTCGTCGTGCCAGCCGTGGACGATCGACACCGGCACGTCGGCCGCCTGCAGCGGCGGTGCGTCGCCCATGCGGGTCGGTGGCGCCATCAGGAACAGTCCGCGCACCGGCACGCTGAGCGACACCTGCCCGGAAATCCAGGCGCCGAGGCTGGAGCCGGCGAGCACCAGCGGACCGCGCGCCGCGGCGGCGCGAGCCAGCGCCTGCAGGCGCTCCACGCGCGCGAACACGTCGCCGAGTTCGCTGATTTCGCGTTTCGCGTCGAGGTCGGTGTAGTCGGGTCGCTCGTGGCTCCAGCCGGCGCGCCCGGCGACTTCCGCCAGCGCCGTCACCTTGGTCGCATCCGGCCCGCTCTCGAAACCGTGCGACAGGATGCAGTGCCCGCGCAGGCTCACGTGCCCACCCACTCGACCGCGTCGCCGACGCGCAATGCGCCGCCTTCGAGGATGCGCGCGCACAGGCCGCCCATGCCGCGCATGGCGTTGTAGCCGCCGGGGCCGAGCGCGTCCTCCATGCGCGAACACGGATCGCAGGCGTCGGTGCCTTCCAGCAGCACGTCGCCGATGCGGAAGCGGTTGCCCCTGAGCGCGGCCAGCGCGATGCCGGACACGACGAGGTTGCGGCGCAGGGTCGCGGGCGCGATCGCGGCGTGTCCGCTCAGGGCCGCGATCACCGGCAGGTGCTCGGCCTGGATAAGGGTGATGCCGCGCTTGCCGCTGCCGCCCTGGTAGCGGTCGCCGGCGAGCCCGCCGCCGGCCTGCGCCTCGACGACCCCGACCTCCCGCATCGGCACGTCGCGCGCCGGACGCAGGCCGATCCAGCGCACTTCGCCGGCGCGCGGAAAACGCGTCATCAGTGCGTGCATCGCGGTTCCAGGCGGCGGCAGTTCCATCGCGCAATGCTAGCATCGCCGCATGCCGCCACCGCCCGACGACACCGCGATCCGCGTCGACCACCTGCCCTATGTCGCGCGGCTGGAAACGCGGCCGCCCGGGGCGATCGACCTGGTGGTGATCCACTGCACCGAGCTGCCCGACCTCGCCACCGCGCGCGCGTACGGCGAGCGCGTGCTCTACCCGTCGTCGGGCACCGGCAACAGCGGCCACTGGTACCTCGACCGCGACGGCAGCGTGGTCGAATACGTGCCCGCGACGCGCGTCGCCCACCACGTGCGCGGCCACAACCCGCGCTCGGTCGGCATCGAGCTGGTGAACACCGGGCGCTGGCCGCGCTGGCTCGACGCCGACCACCAGGCGATGGACGAGCCCTATCCCGATGCGCAGGTCGACGCCCTGCTCGGGCTGCTGGCGACGCTGCGGCGCGAGCTGCCATCGCTGCGCCACATCGCCGGACACGAAGACCTCGACACCGAACGCGTACCGGCCGGCGACGACCCGTCCGTGCAGGTGGCGCGCAAGCGCGACCCCGGCCCGCTGTTCCCGTGGCCGCGCGTCCTCGCCGCCTGCGGCCTGCACCGCATCCCGTAGGATGCGCCTTCAGGCGCGATGCTTTTTCGCGACATTCCCGCACCGGGCACGAAAAAGCATCGCGCCTGAAGGCGCTCCTACAGGATCCGGCTCGCGGGATCCGCATGCCGGGTCCGTATAATCGCGGCATGCCGACCTGCGCCAGCCCATGACCTCGCCCGTCTCCGAACTGATCGAACTGCTGTCGCTGGAGCGGCTCGAGGACAACCTGTTCCGCGGCCAGAGCCGCGACATCGGCACCAAGTACGTGTTCGGCGGGCAGGTGCTGGGACAGGCGCTGTCGGCGGCGCAGGCGACGATGCCCGAGCCGCGCGCCGCGCATTCGCTGCACGCCTATTTCCTGCGCGCCGGCGACGTCGAGCACCCGATCGTCTACGACGTCGACCGCACCCGCGACGGCGGCACGTTCTCGGTGCGCCGGGTGACCGCGATCCAGCACGGCAAGGTGATCTTCTTCTGCGCGGCCTCGTTCCAGGAGGCCGAGGGCGGCGCCGAGCACCAGCCGCCGATGCCGCAGGTGCCCGATCCCGACGACATCCCGCCGGCCGAGCCGATCCCCGCCGACGTGCTGGCGACGCTGCCGACCAAGGTCCAGCGCTGGCTCAACCGCGGCGGGCCGTTCGAGTTCCGCCATGTGCATCCGCGCGACGACCTCAAGCCCGCGAAGCAGCCGCCGTTCAACCACGTCTGGTTCCGGCTCGGCGAACGCGTCGGCGACGGGCCGGAGCTGCACCGCGCACTGCTCGCCTACGCCTCGGACTTCCACCTGCTCGGCACCACCACCTTCCCGCACGGCATCAGCTACTACCAGCCGAACGTGCAGATGGCCTCGCTCGACCACGCGCTGTGGTTCCATCGCCCCTTCCGCGCCGACGAGTGGCTGCTGTACGCGATCGACAGCCCCAGCGCGCAGGGTTCGCGCGGGCTCGCGCGCGGGCAGGTCTTCAGCCGCGACGGGCGGCTGGTGGCCAGCACCACGCAGGAAGGCCTGATCCGCGTCGTCGCCGATGCGCGCGCGGCCGGCCCGGTTCCGGCGAAGGACTGACCGATCATGCGCCTGGTCTTCAGCAGCGCCCGCATCGAGAACGCCGAAGCCGTCGCGAAGCTGCTGGCCGACCAAGGCATCGAGGTGCGCGTGGAGAACGGCCGCAGCTTCCGCAGTTCGATCCGCGGCAACTTCAGCTATCGCGAGCAGGCCGAAGCCGGTGAGCGCGCGGCCGTCTGGGTGATCCGCGCCGACGACCAGCCGCGCGCCCGGCAATTGCTGCGCGACGCCGGGCTGCTGGAAGCCTCGCCGGCGGCGCCCACCGGCTTCCTGCCGACCACCGGCCATGCGGCCCGGGCCGCGTCGCCGGTGCGGCGCGCGCGGATGGGCCTGGGCCTGATCATCGTCGCCGCGGTGGCGCTGGCGCTGTGGCTCAACCAGTTCCGCAATCCCGGCTGGGACCTGCCCGAACGGCCGCCGCCCGCATCGGCACCGGCGCCGATCGATCCCTCGCTGCAGCAGATCGCGACCAGCGCCGAAACCGCCCACCTGATCCCGACCCCGCCCGCGCTGGCCGTGACCCTGGCCGCGCGCGAACACGCGCAGGCGCCGGCGCCGACGCTGTGCCTGTCGATCGACGGCGCCGATCCGACCGACGCCGCCCTGGCCGCCGCCCGCGCCGCCGGCCTCGATCCGCTGGCGGCCTCTGCCTGCCCCGCCGAAGGCGAGCGGCTGCGCGTGGCGGTGTCCGGCTACCGCACCGACGGCTCCGGGTCGGGCACCGTCGAGCTCGAGGTGGCCCGGAATGCCGGCGATCCCGTCGCGAAACGGCTCGAAGTCCGCCGCGACGGGGACCAATGGCAGGTGTTGCGCGCACCCTGAACGGATATGGTTGCAGCGGTCACATCCGGCCGCCGCGCCGCGTCCCGTCCCGAAGCCCCTTCGCCCGAGCCGCGATGTCCAACGAAGCCATCGACCTGCTGATCAAGCGCGAACTCCCCGCCGCCGTGCGCGGCGACCGCGACGCCTACGGCCGCATCGTGATCGCCAGCCAGAACACCGTCACCGCGGTCGCGCTGGCCATCACCCGCGACGTGCCCGCCAGCGAGGACATCGCGCAGGAGGCCTTCCTCTCGGCCTGGCACCACCTGCCACGGCTGAAGAATCCCTCGAGCTTCCTGCCCTGGCTGCGCCAGATCACCCGCAACCTCGCCCACGACCACCTGCGTGGCGGCCGCAACCGGCCGCTCGGCGGCGAGGCGGCGGAACTCGCGATCCAGTACGCCGCCGATCCCGAAGGCTGCCCGATGCAGCAGGCGCTCGACGCCGAGCGCGACGCCGTCGCCGCCGACCTGATCTCGGAACTGCCGGAGGAGAGCCGCGAAGCCCTGCTGCTGTACTACCGCGAGGGCCAGAGCTCGAAGCAGGTGGCGATGCTGCTCGGCCTGTCCGACGCCGCCGTGCGCAAGCGCCTGTCGCGCGCGCGCCAGAGCGTGCGCGAGGACCTGCTGGCGCGCTTCAGCGAATTCGCGCGCTCCAGCGCGCCGTCGGCGGCGTTCGCGGTCGGCGTCACCGCGGCGCTGGGGATCACCAAGCCGGCCGCCGCCGCGGGCCTGGGCATCGCCACCAAGTCGATTGCCGGCAGCCTGTTCGCGCGTTTCGCGCTGGGCTTCGCCGGCGCCGCCTCGGGCGGCCTGCTCGGCGGGCTGGTCGCGGCCTGGTTCGCGCGCAGCACCCTGCTCGACTACGCCGGTGACGACGCCGAGCGCGGCGCGCTCAACCGCTTCATCCATCGCTACATGGGCCTGTCGCTGGCGATGATCGCGGTGATCATCGCCACCCACTTCGTCTTCCGCAGTGAAGTGCACACCTTCGTCGCCATCGCCATCGCCCTGCTGCTGATGAACTGGCAGCTGCTGGTGATGCTGCCGCGGCTGGTGGACCCGCTGATGGCGCGCGACGCGCGAAGCGATCCGGCCGGCGCGAGGCAGCGGCTGCTGGCCTACCGGCTCACCTGGGGCCGCAGCGGCGTGCTGATGAGCAACATCATCGTCATCGGCTCGCTGGTCATCGCGCACCTGCATTTCGCCTGACGGCGCACCCTTTCCGTCGTCTTCCTTCCTGCAGTCATCCCGGCACTCCCCAACGTCATCCCGGCGAAAGCCGGGATCCATTTTGACCTTGCCTTTGGCACCTGCCGTCCAACAGCGACGACAAGAGCCAAATGGATCCCGGCTTTCGCCGGGATGACGAACGGGTACGGCATGAAAAAGGCCCGCGTCCTGCGACGCGGGCCTTCGTTCCACCGACGTTGCGCGATCAGCGCTTGGGCGGCTGCAGCTCCGCACGGCTCAGGAAGCCGTCACGGTTCTCATCCAGCCAGGCGAAGCGCTTGGCCAGCCGCGGCATCTTCTCGTCCACCTCGACGCGGCTGAGCTTGCCGTCCTTGTTGAGGTCGGCCTCGGCGAACTTCTCGTCGAAACGCTTGCGCATCTCGGCCTCGCGCAGCGGGCGCTGCTTCTCGTGCCAGGCGTTGACCTCGCTGCGGACGAGATGGCCGTCCTTGTTGGCGTCGATCGCGGCGAAGTGCTCGACCAGCGGATTCGGACGGTCGCCGCGCCCGGCCTTGCCGGCCTCGAGTTCGGCGCGGCTGATGCGGCCGTCGCCGTCCTTGTCGAGGCGTTCGATGCCGCCATGGCCGCCGAAGCCGCGCGCACCATGGTCGCCGCGGCGCCCGTGCCGGCCGTGCTTGCGCTGCGGGCGTTCGCTGGCGTCCAGCTTGCCGTCGCCGTTCTTGTCGAGCGTGTCGAACTTCTCCGCCAGCCGCGGGAACTTCGCCGCCTCGGCGCGATCAATCACGCCGTCGCCGTTGGCGTCGAGCGTGGCTTTCGACGCGCGCTGCGACGTCGCGGAGGGCTCGGCGGCCATCGCCGTGGCCGCGGTGGCCAGGGCCAGCGCGAGCGCGATGAACAGGGTCTTGTGGTTCATGTGTGTCCTCGCCATGCGGCTCCAGTGCCGCCGTGATGGGGTCAACGCGCCGCCCGCGCGCCGGGTTGACATGCGCGCGGCCGGGTTCAGCCTGCGGACATGCGGATCGCACCCGGCGCGACCGGGCGCAGTATGCTGGCGGCGCAGCGCGACACAGGGTCTGGCGGTCGAAACGACATGGGCAACAACGACAACCTGCGGCTGTTCCACACCGGCGAGCACGTCTGCGGCTACTGGCCCGAGCGCACCGCGCGCGACCTCGTGTTCGACCCGCGCGACGAGCGCCTGCCCGCGTTCTACCCGCAGGCGCTGCAGTGGGGCTTCCGCCGCTCCGGCGACATCGTCTACCGCCCGCACTGCCAGCACTGCCGCGCCTGCGTCGCGGTGCGCATCCCGATCGAAGCGTTCGCGCCCAACCGCAGCCAGCGCCGCAACCTCGCGCGCAACGCAGTGATCGAGGCGCGCGTGCTGCCCGCCGGCCGCGACGACGAACGCCTCGCGCTGTATCGCCGCTACCTCAAGTCGCGCCATCCGGCCGGCGGCATGGACGACCACGGCGCGCACGAGTTCGACCAGTTCCTCGTCGGCAGCTGGGCCAACACGCGCTTCCTCGAACTGCGCGAGGCCGGCCGCCTGCTCGCGGTCGCCGTGACCGACATCGATGCGCTGGCGATGTCGGCCGTGTACACCTTCTACGATCCCGACGAAGCGTCACGCGGACTCGGTACGCTGGCGATCCTGAAGCAGATCGAGTGGGCCACGCGCGAGCGTCGCCGCCACCTGTATCTTGGCTACTGGATCGCCGGACACGACAAGATGGACTACAAGCGCAACTTCCGCCCGCTCGAAGGCTTCGACGGCCGCCGCTGGCGCCCGTTCGACGCGATCGAATCCGCATGACGCGCCTGCGCCGGCCGGCCGCCTGCCTGGCCCTGCTCGCCTGCGCGCTGGCGGCGGGCTGCGTGCGCGTCAACGTCCACGACCGTCCCGACACGCCATCGCCCATGCCCGAAACCGCCCCGCTCCGCGTCGCCACCTACAACGTCTCGCTGTACGACGAGGACAGCGGCGGGCTGGTCCGCCGGCTCGAACTGGGCAACGCGCAGGCGCGGCGCATCGCCGCGGTGCTGCAGAAGGTCCGGCCCGACATCGTGCTGCTCAACGAGTTCGACCATGACGCCGACGGCCGCGCCGCCGACCTGTTCCAGCGCGACTACCTCGAACGGCCGCAGCCCGGCGGCGGCGACGCCCTGCACTACCCGTACCGCTACCTCGCGCCGGTCAACACCGGCGTGCAGAGCGGCCTCGACCTCGACAACAGCGGCAGCATCGGCGGCGCCGGCCGCGAGCGCGGCAACGACGCCTGGGGCTACGGCCTGCACCCGGGGCAGTACGGCATGCTGCTGCTGTCGAAGCATCCGATCGACGCTGCGCATGCGCGCACCTTCCAGTTGCTGAAATGGAGCGCGATGCCGGGTGCGCGCCGGCCCGTCGACCCCGCCACCGGCCAGCCGTTCCACTCCGACGAGGTCTGGCGACAGTTGCGCCTGTCCTCGAAGTCGCACTGGGACGTGCCGGTGGACACGCCGCTGGGCACCGTGCACGTGCTCGCCTCGCATCCCACGCCGCCGACCTTCGACGGCCCGGAGAACCGCAACGGCCTGCGCAACCACGACGAGATCCGGCTGTGGCGCGAGTATCTCTCGCCCGACGACAAGCCGTGGCTGTGCGATGACGCCGGCGCCTGCGGCGGACTGGCCGAGGGCGAACGCTTCGTGATCCTCGGCGACCTCAACAACGATCCCGTCGACGGCGCCGGCGAGCACGCCGCCATCATCGAACTGCTCGAACACCCGCGCGTGCTGCGCCACGCCACGCCGCGCAGCGAGGGCGCCGTGCTCGCGGCCGCGGCCGACGGCGGCGAGAACGCCGCGCACCGCGGCTCACACGCGCACGACACCGGCCGCTTCGGCCCGAGGGTCGGCAACCTGCGGCTGGACTACGCGCTGCCGTCGGTCGGCTTCAGCCTGCGCGGTTCCGGCGTGTTCTGGCCGAAGCCGGGCGACCCCGACGCCGAGCTCACGGCGGCGAGCGACCATCACCTGGTCTGGGTCGACCTGGCGCCGTAGGGCACGCCACTCACCCCCACCCCAGCCCTCCCCCGCAGGCGGGGGAGGGAGCGACAAGCGCTTCTGCCCCCTCCCCCGCCTGCGGGGGAGGGCTGGGGTGGGGGCCAACCGGCGACACACGCCTACCCGTCGGCCGTCGGCGCCTCCGAAGCCCGGCCACGCACCTGGCGCGGCTCAGGATCCGCCCTGTGCGTCCGTCGCCGGCGACTGTGCCGTTTCCCCGGGCGCTTCCGGCAGGTGCGGCCGGAAGCCGAAGCTGCCGGCCTGCTGGCTCGACACGATCATCAGCACCATGCTCGACGGGACCATCAGCTCCAGGGTGATGTCCTGTCCCTCCGCGGTCCTGCCGAACAGGGTCAGTTCGACGAAGCCGCCGGCCGTGTCGACCTCGTTGCAGGCGACGTGCGGCCCGGCCGGCCCCTCCTGCAGGTAGGGCTTGATCGCCTCGCCCAGCACTTCGAGCGCCTGCGGGTAGAAGAACACGGCGAAGCCGCTGGTTCCGTTCATGCCTTGCTCCGGTGGTTCGGTGTCGTGCGACATCGTGCCGCGCAAACGCCCGCGCGTCATTCCCGCGGGGTGCATTGCCGTCCGGCGCACAACCCCGTCGTCCCCGCGCAGGCGGGGATCCAGCGTTGTTCGCAGAATCAATTCGCGGCCGAACCTCCCGGCGCATCCGTCGCCCAAGGCCAAGACACTGGATCCCCGCCGGCGCGGGGATGACCGGCGTTCCGGCGGGACGGATCACCAATGCCGTCGACTGGACTCCCGCGTGGGCTCGCCGACGAACGGTCTTGCAATTTGATATCAAATTGATATCTTTTCTTTGTCCGATGGGGGACGAGGAGACAGGCCATGAAAGAGAATCCGATCCGCTCGCTGCCCGGCATCCCGATGCTGCTCGTGCTGCTGGCCACCACCCTGCTGGGCGGCTGGCTGATCCTCAGTTCGGTCCAGGATGGTGCGCCCGGCTGGATCGCCGGCATCGCGCTGATGGTCGTCTCCGTGTTCCTGATGCTCGGCGCGTACATGGTCGAGCCCAACCAGGCCGCGGTCATCAGTCTGTTCGGCAAGTACGTCGGCACGGTGAAGGAAAGCGGCCTGCGCTGGAACAACCCCTTCTACGGCAAGAAGAAGGTGTCGCTGCGCGTGCGCAACTTCGAGAGCGGCAAGCTCAAGGTCAACGAACTCGACGGTTCGCCGATCGAGATCGCCGCGGTGATCGTCTGGCGGGTGGTCGATTCGGCCGAGGCGGTGTTCAACGTCGACGACTACGAGAGCTTCGTGCACATCCAGTCCGAGGCGGCGCTGCGCGCGATGGCGACCAGCTACCCCTACGACCAGCACGAGGAAGGCCAGATCTCGCTGCGCAGCCATCCGGTGGAAATCTCCGACCGGCTGAAGGAGCAACTCGACGAGCGCCTGACCGCCGCCGGCGTGGACGTCGTCGACGCCCGCATCAGCCACCTCGCCTACGCGCCCGAGATCGCGCACGCGATGCTGCAGCGGCAGCAGGCCAACGCGATCATCGCCGCGCGCACGCGGATCGTCGCCGGCGCAGTGGGCATGGTCGAGATGGCGCTGGCCGAACTGGAAAAGAGCGGCACGGTGCAGCTCGACGAGGAGCGCCGCGCGGCGATGGTCAGCAACCTGCTGGTGGTGCTGTGCGGCGACCGCAGCACGCAGCCGATCGTCAACGCCGGCACGCTGTACTGAGCCGACGATGCAGGCCTTCGCGCCCTTGCTGATCGCCGTGGGCGGCGTACCCGCGCTGCTCGCCGCGGTGCGCTACGCGTACGCCGCCGGCGGCGCGCAGGCGCGCGGCCTCGCGCTGCGCTGGGCCTGGATCGCGCTGGCCATGTTCCTCGGCGCGGCCGGGCTGCACTGGGCCGGTGGCGACGAGGGACGCACGATGGCGATCGCCGTGGCCATGGTCGTCGCGGTCAACGCGCTGCTGGCCTCGGTGGTCCTGCACCTGCGCCGCGGCAAGCGGGAGCGCTGACGCCATGGCCGAAAAAAAGGGCTATCCGCTGCGCATCAATGCCGACGTGCTGACCGCGGCGCAGAAATGGGCCGACGACGAGTTGCGCAGCCTCAACGCCCAGATCGAATACGTCCTGCGC
This sequence comes from Luteimonas marina, assembly GCF_007859325.1. Classification (GTDB taxonomy): domain Bacteria; phylum Pseudomonadota; class Gammaproteobacteria; order Xanthomonadales; family Xanthomonadaceae; genus Luteimonas; species Luteimonas marina. The sequence goes on along the minus strand of NZ_VOHK01000003.1, from coordinate 355,694 downwards.
GACGCATTGCGCAAGGCCGGGCGACTGCCGAAGGACGAGCCGCCCGCGGCGGACGAGGGAGACGCGACGTGAGCCTTCCCCGGATCGACGCGCGACAGGCGCTCGCCGCAGCAGACACGAAACCACGAGAGGGGGAATACCGATGAGCACACGCTGGACCTACCTGGTCGTCGAAGTGAAAACCGGCCTGATGGGCGGATTCAAGCTGGACGCCCTCAAGGATGAACTCGACAAGCACGGCAAGCAGGGTTGGGAGCTGGTTAACATCGTGCATGCCACCCCGACGGTCTCGTCGCCGACCCTGGTCTTCAAGAAGGCGCACTGACATGCGGACCGCCCACCGAGCCGTCCAGACGCCCTGTCCCGGCAGGCTCGCGGGACTCCGCTTCCGCTGCATGGCGCCGACCGGGGCGATGCCGTGAACGCCGGCACGCGTACGTTCGCGCTGGCGCCGTTGCCGCGGCAGGCGTGGCTGTTCCTGGCGGCGATCGCGGCGATGGTGCTGGTCGGCGGCCTGCTGCTGCCGCGCAGCGAGCCGCTGCCGGCGCCGGCGTGGCTGCTCGCGCCGTTCTTCGTCGCCCTGCTGCTGGTGGCGCCGCTGCTGGCGCTGCGCCGACGGCGCATCGCCGTCGAGGGCGAGGAACTCGTGGTCGCGGCGTCGTTCTACACCCGCCGCGTGCGCGCCGAGGCGCTCGACCTCGACCACGCCCGCATCGTCGACCTCGGCGAACACACCGGCTTCAGGCCGATGCTGGGCCTCAACCGCTTCGGCGTGCCCGGCTTCCGGGCCGGCCACTACCTGCTGCGCAACCGCCAGCGCGCGTTCTGCCTGCTGACCGCCAGCGACCGCGTGCTGGTGCTGCCGCAGCGCGACGGCAAGGTCCTGCTGCTCAGTCCGGAGAAGCCGCGCGACCTGCTCGGGCACCTGCGCGAACTGGCGGCGTCGCAAGCCCGCCGATAAGCTGCGCGGATGCCTCCCCGCCCGCGCACCCTGCTCAACACGCCCGACATCGAACTGTGGCCAGCCTGGCTGCTGCGCGCACGCGGCAACGGCGACGCGCGCATCCTCGCGCGCGCCGAACGCGTGCTGCGACGCAAGTGCGACGGGCGCTACCTCGCCGCGGCGCTGCGCGAGGGCCTGATGCCGCTGGTGCCGCGGTTCCCGCGCGAGCCGGGCGTGGACGACGCGCTCGACCTGCTCGATGCGGACACGGAAAGCACGTGGGCAGCCGATTCCGCGACGCTGCCGCTGCACCGGCTGGAAGAACGACTGGACGCGCTCGGCATCGAGGCCGACGCCTACGCCGCGCGCACCGGGCTGGAGGTGGTCGCCGAACCCGCCGCGCTGGCGCTGGCCGGCTTCGACCGCTATCGCCGGCCGCTGTGGCTGCTGGCCGGGGCCGCGCGCGCCTGGCAGCGCATGCGCGAGACCGCGGCGCGCGATGGCCTCGTGCTCGAGGCGATCTCCGGTTACCGCAGCCACGACTACCAGCTGGGCATCTTCGAGCGGAAGATCGCGCGCGGGCTGCAAGTGGACGACATCCTCGCCGTCAACGCCGCGCCCGGCTTCAGCGAACACCATTCGGGATGCGCGCTGGACATCGGCGCGCCGGGCGAGCCGCCGGCGGAAGAATCGTTCGAGCGCAGCGACGCATTCGCATGGCTGGCCGAACACGCGGGCGAACACGGCTTCGCGATGAGCTACCCGCGCGACAACCCGCACGGCATCGTGTACGAACCCTGGCACTGGCGATACGCGGACGGCGCGGCGGGCTGAAGCTTCGTCGGGGCCGCCAGCGATCGGGACCTTGTTGCCTGGAATGTGGCCGGAACGCCGCGCGCCCCGCTCAATCCTTCAGCACGGACACCGCACAGAGCAGCCAGCCCAGGATCAGCACGCTGCCGCCGAACGGCGCGGTGGCGGACGGGCCGTCGAACAGGTATTTCGACACCAGCGCGCCCGAGAACAGCAGCGTGCCCGCCAGCAGCATCGCCAGCGCGGCCAGCATCGTGCGCGACTGGCCGGCACGCGGCAGCGCCACGAGCGCCAGGCCATGCCCGAAGGCGAACAGCGCTGCGGTCTGCAGGCCGGTGCGCGCCCCGCCTTCGGCGCCATGCGCGGCGTAGGCGGACAGGGCGACGGCGGCAGCGGCGAGCACGGCCCCGGCGGCGCGCAGTCCCCGCAATGCGGCGGGAATGGCGGCCTGCGTCATGCGCGGCGCCCCAAACGCAGCGCGCCGCATCCCGGGGATGCGGCGCGCGACACGAACATCGGCATTGTCGCCCTGGCGCTTACTGCTTCAGCTTCCAGAACACGTCGAACTCGCCGTTCTCGGTGAACGCCTCGTCGATGCCGTTCTTGTAGATCTCGAACGGACGGTCGGTGACCTCGTAGCCGTTGGTCATCGCCCAGGCGCGGACGGCGTTGCGCACGTTCTCGAGCTCGGCCATGTAGCCGACGTACTGGCCGCGGGCGGCCTTGCCGGCCTCGGCACGGACGTATTCGACCGGCGCGCCGTCGGGGATCTTGACCTCCAGCTCGCCCTCGTCCACGGCCGGGGCCTCGGCGACCGGCGGCGCGGCTTCCTCGCCCTCGGCCTCGTCGCCGGCGGCAGGCGTGGACGCGGCGCCCGGACCCTTCCTGCGGACCGGCTGCACCACGTCGAAGGTGTAGTTCTCGCGGCCCAGTTCCGTGGACACGATGCGCAGCGGACCGGCGGCCACCAGGTTGTTGGCGTCCATGGTGCGCTTGATCCACTCGCTGTTGGACTTCATCGAGGCCTTGATCTTCTCGTTGTTGCGCTCGACCGCACCGGCGGACACCACCAGCAGGTTCTCGGCCGGGCGATCGACCACGCCCAGGTCGGTCAGGCGCACGCCATCGGCGCGGTAGTCGACGTTCGGCACCGCCGCCAGCATGCCGGCCAGCTTCGCCAGGCCCAGCTTCATGTCCTCGCCGACGTGGCCGCGGACGTACAGGCCGGCGTAGCGGCCCAGCAGGTTCCAGCCGTAGTCGACGGTGTACTTCTGCGTGATCTCGATGTTGCGGCCGCCGCGGCCGGTCGGCTTGAGCGTGAACTCCATGCGCTTGTTGTCGCCGCGGTCGGGGTTGTCGAGCGTGTAGACCACGCGGTTGTCCGCGTCGCTCTCGACGATCTCCCAGGCACCCTTGCCCAGCGCCCGCTCCTTCGACTCGTAGTCGAGGCGCGCACCGACGCCCGCGTCGGGGCCGGACCGCTGCAGCTGCGCACCGGGGTCGCGCAGGACCAGCGGGTTCCAGTCCTTGAACCGCTGCACGCTGTTGAGGGTGTCGAACACGATGGCCTGTCGGCGGTTGGTCTCGATCTTCTCGGTGATCGTGCGGCTCGACGGCAGGAACAGCGCCACGAGCACGAACAGCACGGCGACGATCGCCATTGAAATCAGGATCTCGAGCAAACGGGTCATTCAGGGTTCTCCAGGACCAATATCCCGCCACGGCAGGGCAAGGGGCCAATCGTAGCAAGATTGGCCGGGGCGGGGCGAGTCACGGCGCGGCGGGGCGCTGTTGCCCCCACCCCAACCCTCCCCCGCAAGCGAGAGAGGGAGTGGGAGCAGCATCCGCTTTTGGCCCCCTCCCCCGCTTGCGGGGGAGGGTTGGGGTGGGGGCACGTCAGACGAGTTGCAGCTCGAAGGCCTTCAGCACCGCCCGGGTCCGGTCGCGCACGCCCAGCTTGGAGAGGATGTTCGACACGTGGTTCTTGATCGTGCCCTCGGCCACGCCCAGCGAATTGGCGATCTCCTTGTTGGAGAAGCCGCCGGCCATCAGCCGCAGGATCTCGGTCTCGCGGTCGGTCAGCGGGTCGGGTCGGTCAAGGCTGACGAAGTCGTTGCGCATGTGCTCCAGGCCCGAGAGCAGGCGCTGGGTCACCGCCGGCTGCACCAGCGAGCCGCCGTCGGCGACGGTGCGGATCGCGCCCACCAGTTGCTCCAGCGACACGTCCTTGAGCAGGTAGCCCTTGGCGCCGGCCTTCATCCCGGCCAGCACCAGCTGGTCGTCGTCGAAGGTGGTCAGGATGATGGTCGGCGGCAGCTGGCCCGCGCGCGACAGCGCCTGCAGCGCCTCCAGCCCGGACATGGCCGGCATGCGCATGTCCATCAGCACCACGTCGGGCTTCACTTCGGGGATCAGTTCGACCGCCTGCTTGCCGTCGCCGGCCTCGGCGATCACCTCGATACCGCCGTCCAGCGCCAGCAGCGAGCGGATGCCCTGCCTCACCAGGGTCTGGTCGTCGACCAGGCAGACACGGATCATGGGACCTCCAGCGGGTGATTCCGGGACATTCCGGCCGGGGCCGGGGACGATGGCGGGGACGGGGACGCTGCGGGGGCCGGCTCCGGGCCGTGGGCGACCACCCCGCCCTCCACCGGCAGCCGCAGGCGGACCGTGAAGCCGTTGCCCGGCGAGGTCTCGACCTGCAGCGCGCCGCCGTGGGCCGCCAGCCGCTCGCGCATGCCGAGCAGGCCGTTGCCGGCGGTGGCGCCGTCGGCGCCGCGGCCGTCGTCGCGGGCCTCGAGCAGCACCGCGTCGCCGTCGAGCCGGTAGCGCAGGCGCAGCAGGCTGGCCTCGGCGTGACGCACGGCGTTGGTGATGATTTCCTGGGTGCAGCGCAGCAGGACGTGGGCGCGCTCGGGATCGTCGAGCAGGAAGGCCAGCGGCATGTCCATGTCGATGCGCAGGCCCGGCACGTTGTCGGCCAGCGGCAGCAGGGTGGCGCGCATGTCGATGGCGTCGTCGTCGCGCAGGCGGCTGACCGCCTCGCGCACGTCGCTGAGCAGCAGCTTGGCCAGGGTGTGGGCCTGGGTCACGTGCTCCTGCGCCTGGCCGCTGACGAGGTGGTTGGCGACCTCCAGGTTCAGGCTCAGCGCGGTCAGGTGGTGGCCGAGCAGGTCGTGCAGCTCGCGCGAGATGCGGGTGCGCTCGTTCACGCGCACGCTTTCGGCCAGCAGCGCGCGGGTGGCGCGCAGTTCCGCGTTCAGCCGCCGTTGCTCGTCGCGGGCCAGCACCTGCTGGCGGGCGACGTAGCCGGTGGCGAACACGAAGCAGGTGAAGCCGGCGTACAGCAGCGACTGCATCACCGCCTCGACCAGCGAGAATTCCAGCGCGCGCATGTACACCGGCACCACCACCAGCACGCTGACCACCAGCGCGGCGATGCTCAGCGGCAGCGGCAGCAGCCACGGCAGCACGCAGGCCGCCACCATCAGCAGCAACACGCCCAGGCCGCTGTTGCTGTAGTAGCTCAGGGCCACGGCGCTGCCGATCATCAGCGCCAGCAGCACGTAGTCGAGCAGGCTGACCCGGCGCGCGTCGAGGGTGCGGCTCAGCCAGGCGAAGCTGAATCCGAACACGGCCCACGCCACCCAGGCGTGCCAGCCGGCGCCCACCTTGGATGGATCGCCGTCGTCCACCGGCCCGGAGATCAGCCACAGCGGCAGCACCATCACCGCCCAGGTGAACAGGCCGGCATAGCGCAGCAGGCGGGCATGGTCGAGGCGCGAGAGCATGCCGCCATGTTAGGCGCATTCCGGGGCGCCGCGAGCCCCTCGGAAGTCATGCGCCCGCGCCCGCCTCGCGGTCGCCCGCCGGCGGAGGCCGTGCGATAATCCGCACCGGTGCCGCGCCGACCTTCGAGGTGCGCTTTTCGCGTTTTTCGACGAAATGGCGGCACCGGGAGTCGCCCGCAGTCTTCTGGAGTCAGGAATGTCGATCGTCATCCGCGACGTGCGCGAGCACGAGCTGGATTCCATCCTCGCCCTCAACAACGCCGCTGGCCCCACGATCCTGCCGCTGGACGCGGCCCGTTTCCGCAAGTTCTTCGACACCGCCGAGTACTTCCGCATCGCCGAGCGCGACGGCACCCTGGCCGGCTTCCTGGTCGGCTTCGGTTCCGAGGCCGACCACGACAGCAGCAACTTCCACTGGTTCCGCGAACATTGCGACCGGTTCTTCTACATCGACCGCATCGTGATCGCCAGCCGCCGCCGCGGCGGCGGCGTGGGCCGCGCCTTCTACGCCGACGCCCAGAGCCATGCCGAACTGCGCTACCCGCAGCTGACCTGCGAGGTGTTCCTCGAGCACGACGCCGACCCGGTGCGCCTGTTCCACGGCAGCTTCGGCTTCCACGAGATCGGCCAGCACGTGATGCCCGAGAGCGGCATCCGCGCCTCGATGATGGCCAAGAACCTGTGCAGCTACGAATGGGTGCGCGACACCTACGGCGACGCCCTGCCCGGCGAACCCTGGCTGTCGCGTCCGCGCGGGGCCCTGCCCCGTTCCGCCGCCGCGGAACCGGCCGGCGCATGAACGCGGCCATGGATTTCGAACAGGCCGGCGAACTGAAGATCGGCCAGGTCGGCGTGGCCAACCTGCGCGTGCGCACGCTGGACGTCGCGCGGCTGGGCGCCGAGATGCGCGACCGCGTCGCCCGCGCGCCGAAGCTGTTCGCCCGCGCCGCGGTGATCGTCGACTTCGGCGGCCTCGCCGCCATGCCCGACGCCGCCACCGCCCGGGCGCTGATCGAGGCTCTGTGCGCGGCCGGCGTGCTGCCGGTGGCGCTGGCCTACGGCAGCAGCGACAACGAGAAGCTGGCGGTCGAACTGGGGCTGCCGCTGCTGTCGAAGTTCCGCGCCCAGTACGAGCCGGTCGCGGGCGATGCGGCTCCGGCCGCCCCCGCCCCGCGCGCATCCGAGGCGCCGCCACCGCCGGCCGCGGCGAAGGCGCCGCCGGCTGGCGGCGAACCGGGCACGATCCAGACCGCGCCCGTCCGCTCCGGCCAGCAGGTCTACGCCGAGAACCGCGACCTGACCGTGCTCTCGGCCGTCGGCGCCGGCGCCGAGGTCATCGCCGACGGCTCGATCCACATCTACGGTCCGCTGCGCGGCCGCGCGCTGGCCGGCGCCCAGGGCAACGAGAAGGCGCGCATCTTCTGCCGCGCCTTCCACGCCGAACTGGTCGCCGTGGCCGGCCACTACAAAGTGCTGGAAGATATCCCGAAGGAGCTGCACGGCAAGCCGGTGCAGGTCTGGCTCGACCACGAAGAACTCAAGATCGCCGCACTCGATTGACGGCGACACACACAGGAGACGTGTTTTGGCAGAAATCATCGTAGTCACCTCGGGCAAGGGCGGCGTCGGCAAGACGACCAGCAGCGCCAGCCTCGCCAACGGACTCGCGCGCCGCGGCAAGAAGGTCGCCGTGATCGACTTCGACGTCGGCCTGCGCAACCTCGACCTGATCATGGGCTGCGAGCGCCGGGTGGTGTACGACTTCGTCAACGTCGTCCAGGGCGAGGCCTCGCTCCGGCAGGCGCTGATCAAGGACAAGCGCTTCGAGAACCTGTACGTGCTGGCCGCGTCGCAGACCCGCGACAAGGACGCGCTGACCCGCGAAGGCGTGGAGAAGGTGCTCAAGGACCTGTCCGACGACGGCTTCGACTACATCGTCTGCGATTCGCCCGCGGGCATCGAGAAGGGCGCGTTCCTGGCGATGTACTTCGCCGACCGCGCGGTGGTGGTGGTGAATCCCGAAGTGTCGTCGGTGCGCGACTCCGACCGCATCCTCGGCCTGCTGGCGTCGAAGACGCGCAAGGCCGAGGCCGGCGAGCGCGTGCAGGAACACCTGCTGCTGACCCGCTACAACCCCGACCGCGTCGAGAAGGGCGAGATGCTCTCGATCACCGACGTCGAGGAGGTCCTCGGCATCAAGACCCTGGGCGTGATCCCGGAATCCAACGACGTGCTCGACGCCTCGAACAAGGGCGAGCCGGTGATCCTGGCGGGCGAATCCGCCGCCGGCCAGGCCTACGACGACGCCGTCGCCCGGCTGCTCGGCGAAGAGCGGCCGATGCGCTTCACCCAGGCCGAAAAGAAAGGCTTCTTCAGCAAGCTTTTCGGGAGCTGAGGCATGGGACTGTTCGATTTCCTGAAGACCAAGAAGAACACCGCGTCGATCGCGAAGGAGCGCCTGCGCATCATCGTCGCGCAGGAGCGCACCAGCCGCGGCGCACCCGACTATCTGCCGCTGCTGCAGCGCGAACTGCTGGAAGTGATCCGCAAGTACGTCAGCGTCGACGTCGACGCGGTCAAGGTCGACCTGGTCAAGGACGGCGAGCACGACGTGCTCGACATCTCGGTCGCCCTGCCCGAAGGGCGTCCCGCCACCGCATGATCCTGCTCCCTCCCCCGCCTGCGGGGGAGGGTTGGGGTGGGGGCCACCCGCCGACGCAAGTCAGACTCCAGGCTCCCGCCATGATCCGGCAAGACACGCCCCCTTCCGGCAACGTACTGCTCCTGCGCGACATCGCCTTCGACGATGCCGCCACGCTGCTGGCCTCGTACGGCCTGCAGCTGCATCGCGTCGAAGACGGCACGCCGATCCCCGGCAGCTACTGGGGCGAGCCCGAGGCCGGCATCGTCGGCACGCGGGTCCACGCGCGCGGCGACACGCCGGTGCATTCGCTCCTGCACGAGGCCTGCCACCTGATCGTCCTGCCCGACGACAGGCGACAGGCCGTGCACACCGACGCCACCGATTCGGTCGAGGAAGAGGACGCGGTCTGCCTGCTGCAGGCCCTGCTCGGCGACGCCCTGCCCGGCGTCGGCCGTAACCGCGTGCTCGCCGACATGGACGCCTGGGGCTACACCTTCCGCCTCGGCAGCGCGCGCGCCTATTTCGAGCGCGACGCGGACGCGGCGTGGGAATGGCTGCGCGAACGCGGCTTCGTCGACGCGCGGCGTGACCTGCGGCTGCCCGGCCGGGCATGACGCCGCACATTGCTCCCCTTACCGCCGGTTGCCTTGTTTCCTGTCATTTCGACCGGAGGGAGAAATCTCGTGTCCGGAGTGCAGAGATCTCTCCCTTCGGTCGAGATGACAAGGGTGGACATGGCGGCAGGTATTTTCCACGAGTGCATTTTGCACCCGGCAGAGTGCCTGCCCGACCGACCGCACTTGCAGAGCCCCCGGCCGCGATCTAGCCTGCGCCCACCGCATTCCGCGCATCACCAGGAACCGCCCGTGACCCATCGCCACGCCCTGCTCGTCCTCGCCGTCGGCGCGAGCCTCGCCCTGTCCGCCTGCAAGCGCGAACCCACGCCGGCGCCGGACGGTACCGCGCCGGGCACCACCGCCGGCACCACGATCCCGAAGGACGAGACCGCCGACGCGTTCGTCGCCCGCGTCAACGCCGAGCTCAAGGCGATGTACCCCGAGCTCACCGCCGCGCAGTGGCTGTCCAACACCTACATCACCGACGACAGCCAGCTGCTGGCCGCGAAGGCCAACGAGAAATTCCTGTCCTCGCTCAACGACTGGATCGAGCAGTCGAAGAAGTTCGAAGGCCAGCAGATGTCGCCCGAGACCGCGCGCGCGATCACCCTGCTCAAGCTCGGCACCGCGATGCCCGCGCCGAAGGATCCGGCCAAGCTGGCCGAACTGACCCGCATCGCGACCAAGATGGAAGGCATGTACGGCGCCGGCTCGTACTGCAAGACCGCCGGCGACGCCAAGAGCTGCCGCCAGCTCGGCGAGCTCGAGGACGTGCTGCGCAGCGACCGCGACTACAACGACCAGCTCGACGCCTGGCAGGGCTGGCACACCATCGCCCAGCCGATGCGCCAGGACTACCGGCGCTTCGTCGAGCTGGTGAACGAGGGCGCGAAGGAACTGGGCTACGCCGACGCCGGCGAGATGTGGCGCGCCGGCTACGACATGTCGCCGGCGGAACTGTCGGCGGAAACCGACCGCCTCTGGGGCCAGGTCAAGCCGCTGTACGAACAGCTGCACTGCTACGCGCGCACGAAGCTTGAAGCGCAGTATCCGGGCAAGGGCTCGGTCGACGGCCTGCTGCCCGCGCACCTGATGGGCAACATGTGGCAGCAGGACTGGGGCAACCTCTGGGACATCCTCGCGCCGTACAGCGACCAGCAGGCCGGCGGCGACCTCAACGTCACCGCGGCGCTGGAGCGTCGCTACCAGTCCGACCTCAACGCGCGCCTGTCGAAGGAAAACGCGCTGATCGACACCGACCGCCGGGTCGAGGTCGCGCGCGACGCGCAGCTCGAGGACGCCAAGGCGATGACCCGACAGGCCGAAGAGTTCTACACCTCGCTCGGCATGCCGAAGCTGCCCGACAGCTACTGGCTCAAGACCCAGTTCATCAAGCCGCGCGACCGCGACGTGGTCTGCCACGCCAGCGCCTGGGACATGAACATGGACGGCGACGTGCGCACCAAGATGTGCATCAAGCCCAACGAGGAAGACTTCACCACGATCTACCACGAGCTCGGCCACGTCTATTACTACCTCGCCTACAACAAGCTGCCGCCGCTGTTCCAGACCGGCGCGCACGACGGCTTCCACGAGGCGATCGGCGACACCATCGTGCTGGCGATGACGCCCAAGTACCTGCAGTCGATCGGCCTGGTCGGCGCGCAGCAGCCCAGCCACGAGGCGCTGATCAACTCGCAGATGCGCATGGCGCTGGCGAAGGTGTCGTTCCTGCCGTTCGGGCTGATGATCGACCGCTGGCGCTGGGGCGTGTTCGACGGCTCGATCACGCCGGAGAACTACAACAAGGCCTGGTGGGAGCTGAAGGCGAGGTACCAGGGCGTGGCGCCGGTGGCGGTGCGCGGCGAGGAGTTCTTCGACCCGGGCGCGAAGTACCACGTGCCGGGCAACACGCCGTACACGCGCTACTTCCTCTCGCACGTGCTGCAGTTCCAGTTCTACAAGGCGCTGTGCGACGCCGCCGGCTACCAGGGCCCGCTGTACGAATGCACCTTCGCCGGCAACAAGGTCGCCGGCGAGAAGTTCTGGGCGATGCTGTCCAAGGGCAACAGCCAGCCCTGGCAGCAGACCATGAAGGAACTCACCGGCGGCGAGCAGATGGACGCCTCCGCGGTGCTGGAATACTTCGCGCCGCTGCAGGACTGGCTCAAGCAACAGAACGAGGGCAAGACCTGCGGCTGGCAGGTGCCGGCGGCGGCGCCCGCGCAGGCGCCGGCGAAGGATGGCGAAAGCGCCGGCTGAGGCGCATCACCCCGGCGGACGCGGCGGCCTCGGGCCGGCGCGTCCGCCCATGATGTACAGGACTGGACAGGGAGGATAGGGATGCCGATCGTTCGCACGACCATGCTCGCGTGCTGCCTGCTGGCAGGCACGGCCACCGCCGCCGCGCAGGCACCACGCGTGGCCGGCGAACCGAGCCGCTCGCCGGCGATGAAATCTGCCGAAACCTGGCGCGGCGGCGACGTTCCCGCCGCCGTGATCGCGCGGATGCGCTACGGCGAGATGTCGGCGCGGCGGATCCTCAAGCTGCAGCAGGACAACGAAGCCCGCATCGGCAAGCCGCTGCAGATCGGCATCGTCCGCGACGCGGCGACGGAAGGCCCCGGCGGCGCCGTGCCCGCGCTGCACTGGATCGCGCAGGCCGACGGCAGCCACCTCGCCCGCCTCGAGTTCGTCTCGCCGCTGGCCTACGGCATCCGCGCGGGGCTGCGGATCGAAGGCCTGCCTGCGGCCGCCGAGTTGCGTTTCGGCGGCTCGCTGCGCCCGGACGCCGTGGTCGCCACCCTGCGCGGCGCCCAGCTGCGCACGCTCGTCGACGCCGACGGATTGTTCTGGACGCCCGGCACCGACGGCGAGAAGCAGTCCATGGAGCTCTGGCTGCCGCCGGGCGCATCGCCCGCCGGCGTCACCCTCCAGGCCCCGCGCCTGAGCCACCTGATGACCAACGCCCTCGAGGACTTCAAGATCCTCGAGAAGATCGGCGAATCCGGAAGCTGCAACATCGACGTGGCCTGCCGCGTCGGCACGCTGGGACCGTCGTTCGCCAACGCCGGCACCGCAGTGGCGCGGATGACCTTCGTCAAGGAGGGCGGCACCTACCTGTGCACCGGCACCCTGCTCAACGACACCGACAACAGCAGCCAGGTCCCCTGGTTCCACACCGCGAACCACTGCATTCCCTCGCAGGTCATCGCATCAACGCTGAACACCTACTGGAAGTACGACGCCACCGCCTGCAGTTCCGGCATAGTCGGCAACTACGTGCTGCTCAGCGGCGGCGCCGACTACCTCTACTCGAACGAGGACACCGACGGCGCCCTGCTGCGCCTGCGCGACAGCGCGCCGGCCGGCGTCTATTTCGCCGGCTGGGACGCGGGCGCGCTGCCCTCGTCGACGGCGGTCACCGCGATCCACCACCCCGCCGGCGACGTGAAGAAGGTATCGTTCGGCCAGCACCTTCCGGCTCGCAGCGACGACGTCAACCACGCGGCCGGCTGGCTGGAGGGCACCACCGAAGGCGGCAGCAGCGGCTCGGGGCTGTTCACCGTGGACGCATCCGGCTACTACCTGCGCGGCGGGCTGTATGGCGGAAACGCCACCTGTTCGAACAGCGGCTCGCTGTCGAACACGGACAACATCGACTGGTACTCGCGCTTCGACGTCGATTTCCCGAACTTCCGGCAGTACCTGGCGCCGGTGTTCTCGGAGCCGCGACGCCGCAACGGCTCGCACCCGCTGGCGACACCCTGATCCACCGCCGCGCCGGCCGCAACGGCGCGGCGGCCCGCCTCGAAGGCCGGCCGGGCGCCCGCGCCCCGACCGGCGTACCGCAGGGAAGACATCGTGGCCCGATCGCTGCAGATTCCCCTGGCGCTCCTGCTGTCCGCGGCCTGCCTGTGTCACGCGACGGCAGGCGGACAGGCGCTGCCGTACCAGCCGCGGGTCGCCGCCCTGCGCGAGGATCCGTTCGCGAAGGTCTACCTCGTCACCTCGCGCACCCTGTACGAAGGCGGGATCGACAGCCAGGCCCGCAAGGCGTCCAGCCACCGCGACCGCCTCGGCAACGACCTGGTGGTCGCCGAAGCGCGCGCCTGGCAACTGCCTGAGATCAGCCACGGCATCCACGAGCGCGAGCAACACTGCGGCGGCTACTTCGCGTTCGCCACGCGCGCCGAGGCCGAGGCCTTCCTGCGCAACGATCGTTCGCGGCAAGCCCTGCAGGCGAAGGCGGCGGCTGACTACGGTATCGACAACGCGGCCACGGTCGCGCCGTGGCTGCCGCAGGTGCGCGAGGGCAACATCCTCGGCACCATCGAGCATTTGTCCACGGCCTGGCCCAACCGCTACTACGCCAGCACGCACGGCACCAGCGCCGCGCTGTGGATCCGCGACACCTGGCTGGCGCTGGCCAACGGCCGCAGCGACGTGACCGCGGAGCTGTTCACCGCCTGCGGCAACTGCGGCGGACAGCCCTCGGTGATCCTGACCGTGCAGGGCAGCGAGTGGCCCGACGAGATCGTGGTCGTCGGCGGACACCTCGATTCGATCTCCAGCAGCGGCAGCGGCAACGCGATGAACGCGCCGGGCGCCGACGACGACGCCTCCGGCATCGCCACCATCACCGAGATCATCCGCATCGCGCTCGCCGACGGCTGGCGGCCGAAGCGCACGGTCAAGTTCATGGGCTATGCGGCCGAGGAAGTGGGCCTGCGCGGCTCGAACGCGATCGCGCAGTCGTTCCGCAGCCGCAACCTCGACGTCGTCGGCGTGCTGCAGCTGGACATGACCAACTACGGCGCGGGCAGCCAGTACGCGATGCGGCTGATGACCGACAACTCCAACCCGACGCTGCAGGACTTCGTCACCCGCCTGTTCGACACCTACCTCGCACCGCTGGGCCTGAGCCGCGGCACCGACACCTGCGGCTACGCCTGCTCCGACCACGCCTCGTGGACGGCCGCCGGTTATCCGGCGGCGATGATGGCCGAGCCGACCTTCTTCACCCGCCTGCACACCACCACCGACACACTGGCCCACATGGGCGATCGCGCTGCGGTCAGCGTCAATTTCGCGAAGCTGGGCCTGACCTTCGTCGGCGAACTCGGCAAGACCCACGTCGCGGCGCCGCGGCGGCGCAACGGCTCGCAGCCGCTGGCGCCGGGTGCGGCGGCTGGCGTACCGACGCCGGGCCCCGCAACCGTCCGGCTCCCTCAACCGGCGCCGCCCGCAGCGGCAAGGAAAGCGCCGACCCCGATGCTCGCGCCGCTGCTGCGCCTGCACCCACGCGACCCGGAATCGGACGAGCGCTAGCGCATTCTCGACTCGGATATCTACATTTTCCGTCATTCCTGCGAAAGCGGGAATGACGATCATGTCGGCGTTCGACATGGAAACGCCCTGGATGCTGCAAACGCCGACGGCATCCGTCCGGCTACATCTGCCCCGTAGGCTCCAGCTCCGCGGGCGTCTGCGGACAGTCCGGCGGCGTCCGCCCGCGCCGGGTCTCCCAGCGCCAGAACACCCAGCCCGTCAGCACGAAGGCGGCCGCCAGCAGCGCGAGGTGCATCGGATCGTGGCTGGCCAGCGGTGACAGCACGCCGGCGACGACCGCGTTGAGCACCAGCCCGGTGAACGCCTGCAGCGACGAGGCCGAGCCGCGCTGGCGCGGGTACATGTCGAGGATCGCGAGCGTGATGATCGGGAACACCAGCGCGATGCCGAAGGCGTTGAGCGTCATCGGCAGCACTGCCCACGGCACGGTCGGCTGGTCGACGAGCGCGCCGTAGGCGATGTTCGCCAGCACCGCCACGCCGCTGCAGGCGAAGCCGATGTTCACCAGCCGCTTGCCGCTGATCCGCCCCGCGGCCCGGCCCGACACGAATGCGCCGAGCATCATCCCGCTGATCATCGGGATGAAGAACCAGCCGAACTGGCGCTCGTCCAGCTTCAGCAGGTCCAGCACGAACGCCGGCGCGGAGGCGATGTACAGGAACAGCGCGGCGAAATTGAACGCGCCCGCGGCGGCGAGCCGCTGGAAGCGCGGATTGAGCGCGATGTACGCATAGTCGCGCAGCAGTTTCTTCGGCGCCGGCGGCAGGCGCGATTCGCGCGGCAGCGTCTCCGGTAGCCAGCGCCAGGTCGCCAGCAGCAACAGCACCGAGAAGCCGACCAGGAACCAGAAGATCAGCGGCCAGCGCCCCCAGCCGAGCAGCCAGCCGCCGATCACGGGCGCGATCGCCGGCGCGGCGCCGAAGATCATCGACACCTGGCTCATCAGGCGCTGCGCGTCGTCGCCGTGCAGCACGTCGCGGATCACCGCGCGCCCGACGATCAGGCCGACGCCCGCCGACAGACCCTGCAGCGCGCGGAACGCGAGCAGGGTGACGAGGTCCGTGGCCAGCGCACAGCCGACCGAGGCCAGCGTGAACACCACCAGCCCCGCGAGGATCACGCGCTTGCGCCCGACGATGTCCGACAGCGGCCCGTGCACCAGGCTCATCACCGCGTAGGCGATCAGGTACACGCTGATCGTCTGCTGCATCGCCAGCTTGTCGGCGCC
Source organism: Luteimonas marina (assembly GCF_007859325.1). Taxonomy (GTDB): domain Bacteria; phylum Pseudomonadota; class Gammaproteobacteria; order Xanthomonadales; family Xanthomonadaceae; genus Luteimonas; species Luteimonas marina. The sequence goes on along the minus strand of NZ_VOHK01000003.1, from coordinate 340,306 downwards.
GAGGTCGGCGCCCATCACCGGGAACGCCGGGAAGATGGTGTCGATCGAGAACGGCCCGAACATCGCCAGGCCGGCCAGCAGCAGTGCCAGTCGGCGCAGGTTGGGCGCGGACGCGGTCATTCCACGCCGTTCCCGCCCGCCGCGGCGGCGCCCGCGTCGCCGTCCGCGGGCGGGGCCGGCCGCGGACGGATGCCGGCCAGGGCGTCGGTCGGCACCAGTTCGGCGCGCTGCGCCGCCACGTCCCACAGGAACACGAAGGCGCTGCTGGTGCCCAGCACGCGCCAGTCGCCGGCCAGTTCGCCGCGCGCATCGATGACGCTGACCGATACCGCCTGCCCTCCGCCCTCACGGATCCGGTCGGCGCGTGTGCCGCTGTGCGTGAACAGCACCAGCGCCATCATCACCACCGCCGCCAGCGTCGCCATCGTTTCCGGGTGCAGGCCGAAGTAGGCCCACCAGTCCCCGCGCCGGGGGATCAGCGCGCGGAACCACCAGCGCCCGTCCAGGCGCGCGGTCGCCCCGGGATGGCGCCTGCGCCAGCGTTCCGGCCACAGCGCCAGGACCGAGGTCAGCAGGGTCCAGGCCAGCAGGATGAGGTAGGCGGGCCGGCGCAGGCCGGCGACGAAATAATCGCTGCTCTGCAGGTATTCCAGGATCTGCACGTCGAAGCGCCGGTAGAACCAGTAGCTGTCCCACAGGCCGATCACCGACACGAACACGTAGCTGCTGGTGACCAGCAGCATCGGCTCACGGCGGAACACGTCCCACACCCGGCTGACCACGGAGCGGTCCCCGCCGGCATCCGGCATCGCTTCCGCCGGGGCCGGGGCCGCCGGGTTGATGTCCTGCTGGTTCAATGGTGTCCTCGCCCCGCAAGCTCGTTCAGGTTGGCCATTATCGCGGACACCGGCCGCGGGCGGGACGCTGCCCTGCCGCCGCGCCCGCACGCGATATAATCCGCCCGCAACCCGGTGGGAGAAGCGGCCGCATCCGCGAGGATGCGCGACGCTGCCGAAGGCGCAAACGCCCGTAATCGCTCAGGCCCGATACCACCGGACGCGGCAAACACTCTGGAGAGACCGACCGGCTTTGCCGGAACCGGCGCCGAAGGGGCACGAAGCGCGCGATCCTCGTCGGCGCGCTTCCAAACTCTCAGGCAAAAGGACAGAGGGGCAAAATCCGCATGGAACGCCTGCATCGTCGTTCCAGCGAAAGCCGGAATCCATTTTGACTTTCGCCCTTCAAGCAACGGCAAAAGCAAAATGGATTCCGGCTTTCGCCGGAATGACGACTGCAGGACTCCCGCGGTGCCCTTCCCTCTCCGGTGCCTCCGCCATGTCCAAGCCTTCCCTGCGCGACCTCGAACACCACGACGCCTTCGTCGAGCGCCACATCGGCCCCAACGACGCCGAGATCGCACAGATGCTGCGCGCAGTCGGCCACGACTCGCTCGACGCGATGACCGACGCCATCGTGCCCGGCAGCATCAAGGCGACCGGCGCACTCGACCTTCCCGGCGGCATGACCGAAGTCGAGGCGCTGGCGAAGATCCGCGCCATCGCCGCCAGGAACGACGTCTTCCGCAGCTTCATCGGCCAGGGCTACTACGGCACCCATACGCCGAACGTCATCCTGCGCAACGTGCTCGAGAATCCGGCGTGGTACACGGCCTACACGCCCTACCAGGCCGAGATCTCGCAGGGCCGCATGGAGGCGCTGATCAACTTCCAGCAGATGTGCGCCGACCTGACCGGCATGGACATCGCCAACGCCTCGCTGCTGGACGAGGCCACCGCCGCGGCCGAGGCGATGACCCTGGCCAGACGCTCGGCCAAGTCGAAGTCCAACCTGTTCTTCGTCGCCGACGACGTGCACCCGCAGACGCTGGAAGTGGTGCGCACCCGCGCCGGCGGCCTCGGCATCGACCTGCAGGTCGGGCCGGCCGCCGACGCCGCGACCGTCGACAGCTTCGGCGTGCTGCTGCAGTACCCGAACACCTACGGCCGCATCGGCGACCACGCAGCCGTCGCCGACGCGGTGCATGCGCGCGGTGCGCTGGTCGCGGTCGCCACCGACCTGCTCGCGCTGACCCTGCTCAAAGCGCCGGGCGAATGGGGCGCGGACATCGTCGTCGGCAATTCGCAGCGCTTCGGCGTGCCCTTCGGCTTCGGCGGCCCGCATGCGGCGTTCATGGCCTGCCGCGACGCGTTCAAGCGCTCGATGCCCGGCCGCCTGATCGGCGTCTCCATCGACGCCGAAGGCAAGCCCGCCTACCGCCTCACCCTGCAGACGCGCGAGCAGCACATCCGCCGCGAGAAAGCGACCTCCAACATCTGCACCGCGCAGGTGCTGCTGGCGGTGATGGCGGCGATGTACGCCGTCTACCACGGCCCCGAGGGCCTGGTCCGCATCGCCCGCCGCACGCACCGCCAGGCCGCGATCCTCGCCGCCGCGCTGCGACAGGCCGGCGTGTCGGTCGGCGAGCAGTTCTTCGACACCCTGCACGTCACCGGCGTCGATGCCGAACAGGTCCACCTCTACGCCAGCCACCAGCGCATCAACCTGCGCAAGATCGACGCCACCAGCGTCGGCATCAGCCTCGACGAGACCACGACCCGCGCCGACCTCGCCGCGCTGGCGAAGATCTTCGGCGCCGACCTGACCGACAGCGCGATCGAGGCGCTCGACGACGCCACCGCCGACGCCCTGCCCGCGTCGCTGCTGCGCGCGTCGGAATTCCTGACCCACCCGGTGTTCAACACCCACCACAGCGAGCACGAACTGCTGCGCTACCTGCGCGCGCTGGCCGACAAGGACCTGGCGATGGACCGCACGATGATCCCGCTGGGCTCGTGCACGATGAAGCTCAACGCCACCGCCGAGATGATCCCGGTCACCTGGCCGGAATTTGCCAACATCCATCCGCTGGCGCCGGCGTCGCAGACCCGTGGCTACCAGGAGCTGGTCGACTCGCTGGAGGCGATGCTGGTCGAGATCACCGGCTACGACGCGATCAGCTTCCAGCCCAACTCCGGCGCGCAGGGCGAGTACGCCGGCCTGCTGGCGATCCGCGCCTGGCACGCCTCGCGCGGCGAAGGCCACCGCGACATCTGCCTGATCCCCGAATCCGCGCACGGCACCAACCCGGCCAGCGCGCAACTGGTCGGCATGAAGGTCGTGGTGACCAAGTGCGACGCCAACGGCAACGTCGACCTCGACGACCTGCGCACGCAGGCGGAGAAGCACTCGGCCAATCTCGCCGCGCTCATGATCACCTACCCGTCCACGCACGGCGTGTTCGAGGAGGACATCGTCGCCATCTGCGAAACCGTGCATGCGCACGGCGGCCAGGTGTACACCGACGGCGCCAACATGAACGCGCTGGTCGGCGTGGCCAAGCCGGGCAAGTGGGGCTCGGACGTCTCCCACCTCAACCTGCACAAGACCTTCTGCATCCCGCACGGCGGCGGCGGCCCCGGCGTCGGCCCCTGCGCGGTGAAGTCGCACCTGGCGCCTTTCCTGCCTGACGGCCACCGTGATGCCGACGGCACGGTCGGACAGGTCTCGGCCGCCGCGCACGGCAGCGCCTCGATCCTCCCGATCAGCTGGATGTACATCGCCCTGATGGGCAAGGCCGGCCTGCGCAAGGCCACCCAGGTCGCCCTGCTCAACGCCAACTACATCTCGAAGCGGCTGGCGCCGCACTACCGCACGCTCTACACCGGCCGCAACGGCCTGGTCGCGCACGAGTGCATCCTCGACCTGCGCCCGCTGGAGAAGGCGACGGGCGTGAGCGCCGAGGACGTCGCCAAGCGCCTGATCGACTTCGGCTTCCACGCCCCGACGCTGAGCTTCCCGGTCGCGGGCACGCTGATGGTCGAACCGACCGAGAGCGAATCGCTGCACGAGCTCGACCGCTTCATCGACGCGATGATCCAGATCCGCGACGAGATCCGCGCGATCGAGGAAGGCAAGCTCGACCGCGACGACAACCCGCTCAGGCACGCTCCGCACACCGCGAACGCGGTCGCCGCCAGCGAATGGACCCACGCCTATCCGCGTGAACTGGCCGTGTTCCCGCTGGCGTCCCTGCGCCAGCAGAAATACTGGCCGCCGGTCGCGCGCGTGGACAACGTGCACGGCGACAAGAACGTGTTCTGCGCCTGCATCCCGGTGGATGCGTACAAGGACGAGGCCGTCGAGGCTTGACCGCCGGCCTGCGCCGGCCGGCCCGCAAGGCCGCCGGCGTGCCAACACCTTCATCGTCATCCCGGCGAAAGCCGGGATCCATCTTGATCTTCGCAGTCGACTTCCACGGAAAGTCAACGGCAACATGGATCCCGGCTTTCGCCGGGATGACGGCAAAGATTCGTCACCTCGACGCGCGGGTGTTTTTTTCACCAAAGTGTCACGAAGCGAGTCGCCACGCGCCCCCGCGGCGATTGTTCCATCGTCCCTCCACAAGCTTGTCCACAGGCATCGTGGATAAGTCGTACGCGGGCGCATCCGCACGCGCCGGGGCTTGACAAATCAGGTCGTGAACACGCACGGCCGGCGATGCCGATCAAGGCGCCGCCCGTTCGAACGAGAACAGCTTCGCCAGCGGATGCGGCTTGCGCTCGACGGCCGCGCGCAGCAGCCCCGCGCCGACCATCGAATAGGTGATGCCATTGCCGCCGTAGGCCATGGCGAACAGCACGCGCGGGCCGTGCCGCGCATGCGCGCCGAAGAACGGCAATCCGTCCTTCGTTTCGGCGAACGTGCCCGCCCACGAGAACGCGGGCTGCAGCGGCAGGTGGGGGAACATCTTTGACACGCGCTTGAGCAGGGTGCGCGCCTTCTTCCCGACACGGGCGTCGCGCCTGGCCGGGATGTCGACCGCATCGTCCTCGCCACCGACCAGCAGGCGATGGTCGCCGGTGGGGCGCATGTACAGGTACGGCCGCGCCGATTCCCAGACCATGGTCCGGCCCAGTTCACCGAGCATCGCCGGGTCGATGGGGTCGGTGATGAACGCGTAGCTGCTGCGGTTGCGCGCGACGTCCTGCTTCAGCCATTGCTGGTTCGCATAGCCGGCCGCGAACACGACGTGGCCGGCGCGGATGGCGGCGCCCTGCGCCGTCGTCGCGACGATGCCGCGCGACGTGGTCTGCACGTGTTCGATCCTGGTGCGGTCGAACACGCCGGCCCCGCGGCGGTGCAGCCTGCCGAGCAGGCGATAGGCCATGCGGTAGGGATCCAGGTGCGCGCCGAGCCGGCTGAGGATCGCGGCCGGCGCCTCGATGCCGTAGCGCGCTTCGAGGTCCTGCGGCGGCAGCCACTCCACGTCGAATCCATGCTTCGCGCGCAGCGCGTACTCCTCGCGCAGGTCGCGCGCATCGCGCCGCCGGCTGGCGAAGTACAGGCTCTGCGCCTCGCCGAAGCCGGCGTCGCGCAGGTCGCGGGCCAGCGCCCGCAGGGCCGGGATCGCCTCCGCGCACGCGCGGTAGGCGAGCACCGCATCGTCCTCGCCATACTGTTTCGCGAGTTCGACCATGTGCGTGTCGATCTCGTACTGCAGCAGGCCCGTGCTCGCCGCGCTGCTGCCCCAGGCGATGTCGCGCTGCTCGACCACGGCGACGTCATGGCCGTGCCGCGCCAGCTCGTCGGCCGCGAGCGCGCCGGTGATGCCGCCGCCGACCACCAGCACGTCGCAACGCAGGTCCCGCTCCAGCGGCGGGAACGCCTGCATCAGGCCGTTCTTGACCGCCCACCAGGGATAACCGCTCTTCAGGTCCATGCCGTCTCCCCGATGCCTTGGCAGCAGTCGCATCGTCGACCCCCGCCCAGGCGCCGTCAACCGGCCAGCCGACGCCGCGTTCACGCTGCCACCGGCATCGTGGCCAGGGTCCAGAGCCGGTGCAACACCATGCCAGACAACATCTACGATGCCCTGCGCGAGAGCCACGAACGCCAGCGCTCGCTGTGCCGCAAGCTGCTGCGCTCGCCCCCGCACACCGAACGCCGCATCGCGCTGTTCACCGACCTGCGCATCGAACTGGCCGCGCACGCGGCCGCCGAGGAACGTTTCCTCTACGCGCCGATCCTGATGCACGACGCCGGCCTCGATTCCTCGCGCCACGCGCTGCACGAGCATCACGAACTCGACGAGATCGTCGAGGACATGCAGACCGTCGACAAGGCCGGCGCCGGCTGGATGGCGAAGGCGCGCAAGCTGTCGAAGAAGGTGCACCACCACCTGCACGAGGAGGAGACGAAGTTCTTCCAGGTCTCGGGAAAACTGCTCGGCGCCGCGCAGAAGGACCAGCTCGCGAAGCAGTACCGTCGCGACTATGCGCGCATGCGCAGGTCGCTCGAGGACTGAGCACGCCCGCAAGCCCCTCTTTCCGCCACGCCCGCCACCCGGGGAATCCGCCCATGAAACTCACCATCGCCGTACTCGTCGGCAGCCTGCGCAAGGATTCGTTCAATGCGAAGCTCGCGGACGCGCTCGCCGCGCTCGCGCCCGACGACGTCGCTTTCCCGCGCCTGCGCATCGACGACCTGCCGCTCTACAACCAGGACGACGACCAGGCCCCGCCGGCCGCCGCGAAGCGCCTGAAGCAGGCGATCCGCGAGGCCGACGGCGTGCTGTTCGTGACCCCCGAATACAACCGTTCCGTGCCCGGCGTGCTGAAGAACGCCATCGACCACGCCTCGCGTCCCTACGGCGACAGCGCTTTCGCGGGCAAGCCGGCCGGCGTGATCGGCGTGTCGATCGGCGCGATCGGCACCGCCTGCGCGCAGCAACACCTGCGCACCGTCCTCGCCTACCTCGACATGCCGACGCTGGGGCAGCCGGAGGCCTATCTGAAGGCCGACGACGTGCTCGACGGAGACCGCATCGCCGAAGGCAGCCGCGAATTCCTGCAGACGTGGATGGATGCCTACCTCGACTGGGTGCGCAAGCACGTCTGACGTCGCGCCGGGCTTCATTCCCTGGCGCGACGACCCCGGGAACCTCGCCCTGCCGTCGCCGGCGGCGGCAGGTCCGCCGCCGCCGACAGGCGCAGCGCAAGCCCGCGCACGTGCTGCACCAGTTCCTTGGGCTCCAGCACGCTGAAATCCACGCCCAGCATGGCGAGGTGGTAGGCCATCGCCTCGTGCCGCTGCGCACCGACCTCCAGTTCGCAGGTTTGCGCATCGATCCGCTTCAGGCGTCCGACCGAGGGCGGGATCCGTTCGCGCATCCGCGCCAGCGGCGCGCGCAGCAGGATCCGCGCTTTCACCGCATACGGCTGCACCGAGATCGCGCGCGAGACGAAGGCCGCCGCATCCCCGCCCGGCACCTTGCGCGGCAGGAAGCGCTCGCCGACGCGGGGCGTGCCGACGATGCGGTCGATGCGGAACGTGCGCCAGTCCGCGCGCACGGCGTCCCAGGCCAGCAGGTACCAGCGCGCACCGGTGGCGACCAGCGCGTGCGGCTCGACGTCGCGTTCGCTGGCGCGTCCCTGCTGGTCCGCGTAGCCGAAGCGCAGGCGCTGCAGCCCGCGGCACGCGCCCGCCAGCGCCACCAGGCGCTCGTGCGGCACGCTCGGCCCCGCGGCGCCGAGCGGCTGCACGGCGGCGTGCAGGTTGCGCACGCGCGTGCGCAGCCGCGCCGGCATCACCTGCTTCAGCTTGGCCAGCGCGCGCAGCGCCGAATCCTCCATGCCGGCCACCGTGCCCGCGGTGGCCAGCCGCAATCCCAGCGAGACCGCCAGCGCCTCGTCGTCGTCGAGCAGCAGCGGCGGCAGGTTGCTGCCCGCCGCGAGCTGGTAGCCGCCCGCCAGTCCGGAACTCGATTCCACCGGATAGCCGAGGCTGCGCAGGCGGTCGACATCGCGCCGCACGGTGCGGCCGGTGACCTCCAGCCGCGCGGCCAGTTCGCCTCCCGGCCAGAAGCGCCGGGACTGCAGCAGGGCCAGCAGGCGCAGCAGGCGGGAAGAGGTGTCGAGCATGTGGCGCAGGATGCCACGAGTCGAGGACAGAATCTGTCCGCAATTGTCCCTAGCCTGTTCCCGTGCCGGATGCGGATCGCCTTCGTCGAAGCACCGGCCGTTCCCCTTCTTTCCGCATGCCCTGCAAGGAGCCCGCCATGTCCCTGAAACTCTTCGCCGCGCCGATGTCCAGCGCCACGCCGGTGGTCAACGCCATCGCCGAACTCGGGATCGACTGCGAGATCGTCATGTTCGATCTCTCCTCCCGCGAGCAGAAGCAGCCCGCCTATCTCGCGATCAATCCGCACGGGGTGGTGCCGACGCTGGTCGTCGACGGCACGCCGCTGTTCGAGGCGGTCGAGATCATGCAGTGGCTGGGCGACCGCCATGGCGTGGAGCGCGGACTGTGGCCGGCGGCCGACACGCCGGCGCGGCTGGTCGCGCTGTCGTGGACGAGCTGGGCCTACGTCAGCTACGGCGCACTGCTCAACGTACTGAATTTCTCGCAAAGCCCGCGCGCCGACGCCCGCCTGCACCATCCGCCGCTCGCGGCGGAAGCGCTGAAACAGCTCGATGCCGCGCTCGGCCGGCTCGACGCGCAGTTGGCGAAGGCGCCGTTCCTGCTCGGCGACGCGTTCTCGCTCGCCGACCTGATCGTCGCCGGCGTCGTCACCTACAGCACCTATTGCGGCGTGTCCGTCGACGGGCATGCCCACGTGCAGCGCTGGCTGCAGGCCTTCCAGTCGCGGCCGGCCTACCGCAGGACGTGGATGGGGGAATCCGCGGTGGCCTGAGGCGCTGCAGCCCCTTGCCCCCTGAAGGCGCCCCTAGGCTGGAGATGGTTCTCCCGGATGGACGCGGAACACCACGCTGATGCGCGGCGCGGCATGGCGCGTCTTCGGGATCCCGTGTTCGTGGCTGGTCTGCATCGCGTGGCTCATGCAGAGCAGGCTGCCCGGCGCCAGGTCGACGGCGATGCGATCGGCATGGTCTGCCGTCGAGCGGATCAGCATGCGCCGCGGCGCGCCGAGCGACACCAGCGCGATCGGATGCCCCTCCCGCAGCGCGTGCAGCTTGTCGCCGTGCATGGCCACGCTGTCGCGGCCATCGCGGTAGAAGTTCAGGCCGATCGCGTTGAACGGCGCCGGTACCCGTGCGCGCACGCGCGCCAGCATCTCCGCCAGCGGCAGGGCGTCGGGCAGCGCGACGACCGAGTATCCCGCCAGCAGGCGCGGCACGTCGACGATGCGGTCGTACATCGGGCGGCGGGCCTGTCGCCAGTCCGCCCCGGAGGCGAGGGCTTCGAACCAGCGCCGCGCGGTCGCAGGATCCACGAACCCCGGCCAGTAGCGCGCGCCGCCCTGCGCGTCCTCCACCAGCGGCAGCATCGCGGGGGCGAACAGGTCGTCGCGGGCGATCGATGCGGTGCGCATGCCCGGGCTCAGTGGAAATCGCGCGAGCGGGTGCGCAGTTCGCCGAGCAGGTGGCTGAAATCCTGCAGGTCGCTGGCGATCAGGTGCTGCACGCCGTCGACGTGCTCCCAGCGCCCGCGCACGGCCAGCAGCCGCGCGCCGAGCAACGCCTTGCGCCGGCGCAGCGCGACGTGCGACCACACCACCACGTTGACCATGCCGTGCTCGTCTTCGAGGGTGACGAAGATCGTGCCCTTTGCCGTTCCCGGACGCTGGCGCTGGGTGACGATGCCGGCCGCGTACGCACCGCGGCCGTGCGGCAGTTCGCGCAGCTGGCGCGAATCGAGCACGCGCTGCCTGCGCAGGCGCTCGCGCAGCAGCGACAGCGGATGCGCGCCGAGGGTCAGGCCGACCGCACGGTACTCGGACAGCACGTCCTCGCCGGTCGTCGGGGCTGGCAGCACGACCTCGTCCTCGTCGGGGCTGCCCGGCAGCAGCGGTCGCTGGCGCTCGATGCCGGCCACCGCCCAGCGCGCGGCGTGGCGATGGCCGGCGAGCGAAGCCAGCGCGCCGGCTTCGGCCAGTGCGCTGCGCGCTTTCTCGTCGAGCCGCGCGCGCAGGCACAGGTCGCGCACGTTGGCGAACGGGCGCTGCGCGCGGGCGGCGACGATGGCATCTGCCGTCGACGCCGCGATCCCCTTGACCTGGCGAAAGCCGAGCCGGATCGCCGCCTGGCCGCCGTCGTCGGTGCTGGTCCGCGGGTAACCGCCTTCCAGCGTGTTGTCCCAGTCGCTGCAGGTCACGTCGACCGGACGAATCTCCACCCCGACGCGCTCGCCCCTGCCACGCCGCGCGTCCTGCACGATCTCGCTGGGCGAATAGAACCCCATCGGCTGCGCATTGAGCAGCGCGCAGGCGAACGCCGCCGGCTCGTGCCGCTTCAGCCAGCAGCTGATGTAGACCAGCTTGGCGAACGAGGCCGCGTGGCTCTGCGGGAAGCCGTAGGAGCCGAAGCCCTTGATCTGCTCGAAGATCTGGTCGATGAACTCCGACGAATAGCCCTTGCCTTCCATCAGCTCGCGAATGCGGACGCGGTGCGGCTCCATGTCGCCGCCGCGCTTCCACGCGGCCATCGAGCGGCGCAACCCATCGGCCTGTTCCGGCGTGTAGCCGGCATGGATCACCAGCTCCATCACCTGTTCCTGGAACAGCGGGATGCCGAGGGTCTTGCCGAGGATCTCCTCGATGCCTGGCGAGGGATAGGTCACCGGATCCTTGCCCTGGCGCCGCCGCAGGTAGGGATGCACCATGCCGCCCTGGATCGGGCCGGGTCGCACGATCGCCACTTCCACGACGAGGTCGTAGAAGTTCTCCGGCTTCAGTCGCGGCAGCATGCTCATCTGCGCACGCGATTCGATCTGGAACACACCGATGGTGTCCGCCGCCTGGATCATCGCGTAGGTGGGCTCGTCGCCCGCCGGCAATCGCGCAAGATCCAGCGTGTAGCCGCGGTGCCGCGTCAACAGGTCCACCGCCTTGCGGATGCAGGTCAGCATGCCGAGGGCGAGGCAGTCGACCTTGAGCAGACCCATCGTTTCAAGATCGTCCTTGTCCCACTGGATGATCGTGCGGTCCGGCATCGCCGCGTTCTCCACGGGCACCACGGTCGAAAGCGGCGCGTCGCTGATGACGAACCCCCCGACGTGCTGCGACAGGTGCCGCGGGTGGTCGCGCAGCTGTTTCGTCAGCGCGAGCACGCGCCGGACCAGCGGATTTCCGGGATCGAACCCGGCTTCGCGCAGGCGCTGCGCCATGGGCGCCTCGCCGTTGCCCCAGCCGTAGCATTCGGCCAGCAGGGTGATCTGGTCCGGCGGCAGGCCGAAGGCCCTGGCGACGTCGCGCACCGCGCTCTTGCCGCGGTAGCTGATCACCGTAGCCGCCAGTGCCGCGCGGTGCCGGCCGTACCTGGCATAGACGTACTGGAGCACTTCCTCGCGACGTTCGTGCTCGAAATCCACGTCGATGTCCGGCGGCTCGTTGCGCGCGCGCGACAGGAAGCGGGAAATCAGCAGCCGCGTCTCGGAAGGATCCACCGCGGTGATGCCCAGCGCATAGCACACCGCCGAGTTGGCGGAGGATCCGCGCCCCTGGCAAAGGATGCCTTTCGATCTCGCGAAAGCGACGATGTCCTCGACCGTCAGGAAGAACGCCTCGTACTTCAGCTCCTCGATGAGCGCCAGTTCCTCGTCGATGTCGCGTCGGACCTTTTCCGGAAACTCCCGGCCCTGCCAGCGCTTGAGTATCCCCTTTTCGGTCAGGGCCCTCAGCCAGCTGGTCGGCGTCTGTCCCTCGGGAACGAGTTCCACCGGATAGCCGTACTTCAGGTCCCGCCTGAGATCGAACGTGCAGCGCCGCGCCAACTGGACGGCATTGCCCAGCAGCGCATGCCCGCCCTCCACCGCGCCGTAGATGTTGCCCAATGCCTGCCGCGTACGCAGGTGGCGCTCGCCGTTGCGGAACAGGTGCGCGCCGCAGTCCGCCAGTGGCAGGCCGTGGCGGATCGCGGTCATCGTGTCCTGCAGCATGCGTCGGCGGCGCAGGTCCATGTGCACGTCGCCCGCGGCGACCGGCGTCATCTCCAGCTGTGCCGCCAGCGCGAGCAGTTGCCGCAGGCGCGCGGCATCGTCCTGCTCGCGGTGCAGTTCGACGGCGACGTGGGCACGCGCGCCGAACAGGCCGTGCAGCCATCGCGCCTGCGCCGTATCCGGCTCGCGGCCGGGGATCCACAGCGCGAACAGGCCGGACACCTCGGGGTCGATGCCTGCCAGCATGCCGGCGACATCCGCGCGCGACAGCCGGTACGCGCCCTTCTTCGCGTCGCCGCGTCGGCCGCGGGTGATCAGCTCGCACAGCCGCGTGTAGCCCGACTGTTTCTCCACCAGCAGCACGAGCTTCGTGCCGCAGGCGAGCGTGAACTCGCTGCCCACCACCAGCCGCACGCCGGTAGCCTCCGCGGCCTCGAGCGCGCGCACGATGCCCGCCAGCGAACATTCGTCGGTGATCGCCAGTGCTTCGTAGCCGCACTGCCTGGCGCGGTCGAAGAGATCCGTCGCGCTCGCCGCGCCGCGCAGGAACGAGAAGTCGGACAGGCAGTGGAGTTCGGCGTAGGCGGGCCGGCCGTCGTCCACCGGCGGCTCGTCGTTGGCCGCGCGCAGGCCGAGCCGCTGCGCGACTTCCCAGGCGCGCGGCGGACCTCCACCGGGGCCATCGCGGCCCATGCCGTCGTCATCCTCCATGGACGCAACCTCCCCCTCGTTCCGGGAGGGAAAAACCTGTCATCTCGACCGCAGGGAGAAATCTGCTTGACCTGCGCCGGACAGCAGATTTCTCCCTGCGGTCGAAATGACAACGCCCGCTCGAACGACGCAGGCTCACGCAAACCACCCATGCAGCATCCAGCCGCCCTGCTCGCCCGGTGGCGCGAAGGCCCAGGCGCGCTGCCCCTGCGCGGTTTCCAGCACGTAGTAGTCGCGGCGCGCATCCCCGCCGTCCCACCAGCCGCTTTCCAGGCGCTCCGGGCCGGAGACGATGCGCGGATGCGGATCGCGCAGCGGCACCGGCTGCGGCAGCAGCCACGCCGGGCGCGACGGACGCGGCGGCGCCTCGCCGATGCGCGCGTCGTCGCTCCCGACGCGATGCCAGGCACGCTCCGGCCGCGGATCGCCGCACGGGGCCACGCGGTACACCGCTTCGTCCCCCAGCCGCGCGCGCAGGCGCTCGCGCAGCTGCGGCCACGGCAGCTGCTGCCGGCTGCGCACGTCGAACAGGTCGCGCGAAGCCGGCACGAACGGCGGCAGCTCGCGCGCGAGCAGGCGCACGCCGACGACCGGCCTGTCGAGTTGCACGCGTTCGAGCCGGCTGCGGGTCAGCTCGAACAGCATCGCCGGTTCGCGCTCCGGCGCCAGCAGGCCGACGTCCACGTCGCTGTGGCCGGCGTCGTGCTCCAGCCGCAGCACGAAGCGCTGCACGCCGCCGTCGCGGATCGACAGGCAGGTGCACAGGTCGCCGATCAGGCGCCGCAGCGGAAACAGCAGCGCCATGTGGCTCTCGACCTCGTAGCCGAGTTCCACGCGCGCATCGAAATGGTCCGGCGGCGCGTAGTACGCCAGCGGATCGTCGGCATGGCCGTAGAGACGGTCGAGGTGTTCGAGCAGCGGCAGGCCGAAGCGCCGGCGCAGGGCGTCGCGCGGCAGGCCGCGCAGCGTGCGCAGGTCGCGGATGCCCATGCGCTGCAGGCGCTCGCCAGCGTCGTCGGGCAGGCGCGCGTGGCGCACGGGTACGCGGTCGAGCCTGTCCGCCATCGCGCCGGGCTGCGGCAATGCCAGTCCGTCCTGCAGTCCGGCGAACACGTGCGCGGCGCGCGGCGTGGGCGCCAGCGCGATGCGGTGGCTGAAGCCGAGCGCGGCCAGTTCTTCGCGCAGGCGCGCCTCGATCCGTGGCCACGGGCCGAGCAACCGGAAACTCGCGCGCACCTCCAGCACGATGCAGCCCGGCCACTGCGCGCTGACCAGCGAACTGTGCCGGTAGGCCCATGCGGCGAGGAAACGCTGGCAGCGCGCTTCGGCCTGCGCATCGTATTCGACCATCGCGAAATCGCGCAGCAGCGCGTGCGCGGCGGTCAGGCGCATGCCGGCGCGCAGGCCCGCATGCGCAGCGGCGGCGTTCACCGCATGCAGCGTGCGCAGCTGCGCGGATCCACCGACCAGGGCCAGCGGCGCGTCGGGATCAGGCAGGCGCCGGAGGACGGCATCCAGCGCCAGCTGCGGCAGCAGTACGCAGGCCCAGAGCATGGGCGTCAGGCACGGCCGGCTGGCGTGTCGAGGGGAAGGATGGGGTGGAGCGGTGTTGCTTCAGCGCGAAGAGCACCCCCATCCCGACCTTCCCCCGCAGGCGGGGGAAGGAGCAAAGCAGGATTCCGCTCCCTCCCCCGCTTGCGGGGGAGGGTTGGGGTGGGGGGCAGTCGAAGTAGTGTTGCCTCAGCGCGAAGAGCGCCCCCATCCCAACCTGCCCGGCCCTCAGGCACAGCCTTCGGGCGTTCATCGGGCCGCGGGCCAATGGCCCGCAAACGGCCCTCTTCACCCCCCGCAAGCAGGGGAAGGAACCGTTCCGCCATCGGCCTTGACCATTCGGGGCCGCCTCCATCCGAAGCCGCCTCCGAAACCCGCGCAACGAAGCCGCGCATCGGCACCGACCCGCCGCGACACTTCCGTACCCGCCAGACGATCCCTTGCGCCGCATCCCCCACCGCCTCCAGCCGCAGCGCCGCCGGCGACGGATTTGCCGCATGTTTCCGATCACGCAATGCGAAACCGAGGCATTCGCCGCTGTCGGCCGCCACCTGCAGCCGGCGCAGCGCCTGCGCATCCGCCTTCACCGGCCAGCCCAGCACCGCCGCGCACGCGCCGCTGCGCAGGCACTGCTCGAACGCCCACAGCGCATCGCGCGGCGAAGCATCGATCACCTGCAGCTGCGACAGCTCCACGCCCGCGTCCTGCCACGCCGGCGCATACGGCACGCATGGCGGCGCGACCACGGCCACCGTGCCGCCGGCCCGGGTCAGCCGCGCCAGCGTCGGCAGCAGCAGCGACAGTTCGCCGACGCCGTCGACCGGCAGCAGCAGTTCGGTCAGCGCGCGCCGCGGCCAGCCGCGTTGCGGCAGCAGCGCATCCAGCGCCTCGAAGCCGGTGGATTCGCCATCGGGCGCGATCGCGGCGCGGCGTCCGGCGTGCCACAGCGTGCGCGCGGCCAGCAGTTGTTCGAGGGCGACCGTTGCGGCCACGTCAGCCCCGCCGCACCAGGCCGCAGTACACGCCTTCGATCGCGAAATCCTGTCCCGCGCGCAGCTCGATCGGCGCGTGCTCGGGATTGCGCGGCAGCAGGCGGATGCGCGTCTTCGAGCGTTCGAGGCGCTTGATCGTGATCTCGCCGTCGATGCGCGCCACCACCACCTGGCCGTTGCGCGCCTCGCTGGCGCGCTTCACCGCGACCAGGTCGCCGTCGAAGATGCCGTCGTCGCGCATCGAATTGCCCTTCACCTTCAGCAGGTAGTCGGGCCGGTCGGAAAACAGCGCACGGTCGAGCAGCAGCAGTTCGTCGCTGCCGATGTCGGCGCCGATCGGCTGGCCCGCCGCCACCTGCCCCAGCACCGGCAGCGGCAGCTGGTCGGGCCGTCCAGGCAGGCGCAGGCCGCGCTTGCGCCCCGGCGCCAGCTCCAGCAGGCCGTCGGCCACCAGCGCCTGCACGTGCTTGTACGCCGCGTTGCGCGAGGCGAAGCCGAAGGCCCCGGCGACCTCCGCCAGGCTCGGCGCGCGCCCGGCCGCCAGCTCCCGGCGCAGGAAGTCGAGGACGGCGGCGCGCTGCGGCGGGAGGATGTCGGCGGGGCTCATGGGTGTACATTTGTACACCTTCCGGGCGCAGGGCGCGAGACTGGACAGCGGCCGGGCCGGGGCGCAATATAACCTTCGTTATAACATCGGGGCCGAGACCACCATGAAGCTCAAGATCACCACCATCGGCAATTCCGCCGGCGTCATCCTGCCCAAGGAATTGCTCGCCCGCCTGCGCCTGGGCAAGGGCGACGAGCTGTACGCGCTGGAGACGCCCGACGGCATCCGCCTGACCGCATTCGACCCGACCCTGGCCGCGCAGATGGACGTGGCCGAGCAGGTCATGCGCAAGCGTCGCACCCTGCTCAACAAGCTGGCGCAGTAGCCACGCCGCATGATCGTCTGGATCGACAGGGCGCTGGCGCTGGCCATCCACGACCGCCAGCTCGCCGAGCACGGCGGCGGCAGCGGCGTGCGCGACGAGGGCATGCTCGACTCCGCCCTCGCCCGCCCGCAGCAGTTGCACGCCTACGGCGACCCGCCCCCGGATCTTGCCGACCTCGCCGCCAGCCTCGCCTTCGGCCTCGCGCGCAACCATCCGTTCGTCGACGGCAACAAGCGCACGTCTGCGGTCGCCTGCGAAGTCTTCATCGTGCTCAACGGCGGCACGCTGGAGGCCGAAGACCACGAGCTGTATCCACAGTACCTCGGCCTGGCCGAAGGCTCGACCAGCGAAGCCGAGTTCGCCGACTGGCTGCGCCCGCGCATCGCCATCCGTTCCCGCGGCAAGGTGCAGGAAGCCGGCAGCGGCTACCGGCGTACGTAGACCAGGGGCATCTGCACGCCCCATCCATGCCGCATGACCCGGCGCAATCACGCACCGGACGCAAGCCCGCGATCCAGCACGCGGTAATACGGCAGCAGCGCCAGCGCACGCGCCACCACGAACACCACGAACGCCGCCCATAGCCCGTGGTTGCCCCACAGCGCCGCCGCGGGCCAGGCGCACAGCAGGAACACGAGCAGCGAGGCCACCCCGGCATTGCGCATCTCGCGCGTGCGGGTGGCGCCGATGAACACGCCGTCGAGCTGGAACGCGCCGACCGACAGCAGCACGTAGAGCGCCGTCCACGGCAGGTACGTCCGCGCCGCCGACGAGACCTCCTCCAGCGAGGTCAGCAGCCCCACCATCGCGCCGCCCAGCAGCCAGATGCCAACCGCCAGCACCGCCGCGGTCGCCAGCGCCAGTTCGCTCGACAGCCGCACCACGCGCCGGAACCGGGCGCGATCGCGCGCACCCGTCGCGCCGCCCACCAGCGCCTCGGCCACGAAGGCGAAGCCGTCGAGGAAGAACGCGCTGAACGACACCAGCTGCAGCAGGATGTGGTTCGCCGCCAGGGTGACGTCGCCGAAGCGCGCGCCCTGGCTGGCGAACCAGCCGAAGCCGCCCAGCAGGCACAGCGTGCGCAGCATGATGTCGCCGTTGGCCGACATCGTGCGGCGCAGGCGCGCGCGGTCGCGGATCCGCGCCCACGGCAGGAAGGCCTCGGCGTCGGCATGGCGCGCGCGCAGCGTCCGCCACAGCAGCCACGCCGCGACCGCGCACGTCGTCCATTCGGCGATCGCCGTGCCCAGCCCGATCCCGCGCGCGCCCATGTCGAGCACGCCGGCGAAGTACACGTCGAGTCCCGCATTGAGCCCGTTGAGCAGCAGCTGCACCAGCAGCAGCGTGCGGCTGCGCCCCAGCCCGATCAGCGCACCGCACAGCGCATACAGCGCCAGCGCCGCCGGCGCGCCCCAGATGCGCGCCTGGAAATAGGCCGTCCCGGTGGACTCCACCGCGGCGCTCGCGTCCATCGCCGCGAAGTACGCGACCACCAGCGGCCACTGCAGCAGCCACAGCCCGGCGCCGAGCCCCAGCCCCATGAGCATCGAACGCGCCAGCGCGGCGCGGACCTCCGGCTCGTCGCCCGCCCCGTCGGCCTGCGCCACGAAGCCCGTGGTCGCCATGCGCAGGAAGCCGAAGCTCCAGTAGATGACATTGAACAGCAGCGCGCCCAGTGCCAGCGCGCCCAGGTCCGCCGTCGTGCCGTAGTGGCCGATGACCGCGGTGTCCACCAGCCCCAGCAGCGGCACCGAGGCATTGGCCACGATGATCGGCCACGCCCTGCGGGCGATATCGGCGCGGGTGAAATCGGGCAATGGCAGCGCGGGCGCGGTCATCAGCCCATCATGCCCGAGCGCACGCACCGAACCGCCGCGCGTCGGGAGCGCAGCCCCGACCTACGGAGTTTCCATCTCACGGAACGCAAGCGGGTATCACGCCTGCGGCCGCGTCTCGGCCTTCGGCTCGGCCACCTCGCGCCCCGCCTGCGCGTGCCCGGCCATCTCCGCGCCGGCATCGGGCGCCAGCCTGCGCATCTGCAGCACCGACACCATCGAGATCAAACCGACGGTCATGAACGCGAACGTGAAGTTGATCGGCGCATCGTCCGGTCGACCGGTCAGCGCACCGGCCAGGCTCAGCGCGAAGCCGCCGATGGTCACGCCCAGCGCCAGCGCCAGCTGCTGCGCCATCGCCGCCAGGCTGCTGGCCTGGCTCATGCGCGCCTGGTCGACGTCGGCATAGGCGATGGCGTTGATGCTGGTGAACTGCAGCGAGCGCAGGAAACCGCTGGCCAGCAACACGCCCACCATCAGCGGATACGGCGTGTCCGCGCGGAACAGCCCGAACCCGCACAGCAGCAGCGACGCCGCCAGCCCGTTCCACACCAGCACCGGGCGGAAGCCGAAGCGATGCAGGATGCGCGGCGCCACCGCCTTCATCACCATCGCGCCGGCCGTGGACGTGAAGGTCACCAGGCCCGACTCGAGCGGGTTCAGGCCGAAGCCCAGCTGCAGCATCAGCGGCAGCAGGAAGGGCGTGGCGCCGATGCCGACGCGGAACAGCGACCCGCCCAGCACGCCGGCGCGATAGGTCGGGATGCGCAGCAGGTCCAGCCGCAGCAGCGGATGCGGATGCACGCGCGCATGCCGCACATAGGCCGCGATCAGCCCCGCGCCGACCAGCATGCAGGCCGCGAGCGCCGCCCCCGGCACCAGCCCGCGACCGATCGCCGAGAGCCCGAACATCGCCAGCGCCAGCCCCCCGGCGGACAGCAGGAAACCGCGCACGTCCAGCGGCCCCACCGCCTGGCGCAGCTCCGGGACGTGCCGCCACGCCAGCCACATCCCCAGCGCGCCCATCGGCAGGTTGATCAGGAAGATGAAGCGCCAGTGCGCATAGGTGGTGATCGCCCCGCCCAGCACCGGCCCGAGCATCGGCCCCAGCATCGCCGGGATGGTCAGCCAGCTCAGCGCCCGCACCAGCTCGGACTTCTCCACGCTGCGCAACAGCACCAGCCGCCCCACCGGCACCATCATCGCCCCGCCCATGCCCTGCACGAAGCGCCCCGCCACCAGCTGCCCCAGCCCGTCGCTGGCCGCGCAGCCCAGCGACCCGACCAGGAACACCGCGATCGCCCCCACGAACACGCGCCGCGCCCCGAAGCGATCCGCCACCCAGCCGCTGACCGGGATGAACACCGCCAGCGCCAGCATGTAGGTGGTGAGCGCCAGCTTCAGCGCGATGGGCTCGACGCCGAGGTCGGCCGCGATCTGCGGCAGCGAGGTGGAGATCGCCGTCGAGTCCATGTTCTCGATGAACAGGGCGGTGGCGATGATGAGGGGGAGCAGGCGTTGTGGTCGCAAGGCAGGGGGGAGATCGGCGGGAAGCGGGGCATTGTCGCGGAACCCGGGACCAAAGCGTGTGAGCATTGCACTGCAGTCTGTTGAAACCCTTCGCCAACCGTCATGTCCAGTGCAGCGAGAGGCGCCTTGCATGCGAAACATCAGGACTCGCAGGCCCGCCCTGCCCCTTGCCACGGATGCTCCGCACCCGACAACGGACGCATTGCCGAATGAAAGCGGGTCTTCCATTCCGCCAGTTCGTTGCTCCTATACTCGGGCGCAGATGACAGGCCCCGCCCATGGGATACGCACGTGAGCCGCGACATCGAGGCGCTGCAGGAAAAGTTGAGGGAATTCGCGTCCGCGCGGGATTGGAGCCAGTTCCATAGCCCCAGGAACCTCGCCGCCTCCCTGTCCATCGAGGCGGCCGAAGTCCTGGAACATTTCCAGTGGCTGACGGACGAGCAAAGCCGCCAGATCTCCGACGAGAAGCGCGCCGCCGTGTCGACCGAGCTCGCCGACGTTTTCCTGTACCTTGTCCAGCTCGCGGATTCCCTGCAGGTGGACCTGCTCGCGGCGTCCACGGCCAAGATCGAGGAGAACGGCCGGAAATATCCGGTCGATCGATCGCGAGGCGTGACCACGAAGTACACGGACCTCTGATGTGGATGGGAGGGGAGACCTGACTTGATCATCTACCAGGGCACCAAATCGACGTTCCTGGAAGATGCGGACAACCGCGACATCGAGGACGTGGTGGCGGCCGCCTACGTCCAGAAGACCAAGCGCTATGCCTCGCAGGGCGAGTTCAGGTCGTGGAAGGCATCGCTGTCGGAGATGGCCCGCGTGTTGCGCGACAGAGGCATCCCGGACGATACGGGGGTTGCCATCGAATACGGCATTCCCCAGAGCGCCAAGCGCATCGACTTCATCCTGTCCGGCCTGTCCGGCGACGACACGCCGAACGCGATCATCGTCGAACTGAAGCAGTGGTCCTCGTCCCGAATCAGCGAGAAGGACGGACTGATCATCGCAAACCGCGGCGGCGGCTTCGACCGGGAAGGCCCGCACCCCAGCTACCAGGCATGGTCATATGCGGCCCTGCTGAGCGGCTTCAACGAGGCGATCCACGAGTCGGGCACCGCCCTGCATCCCTGCGCCTATCTACACAACTACCGCGACGACGGCGTCATCCGGGACGCCCATTACGCGAACTATCTTTCCAAGGCCCCACTGTTCCTGCATGGCGCCGACGAACTCGACCGCCTGCGGGAGTTCATCAAGCGGCACGTCAGGAAGGGCGACAAGGGAGAACTGCTGTACCGGATCGAGAGCGGCCGCATCCGGCCTTCGAAGATGTTGGCCGACAGCCTCGCAAGGATGCTGAAGGGCAACCGCGAGTTCGTGCTGGTGGACGACCAGAAGGTCGCCTACGAAACCTGCCTGGCGCGAGCGGCGCAAGCGACTCCGCGACGGAAGCAAGTCGTCATCGTGAAGGGAGGCCCCGGCACCGGGAAATCCGTGGTGGCGGTCAACCTGCTGGTTGAACTGACCAAGCGTGGCCTCGTGACGAAGTACGTTTCGAAGAACGCGGCGCCGCGCGCCGTCTATGCCCGGAAACTGGCCGGCCATGTCCGCCGTGTCGAGATCGGCAACCTGTTCTCGGGTTCCGGCGTCTTCCACGAGTCCGAGCCGGACGTGTTCGACACGCTGGTGGTCGACGAAGCCCACCGCCTCAACGAGAAGAGCGGCCTCTACGGCAATCTTGGGCAGAACCAGGTCATGGAACTGGTCCGCAGCGCCAAGTGCACGATCTTCTTCGTCGACGACGACCAGATCGTCACCCTGGCCGACATCGGCCGCAGCGCGGAACTGGTCCAGTGGGCCAATGCCGCCGGCGCGGAGATCACCACGCTGGAGCTCGCATCGCAGTTCCGCTGCGCGGGCTCGGACGGCTACGTGGCATGGCTCGACAACCTGCTGGGCATCCGCGAAACCGCCAATGCCGACTTCGACCGCGGCGCATTCGACTTCCGGGTCATGGATTCACCGGTCGAACTGCACGAGCTGATCCGCGAAAGGAACCTGCACAACAACAAGTCGCGCGTCGTCGCCGGCTACTGCTGGGACTGGAAGAGCAAGCGCGATCCGGGTGCCTGCGACATCGTCATTCCCGCGTTCGACTACCGGGCGCAGTGGAATCTCGACAGGGACGGCAGCCTCTGGATCGTCGCCAACGGCTCCGTCGAACAGGTTGGCTGCATCCACACCTGCCAAGGGCTGGAACTGGACTACGTGGGCGTGATCATCGGCCCCGACCTTGTCGCCAACGACGGCGTCCTGACCACCGATCCGTCGAAGCGTTCCCGGCACGACCGGTCGATCCGGGGATATCGATCAGGCGCCAAGGCCGATCCCTCGCTCCACGCCCGCGTGGACAGGATCATCCGCAACACCTACAAGACACTCATGACTCGTGGCCTGAAAGGCTGCTATGTGTACGCGACGGATCGCGGAGTGAGGGATATCCTCTCCGCGCACCAGGGAACGTAGGCGCCGACGCGCTTTGCTGCCAGCACGGGGCCTGCCGACTGGGCCGAGAAGGGTTTTACCCGCCCCCCGCCCCCCGCACCCACGGCGCCAGCACACGCAGCCAGTACGGCCGCGAAGACAGCACGAACGCCACCATCAGCGCGGCGCCGCTCAGCGCCATCACCCACACCAGCACCGCCATCGTGGCGTGGTCCACGCGCAGGCACAGGAACAGCGCGGCGGCGATGGCGATGGCGCCGAGCCAGCGCAGCACGCGCAGCGCCGCGGGTGCGGGCGCGCGGTTCCAGGCCTGCTGTGCATGCATCGGCATCGACAGCGCCAGCCAGCCCATGCCGGCGAAGGCGCTCGCCACGGCGGCCAGCAGCAGCCAGGCCGCGGAAGCGTGCTCAGGCATGCCGCGCCTCCGGGCCGGTGGCGTAGGCTTCGGTGGCGACGGCACGTCGGCCGAGCCTGCGCGCGGCGACGAAGGCAATTGCGGCGGTCACCAGCAGCGAAAGGTCGAAGCCGGCGACCGGCCAGTAGCCGGCGGACAGCGTGCGCAGCAGATGGTCGCCGGTGGTGATCCAGTTGAGCAGCACGGCAGCCAGCGCCATCACGGCGATCGCACGGCACTGTTCGCGCCACGCCGGATTCGGCAGGCCCCGTGCCACCGGTGCGCTGCGCCAAGCGGCGTGCAGCAGCGCCAGCACCCAGGTGCCCCAGAACGCGTAGCGTTCCCAGTCGCCGCGCGCCGGCAGGTCGTCGGGCAGCAGGCGGTTGGCGACGAGGATGCCCAACGCCGCCAGCACCATGCCGGTGACCGAGGCCACCGCCAGCGCATCGACCACGCGCGCGCCCTGGCTGCCCTGCTTCGCGTGCTGGCGCTTGCGCTTCTCGACGAAGAAGATGAAGCCTGTCGCGATGCACACCGCGCCCGCGAGCCCGCCCAGCACGTACAGCCAGCGCAGCAGCCAGTGGCGGAAGTGCTGCAGGTGCAGGCCGGTGAGGAACTCGGCGACGCGCGCGACCGGCGTCGCGGCCGGATCCTCGCGGATCAGTTCGCCGGTCGAGGCCTTGTAGTGGATGGCGTCGCCGACCAGGGCGATGCGGTCGGTGCCGGCGCGGTAGACGCTGACGTAGCCGTTGGCGTCGCCCACGTGCTGCAATACCAGGAAGCCGACGTCGCCGGCCTTGTCGTCTTCGGCCCAGCGCCGCTGCGCATCGGCGACCATCGCGTCCACGTTCGCCAGCCCCGCGGGCACGCCGGCGCGTTCGTGCGGCAGGCCGGTCGCGCGCGCTTCGATTTGCGCGCCGAGATCGTGCAGGTCATGCAGCTGGGTGTGGCCCAGCGGGAAGTAGTAGGTGGCGGCGAAGATCAGCAGGCCGGTGAAGGCGAAGAAGAAGTGGAACGGCAGCGCGACCACGCCGGTGAGGTTGTGCAGGTCGAGCGTGCTGCGCAGGCGCGCCTTGCCCGGGCGGAAGGTGAAGAATTCGCGGAAGAGCTTGCGGTGCATCACCACGCCGCTGACCAGCGCGGCCAGCATCACCAGCGCCGAGAAGCCGACGATGTAGATGCCGAGGTTCTTCCAGTCCAGCGTCAGCCCGTAGTGCATCGGGTAGAAGAAGCCGCTGCCGACCTTGAGCCGGTCGTCGGGCAGCTCCACGCCGCTGCGCGGGTCGATGGTGCGATCGGCGTAGATCGCCTCGTCCGGGTCCTTCGCGCCCGGGACGGCGAAGCCGGCGTACACGCCCAGCACTGGGTCGCGGTGGGTGGTGTAGGCGCTCCAGTAGTTGACGGTGTCGAAGCGGTCGGGCACCGGCGTGTCCAGGCGCGCCCGCAGCGCCTGCACGTCCGCCGGCAACGGCTGCATGCGCTCGAACACCGGGCGCAGTACCTGCTCGAACGAAGGCATCGGCTGCGGCTCGAAGCGCGTGGCCGGGATCGACCAGCGGTCGATCTCGCGGTCGAACACCGACAGCGCGCCGAAGAAGAACGCGGCCATGAGCACGAAGCCCAGCACCAGTCCGAACCAGGTGTGCAGCCAGGCCATCGCCTGCCGGAAGCTCTGGAACATCTGCATCCTCCTCAGACCAGCGCCGACTGCACCAGCGAACCGGTGACCGCGAGCAGCGCGCCGCCGCCGAGCAGCACCGTCCACACCAGCCACAGCCGCCGCGCGGCGATGGCCCACAGGAACGCGACGAGGAAGGCCAGCACGCCGAGCAGGCTGGCGAGGAACTCGGCGTCGTGGAAACCCATGCCGGCCGCGAACATCAGGCTGGCGCCGGTGGCGATGAGGCCCCAGGCGAAGGCGTAGCCGCCGAGCACGGCGGCGGTCACGCGCGCGACCAGATGCAGGCGCGGGGCGCGGTGGGATGGGGCGAAGGTGGTGGAGGCCTGTGACATGGCGTCTGCTGTGTCGATGTGGATCAAGGGGAACTCAACAATCGCCGTCATCCCCGCCTTCGCGGGGACGACGACCTTGGGGCAGGCTGTCGGGGATTGCCAAGGATATCCCTCGTCAGAAGCGCCAGCTGGCGCTCAGGGTGTAGTTGCGCGGGGCGCCGTAGTAGCCGCTGTAGCGCAGGGTGTTGATGTACTTCTCGTCGCCGAGGTTGTTGACGTTCAGGCGCAGGGTCGCGTCGGGCAGGAAGTCCCAGGCCACGAAGCCGTTGACCACCGCATAGCTGTCCTGGCGCACGGGGAAACCGCTGGATTCCACGTTGAAGATGTCGCCCTGCCAGCGCCCGCCGACGCCCCAGGACAGCGCGTTGTAGCCGGCCAGGCGGCCGCTGAGCAGCAGGTTGGCGCTGCGGCGCGGCACCCAGGAATAGGTGTCTTCGCCGTTCAGGCCATCGAGCTTCAGCGCCGTGTAGCCGAACACCAGGTCGAGGTGGTCGCCGAGCTTGCCGACGGCCTCGAACTCGACGCCCCTGGAGCGCACGTCCATGGGCACGTAGATCGACGAACCGAACTCGTTGTAACGGCCGGTGGGCGTGGCCAGTCCGTCCTGGTCGGCCTTGAACACGGCCAGCGTGGTCAGCAGGCGCTTGTCCAGCCAGTCGGCCTTGATCCCGACCTCGTAGTTCACGCCCTTGCTGGCGTCGAGGTAGCGGTCGTTCTCGTCCACCTGGTCCTGCGGCTGGTAGATGTCCGAATAGCTGACGTAGCCGAGGACGCGGTCGCTGAAGTCGAAAGTCAGGCCGGCGTAGGGGCTGGTGTGGCTGGTGGTCTGGTCGAAGCTCAGTGCATACGACCAGCCTTCGCGGCGGTAGCGGGCATGGTTGGCGCCGACGATGGCGTTGAGGCGATCGCCGAGCGCCAGGCGCACGGTGCCGAACAAGCGGCGCAGGTGCTGGTTGAGCTCGGAATACTGCGCCGGGTCGTTCCAGGCCGGCTCGGGGATCGCGTCGGTCGGGTACGGGAACGGCGGCAGCTCGCCCCAGCCGGGGTGGGGGAATTCGGCGCTGCGTTCCCAGTTGTCGCCCTCGGCGCGCGAGAGGCTGGCGCCCAGCACCACCTGCTGGTCGCGGCCGAACAGCTGGAAATGGCCGTCGAGGGTGACCGCGCCCAGGTGCGCGGTCGACTCGTCGTTGCCGCCCCACGGATAGCCGACCAGGCCCAGGCCGGTCAGCGGGTCGAGCGCGATCGAGGTGCCTTCGAAGTCAGGATCCGGCAGGTAGGCGTAGAACATGCGCTCGTCGCCTTCGGCGCGGCGGTAGTTGTACGAGACCTTCAGCTGCCAGTCCGCGCCGAGCTGGTGGGCGTATTCGGCGAAGGCGGTCTGGTCGGTGGTGTTCCAGTAGGTCCAGTCCTGGGTGGTGGTGGCGCTGGTCGGCCATTTCGACTGGGTGCCGTCGCTGTTCATGAAGGCCAGCGCGCCCCACATGATGCCGTCGGACTTGGCCCGCTGGTACGAATAGCCGAACGCCAGGGTGCCGTTCTCGCCGACCTGGCCGTCGACCACGCCATAGACGTAGTTGCGGCTGTTCTCGTTCGCCTGCAGCCAGGACTCGCCGTCCTCGTGCGCGGCGACGATGCGACCGGCCCAGGTGCCGTCTTCGGTGAACGGGGTCGAGTAGTCGGCTTCGGCGCGCAGGGTGCTCCACGAGCCGTAGCTCAGGCCGAACGAACCCTGGCGCTCGTTGGTCGGGCGCTTGCGCACGTAGTTGATGGTGCCGGCGGCGTTGCCGACGCCGGTGAGCAGGCCGTTGGCGCCGCGGATCACTTCCACCTTCTCGTAGCCCGAGGTGTCCATCGCGCCGGTCGCGATCCCCCAGCTGTTGGGCATGCCGACGCCGTCGATCTGGGTGTTGAGGATGTCGAAGCCGCGCGCGCTATAGCTGGTGCGGTTGGTTTCCCATTCGTCGACGCGCACGCCGGTGGCCAGGCGCAGTGCGTCGTTGACGCTGGCGGCGCCGAACTGCCGCATCTGCTCGTCGGTCACCACGCTGATCGATTGCGGGGTGTCCCGGATCGCCAGGTCCAGGTTGAGGGCGCCGTTGCTGACGCGGCTGGCGCGCTGGGCGACGACGAGGACCGTGTCCAGTTCGGAGGCGGTGGCGTCGCCGGTGGCCTGGGCATCGGCCGAAGCGTCCTGCGGCGCGGAAAGGGCGGTGCCGGACAGGCAGGCCAGGGCCAGCGCGATCGCGGCGTGCAGGCGGCCGCGGGCAGGGGAAGACGGAGCGGAGGCGGGCCGCGGGATGGACGGTCGCGTAGGGTGCATTGAGAGTCCGGATCGGGAAGAAGGAGGTGGCGTTCGTCGGTCTGGCCAGCACGGCCGGCCCGATTCACGGGAGCTGATTGGGGCGCTGAAGCGCTCTCGGTCGACAGACCGGATATTAGATGCGAATGATTCGCATTGTTCAAGTGATTCCCATGCAACTACCCGCGCAAGCCCCGCTGGTTACCCGGAAAGCGGTCCCCGGGGCTTGCGACAACGGCCGTCCACGGTCAGGGTGGACAAGCCGCGCGCCTTTCGCCTTCCCCGGAAAGACGAAAGCCCCGCTTGCGCGGGGCTTCCGGTCAGGCTTCGCTGCGCCCGACGGCGCCTCAGGCGAACGGATCCTGCAGCACGATCGTGTGGTCGCGATCGGGTCCGGTGCTGACGATCGCCAGCGGGCAACCGGCCAGTTCCTCCAGCGCGCGCAGGTAGGCGCGGGCCGCGGGTGGCAGGTCGTCCCATTCGGTGACGCCATGGGTGTTCTCGTCCCAACCGGGGAACTCAAGGTAGACCGGCGTGATCTCTTCCCAGCCGGCGGCATCGAGCGGGGCGTACTCGGTGCGCTTGCCGCGGTACTCGTACGCGATGCAGATCTTGAGCGACTTCATGCCATCGAGCACGTCGAGCTTGGTGATGCACAGGCCGCTGATGCCGTTGATCGCGACGGCGCGCTTGAGCGCGACGATGTCCATCCAGCCGCAGCGGCGCGGCCGGCCGGTGGAGGCGCCGTATTCCTGGCCGCGGTCGCGGATGCCCTGCCCCACTTCGTCGTCGAGTTCGGTCGGGAACGGACCGCCGCCCACGCGCGTGGCGTAGGCCTTGGCGATGCCGAGCACGTAGTCGATCGCGTCCGCGCCCACGCCGGTGCCGGCGAACGCGCCGCCGACGGTGGTGTTGGAGCTGGTGACGTAGGGATAGGTGCCGTGGTCGATGTCGAGCAGTGCGCCCTGCGCACCTTCGAACAGCACCTTCTTGCCCTGCTTGCGCAGGTCGTGGAGGATGCCGGCGACGTCGGACTTCATCGGCTGCACGTATTCACCGAAGGCCAGCGCTTCGTCATAGGTCTGCTGGAAGTCGATCGCCTCGCCGCCGAGGTACTTGGTCAGCACGAAGTTGTGGTAGTCGAGCGCGGTGCGCAGCAGTTCTTCCAACTGCTTGGGATAGTGCAGGTCGGCGACGCGGATGCCGCGGCGCGCCACCTTGTCCTCGTACGCAGGGCCGATGCCGCGCCCGGTGGTGCCGATGGCCTTGCCGCCGGCGGCCTTCTCGCGCGCCTGGTCCAGCGCGATGTGGTACGGCATGATCAGCGGCGTCGCCGGGCTGATCTTCAGGCGCGAGCGCACTTCGACGCCGTTGCCTTCGAGTTCGTCGATCTCCTTCTTCAGCGCGGCCGGCGAAAGCACCACGCCATTGCCGATCAGGCACAGCGCGCCCTCGCGCAGGATGCCGGACGGAATCAGGTGCAGCACGGTCTTCCTGCCGCCGATCACCAGCGTGTGGCCGGCGTTGTGGCCGCCCTGGAAACGCACGACCGCGCCGATCTCCTCGGTGAGCAGGTCGACGATCTTGCCCTTGCCTTCGTCGCCCCACTGGGCGCCGAGAACCACCACTGACTGACCCATGGCAGGTCACTCCTCTTGCATGCGGCCATCGGGGCCGCTGGATGGGCCGGATCGGGCCTCGTCGCGATTGCACGGTTTGCTCCATCGGGGAGCGCGCCGCCACGCCGGGGCCAGACACGGAAAAAGCCGGGAGGCGCGATCCTGCTGGATCGGCCCACCCGGCTTTTGCGCATTATCCGGGTTTCGGGCGACGGAGGCCACCCCGCGGCCGTGGGGCGCCACGAAGGCTGCGGAGCAAGAGCAGGAGCCTCCGTCATCCCGGCGAAAGCCGGGATGACGTCTTCGGTGAGGTTTGCCCCTGGTACAAGGACCGTGAACAGGCTCTTACCCGCCGCGCACGAAGTACAGGGCAACCAGACCGATGACGAGCACGATCCCGCCGATCGTCCGCAGCTGGCGCTCGGGCAGCGCCTGCAGCTGTTCCGCAGCGCGCTTCCAGCCGCCCGGGGCGACGAACAGCACCAGCCCTTCGAGGACGGCGACAAGGCACAGGGCGGCCCAGAGGTCGTTCATGCGTGCGCCTCGCCGGGGAAGTTGAAGCCCTCCCCGCTCGCGGGGAAGGCAGGAAACGAACGCGTCAGCGATCGTTGCGCAGGTACTGCAGGAAGGGATCGTTGCGCTCGAGCACGATCACGCCGTCGCCGTCGGCAAACGCGTTGCGGTAGGCCTCCAGGCTGCGCTGGAAGGCGTAGAAGGCGGGGTCGCGCTGTGCGGCCTGGCCGTAGATGCGGGTCGCCTCGGCATCGCCCTCGCCGCGCAGCTTCTGCGCGTCGCGTTCGGCCTCGGCCACCAGCACGGTGCGCTCGCGGTCGGCCTCGGCGCGGATGATGCGCGCCTGCTCCTCGCCCTCGGCGCGCAGCCGGCTGGCCACCTGGCGGCGTTCGGCGCGCATGCGGTCGTAGACCTGGGCGATGACGTCGCTGTCGGTGGGCAGGTCGATCTGCTTGAGGCGGATGTCGATCACGCGCATGCCCAGCGTCTTCGCGGCCTCGTTGATGCCCTCGAGCTGCTTGGCGATGATCTCGGCGCGGTCGCCCGACACCAGTTCGGTCAGCGTGCGCGCGTTGATCTCGTTGCGCAGCGAGTCCTTGATGATCGGCGCGAGGCGGTCGTTGGCCACGTCCATCTGCCCGCCGGTGGCGCGGTAGAAGTCGCCGACGTTGTTGATCAGGCCGATCGCGACGAAGTCGACGCTCACGTCCTTGCGCTCTGAGGTGAGGTAGCGCTCGGGCGAGAACTCGGCGGCGTAGAAGCGGCGGTCGAACACACGCGCGGTCTCGATCAGCGGGACCTTGAAGTGCAGGCCCGGGCCGATGTCGGTGCGGGCGACGCGGCCCAGGTTGAGCACCAGCGCCACCTGCCCCTCGCGCACGACGTAGACCGAGCCGAGCAGGCCCAGCAGCACCAGCAGCACCACGGGGATGATCAGGTTGAATCTCATCGGTTGCCTCCTTCGGCGCGGGTCGCGCGCGCCGGCCGCGGCAGGGCCGGGTCCGGCGTCGCGGTGACCGGCGGCGACACGATCTCCTGCGGCAGCACCGGCGGCTGCGAGGCGCTGCCCGAACTGCCGGACTGCGTCATCGGCACGTAGATCAGCTGGCGGCCGTCGCCGCCCACGATCTTGCGGTTGTCGGCCAGCACCTGCTGCACGGTTTCCAGCCACAGGCGCTTGCGGGTCACGTCGGGCGCGTTGCGATATTCGTCGACCAGCAGCGTGAAGCGCTGCGCGTCACCGGTGGCGCGGGCCACGGACGCGGTCTTGTAGCCCTCGGCGGTGGTGCGCAGGCGTTGCGCGTCGCCGCGCGCTTCCGGGACCACCTTGGCGGCGTAGGCGCGGGCCTCGTTGACCAGGCGCTCGTTGGTCTGCTGGGCGCTGTTGACCTCGTCGAAGGCCGGCTTGACCTCTTCCGGCGGACGCGCGTCCTGCAGGTTCAGCTCGGTGACCACGAGGCCGGTGCGATAGGCCTCGAGCGAGGCCTGCAGCGCCGTCGAGGCAGCCACCGACAGCGGGCCGCGGGCGTTGAGCGCGGTGTCGAGGTCGGCGCGGCCGATCTGTTCGCGCACCGCGCTCTGCGAGACCTGCTCCAGCACGCGCACCGCATCGCGGGTGCCGAACAGGAACAGCTCCGGGTCGCTGACCCGGTACTGCACGTTGAACGACACGGTCACGATGTTCTCGTCGCGGGTCAGCACCGGCATGGAGTTGCTGAAGGTGCGGACCGAGGTGGCGTCGACCTTGACCACGCTCTCGACCGGCCAGGGCAGCTTGAAGTTCGGGCCGGGCTGCATGATCCGCGCGATCTCGCCGAAGCGCAGCACCACGCCGCGCTGCTGTTCGCCGATCAGCACGAAGCAGTTGAACACCAGCCACAGCGCCAGCGCGATCGCGATCCAGCGCAGCGGGTTGCCGCCGCCACCGCCACCACCGAACGCATCGCGCAGGCGGTCGCCGATGTCGCCGAGGCCACCGCTGCCGCGACGGCGCTTGGGCGGCCACGGGTTGCGGCCGTTGCCCTCCGGTCGCTTGCGCTCCGGTGGCTGGTCGTCGTTGTTCTTGCCGGGAATGTTCCAGGCCATGCCTGCTCCAGTCTGGGGTTCCGCCGCGCGCCGTTTCCGGCGACGCGGCCCGATAGTCTACCTGCTGTACTCCGCCTCGACCGCGGGCAGGAGCTCGCGCAGCATGCCCGCGTCCTCCTGCGCCGCCAGCCGTGCCGCGTCGGCCTCGGACAGGTCGACGCGGATCCGCCAGCCGTGCTCGTCGTGCGACTCGCCGCGCACCGCGTCGAGCGCATGCAGGCGCGCGCGCAGGCGGCCGGCGCTCGGCGGCAGTTCGAGTTCGGCGACGATCCGCCGCTGCGCCAGCCGCGCCGCCAGCGCGCCCTCCAGCAGGTCCAGGCCGAGGCCGTCGCGGGCGGAGATCCAGACGCGCTCGCGGCCGATGGCCAGCGTTTCGCCCGGCAGCGCCGGCGCCGGCGCCGTTTCCGGGTCGGGCGCGTCGCGGCGCGCCTGCGCGCCCTCGATCCGGTCGATCTTGTTGAACACCAGCAGTTGCGGGAGGTCGCCGGCGCCGATCTCGGCCAGCACCGCGTCCACCTGGCGGATGCGTTCGTCGCGCAGCGGATCGGCGGCGTCGATGACGTGCAGCAGCAGGTCGGCCTCGCGCGCCTCGCTCAGGGTCGAGCGGAACGCGGCCACGAGTTCGTGCGGCAGGTCGCGGACGAAGCCGACGGTGTCGGCCAGCACCACCGGCCCGCTCGCCAGCGCGATCCGGCGCACGGTGGGGTCGAGCGTGGCGAACAGCTGGTCGGCGGCGTAGGCCCCGGCGCCGGTCAGGGCGTTGAACAGCGTCGACTTGCCGGCGTTGGTGTAGCCCACCAGGGCGACGCGCGGCAGTTCGCTGCGCACGCGGGCGCGGCGCATCTGGGTGCGCTGCACTTCCACCTTCTCCAGGCGCTTTTGCAGCATGTCCACGCGCTTCTGCAGCAGGCGGCGGTCGGTTTCGAGCTGGGTTTCGCCGGGACCGCGCAGTCCGATCGAGCCGCCGCGCTGGCGCTCGAGGTGGGTCCAGCCGCGCACCAGGCGCGTGGCCATGTGCTTGAGCTGGGCCAGTTCGACCTGCAGCTTGCCTTCGTGGCTGCGGGCGCGCTGGGCGAAGATGTCGAGGATCAGGCCGGTGCGGTCGACCACGCGCCGCTCCAGCACCTTCTCCAGGTTGCGCTCCTGGCCGGGGCTGAGCGGGTGGTTGACCAGCACCAGGTCGGCGCCGGAGGCATCGGCCGCGGCCTTCACCTCGTCGAGCTTGCCGCTGCCGAGCAGGGTCGCCGGATTGGGCCGGTCGATGCGGGCGGTGACCAGGGTGGCCACGGTCGCGCCCGCCGAACGCGCGAGTTCGGCGAATTCCTCCAGCTCGGCCTCGTCCGGCGGACCTCCGGCGTGGGGCTGGACCAGCAGCGCGTGCTCGCCCTTGCGGGAGCGCTCAAACAGTTGGGTGGGCATCTCGACTCGGGCGGCGGCTCAGGCCATCAGACATGGAGGCCGCCGGCCCGATCTTCAACCGTCCGGGGCCTGCTGCGCCCGGACCGGGCCGCTCAGGCGGTTTCGGCCGTCATGTCCTCGGCGCCCTCGGCCGCCTGGACCACGCCCCCGCCCGGCCCCACGCGCACGTTGCGCGCCGGCACCACGGTGGAAATGGCGTGCTTGTAGACCATCTGGCTGACGGTGTTGCGCAGCAGGACGACGAACTGGTCGAAGGATTCGATGACGCCCTGCAGCTTGATGCCGTTGACCAGGTAGATGGAGACCGGTACGCGTTCGCGCCGCAGCGCATTCAGGAAAGGATCCTGCAAGGATTGCCCCTTGGACATGGTGTTTCCCCAGCTTGGTTATTGTTGTGTCCGAACCGGCGCCCGCGGGCGTTCCCCGGCCGCATCGCCCGACCCGCGTGTTCCCCATGCGGCGGCGACGTACCGATGGTACACAACCCGTACGCGTTCGCGGGGCGGTTTTGTGCGCCGCGTCGCGGAATCGTGCCGGGGTTCCCGGGGGTGGCGGGCGGGGGCGCGCCTGAAGGCGCTTCTACGGGAAATCCGCCGCAGGAGCGCCTTCAGGCGCCACCTGCCAACGCCCGACCGCGGAGAAAGCGCCGGACAGCCCCCTCGATCCCGGCACCGCCCCCCTCGCCCGGATCGAACCATTGCGCATCGAGCTCGCCGCGCAGCCAGGTGAGCTGGCGCTTGGCGAGCTGGCGGGTGGCGAAGATCGCGCGGTCGCGGAATCCGGCGGCATCGCTGCCCCCGTCGAGGTGTTCCCAGGCCTGGCGGTAGCCGACGGCGCGGATCGCCGGCAAATCCTGCGGCGCCGGATGCGCCTGCAGCGCCGGCAGCGCACGCAGCGCGCGCACCTCGTCGAGGAAGCCGGCAGCGAGCATCGCGTCGAAGCGCGCGGCGATACGCGCGTGCAGGACGCCGCGATCGCGCGGCGCAACGACGATCTTGAGCACCTTCACCGGCAGGCGCGGCGCGGCCGGCGGTTCGCGCTGCCAGTCGCTGATCGGGCGGCCGCTGAGCCGGAACACCTCCAGCGCGCGCTGGATGCGCTGCGGATCGCCGGGCTTGATCCTCGCCGCGGCGGCCGGGTCGATCGCGGCCAGCTCCGCATGCATGGCCGGCCAGCCGCGTTCGCGCGCCTGCGCGGCGATGCCGGCGCGCATGTCGGCGTCGGCCGCCGGCATCGGCGACAGCCCGCGCAGCAGGGCCTGGAAGTAGAGTCCGGTGCCGCCGGCGAGGATCGGCAGGCGGCCGCGCGCGACGATGGCGTCGATGGCGCGCCGCGCGTCACGCGCGAATTCCGCGGCCGAGTAGCTGTCCCAGGGATCGCGCAGATCGAGCAGGTGGTGCGGTGCGCGTGCGCGCTCGTCCGCATCCGGCTTGGCCGAACCGATGTCGAGGCCGCGGTAGACCAGCGCCGAATCGACGCTGATGATCTCGCCGCCGAAACGCTCGGCCCAGTCCAGCGCCAGCGCGGTCTTGCCCGAGGCGGTGGGGCCCATGAGGGCGATGGCGGGCGGGCGGGTGTCGGCGGGCATCGCGGCATTATCGGCACGGTTGGCCCCCGCCCCAACCCCGTTGCCGAAGCTCGCGCGTTCAATCCCGTCGACCATCACGGGAGTCCCGCCATGCAACGCCATGCCCTCGCCTCTGCCCTGTTCGCCGCCATCGTCCTGTCCGCCTGCACCAGCGCCCCGAGCGAACGCGAGGCGCAGGCCGCGAGCACCGTCCACGACCGGGTGTCGCCGCCCGCCCCGCCGCCGCCCGCCGAACCGCAAATCCTCGACACCCTCGGCGGTGCCGCGCCCGCGAAGGCGCTTGCCGCCGCGCGCATGCGCGCGCAGGAAACGCGCATGGCCTACGCGCCGGCGCCGGCCACGATCGCCTACGACATGGCCGCGCCGCCGCCCGCATACACGCAACCGGCGAACACCGAAAACTACGCCGAGCGCAGCGACAACCCCGTGCAGCGCGTCGCCGAGCAGCCGGTGTCCACCTTCTCCATCGACGTCGACACCGGCAGCTACAGCAACGTCCGCCGCATGATCCGCCAGGGCGTGCGCCCGCCGGCGGACGCGGTGCGCGCCGAGGAGTTCATCAACTACTTCGACTACGGCCATCCCGGCCCGGCGTCGCTGGACACGCCGTTCCGCGCCACGGTCGAGGTCGCGCCGGCGCCGTGGAACGCGCAGCGGCACCTGCTGATGGTCGGCATCAAGGGCTTCGACGTGGCCAAGGCCGAGCTGCCGCCGGCCAACCTGGTGTTCCTGCTCGACACCTCGGGTTCGATGAACTCGCCCGACAAGCTGCCGCTGCTCAAGCAGGCGTTCTCCGAGCTGACGCAACAACTGCGCGCGCAGGACCGCGTCAGCATCGTCGTCTACGCCGGCTCCGCGGGCCTGGTGCTGCCGCCGACGCCGGGCGACCGCAAGGACGAGATCCTTGCGGCGTTGAACCGCCTCGAAGCCGGCGGCAGCACCAACGGCGGCGACGGCATCCGCCTGGCCTATGCGATGGCGAAACGCGCCTTCGTCAAGGACGGCGTCAACCGCGTGATCCTCGCCACCGACGGCGACTTCAACGTCGGCACGGTCGACGGCGGCTCGCTGGAGACGATGGTCGCCGACCAGCGCAAGTCCGGCATCGCGCTGACCACGCTCGGCTTCGGCACCGGCAACTACAACGACCACCTCGCCGAGCGGCTGGCCGACGCCGGCGACGGCAACCACGCCTACATCGACACGCTGCAGGAGGCGCGCAAGGTGCTGGTCGAGGAGATGTCCTCGACCCTGCTCACCATTGCGCAAGACGTGAAGATCCAGGTCGAGTTCAATCCGGCGCTGGTCAGCGAGTACCGCCTGATCGGCTACGAGAACCGCATGCTCGCGCGCGAGGATTTCGCCAACGATCGCGTCGACGCCGGCGACATCGGCGCCGGCCACGAGGTCACCGCGCTGTACGAGATCACCCTCGCCGGCTCCGGCGCACAGCGCCTGCCACCGCTGCGCTACGGCACGGCGCAGGCGCCGGACGCGCGGACCCCGGACGAACTGGCGCACCTGCGGCTGCGCTACAAGCGGCCCGGCGAGAGCACGAGCCGGCTGATCGAGACTCCGGTACTGCGCAGCGCGATCGCGCGGCAGCCGGGTGAATCGATGCGCTTCGCCGCGACGGTGGCGGCCTGGGCGGATGCATTGCGCGGCGGCAAGCACCTGGAGCAATGGGACTTGTCGGCGATCGCGGCCGGCGCGCGCGCGACCCGGGGCAGCGATCCGTGGAAACTGCGCGCGGAGTTCGCTGAATTGATCGAGGCCTCACGGACACTGGTCGCCGACGGCGAATCCGTCGACGAGCCGCAGCTCAGCTCGATTTCCCGCTGACGCGCGAAGGCCGGCGTCCCGCGCCGCGTCCCTCCACCGGAGGCGCGGGACGACCGAACAGGTAGCCCTGCCCGTAGGCGCAGCCGAGATCGGCCAGCAGTTGCCGCTGCTGTTCGGTCTCGACGCCCTCGCCGATGGTGTCGATGCCGAGCGTGCCCGCCAGCGCCAGGATCGCGCGCACCAGCGCCAGGCTCTCGGCGTGGGTCTCGCCGACCAGCCCGGCGACGAAGCTCTGGTCGATCTTCAGCGCCTGGATCGGGAAGCGATGCAGGTAGGACAGCGCCGAGAAGCCGGTGCCGAAATCGTCGAGCAGCGCCAGCACGCCGTGGCCGCGCAGGGTATTGAGGATGCGCGCCGCGCGCGGCGCGTCGTCGAGCAGCGCGCCTTCGGTGATCTCGATCCGCAGCCGCCTGGGATCGACGCCCGCGTCGTCGGCGATGCGCAGCAGCCGTTCGGCGAAGTCCTCGGCGTGGAAGTGCCGCGGCGACACGTTGATCGAGACGTAGCCCTCCGGGCTGCGCCCCATCCACGCGACCACCTTGCGGTACAGCAGCCAGTCGACCTGCTCGATCAGGCCGCTGTCCTCGCAGACGCGGATGAACTCCGACGGCGGCAGCGAGCCGTGCAGTTCGTGCCGCCAGCGCAGCAGCGCCTCGTGCCCGACCACCGCGCCGTCGGACAAGCGCACGATCGGCTGGAAGTACGGTTCGAACGCGTCGCGCTGGATCGCGCGGCGCAGGTCGGCCTCGAGGTCGAGCAGGCGCATCGCCTCGGCGCGCATCTCCTCGTCGAAGCGCTCGCTGCGATCGCGGCCGCGCGCCTTGGCGCGGTACATCGCGGCGTCGGCGTCGCGCAGCAGTTCGTCGGCGTGGCGGTAGCGCGGCTGCCACAGCGCGATGCCGATGCTGGCCGAGGGAAACAGTTCCCGCCCGGCGACCCACATCGAGCGCCCGAGCTTCCTGAGCACCAGCGACGCCACTTCCCCGGCGGCATCGCCGTCGGCCACCGACTCGAGCACGATCGCGAACTCGTCGCCGCCCAGCCGAGCGACCACGTCCTCGACGCCGATCGCGGCGCGGATGCGGCGGCCGACCTCGATCAGCATCGCGTCGCCGGCGGCGTGCCCCATCGAGTCGTTGATCAGCTTGAAGCGGTCGAGGTCGAGGAACAGCACCGCGAACGGCAGCCGCCCCGGCTCGAACATCTGCAGCATCATGCTGTCGAGGCGATCGAGCAGGAACACGCGGTTGGGCAGGCCGGTGAGGTGGTCGTGGCGCGCCTGGTGGGTCAGCCGCTGCTGGGCGCGCACGCGCTCGCCGATCTGCGCGCGCAGTTCGCGGTTGGCCTGCTCGAGTTCGCGCGTGCGCGCCTCGACCCGGAACTCCAGGTCGGCGTGGGTCGCCTTGAGGTACTCCTGCGCACGCTTGCGGGCGAGCGCGCCGTCGATGTGGTGCGCGACGAAGGTCAGCAGTTCCTGGTCGGCGGGGCTGAAGATGACATCGGCGCCGTAGCTCTGCACCGCGATGACGCCGGTCGCCGCGCCGTCGCGGGTCAGCGGCACGCCCAGCCAGCAGTGCGCCAGCGAGCCGTGGCTGCGGACCTGGCCCGCGTCCACGAGCTGGCCCATGCCGTGCCGGTCCACCAGCAGCGCCTGGCCGTTGCGGATGACGTACTCGGTCAGGCCCATGCCCAGGCGCCGCGGCTTGCGCACCGGGTCGCGCTCGTCGACCGAGTACGGGAACTCGAGCCGGCTGCCGTCCTCGGACAGCAGCGCGATGTAGAAATTCTTCGCGTCGAGCAACTCGTCGATGATGGCGTGCACGTCGGCGTAGAAGCGCTCGATGCTGCCGGCGGTGATCGACAGCTCGCTGATGCGGAACAGCGCGCGCTGCAGGCGCTCGGCGCGCTCGCGCTCGACGATCTCGGCCTCGAGCACCCAGTTGGCGTGCTGCAGCTCGCGGGTGCGCTCCTCGACGCGCCGCTCCAGTTCGTCCTGCGCCGACTTGCGGTCGAGCGCGGTGAGGATGTGCTGGGATACGAATTCCAGCAGGGCGCGGTCCTCGTGGGTGTAGCGCTGCGGCTGGTCGTAGCTCTGCACCACGATCGCGCCGCTGACGTAGCCGTCGCGGCGCATCGGTACGCCCAGCCAGTCGGCGCTGTCGGGTCCGTGCGCCGGGTCCTTGGTGACGCCGAGCCTTCGCCGCACCTGCGCGGACGGGCCGAGCATCGGCTGGCCGTGGCGCAGCATCGCCACCGTCAGGCTGTTGGGCATCTGCGCGACCGGGATCTCCTCGTCGGGATCGGCCGTCCACGGATCGCGCTCGTCGACAAAATAGAGGAAGCGGATGGTGTCGCGCACGTCGTCGTAGCGCACGATGTAGAAATTCTCCGCCGGCATCAGCGTGCCGACGATGGCATGGATCCGCGCCAGCATCTCGCGCATGTCCAGGCCCGCGCCGGACACGTCGGCGATCTCGTACAGCGCCTGGCGCAGGCGTTCGGACTTGCGCAGGCCCTGGATGCGCAACTGCGCGCGGGCGCTGGCGAAGGTCGCGTCAATGGTGCTGCGCGCCAGCGCGACCCAGCCCTCGCGCAATGCATTGGGCAGTTGCCGGCCCGGTTGCGCGACCAGCGCGACACGGGTGTCGTCCACGGCCCAGGCCGCGCTGACGTCGTATCCGTCCTCGCCCGGCGGCCGGCCGGCGAGCATGCCCTCGACGGCGGCCCCGTGCGCGGCCGTGGCCGCGCCGCTCAGCGACACCGTCATCCCCAGCAGCGGATCGTCCCAGCCCACCGCCACCGTCGATCCGGTCGGCAGCGTGCGCGCCAGCAGTTGCGCAAGGCCGGAGAGCCCGGCGTTGTCCCCGGGGTCCGATGCGGTCGCCTCCACTGCGGGGACATTCACGGGTACGCCACCTCCATTCAGGGAGCATAACGGGAATCAGCGACCGCTCCGGCAACCCCGGTGCCGCCCTCCGGACGTTGGCATGCACATGTCGATCCCCATCGCGCAATGGCCGCGACCGTCGCGGCGCCGGCGCACGCGCGCCGCCGGCTTCACTCCGGCCGGGGCAGGGCTTACCCTGCTGCCGGTGAACGAGGCCGTCCCCGCCAGCCCGCCCGAACCCAGCGACGAAGCGCTGATGCTGGCCTATGCCGGCGGCGACGTGGCCGCGTTCGAAGCGCTCTACGGCCGCCATCGCCAGCGCCTGTACCGCTTCCTGCTGCGGCAGCTGCGCGACGGTGCGCTGGCCGACGAACTGTTCCAGGACATCTGGCAGAAGCTGATCGCCGCGCGCGCCACGTGGACGCCCGAGGCCGCCTTCGCGACCTGGCTGTACCGGATCGCACACAACCGCCTGGCCGACCACTGGCGCGCCCTGCAGCACCGTCCGCCGGCGCCGGCCGACGCCGACGAGCGGACCGAACGCGTGCCGGACCCGGACACGCCCGAGCGGCAGCTGTCGGAGTTCGAGCAGCGCCGCCAGCTGCAGCTGGCGCTGGCCGACCTGCCGTCCGAACAGCGCGAGGTGATCCTGCTGCGGCTGGAGCAGGAGCTGACGCTGGAGGAGATCGGCGAGGTGACCGGCGTGGGCCGGGAAACCGTGAAGTCGCGCCTGCGCTACGCGATGGACAAGCTGCGCGCGCAGCTGGGACCGGTGGCGGGATCATGAACATGCGCGAGCACGAACCGCTGACGCAGGAAGAACGCGATCTCGCGCAGAAGCTGTCGCGGCTGGACGCGCATGCGGGTCCGTCGGCGGCGCTGGATGCGGCGATCCTCGCGGCGGCACGCGGCGATGCGGGTGCGAGCCGGGGTGGAACCGCATCCGCGCCGCGCCGGCGCCGCCGGCCGCGCTGGCCGGTCGGGCTGGGCATCGCCGCCTCGCTGGCGGTCGCGGTAGGCGTCGCCTGGCAGCTGCGGCCGCAGCCCGACACGCAGGTGCTGTCGGCGCCGGCGGAGGCCGAACTGCCCGCGTACAGCGTCGCCCAGCCCGCGCCGGACGCCATCGATCCCGTCGAACAGGCGCCTGCCGCCGCCGCGGCGGATCGCGCCGCGGATGCGGCCCCCGCCCCCGTACCGGCCCGGGCATTGCCGGCGCCGCCCGTCGCCGAACGCGAGCAGCGCAAGGCCGCGGTGGAGGCCGGGCGCAGCGATGCCGCCCGGGAGGAAGCGCCCGCCGCCGCCGCGATCCCGCCCGTGGCGCCGCAGGTCGCGGATGCACCGCCGCCGCGGGAGCCTCCGGCGGCGGCAGCCAAGCTCGCCGAATCCGCGGACGTCGTGTTCGACGCGCCGCCTCCGCCGCCCCCGGCACCGCCCGCGCCGCCGGCCGCCGCCAGCGCCGAACCGGCGTTCGTCCCGGACCCGTCCGCCCTCTCCGGCACCGCCACTGCGCGCGCGCTGCGCAGCGACGAGGCCGCCGGCCAGCGCGAACGCATGCAGCCCGCCGTCCCGACCGCGTCCGCCCGTCGCGACGCCGCCATGTCGGTCGCCGTGCCCTCGGCGCCGGTCGCGCTCGGCGCGCGGGTCGAACCGGCGCAGGAGATCGACATGCTCGCCGACCAGCCGCTCGACGACAGCCCCCCGGCCTCGGCGGACTCGCCGCAGGTGCGCGAGGCCTGGCTGCAGCGCATCCGCGAACTGCGCGACACCGGCGCGCCGGACGAAGCCCGCGCCAGCCTGCGCGAATTCGTGCGCCGGCATCCGCAGGCGGCGGTGCCCGACGACCTGCGCCCGCTGCTCGGCGAATGAGCCTGGACACGCTGGCTGCGCCCGCGCGCCACGAGATCGACGTCAGGCACAGCCGCTTCCTCGCCAGCGCCGCGCCGATCGCATCGGTCGAGGACGCCGCCGCGTTCGTGAAACAGGCCTCGGTCGCCGACGCCACCCACAACTGCTGGGCCTGGCGCCTGGGCGGCGACTATCGCAGCAGCGACGACGGCGAGCCGGCCGGCACCGCAGGCCGCCCGATCCTGGCCGCGATCGACGGCCAGGGATACGACCGCATCGTGGTGGTGGTCACGCGCTGGTTCGGCGGCATCAAGCTCGGCGCCGGCGGCCTGGTGCGCGCCTACGGCGGCGCCGCGGCCGAGTGCCTGCGGCTGGCGCCGCGCCTGCCGCTGGTCGAAACCGCCACCGTCGCCGTCCACGTCGCCTTCGGCGACCTGTCCACCCTGCACCACCTGCTGCCCGCGTTCGCGGCCGACAAGCGCGGGGAAAGCTTCGACGCCGACGGCGCGCGGATCGTGCTGGAACTGCCCGCCGGCGCCGTCGCCGACTTGAAAACCCGGCTGCGTGACGCCACCCGTGACCGGGCACGTTTCGACGACGAAGGCTGATGGCGTTCTCCCACGACCGGCGCACAGGCGCCCGCGACACCGCGCCCGACGCCAGGGCCCCGATCGGCTCATTGCGCACGCTGTGGCCCTTCGTCCTGCGCCACAAGGGCCTGTTCGGCGCCTGGCTGGCGGCGCTGGCGGCCTCGTCCGCCGCCACCCTGGCGCTGCCGGTCGCGGTGCGCCACGTCATCGACCGCGGCTTCAGCAGCGGCAGCAACATCGACGCGACCTTCGCCATGGTGCTGCTGGTCGCGCTGGCGCTGGCCTTCGCCACCGCCGCCCGCTTCTTCTTCGTCTCGCTGCTGGGCGAACGCGTGGTCGCCGACCTGCGCAACCGGCTCTACGGCCACCTCGTCGGCCTCGACCAGGCCTTCTTCGAGCGCAGCCGCAGCGGCGAACTGGTGTCGCGGCTCAGCGCCGACACCGAACTGCTGCGCAGCGTGATCGGCACGACCATGTCGGTCGCGCTGCGCAGCGTGGTAACCGTGCTCGGCAGCGTGGTGATGCTGGTGGTGACCAGCCCGAAGCTGGCGGTGTGGGCGCTGGTCGGCATCCCGCTGTTCGTGCTGCCGCTGGTGGTGGGCGGGCGCCGGCTGCAGAAGATCTCGCGCCAGAGCCAGGACCGCGTGGCCGACGCCAACGCGCTGGCCGCCGAAGCGCTCGGCGCGATCCGCACCGTGCAGGCGCACGCGCGCGAAGGCTACGAGCGCGGCCGCTTCGCCGACGCGGTCGCGCTGTCGGTCGCCACCGCGCGCCGCCGCATCGGCGTGCAGTCGCTGGTCACCGCGGTCGCGATCTCGCTGATCTTCGGCGCCATCATCCTGGTGCTGTGGTCGGGCGCGCACGACGTGATCCGCGGCGACATGAGCGCCGGCACGCTCGGCCAGTTCGTGCTCTACGCCCTGCTCGGCGCCGGATCGGTGGGCGCGCTGGCGGAAGTGTGGAACGAACTGCAGCGCGCGGCCGGCGGCATGGGCCGGATCGGCGAACTGCTGGACGAACACAACGGCATCGCCGCACCGGAACATCCGGCGACGCTGCCGCGGCCGCTGCGCGGCGAACTGCGCTTCGACGCGGTGTCGTTCCACTACCCCTCGCGCCCCGATGCGCCGGCGCTGCACGAGTTCAGCCTGCGCGTCGCGCCGGGCGAAACCGTGGCCCTGGTCGGTCCGTCCGGCGCCGGCAAGAGCACGGTGTTCTCGGTGCTGCTGCGCTTCCACGATCCGCAGGCCGGGCAGGTGTCGGTCGACGGCGTCGACGTGCGCCGGCTCGACCCGGTGGAGCTGCGTGAGGCGATCGCGCTGGTGCCGCAGCAGCCGGCGATCTTCGCCGCTAGCGCGCGCGACAACATCCGCTACGGTCGGCTCGACGCCGGCGACGACGCCATCGAGGCCGCAGCACGCTCGGCCGAGGCGCACGACTTCAT
Source organism: Luteimonas marina (assembly GCF_007859325.1). Lineage (GTDB taxonomy): Bacteria > Pseudomonadota > Gammaproteobacteria > Xanthomonadales > Xanthomonadaceae > Luteimonas > Luteimonas marina. The sequence goes on along the minus strand of NZ_VOHK01000003.1, from coordinate 297,751 downwards.
CGCCGCCCTGCCCGCCGGCTACGACGAACAGCTCGGCGAGCGCGGCGCGCGCTTGTCCGGCGGCCAGCAGCAGCGCATCGCCATCGCCCGCGCCCTGCTCAAGGACGCGCCGCTGCTGCTGCTCGACGAAGCCACCTCCGCGCTCGACGCGCAGAGCGAACGCGCGGTGCAGACCGCGCTCGAACACCTGATGGAAGGCCGCACCACCCTGGTCATCGCGCATCGCCTCGCCACCATCCTCAAGGCCGACCGCATCGTGGTGATGGACCAGGGCCGCATCGTCGCCCAGGGCACCCACGACGAACTGCTGGCCCAGGGCGGCCTCTACGCCGAACTGGCGCGGCTGCAGTTCATCGACTGAGTCCGGCGCCGCGGCTCAGGCCACCTCGGTGTCACGCCGCCACTCGCGCGGCGAACGCCCGGTCTGCGCCTTGAACGCGCGCGACAGCGCCGCCTCGCTGCCGTAGCCGACCTCCGGGGCCACGATCTTCAGCGGCCGCCCGCGCCGCAGCGCCTGCTGCGCCAGGCCGATGCGCCAGCCCTGCAGGTACTGGCCCGGCGTGGCCCCAACCGCTTCGCGGAAGCCGGTGGCGAACACGCTGCGCGACATGCCGGCGACGCTCGCCAGTTCCTCCAGCGTCCAGTCCTTCGCCGGCGCCTCGTGCATCGCCACCAGCGCGTTGCGCAGGCGCGGATGCGAAAGCCCGGAGAGCAGGCCGCCCTTCACCTCGCCGCTTTCCATCAGCTGGCGCAGGATCTGGATCATCACCACCTCGAACAGGCGGCTGACCAGCGCCGCGCGGCCGCAGCGTTGCTCAAAGGCCTCCTCGAACAGCAGTGCCAGCACCGGCTCGGCGCCGGCGATCGCATCCAGCGGCAGACAGACCACGTCCGGCAGCGCCGACGCGATCGGATTGTTCGCCCCGCCCTCGAAGTGCAGGTTGGCGCAGGCCATGTCCGCGCCGCGTTCGGCATCGCTGACGAAGCGATGCGTCAGCGGGCGCGGGTACAGCAGCAGGCTGGGGCGTTCGATGCGCAGCGATTCGCGGCCGTGGAAGACCTCGACCGTGCCGCTGCGCACGAGGTGCAGCTGGCCCGGTCCGTCGCCGGCCTCCAGGGTGTTGACGCCGCACAGGGCGCCGGCGTGGAACACCTCGGCGGTCACCGGGAAATGCGCCATCAGCGCGGCCAGCCGGTCGGCCATGCCCGTACTCCTGATCAAGTTTTCAGGATTTTATATCACCAATCATTCCATCCGGGCGCCCAAAGTACGCATCACCGGACGACGCCCGTTCCGGCCACCCACCCCAGACAGGAACCACCGCCATGTCCATCGACAAGATCCTCTACGCCGCCACCGCCACCGCCACGGGCGGCCGCGAAGGCCGGGCCGCCTCCTCCGACGGCGTGCTCGACGTGCAGCTCTCCACCCCGCGCGAACTCGGCGGCGCCGGCGGCCCCGGCACCAACCCCGAGCAACTGTTCGCCGCCGGCTACTCGGCCTGCTTCCTCGGCGCGCTGAAGTTCGTGGCCGGCAGGCAGAAGGTCGCGCTGCCGGCGACCACCACGGTCACCGGCAAGGTCGGCATCGGCCAGATCCCCGCCGGCTTCGGCATCGAGGCCGAACTGACCATCGCCGCCCCCGGCGTGCCGCGCGACACGCTGCAGTCGCTGGTCGACGCCGCCCACCAGGTCTGCCCCTACTCCAACGCCACGCGCGGAAACATCGACGTGACGCTCGTGGTCGCCGACTGACGTCTTACCGCGCCCTACTTCCTTCCACCTTCCTTCATCCAACGAGGCAACGCCATGAACGCCATGACCCGCACCTTCTCCGCCAGCCTGCTGGCCCTCGCCCTGCAGGCCGGCTTCGCCGCCCACGCCGCGCAGCCCGCGGCCACCGCGCAGTCCGCCGCCCGCACCGCCACCGTCGACGGCGACCACGTCGTCACCGCCGACGGCGTGCGCCTCTACTACAAGGACTGGGGCCCGAAGGACGGCCCGGTGGTCACCTTCAGCCACGGCTGGCCGCTGAACTCGGACAGCTGGGAATCGCAGATGTTCTTCCTGGCCTCGCGGGGCTATCGCGTGGTCGCCCACGACCGCCGCGGCCACGGCCGCTCCAGCCAGCCCTGGGACGGCAACGACATGGACCACTACGCCGACGACCTCGCCGCCGTGATCGATGCGCTGGACCTCAACGACGTCACCGTGGTCGGCTTCTCCACCGGTGGCGGCGAGGTGGCGCGCTACATCGGCCGCCACGGCACGGCGCGGGTGAAGAAGGCGGTGCTGGTGGCCGCGGTGCCGCCGCTGATGCTGCAGACCGACGACAACCCCGGCGGCCTGCCGATCGAGGTCTTCGACGGCCTGCGCAAGGCCTCGCTCGAGAACCGTTCGCAGCTGTACCTCGACATCGCGTCCGGTCCGTTCTTCGGCTTCAACCGTCCCGGCGCGACGCCCAACCAGGCGCTGGTCCAGTCGTTCTGGGTGCAGGGCATGCAGGCCGGCCACAAGAACACCTACGACTCGATCGCGGCGTTCTCGGCCACCGACTTCCGCGAGGACCTGAAGAAGTTCGACGTGCCGACGCTGGTGGTCCACGGCAGCGACGACCAGATCGTGCCGGTCGACACCTCGGCGCGCGCCGCCGCGGCGCTGGTCGACGGTGCGGAACTGATCGTCTATCCGGGCGCCCCGCACGGCCTGGCCGACACCCACAAGGACCGGCTCAACCAGGACCTGCTGGACTTCCTGGAGAAGTAGGTCCACCACCAACGCACTGCCGGCCGCGTGCATCCTGCCTGCGGCCGGCTTCTTTTGTCGGCGCAGTGCCGCTTGCATGGCCGCACGCCTGCACCGACGCCCGACGATGGCGCGACGTTCGAGCCCCCTGCGGCGTTCGATCCTCACTGTCATCCCGAGCGCAGCGAGGGATCTCCGTCCGGTTGACTTCAAAAGCAGATCCCTCGCTGCGCTCGGGATGACACGGGCCGGCATCGCGCTACCGGATGCGTGGCCTCACGCCACCGGATCAGTCGCCGGTCGCGCGCGCGATGAGCGCGTCGAAAGCGATGTCCGCCGGCAAGGTGCCGAACACTGCACCGTGGGCGCCGCCGAGGCGGCTGCGGCAGAACGCGCCGGCGACGGCGCTGCCGGCGCGCAGCAGCACCGAGGCCTGCAGCAGCAGCGCCATGCGATCGACCAGGTGCCGCGCACCGGCCTCGGACGGATTTGCGGACAAGGTCCCGCGCAGGACGGCGAGCGCGGCATCGAAATCGCCGTCGCGGCCGGCGGCGGCATCGAGTTCGGCCAGCAGTGCCGCCACGCTGTCCGGCTCGCGCGACAGCGCGCGCAGCACGTCGAGACACTGGATGTTGCCGCTGCCTTCCCAGATCGAGTTCAGCGGCGCCTGCCGGTACAGCCGCGGCAGCAGCGATTCCTCGACGTAACCGTTGCCGCCCAGGCATTCCTGCGCTTCGTTGACGAAGGCCGGCGCGCGCCGGCAGATCCAGAACTTGCCGATCGCGGTGGCGATGCGCGCCAGCGCCGCCTGCGCCGGATCGCGCGGCGCCGCATCCACCGCGCGCGCGACGCGCATGGCCAGCGCGATCGCGGCTTCGGCCTCGATCGCGAGATCGGCCAGCACGTTGCGCATCAGCGGCTGGTCGAGCAGCGCCTTGCCGAACGCTTGCCGGTGCCGGCAGTGGTGCAGCGCCTGCGACAGCGCCATGCGCATCAGCCCGGCCGAACCGAGCATGCAGTCGAGCCGGGTCAGCATCACCATCTCGATGATGGTCGCCACGCCGCGTCCCTCGTCGCCAATGCGATGCGCACGCGCGGCGTCGAATTCGATCTCGGACGAGGCGTTGCTCCAGTCGCCGAGCTTGTCCTTGAGCCGCATCAGCCGGAAACCGTTGAGCGCGCCGTCGGGCAGGCGTCGCGGCATCAGGAAGCAGGTCAGCCCGCCGGGCGCCTGCGCCAGCACCAGGAAGGCGTCGCTCATCGGCGCGGAGAAGAACCACTTGTGACCGCGCAGCACATAGCCGTCGCCGCCCGGCAGCGGCTCGGCCGTGGTGGTGTTCGCGCGCACGTCGCTGCCGCCCTGCTTCTCGGTCATGCCCATGCCGAGAGTGACGCCGGCCTTGTCCGCCATCGGCAGGTCGCGCGGGTCGTAGCGGCAGGCGGCGACCTTCGCCACCCAGTCGTGCAGCGCGGGTTCGCGCGCCAGCACGGGCACCGCGGCGTGGGTCATCGTCAGCGGGCAGCTGCTGCCCGGCTCCGCCTGGTAGTGCAGGTAGCTCAGCGCCGCGCGCGCGACGTGCGCGCCGGGCGACGGTTCGGCCCAGGACAGGCCGGCGACGCCGTCTTCGATCGCGGCCTGCATGATGGCGTGGTAGTTCGGATGGAATTCGACCGTGTCGATGCGATGGCCGAAGCGGTCGTGCGTGCGCAGCCGCGGGCGGTCGCGGTGCGCGTCGAACGAAGCCGCGAGTAGGTCCCCGCCCGCCAGCGTGCCGTAGGCGGCGATCCGGTCGGCGAAGGCGCCGCCGCCCTCTCTCGCCAGCGCCTCGCGCAGCGCGATGTCGTCGCGCCACAGGTCGTGCGGCGCGAACTCCGGCGGCTGGTTGTCGACCGCATGGGTTCCGGATCCGGTCATCGCGCCTCCCTCCCGTCACTGCGGCCGCACACGCCGTCCGCCAGCGCGCCGACGAAGGCCTCGTCGAGCGCGATCCGGCCGAACAGGCCGTGCTGCGTGCCGCTCAGCACCTGCAGCATATGCGTTCTGCCGAACGGAAGCCGGCCCGCCGGCCGCAGCGCGATGTCGCGCAGCCTCGCCACGGTGTCGAGGTCGGACTGGAACATCGGCGTGAGCCAGCGGCTCCACAGCTGGTAGATCGCGACATGGCGGCGGCGCGCCCGCTGGAACGCGTCCAGCGCATCGGGCAGCGGCCGGTGCATGCGCAGTGCATCGGCCAGCGCCGCCGCATCCATCAGCGCCATGTTCACGCCCTGCCCCAGCTGCGGGCTCATCGCATGCGCGGCGTCGCCGATCAGCACGGCATGGCCGCGGTGCCAGTGTGCGACCACCGCATCGCGATAGCCGGCGCGCGCGAGATGCTCCGGTGCGGCGATCCCATCCAGCAACGGCGCGATCTCCGGCCACAGCGACAGCACCTCCGCCTTCCAGGCATCGAGGCCACCTTCGCGCCAGGCGTCGAACGTGGCGACCGGCAGGCTCCAGAAGAAGCTCAACCTCGGCGTGTCGTCGCCCGGCCGCGTGCCCACCGGCAGCAGGCCGATCATCTTGCGCGCGGCGACGTAGCGCTGGCGCAGTTCGCGCAGGTGCGGCCAGTCCGCCGCCGGCAGCAGGCACCACAGCGCGCCCCAGGGATACGGCTGGTCGAGCCGGATGCGGCCGACCTTCGCGCGCAGCAGCGACCCGGCGCCGTCGGCGACCACGACGAGGTCGTAGGGACCGTGCCGTCCGCCGGCCTCGTCGAGCAGCATGCGTCCGTCGTCGGCCAGTTCGACGATGCGCGTGCCCGCGCGCACCTCGCGATGCCCGTCCCACGCATCGGACAGGATCGAAAACAATGCGCCGCGCTGCAGCCCGATGCCGGCCAGGCGCGGATCGAGCCCGGCGTAGCGCATGTCCATCACCGCGCGCCCGCACGGCGTATCGCCGAACAAGCGTTCGACCACCGCGCCATGGCGCAGCACCTGCGGCAGCAGGCCCATGCGCCACAGCACCTGCAGGCCGCTGGGCTGCAGCAGGAACCCGGCGCCGACCGGGCCGGGCACCGGCACGCGCTCGAACACCTCGACCGCATGCCCGTCGCGCGACAGCAGCACCGCCGCGCACTGGCCCGCGCTGCCGTAGCCGACGATGGCGATGCGCCGGTGGGTCATGCTGCCCGCCACCAGGAAAAAAGGGGAGGCTCCCAAGTGAGGGCGCAATACGGCAAAACTGTCATTTCGACCGCAGGGAGAAATCCCCCCTTCCCTTGCGCCGGAGACGGGATTTCTCCCTGCGGTCGAAATGACAGTTTCGAGGAGCCAGAAAAAAGCCCCGCCAGGGCGGGGCCGGAATAGATCGTCGCCGACACCATCAGGCGACCGGCTGCACCCCTGCCGCCTGCGCACCCTTCGGACCCTGGGTGACTTCGTACTGGACGCGCTGGCCTTCCTGCAGGCTGCGGAAGCCCTTGGAGTCGATCGCGGAATAGTGCACGAAGACATCGGCGCTGCCGTCTTCCGGTGCAATGAACCCGAACCCCTTGGCGTCGTTGAACCACTTCACTGTGCCGTATTGCATGACTCGTCGAACCTCGTGATGGCTGGTGGCGCCCGGCCGGCCGTGCAAGGCGTCCGGCCGGACCCGTCGAGTATGCAAAGCAAGCCCGGTCGATGCAATCACCCGGCCAGCAGCGCCGAGACGATCTTCGGCACGCCCGAGGACGCGGCGGCGACGTTCGCCAGCACGTCGTCGAGCGTGATCACCTCGTCCGGATCCGGTCCCGCGCCCGCCGCCCAGTTGGCGACGATCGCCAGGCACGCGTATTCAAGGCCCAGTTCGCGCGCGAGGCCGGCTTCGGGCATGCCGGTCATGCCGACGAGATCGCAGCCGTCACGACGCATGCGCGCGATCTCCGCCTTCGTCTCCAGCCGTGGTCCCTGGGTGGCGCCATAGCAGCCGTCCTCGACAAGTGTGACGCCCGACACCTTCGCCGCCTCGATCACGCTGCGGCGCAGCGCCGGCGTGTAGGGATCGCCGAAGTCGGCGTGCAGCACTTCGCTGCCGGCTTCCTCGCAGATCGTCGAGATGCGTCCCCAGGTGTAGTCGATCAACTGGTCCGGGCAGGCGAGCACGCGCGGACCGAAACGTTCGCTGATGCCGCCGACGGTGTTGAGCGCCAGCACCCGCGTCGCGCCCAGCGCCTGCAGCGCGGCGAGGTTGGCGCGGTAGTTGACCTTGTGCGGCGGCACCGAATGCCCCTCGCCGTGGCGCGCAAGGAAGGCGACGCGCTGGCCGGCCAGTGTGCCGACGCGGATCGGGCCGGAGGGCGCACCGTACTTCGTGACGGGCTGGTGGGTTTCGATGTCCTGCAGTTCGGCCAGGGCGTAGAGGCCGGTACCGCCGATGACGGCGAGCGGGAGTTCTGTGGTCATGGGGGAAGCCTGTCGTCCTGTGCGGCCCGGCGCGCTGCGTGCGGTTCGCCCGGCGGGGAAGGAAGGATACCCCGGGCGATTGTCCGGTTCGATGCCGGTGGGACGGCACCGGCAAGCTCGACGGGATTTTTCGACAGGGCATCCCTGTCGTGCCGAAAAACGGCGGGCCTCCATGCATCGCGGCTGCCGAACCATATTCCGCAACCTGTAGAAGTGCCTTCAGACGCGACTGGCCGGCGCCAGGGAACTCCCGGTCGCGGCTGAAGCCGCTCCCACAACGGCCAAGCACTGTCATTTCGAGCGTAGCGAGAAATCTGCGCTATTCGAGATTCCTCACTGCGTTCGGAATGACAGGCTGGAGTCTTCCAGCGGTTTCCTTGAAAGCCCGCACAGTCTCCAGACCCGCAGGGCGCCGCACAGGGATGTGCGGCGTTTTCCGCCACGGCATGGATGCCGTGTCGGAAAATCCCCTCACACTCCCCGTTCGCGGATTCGCCTTGTCGGGGAAAGCGTTTTTCTTTGGTTCGTTTCTTTTGACGCTTATCAAAAGAAATGAACCCGCCGAAGGCGGAAGCTTTTGCTTCCAACCCAAAGCGCACCCAACGAAATCCTCCGCATCCACAAACAACTGCGAAGGCAGGAACTGCCCCGCAAAGCCGGCGCTTGCAAAAGGCCACATCGAAGCAAACGACCGAGATCGTCCCCCACCATTGGCATGAAAAAAGACCCCGGCAAGCCGGGGTCGAAACATGCATGAAACCCGGATGGCCATCCCCTCAGAAGGTGATGCTCCAGCGATTGAGCGTCCCGGTATCCAGCGCCGCGTTGTCGGACACGCGCAGGTTCCAGGTGCCGTTCTTCGGCTCGCTCGACAGGTCGACCGTGTAGGTCGCGTCGATGTCGTCCGCGCTGCCGCCGGTGCGGTTGTGCAGCACGTAGGTGCTGCCGTCCGGCGCGACCAGGGTGACGATGAGGTCGCCGATCCAGGTGTGGGTGATGTCGACGTACACCTGGGTCTGGGCCGGGGCGTTGCCGCTGGCGCCGGAGACGGTGATCGGACTGTCGACGCCGGCGCTGCTGTTGTCCGGGATCGGATAGGCCGTGTTGTTGCTGTAGGTTTCGCTCAGCCCGTGCGTGGCGACCAGGCGCACGCCGGCATAGGCGCTCTCACCACGCAGCAGCACGTAGTAGGTGCCCGGCTCGGGATCGGCGATGACGATCGTCTCGTTGTTGCCGGGACGGGTCGAACGCCAGTCGTAGGCGGCGGTCGTCGGCACCGCCTCGTGGCTGACGTACAGCGACACGTTGCCGGTGCCGGTATAGGTCCGGAAGCTCAGCGGACCGGTGCCGTTCTCCGGAACGACCAGGCGGTACAGCGTGTCGCTGCCGGCCGCGCCGGCCAGCCCGCTCACCAGTTCGCCGTTGACCAGGTCGATCGCATCGGGCGTGGCCGAGACCGCGATCAGCGCGGAGTGGGTGTGGGTGTTGTCGTCCTCGTCGGTCACCATCAGGCTGACGTCGTAGCTGCCGTCCGCCGCGTAGGTATGCACCGGGTGCTCGTCGGTCGAGGTAGTGCCGTCGCCGAAGTCCCACGCGTACGCCAGCGTCTCGCCGTCGTCGGTCGAGGTGTTGGTGAAGGTGACGGTCAACTCGTCCGCGGTCCAGGTGAAGCCCGCGACCGGCAGGGTCGGATCGACCGGCGTGGAATCGAGGCCATCGATGAACTCGGCGCCGGTGCCGGCCGGATCCAGCCAGTTGCTCAGGCGGGTGGTGTCACTGCCGCCGCCGGTCCACGAGGTGAACACGCGACCATACCAGTCGACGTGGTCGGTCGGGCCTGTGGTCGAGCAAGAGGCGTAGCCACCGTGCAGTTGGCCGATCACGCGGCCGTCGGGGCTGTACAGCGGCGAGCCCGACGAGCCGCCCTCGGTCGTGCCCGGCTGGTCCCAGTACACGTACAGGTGGTTGGTTCCGCTCGCGCCGAGATAGCCCTCGATCCTCAGCGGATTGCTGGAGTGCGTGATGCGCTTCTCCGCCACGCGCGGGTGGTGGATGCCGGTCGCGCCGTTGAAGGCGAGGTCGCGACGGTCCCAGCCCGACCAGTAGAGGTTGAACTCCGGGTCCGCCGGATCGTCCAGCTCCAGCAGGGTGAAGTCCGAGCCCGAGAAGCTGGCCAGCGGCGTCGCGCCGGTCTGGTTCTGCGCCAGGCTGCCGTCGCCGTTGGCGCCGCTCTCGGCACTGCCGGGCGTGCGGCAATACGAGTTCTGGTAGTTCCAGTACACCACGATGCTGGCCGCGGCATCGGTCGAACCCATGCTGCAGTGGTTCGCGGTCAGGAAGTACATCTTCTGGTCGTTGCCGGTGTTGTTCACCAGCGAGCCGCTGCAGTAGAACGTACCGAAGCGCGAGTACGCGCCGGACGAGCGGATCTGGTCGCGCCAGCCGTCGCCGGCGGGACAGGCCACGTCGATGTTGCAGCTGCCCGAGACGCCCTTCTCCTGTCCGGTCCACGGCGCCGCCGCCAGCCGGTCGAAGCCGACGTAGTCGTGGTTGATGCTGGTCAGGCGCAGCTTCAGCTCGCCCGCCTTCGCCTTCGGCACCACGACCTCGATCACCGCGTGGTCGCCGGAGACCACCGGCGTCCACAGCTTGCCGTGGCGCTTGTTGTCGGCGCTGGTGAATTCACGGATCAGCTCGGGGCTGGCGTTGCCCTTCAGGCCCGCCGGATAGACCAGCATGTGCCCGCCCTCGGGCATGCGGTATTGGTCGAAGCCGAAGTTCAGCGACAGCGCGCCCTTCGACTGCACGCGCAGGCGCCAGACGAGGTTGTCGCCCACCTCGTCCCAGTCGCCCGCGGTCGCCGGGGTGATGTCGACCGCCAGCGGCGCGGCGAAACGCACCGGCGCGCCGGCCAGCTTCGACGCGCGGCGGGCGTCCTCCGCCTTGAGCCGGGCCACGTCGACGCCGGGCATGCTGCGCACTTCCACGGTGTGTTCCGCCGGAAGCCTGTAATCGAACGCCGCGGGCCGGGCGTCGCCGGGCGCGGCCTGCGCCGCTCCCGCCGAAAGCATGCCCGCCACGATCCAACCGGTGATGCGTTTCATTCCATCGACTCCTCATCCAATCGGCTTTCGCCTTCGAAAAGAAAGGCGGCACGCCGGTCGCCCGGGTGCCGCCCCTTCCACTTCATCGCCTTGCGGTGGCGCCTGCGTGTCGCATCAGAAGGTGATGCTCCAGCTGTTGATGTAGCCGGTGTCGCCGGCCCAGTTGTCGTTGACGCGCAGGCGCCACGTGCCGTTGCGCGGCTCGCTGGACAGGTTCACCGTGTAGGTGCCGATGATGTTGTCGGCGCTGCCGCCGGTGCGGTTGTGCAGCACGTACACGCTGCCGTCCGGCGCCACCAGGTCGACCTTCAGGTCGGCGCGGTAGGTGTGGCGGATGTCGATCGCCACCGGCGTGTTGTTCGGCGCGTTGCCGCTGCGTCCGGACACCGTCATCGGGCTTTCGACCGTGCTGTTGTCGTTGATCGGGTAGTCGGTGCCGTTGCTGTAGGTCTGCGTGCCACCACCGCCGCCGGCGCTGTACGAGCCGGTGAGCGTGACCCCGGAGAACGCCGAATAGCCGCGCAGCATCACGTGGTAGGTGCCCGCCTGCGGCGACGCGAACGAGCAGGACTCGGCGTTGCCGCTGCGGTACGGGCGGCAGTCGTAGGCCGATGTGGTCGGTGCGGAACCGAAGCGCACGTACAGGTCGGCGTCGCCGCTGCCGCCCGAGGTGGCGATCACCAGGTTGCTGGCGCCGGCCGGCACGTTGATCGTCCAGGACTGCGTGCTGCCGGAAGCGCCGGAGATGCCGGTCACCGGCACGCCGTTCTGCAGCACGCTGCCGCCACCGCCGCCGCTGCTCACGGTCACCGACTGGGTGCGGGTGTTGGTCGCGCCGTCGTCGTCGGTCACGGTCAAGGTGACGCTGTAGGTGCCCGCGGACGAATACGTCTTGCTCGGATTGGTCGCCGTCGACGTGGTGCCGTCGCCGAAATTCCAGCTGCGCGAGGCGATCGTGCCGTCGCTGTCGGTGGAGGTATCGGTGAACTGCACGGTCAGGCCGCTGGCCGATGCGGTGAACCCGGCGACCGGGGCGGTGTTGCCGCCGCCACCGCCGGCCACCGCAGCCACCGCAGCCGCCGCGTTGACGATACCGCCGCCGATCGCGGGGCTCTGGGTCGAGGGGAACGCGCGCAGCGTGCTCTTGAGCGTGCTCTCGACCTGCGCCGGCGTCAGCGGCGTCGATGCCGCCGCCTGCATCAGCGCGACCACGCCGGCCACGTGCGGCGCCGCCATCGAGGTGCCGGCCATGCACAGGTAGTTCTCGGTCGTCGGCCCCTGGCTGCCGGCGTTGCCGGTGGACACGATCAGGGTCGCGCAGCTGCCGCTGTCGCCGCCGGGCGCGGCCACGTCGATGCTGCTGCCGTAGTTGGAATAGCTGGCGCGGTTGCCGGTGTTGCCGATCGCCGCCACGTTGATCACGTTGTTGCAGCTGGCCGGGGTGAAGCTCGAGGCGTTGGCATTGCTGTTGCCCGCCGCCACCACCACCGTGGTGCCGCGGCCGACCGCGGCGTTGATCGCGTTCTGGTAGGTGCTCGAACAACTGCCGCTGCCGCCCAGGCTCATGTTGATGACCTCGGCCGGGTTGGCGTTCGCGGGCACGCCGCTGACGGTGCCGCCCGAGGCCCAGGTGATGCCGTCGACGATGTCGGAGGTGTAGCCGCCACCGCGGCCGAGCACGCGCACCGGCGAGATCTTCGCGCCGTAGGCCACGCCGATCACGCCGGCGCCGTTGTTGCCTACCGCGGCGATGGTGCCGGCGACGTGGGTCCCGTGCCAGCTCGACGGATCACCGCCGTAATAGTCGCCCGGGTCGCTCGGGTCGGAATCGCGGCCGTTGCCGTCGCCGGCGACGGTGGTGTTGCTGATGAAGTCGTAGCCCGCGATCACGTTGGCGTTGAGGTCGCTGTGGCTGACGATGCCGGTGTCGAGCACGGCCACCACGGTGCCGGCGCCGTTGGTTGTATCCCAGGCCTGGTTGGCCCGGATCCCGGCGACGCCGTCCTTCAGGCCCCACAGGTAGGTGGCGTAGTGCGGATCGTTCGGGGTCAGCAGCGGCTGCATGATCTGGTCGACCTCGACGTACTCGACGTTGGGATCGGCCGCGATCTGGCGCATCAGGGTCTCGGCGTCGACGCGATCGAGCTTGCGGCTGACGCGGACCACGTCGGCGCCGACCGCCAGGCGGCGCTGGTGCGCGAGGCGCAGCATGCCGTCGCGCACGCCCGCCGCCCGCAGCGACGGCGAGGCGCCGACCAGGGCCGATGCGGCGCTGTCGAGGCCACGCGCGCGCAGTGCGGCGTCGGCATGTTCCGGCGCGCCGGCCTTGTACTTGACGATGAACTGGTCGAACGAGGTGTCTGACTGCAGGCCGTCGAGATCGGCACGGCCGGCGAAGGCCGGCACCGCGACCGCGGCGGACAGCGCAACGGCAGTCGCAGCCGCCAGTGCATGCAGGCGAATGCGGCGATTGGAAAGATCGGACATCGACACTACCCCCGAAACAGAGAACAGCCGCCAGGGCGGCGAGAAGCCGGCCGGCACGGGACCGAAGGGGGTCTTGAGGCGTGGAACATCCCTGTGTCTCGCGTCATTCGACATGAATGCGAACTGACACAACCGTCCGCAAACTGACGCTACACGACAGCTGAATCGGGTCGCAACGGGACTTTGGGAATCAGTTGCATGTGAAATCGTGATTTCTCTCACGATTCCAACATGTCTACCGCTGTCTGTTGCCCTACAGCATGCCCGTCTCGAGGCGCGCGGCCTCGGACATCATGGTCTGGTTCCACGGCGGATCGAACACCAGCTCGACGTCGGCCTCGTCGACCGTCGGGATCAGCTCGAGCTTGCTGCGCACGTCCTCGAGCAGGATCTCGCCCATGCCGCAGCCGGGCGCGGTGAGGGTCATCTGCACGTCGACCGCGCGGCGGCCGTCGCCGAGCGAGCGGACCTGGGCCTCGTAGACCAGGCCGAGATCGACCACGTTGATGGGGATTTCCGGGTCGAAGCAGGTCCGCAGCTGCTTCCAGACCAGTTGTTCCACCGCGGCGTCATCGGCGCCGTCGGGCAGCTCCAGCGGCTCCGGCGGCTCCTTGCCGATGGCGTCGGCGTCCTTGCCCGCGATGCGGAACAGGTTGCCCTCGACGAACACCGTCCAGCTGCCGCCCAGCGCCTGGGTGATGTAGCCGACACTGCCCGCGGGCAGGGTGACGCCCTCGCCCTGCGGGACGAGGACGGCCTCGCAATCGCGCTCGAAGCGCACCGGTTCGCTGCTGCGGGAATACATGCGGGAAGGATGGGGGCGAAGGCCCGTCGTGCAAGCCGCTCATTGTATCGCCGCGCGCCCGGTATCCTGAGCGGCCGTCCGCAACGATGCCTTCCGCATGACGCAACAGCGCCGCCCCGCCTCCCTCGCGCTCGCCGCGGGCCTGCTGCTGCTGGGCAGCCTCGGCATCGCCGCGGCCTGGGTGCTGGTGGCGATGGCGCTCGATTCGCAGAGCAGCTGGATGGCGCTGGTCGCGGCCGCGGACGCCGCCCTGATCGTCCGCCTGGCGCGCCTGCGGCCCGGCTTCGGGCGCGCGCTGTGCGGCGTGCTGGCGACGCTGCTGGCGATCCTCGCCGCCAACTGGGGCATCGTCGCCGCTTGGCTGGGCCGCCACATGGGCCTGCTGCCGTGGGACTCGATGCTCAAGCTCGGCCCGGACTTCGCCTGGCTGCTGATGCGGCTGTCCAACACCGCCACCGACCTGGCCTGGATGGCGGCGGCGCTGGTGGTGGCCGCCCTCGCCTCGCGCTGACCGCGCGGCGCGGCGGGCTCAGTGCCCGCCGCCGTCGAGCGCCTTGAGTTCGCTGACCAGGGCGCTCGCCATCTCCGCGCCGTCGCCGTAGAGCATGCGCGTGTTGTCGGCGTAGAACAGCGCGTTCTCGATGCCGGCAAAGCCGGTGCCCCTGCCGCGCTTGATGACGATGGTGTTCTTCGAGTTCACCACGTCCAGGATCGGCATGCCGTAGATCGGCGAAGCCGGGTCGGTCTTGGCCACCGGATTCACCACGTCGTTGGCGCCGATCACCAGCGAAACGTCGGTATTGGCGAACTCGGGGTTGATGTCGTCCATGTCCGCGATCAGATCGTAGGGCACGCCGGCCTCGGCCAGCAGCACGTTCATGTGCCCGGGCATGCGGCCGGCCACCGGGTGGATCGCGAACTTCACCTTCACCCCGCGCTCGATCAGCCGCTGCGTCAGCTCCCAGATCTTGTGCTGCGCCTGCGCCACCGCCATGCCGTAGCCGGGCACGATCACCACGCGCTCGGCGAAGGCCATCATCGCCGCCACGTCGCCGGCCTCGATCGGCTTCTGCGCACCGGTGATCTCCTGCGCCTCGCCGCTCGCCCCGCCGAAGTTGGAGAACAGCACGTTGCTGATCGGCCGGTTCATCGCCTTGGCCATCAGCCGCGTGAGCAGGATGCCGGCCGCGCCGACCATCATGCCGGCGATGATCAGCGCCTCGTTGCCGAGCACGTAGCCCTCGAACGCGACCGCCAGACCGGTGAAGGCGTTGTACAGCGAGATCACCACCGGCATGTCGGCGCCGCCGATCGGCAGCGTCATCAGGATGCCCAGCGCCAGCGCCACCAGGAAGAAGGCGACGATCGCAGGCATGCCCAGCGACCAGATCACCACGCCGCCCAGCACCACGGCCGCGGCGAACACCAAGAAGTTGAACGCCTGCTGCCCCGGGAAGGTGTAGCGCTTGTCCATGCGCCCGTCGAGCTTGGCCCAGGCGATCACCGAACCCGACAGCGCCACCGAGCCGATCAGCGAGCCCAGCACCGCCAGCACCAGCGGCACCGGGCCCGAGGCCTGCCCCGCCGCCGACCAGCGCAGCAGTTCCACCGCGCCGATCGCCGCCGCCGAGCCGCCGCCCATGCCGTTGAACAGCGCCACCATCTGCGGCATGTCGGTGATCGCCACCTTCTTGCCCCAGACCCAGGCCGACACCGTGCCCAGCAGCGTCGCCACCAGGATCAGCGCGATGTTGTGCAGGCCCGGCAGGAAGAACGTCGCCACCGTGGCGATCACCATGCCCAGGCCCGCCCAGCGGATGCCGCTGCGCGCGGTCATCGGCGAGGCCATGCGCTGCAGGCCGAGCAGGAACAGCGTGGCCGCGACCAGGTAGCTGGCCTTGATCGCGAGATCGAGGAACTGCGCCAGGGCCGGGCTCATGCCTTCGTCTCCGGCTTCTTGGACGACTTGAACATCTCCAGCATGCGCTCGGTCACCACGTAACCGCCGGCGGCGTTGCCGGCGCCGAGGAACACCGCGACGAAGCCGATCGCCTTCTCCAGCGTGGTGTCGGCATGCCCGAGCACCACCATCGCCCCGATCAGCACGATGCCGTGGATGAAGTTGCTGCCCGACATCAGCGGCGTGTGCAGGATCACCGGCACCCGCGAAATGATCACGTGGCCGGCGATCGCCGCCAGCATGAAGATGTACAAGGCCACGAACCCGTCGATCATCCCCCACTCCCGGCTGCACTGCGTGAGGCCCGCATCATAACCGGGGCTGAACCCGGCGCGGGCCGGTCAACCGTTCGCGTCGCCGGGCGTTGACCTCCCCGGACCCGGTCGGGAGTTGCGGCTGCAACGATACGGATGGATGGCGGAATCGACATGAGGCAGGCGCTCGGCGAAGACCGGTTTGCGTCGCTGCGGATCGGTGCGGGTACGCTGGCGCCCATGGACGCCGCCGCCCAAGCCGATGCCACGACGCGCCCGGAGCCGCCGGCGACGCTGGAGGAATTCCTCTCCGGCGTCTCGACCCGGGCCTTCCGCTTCGCCGAACTGGGCCTGCGCCACCGCGACGACGCGCTGGACGCGGTGCAGGACGCGATGACGAAGATGCTCGGCTACCGCGACCGGCCCGCCGCGGAATGGACGCCGCTGTTCTGGTCGGTGCTGCGCAGCCGGATCATCGACGTGCAGCGCCGGCGCACGTTCCGCCTGAAGTGGCTGACCGATGCGCGCGACCCGGACGGCGAGGAGATCGACTGGGCCGACGAGGCCACGCCCGATCCCTCGCGCGCCCACGACGGCCGCGAGGCCTGGAGCCGGCTGGCGGCCGCGCTGCGCGGGCTTCCGGCACGGCAGCGCGAGGCGTTCACCCTGCGGGTGCTGGAGGAACTGGATGTCGAGGCGACCGCGAAGATCATGGGCTGCGGCGAGGGATCGGTGAAAACCCACCTGTTCCGCGCGCGCGAGGCCCTGCAGAAGCAGCTGGAGGAATTCCGATGACCACCCACGACCCGGGCAACGACCGCTTCGACCAGGCGATGCGCGCGACGCACGCCGACGCGCTGGCGCACGTGTCCGCCGCGACCATGGCGCAGTTGCACCGTCGCCGCCACGCCGCGCTGTCGGTCAGGCCCGCGCGCGGCCTGCGCTGGCCGCTGCCGGCGGCGGCGTTCGCCTCGCTGCTGGTGGTCGCGGTCGGCCTCGGCTTCGGCCTGCGCATGTCCGGCGAGGCACCGCCCGCGCCCGTCGACCCGGCGATCGCGGCAGTCGCTGCAGGTGCAGGCATCGAGGACGCGCTCGACGACCTCGACCAGAACCCCGATTTCTACGTCTGGCTCGCCTCCGGCGACGCCGACCTGCTCGCGATGGAGTAAGCCATGTCGCCCCGCCCCTTCCTGCTTGCCCTCCTCCTCGCCGCCGCGCCGCTCGCCGCGATGGCGCAGTCGCCCGCGCCGCTGCCGGCGTGGGAACAGCTGACGCCCGCGCAGCGCGAACTGCTGCTCGCGCCCGTGCGCGAACGCTGGAACAACAGCTCGCCGGAAAAGCGCCGGCACCTGCTCGAACACGCCGAACGCTGGCGGACCATGACCCCGGAGCAGCGCAGCCACGCCCGCCACGGCATGAAGCGCTGGCAGGACATGCCGCCGGAAAAGCGCGAACAGGCGCGCGCCCTGTTCGAACACATCCGGCCACTGCCCGAGGCCGAGCGCAAGGCGATGCTCGAACGCTGGAAGGCGATGACGCCGGAACAGCGCAAGGCGTGGGTGGAGGCGCATCCGGCGAAGGATCCGCCGCGTTCGCGATAAAGGCCGCGCGCGACGAAGTGCACGGAAGCGCCTGCCCGGCACTCCGAGTCCGCCATTCCGTACAGCGCCCCGGCCCCTGTCATTTCGACCGCAGGGAGAAATCTCCCGCAACCAGCTCCGATATCGCGCGGAGGCCGCAGATTTCTCCCTGCGGTCGAAATGACAGGGTTCGGGGAATATGACAGGGCTGGGAAACGATACTGCCGCCCCTCGGCTCAGGCCGCCGCCGCGCGCTCCGGCCACACCGTCTTCGCCAGCAGTTCGTCGTCCCAGTCGAACGCGAGCGCGCCGTCCCTGAGCAGCAGCGAGACGAAGTTGTAGAGGTTGCGCGCGTACATCTCGCTGGCGTGCAGCGCGCCCTGGCTGGCGAGGTTCAGCGGCCCGGCGACGACCACGTCGTTGCCGGATGCGACGGTTTCGCCGGGTTGCGTGAGCTCGCAGTTGCCCCCGGTCTCGGCGGCGAGGTCGACGATCACGCTGCCGGGCTTCATGCCCGCGACCATCGCCGCGCTGACGATCTTCGGCGCCGGCCGTCCCGGCACCGCGGCGGTGCAGACGATGACGTCGATGCCCTTGAGGTGGTCGGCCAGCCGCTGCTGCTGCAGCGCGCGCTCTTCGTCGGTGAGCTGGCGCGCGTAGCCACCCTCGCCCGCGGCGCTGACGCCGAGGTCGAGAAACTTGCCGCCGAGCGATTCGATCTGCTCGCGCGTTTCCGGGCGCACGTCGAAGCATTCCACCTGCGCGCCGAGGCGCCTGGCGGTCGCCACCGCCTGCAATCCGGCGACGCCGGCGCCGACGATCAGCACCTTCGACGGGCGGATGGTGCCGGCGGCCGTGGTCAGCATCGGAAAATAGCGCGGCGCCAGCTGCGCCGCGATCAGCACCGCCTTGTAGCCGGCGATGCCGGCCTGCGAGCTGAGGATGTCCATCGCCTGCGCGCGCGTGGTGCGCGGCAGGCGCTCGAGCGGGAAGGCGACGATGCCGTTGCCGCGGATCGCGTCGGCGCGCGCCTCGTCGGCCTGCGGCTGCAGCGCGCCGACCAGCACCGCGCCCGGCTTGAGGCGCGCGATCGCGTCGGCGGGCGGCGGCTGCACGCACAGCACCACGTCCGCATCGGCCAGCACGTCGCCGTCCGCCAGCTGCACGCCGGCGTCGGCGTAGGCCTGGTCGGGGAAATGCGCGAGATCGCCCAGCCCCCGCTGCACGCGGACCGTGGCGCCGGCGGCCACCAGCTTCTTCGCCGTTTCCGGGGTCAGCGCGACGCGCCGTTCGCCCTGCGCGGTTTCCCGCGCGACACCGATGATCACCGCCATGCACCGCTCCCCGGACAAGTCCGCGCCATCGTAGCGAATCGGCATGGCCGGCGCATGGCTGGGCGGCAATGGAACAGGTGATACCAACTGCGCGGCCCGGGCGCCGCGCAGGTCAGCCGCCCGAGGAGGCGGCCCTGCCGGCGGCCGGCGCGTCGTCCGGGCCGGCGTTGATCCGCTGCCACAGCTGCTTCATCGCCTCGTCGAACGGCGCATCCACCGAGCGCACCTGCGCGCGTCCTTCGGCGACCATCACCGCCAGTTCCTCGGGCGACACCACCGTCTTGCGCACGCCGCGACGGTTGACGATCAGGAAGCGCCCGGTCAGCGGGCTGATCCAGGCGATCCGCCCCGCGCCTTCGTGGCCCTCCTCGTCGACCAGCCGCAGCCCCTGGCCGACGCGCAGGCGACGCATGCGCGCCGCGATCGCCGGGTCGAACGCCAGCGCGGCCTTGCCGCCGGCGACGCGGAGCACGCCGTCGTCGTCGCCGTCATCAACCGCTTCCGCGGCCTCGCCCTGCGGCTGGTGCACCGTGCGCGGCGTATCGGGCAGCGCCAGCGCGGAGATGATCCGCGCCATCGCGTCGCGCGCCGCGGTGGCCTCCATGCCGCAGCTGGTGTAGCACTCGCCGAGCGGCACCTGCAGTGCGAGGAGCTGCTTGGCGACGACCGCGCCGCGCACCTCGGCCGCGTCGGCGTCGACCTGCACCATCGCGTCGCCGACGTTGATCGCCGACAGGTGACGCTGCGAATCGGGGCCGTCGCGCAACCAGGTCTGGGTGAGGTGGTGGCGCCAGTGACGGTCGAGGAAATGCGCGACCGCGGCGGTCATCTGCCGGTCGGCCAGCCGCGACGCCACCAGGCCCGCGGCGCTGCGCCGGGCCTGCTGCAGGCGCTCGCGCCCGTGGATCGCCTCGGCGGCCCGCTTCTCGGTCAGTTCGGCGCGGCGGCGCTGCTGGTCGAGGTGGTCGCGCAGCTCCGCGGCGGCAAGCTCAAAGATCGCCTGGTCGTCCTGGTATTCGCCGACCACGCGGTCGACCGCGTGCCCGGCCTGGTTGAGCGTCTCCTGATCCTGCGGCGTCCTGCCGACGTTGCCGTCGCAGGCTTCGGTCACCGCGTCGAGCAGCCGCCGCGCCGGGTGGCTGCGGCGGTTGAACAGCGAGTCGTCGGTCAGCGCGACCTTGAGGTAGGGGACCACGAGCTTGCCGTACATCTGGCGCGCGTCGCCGACCAGGTCGTTGGCGTCGAACAGCGACTGGAACAGGATGCCGATCAGGTCGATCGCGTCCTCCTCGTCGCTGCTGAAACGGGTGTTGGCCGGATCGAAGCCGATCTGGCGCACGCCGCTGAGCAGCGCGTGCCGGATCGCGTCGGCCAGCGGCCGCGCATCCTCGCCGGCCAGGACCTTCTCGAACGGCGCCGGGTCGTCGCCCTGCAGCAGCGAGGCGAGATTGAGCAGTTCGGCCGTGTCGAGGACGTGCCCGCCGGTGCCGGGCGCCGCATCCGCCGCGACACCGGCTTCCGGCATGTCCGCCGCCTGTCCGCCGTCGCCCGAAACCTGCGCCTCGCCCGGTTCGCGCGCGCGCCAGGCGCGCAGCTGGTCGCGGACGAGGTCGCGGTAGCGCAGCGGACGGCCACTGGCGAGCGCTTCGGCGACCACCTGCTCGCGCACGCGGCCGGTCGCGGCGGTTTCGCCGGCGTCGTTGATCGCTTCCGCGCCGGCGCGCGCGCCTTCGTCGCGGGCCTGCGGCACGCCGTCACCCGCGCCCGATCCGGCCAGGTGCGGCACGGTGCCACCATCGGGTACCCATTCGCCGTCCGCCTCGCCGCCGCGCGCGACCGGCGCGCGACCCGCCGATGCGGACCCGCCCGCATGCGCGCGCGCGGGCGCGCTGGCGCTGAAGGACGCCGCGTCGAGGATGGCGTTGGTCTTGTCGTACAGCTCGCCCAGCACCTTCGGCAGGCGCTTGTCGAACTGCTGGAACACCATCGAGCGCAGGCCGCTGGTCAGGTCGTCGGCGGCGAACAGCGCGACGAACGCGGTGACCGGCACTTCCGGGCGCAGCGGATTCGGCCGCCGCCGGGTGTTGCCGAGCGCGGCCGACAGCTGGCGCAGGCGCTCGTCGAGCTGCGCCAGCGGATGCAGGAACTGGTGGTCGAGCAGTTCGGTGATCTGCTGGCCGGCGAGGTGGATCTCCAGCTCGGACTCCGACATCAGCGTCAGCGAGCGCTCGCGCTGCGGCGCGTCGGCGGGAGCCTCCCAGCGCGCGAACTCCTTCTCGATCGATTCGCGGAAGCGCGTGGCCAGCTCCAGCGCGCGATGGCTGAGCGCCATCACCGCGACGCGGTCCTCCTGCACGGCAATGTAGTCGTGCCCGGCGAGCGCGGCCAGCCGCACCTGCTCCTCGATCCCGCTCCAGAAGCCCGACAGCACGCCGCCGAGTCCGGTCACGGCCTCATGTTTCAATGATTCAAGTACGCGTGCGGGCGCGTGCAGGGCACTGGCCCGGCCCGGCTGCAAACCTGTCGGAACGGCACGGAGCGTCATTTTGGGGGGACAATGCGCAAGGTCGAATCGCCTTCACATCATTCCCTGCAACCGGCTACAGGTCTGTGACTGCATCCGCAAATACTCCCGATAGCGCCTTGATCCCCTTGGACTTTCGTCGCTCGGTGCCCGCGCGCCAGCTCGGCGAACCCGGACCCGACGACGCCACCCTGCTGCGCATGCTGCGCTCGGCCGTGCGCGTGCCCGACCACGGCAAGCGCGTGCCGTTCCGATTCCTGCGCATCCAGGGCGACGCCCGTGCGCGGCTGGGCGAGGCCCTGGCCGCGCTCACCCTGCAGCGCGATCCGGCGGCCGGCAGCGCCGTCGTCGACAAGGACCGCCAGCGCTTCACCCATGCGCCGCTGGTGGTCGCGGTGATCGCGGTGCTGGACCCGGACGACGCCCAGATCCCCGAACAGGAGCGCCTGCTGAGCGCCGGCTGCGTGTGCTTCGCGCTGCTGCAGGCGGCACAGTCGCTGGGCTTCGGCGCGAACTGGATCACCGGCTGGCCCGCCTACGACGATCAGGCGCGGCGGTTGCTGGGCGTCGCCGCGCACGAGCGCGTCGCCGGCTTCATCCACATCGGCACGCCGCAGCTGGAAGCGCCGGAACGCGAGCGACCCGACCCGGCGGCGCTGCTGACCGACCTCGCGCTGTGAGCGCTGAGACGACCCCCGCCGCGCCATCGCGCGCGCCGCTGTACCTGGTCGACGCCAGCCTGTACGTCTTCCGCGCCTGGCATTCGATGCCCGACGAGTTCCGCGACGCCGACGGCCAGCCGACCAACGCCGTGCACGGCTTCGCCCGCTTCCTGCTCGAACTGCTGGAGCGCGAGCGGCCCCGGCACATCGCCGTGGCCTTCGACGAGGCGCTCGACAGCTGCTTTCGCAACGCGCTGTACCCGGCGTACAAGGCCAACCGCCCGCCGGCGCCGGAGGAGCTCAAGCGCCAGTTCGCGCACTGCAAGGCGCTGGGCGAAGCGCTGGGGCTGAACGTGCTCGCGCATGGTGAGTACGAGGCCGACGACCTGATCGGCAGCGCCCTGCACGCCGCCCGCACGCACGGACACCGCGGCGTGATCGTCTCGGCCGACAAGGACCTGTCGCAGCTGCTCGACGCGCACGACGAGCAGTGGGACTTCGCCCGCGGCCAGCGCTGGGGCGCGGCCGGGGTGAAAGCGCGCCACGGCGTCGAGGCGCGGCAGATCGCCGACTACCTCGCGCTGTGCGGCGACGCGGTCGACAACATCCCGGGCGTGCCCGGCATCGGCGCCAAGACCGCGGCGGTGCTGCTGTCGCACTTCGGCAGCCTCGACGCGCTGCTCGAGCGCGTCGACGAAGTCGCCTTCCTGCGCCTGCGCGGCGCGGCGCAGGCGACCGTGCGGCTGCGCCTGCATCGCGAGCAGGCGCTGCTGTGCCGGCAGTTGACCACGATTTCGCTCGAGGCCCCGCTCGGCGCCGCCGCGCCCGCATTCGCGCGCACCGCCGTCGATGCCGACGCGCTGCTGTCGCTGTGCGAGCGGCTGCGCTTCGGTCCGCTGACCCGGCGCCGGCTGCATGCCGCCGCGGGGCTGGACTACGCGCCGGCGCAATGACACGCACCGGGGTTACCATCCGGGCCATGAACACACCTGCAGAAGACGCGGAACTGCTGTACCAGGGCGAATGGCTGCGCCTGGTCCGGCGCGGCCACTGGGAGTCGTGCGAACGCACGCACGGGCGCGACGGCCTGGCGGTGCTGGTGATCGCGGTGACGCCCGACGACGAGGTGCTGTTCGTCGACCAGTACCGCGTGCCGCTGGGCGCGCGCACGATCGAGATGCCGGCGGGCCTGGTCGGCGACGACCACGACGAAGACACGCTGGAATCGGCGGCGCGGCGCGAACTGATCGAGGAAACCGGCTGGGAGGCCGGGCGCGTCGACGTGCTGCTGGTCGGCCCGACCTCCTCGGGCATGAGCAACGAGCGCATCGCCTTCGCCCGCGCATTGGACCTGAAGCGCGTCGGCGACGGTGGCGGCGTCGACGACGAGAACATCGTCGTGCACGCCGTGCCGCGCAGCCAGGCGCCCGCATGGCTGATGCAGAAACATCGCGAGGGCTACGAACTCGACCTCAAGCTGTGGGCCGGACTGTGGATGATCGACCACAACCCGGACGGCTCGCGGCGCAGCTGACGTGGCGGCGCCCGTCGAGCCCCTGCTCTCGCCCGCCGATCCCGCGCCGTTCACCGTGCTGCGGCCCGACGGGCGTTCGCCGTTCCTGCTGATCGCCGACCACGCCGGCCAGGCGGTTCCGGCGGCGCTCGCCCGGCTCGGCCTGGCGCAGGCCGAACTCGACCGCCACATCGGCTGGGACATCGGCATCGCCGGCACCACGGCGCGGCTGGCCGAACGACTCGACGCCTGCGCGATCGCGCAGACCTATTCGCGGCTGGTGATCGACTGCAACCGGCCGCTGGACGCGCCCGGTTCGATCATGGCCGTCAGCGACGGCACCGTCATCCCCGGCAACGCGGACCTCGACGAACGCGAGCGCCGTCGCCGCATCGACGGGATCTTCGCGCCCTACCACGCGCGCATCGAAGCCGAACTCGACCGCCGCGCGCGCGAAGGTCGGCCGACGATCCTGGTCGCCATGCACAGCTTCACGCCGTCGATGAACGGCCACGACCGCCCCTGGCAGGCGGGCGTGCTGTACCAGCGCGACCCGCGCTTCGCGCATGCCCTGCTGGCGCTGCTGCGCGGGGAAGGCGACCTCGTGGTCGGCGACAACGAGCCCTACCGGGTCAGCGACGCGACCGACTACGCAATCCCGGTCCACGCCGAACGCCGCGAACTGCCGCACGTCGAGCTGGAGATCCGCCAGGACCTGATCGCCGACGCGCGCGGACAGGACGCATGGGCGGAACGGCTGGCGCGATTGTTCGCCTCGCTCCAGGATGCGTTCGCCACGCGTTGACGCTTTTCAGTCGTCCCGCTTTCAGTCGCCATCCGGCCCACAGTCGTCATCCCGTTTTCAGTCGTCATCCCGGCGAAAGCCGGGATCCATTTTGATTCTGCCTTTGACTGTTGCAGCCCATGCAAAGGCAACCGCAACGGCAAAATGGATCCCGGCTTTCGCCGGGATGACGACACTTTGGGTTGTCCCTTGCGGCGCTCTTCATCTTTACGCGGCCCTGCTGCGCCAAGCCGTTCCCTGCATCGCCCCCTCACGCAAACGCGTCGGTCGCCCGCACCAGCGCGTCGGTGTTCTCCGCCTCGAACGCAGAATGCCCGGAGGCCGGCGTGATCACCAGTTCCGCCTTGGGCCAGACCTTGTGCAGGTCCCAGGCGTTCTGCACCGGGCAGACCACGTCGTAGCGGCCATGCACGATCACCCCGGGGATGCCGGCGATGCGGTAGGCGTCGCGCAGCAGCTGGTCGTCGACCTCGAAGAAGCCCTTGTTGACGAAATAGTGGTTCTCGATGCGCGCGAAGGCGAGCGCGAACGCCGCGTCCTCGTGTCCGCTGACGAAGTCCTGGTCGACGTGCAGGAACGAGGTCGCGCCTTCCCACACGCTCCACGCGCGCGCGGCGGCGAGCCGGGTGGCTTCGTCGTCCGAGGTCAGGCGCCTGTGGAAGGCGCTGACCAGGTCGCCGCGCTCGTCTTCGGGAATCGCCGCGATGTAATGCTCCCACGGCTCGGGGAACAATCGCGACGCGCCTTCCTGGTAGAACCACTGCAGCTCCCAGTGGCGCAGCATGAAGATGCCGCGCAGCACCAGTTCGGTCACGCGCAGCGGGTGCGCCTGGGCGTAGGCCAGCGCCAGGGTCGAGCCCCAGGAGCCGCCGAAGACCTGCCAGCGCTCGATGCCGAGCGTCTCGCGCAGCTTCTCGATGTCGGCCACCAGGTCCCAGGTGGTGTTGTCGACGAGGTCGGCGTGCGGCGTGGAGCGGCCGGAACCGCGCTGGTCGAACAGCACGATGCGGTACTTCGCCGGATCGTGGAAGCGCCGCATCTTGGCGTTGCAGCCGCCGCCCGGACCGCCGTGCAGCAGGACCACCGGCTTGCCCTTCGGGTTGCCGCACTGCTCGTAATACAGCGCGTGGCGATCGTCGACCTGCAGCGTGCCGGTGTCGAAGGGTTCGATCTCGGGGTACAGCGTGCGCATGGCGTCGCCCTGGACAGGAGGATGTGTCCACAGTCTAGCCGGCAGATCCCCCTTCAGTCCGGCAGGCGGCCCAGGGTGACGCGGTCGCGGTCTTCGAGGTCGCGGTGGGTGGCGACGTCGACGAAGCCCGCCGCGTGCAGCAGCGCACGCACCGCCTCGCCCTGCGTCCAGCCGTGCTCGAACAGCAGCCAGCCGCCCGGCCGCAGGTGCGCGGGCGCGGCGGCGATGATGGCGCGGATCGCGTCGAGGCCGTCGCGGCCCGAGGACAGCGCCAGCGGCGGTTCGTGGCGCAGGTCGCCCTGCGACAGGTGCGGGTCGCCCTCGGCGATGTAGGGCGGGTTGCTGGCGACCAGGTTGAAGCGGCGCCCCTGCACGGCGCCGAACCAGTCGCCGAGGTGGAAGCTGACGTTGGCCAGGCCGGCGGCCTGCGCATTGGCGCGCGCGACCGCGAGCGCGGCGGCGCTGGCGTCGGTGGCCACCACCGCCGCGCGCGGGCGCTCGCTGGCCAGCGCCAGCGCGATCGCACCACTGCCGGTGCCCAGGTCGGCCAGCTGCAGGTCGCGGTCGGCGGGCAGCCGCGCCAGCGCGAGTTCGACCAGCCGCTCGGTCTCCGGGCGCGGGATCAGGGTGTCGGGGGTGACGGCGAGGTCGAGCGTCCAGAAGCCGCGGCGGCCGCAGAGGTAGGCGACGGGCTCGCCCGCCTGGCGCCGGGCGAGCAGGTGCTCGAACCGGGCGGCATCGGCGTCGGCCACGCCGTCGCTGCCGTGGGCGTAGAGCCAGCTGCGCGGCTGCCCCAACGCGTGCGCGAGCAGCCATTCGGCTTCGGACGGGTCGACCCGCCGGCGCGCGGTCTCGAGCAGGCTGCGGACGGTCGGGGGGAGCGGCGGTGACGGCATCGCGGCATCGTAGGGCAAGCCCGAAGCACAAAAAAATGAAGGCGGCCGAAGCCGCCTTCAAAGATTCCGTACCACGTGTGGGAGGGAGGAAACGGATACGGAACTCGGCTGGATCGGCGTCTGCGACGCGCGGTCCGAAACCCTGCCCTGCCCCAGCCCGATGCCTTCCCGGCCACCGCGCCAGACTGCAGCGCATGGGTTGAATATGCTGCAGCGCAAAATCGATTGCAAGCGTATTCATGGCCCGGAAACCGGGGAAATGCGCCCATTTTGATCGATTTTATCAATCGAATATATAATTTCATTCGATTTCACAAATCAATAGTCTCAATCTATCATTTCTCCATCGATCCGATCACTGGATCGAATGCCGCGCTCCCACTCCAACGAGGTGCTCCATGTCCCTGATCAACACCGAAATCCAGCCGTTCAAGGCCTCCGCCTACCAGAACGGCGAGTTCATCGAAGTCACCGACGCCAGCCTGAAGGGCAAGTGGTCGGTCCTGATCTTCATGCCGGCCGCCTTCACCTTCAACTGCCCGACCGAGGTCGAGGACGCCGCCGACCACTACGCCGAGTTCCAGAAGCTGGGCGCCGAGGTCTACATCGTCACCACCGACACCCACTTCTCGCACAAGGTGTGGCACGAGACCTCCGCCGCGGTGGGCAAGGCCCAGTTCCCGCTGGTCGGCGACCCGACCCACCAGCTGACCCGCGCCTTCGGCGTGCACATCGAGGAAGAAGGCCTGGCCCTGCGCGGCACCTTCGTGATCAACCCGGAAGGCGTGGTCAAGACCGTCGAGATCCACGACAACGCCATCGCCCGCGACGTCACCGAGACCCTGCGCAAGCTCAAGGCCGCGCAGTACGTCGCCGCGCACCCGAACGAAGTCTGCCCGGCCAAGTGGAAGGAAGGCGAGAAGACGCTCAAGCCGTCGCTCGACCTGGTCGGCAAGATCTGATCCACCGCGCCACCGCCGTTCCCCGCCCCGTGCCGCATCTTGCGGCGCGGGAGCGGATCGGAGCCGATGCACGGCCCAGCCCGCCGGGCGCATCCCTCTCCCTCCCGCCCGGCCAGCCACGGCCCGCGTCGGCTCCGATCCGCTTCCGTGCACGCCCCGCCTCCCTCCCCACAGGAGTCGCCCCCATGCTCGACCACGACCTCAAGACCCAGCTCAAGGCCTATCTCGAACGACTGCAGCGCCCGGTCGCGATCCTCGCGTCCGTGGACGATGGCGAAAAGTCGAAGGAGATGCTGGAACTGCTGGAAGACATCCGCAGCCAGTCCGACAGGATCACCGTCGAGCTGCGCCGCGACGACGGCGAGCGCACGCCCTCGTTCGCGCTGACCTCGCCCGGCCACGACATCCAGGTCCGCTTCGCCGGCCTGCCGATGGGCCACGAGTTCACCTCGCTGGTGCTGGCGCTGCTGCAGGTCGGCGGGCATCCGTCCAAGGCCGGCGCCGAACTGATCGAGCAGGTGGCGAACCTCGAAGGCGAGTTCCGCTTCGAGACCTACTACTCGCTGTCGTGCCAGAACTGCCCGGACGTGGTGCAGGCGCTGAACCTGGCCGCGGTGCTCAACCCCAACATCTCGCACGTCGCCATCGACGGCGCGCTGTTCCAGGGCGAGGTCGACGCGCGCGAGGTCATGTCGGTGCCGACGATCTTCCTCAACGGCGAGCCCTTCGACCAGGGCCGGATGACGCTGGAGCAGATCGTCGCCCGGCTCGACACCGGCGCGGCCAGGCGCGAGGCGGCGAAGATCGCGAACAAGGACGCATTCGACGTGCTGGTGGTCGGCGGCGGTCCCGCGGGCGCCGCGGCGGCGATCTACGCCGCGCGCAAGGGCATCCGCACCGGCGTCGCCGCCGAGCGCTTCGGCGGCCAGGTGCTCGACACCATGGCGATCGAGAACTTCATCTCGGTGCAGCACACGGAAGGGCCGAAGCTCGCCGCGGCGCTGGAGCAGCACGTGCGCGAGTACGACGTCGACGTGATGGACCTGCAGCGCGCGACGCAGCTGGTGCCGGCCGGCGCCGACGGCCTGGTCGAGGTGAAGCTGGAGAACGGCGCCTCGCTGAAGTCCAGGACCATCGTCCTCTCCACCGGCGCGCGCTGGCGGCAGATCGGCGTGCCCGGCGAGGACCGGTACCGCAACAAGGGCGTGGCCTACTGCCCGCACTGCGACGGCCCGCTGTTCAAGGGCAAGCGCGTGGCGGTGATCGGCGGCGGCAACTCCGGGGTCGAGGCGGCGATCGACCTGGCCGGCATCGTCGGCCACGTCACCCTGGTCGAGTTCGACGCGAAGCTGCGCGCCGACGAAGTGCTGCAGCGCAAGCTGCGCAGCCTGAAGAACGTCCGTATCGTCGTCTCGGCGCAGACCACCGAAGTGCTGGGCGACGGCAGCCGGGTCACCGGCCTGGTCTACAAGGATCGTGCCGGCGGCGATGCGCACCGGATCGAACTGGAGGGCGTGTTCGTGCAGATCGGCCTGCTGCCCAATACCGAATGGCTCAAGGGCACGGTCGAGCTGTCGCCGCGCGGCGAGATCCTCGTCGACGACCGCGGCCAGACCAGCGTGCCGGGCGTGTTCGCCGCCGGCGACTGCACCACGGTGCCGTACAAGCAGATCGTGATCGCGATGGGCGAAGGCTCGAAGGCGGCGCTGGCCGCGTTCGACCACCTGATCCGCGCCTCGGCGCCGGTCGAGCCGGTGGAAGCGCAGGCGGCCTAGCGCGATGGCTCCCTCCTTGTCATCTCGAGCGCAGCGAGAGATCTGCCCCAAGGCGGGATTCCTCCCCCGGATCAGGTCCGGGGTCGGAATGACCATGGGCCGCGGCATTCGCGAACGGGTCTGGAACACGCTACGCGAAGGCCCCTGACGCATGAACCTGCGCGACCTCAAGTACCTGATCGCGGTCGCCGACCACCGCCATTTCGGCCGCGCGGCCGCGGCCAGCTTCGTCAGCCAGCCGACGCTGTCGACCCAGGTCCGCAAGCTCGAGGATGAACTCGGCGTGTCGCTGATCGAGCGCGCGCCGCGCAAGGTGATGCTGACGCCGATCGGGGTGGAGATCGTCGAGCGCGCGCGCCGGGTGGTGTCGGAAATCGAGCAGATGAAGGAAGCCGCGCGCCGCAGCCAGCGGCCCGAGGCCGGCGTGGTGCGGCTGGGCATCTTCCCCACCCTCGGCCCCTACCTGCTGCCGCACATGGTGCCGCCGATCCGCGAGCGCTTCCCCGACCTGCAGTTGCTGCTGGTCGAGGAGAAGAGCGACGAACTGCTGGCGCGGCTGCGCGACGGCCGGCTCGACGCCGCGATCCTCGCCCTGCCGCTGCACGACGACCAGTTGCACCACGAATACCTGTTCGAAGAGCCGTTCCTGCTCGCCGTGCCGGAGCCGCACCGGCTGGCGCAGCGCGGCGCGCTGACCATCGACGACCTGGCGCAGGAAAACCTGCTGCTGCTCGAGGACGGCCACTGCCTGCGCCGGCAGACGCTGGACGTGTGCCAGCTCGCCGGCGCGCACGAGAAGACCGAGTTCCGCGCCACCAGCCTGGAGACGCTGCGGCAGATGGTCGCCGCCAACGTCGGCATCACCCTGCTGCCGGCGCTGGCGGTGCAGCCCCCGGTGGCGCACCCGCCGAACATCCGCCTGCTGTCGTTCAGCGGCGCGCAGCCGAGCCGGCGGATCGCGATGTTCTGGCGGCGCAGTTCGGCGATGTCGGACTTCCTCGGCCGGCTGGCGGCGACGTTCCGCGCCCTGCCCCCGGAGCTGCTGGCCAACCCCATGGCCGCCACCGCGCGCGCGCGCCACGCGCCTCCGCCGGACATGCTCTGACCGGCTGGCGGCGCAAGGGCCTTCGGCCGCCCTCCATCTCCCCCCGGAAGCAACCGCGCCCGAAGCGCGCCTGCCGTCGGAGCGCCAGGCCGGGCCCCCTTGAAGCCCCGCGGCCGGAGCGCTACGGTAGCTCCCACCACGAAGCGGGCGACGCGCCGGACGCGCCGTCCGTTTTTCTTTGGGCGCGGCCCTCGCCGCCGCGGCCCCCTCACAAGGAGACACCGACATGACCACCCCAGCCAGCGGCCTGCCGCCTTCGATCGTCGTTTCGCGCCGCGACGCCGCGCGCCTGGAAGCCCTGCTCGATGCGCCGCAATGGCAGCACGACGCCACCGCCGAGGCCCTGCTCGGCGAACTCGCCCGCGCCGAGATCGTCGACGACGCCGACATGCCCGCCGGCGTGGTCGGCATGCATTCGCGGGTCGAGTGCGTCGACGACAACAGCGGCGAGCGCCACCAGCTCACCCTGGTCTTCCCGCACGAGGCCGACGCGGGCGCCGGCAAGGTCTCGATCCTGGCGCCGGTGGGCAGCGCCCTGCTCGGGCTAGCGGTCGGCCAGTCGATCGACTGGAACACGCCGCAGGGCCGCACGCTGCGCCTGCGCGTCACCGAAGTCCACCCGGGCGGGCACTGACCCCGCATGTCGCTGCGCGCGCTGGCGCTGGCCGGGCTGCTGCTCGGCGCGATCGGCTGGTGGTTCTCGCCGTACTCGCCGCGCACGCCTGCCGCGCCGGCGGCGATTCCCGGTGCGGACATCGCTTGCCCGCTGCCGACCGCCGCCGATCCCACCGCCGGCCCGCTGCAGACCGGCGTGCCGCGGGACCTGCAGCCCTTCCGCCTGCAGGCCGGCACGCTGACGCCGCTGGCGGGCTTTCGCATCGAGGCGCGCGTGCTCTCGCGCGAGGACTATTCCATCGGCCGCGAAGCCGACTTCTCGCCGACCGACCTCGCGCTCGGCTGGCAGCGCATGCGCGACGACGCGGTGCTCGCGCGCCTGGACATCAGCCAGTCCTCGCGCTGGTACCGCTACCGATGGCGCGGCGAACCGCCGCTGCCGCCGCCCGAAATCGTCCGCAGCAGCGCCAACATGCACATGATCCCGTCGAGCCCGGAGGTGGCCCGTGCGCTGCGCGCGGTCCGCAGGGACGACACGGTGCGCATCGACGGCTGGCTGGTGCAGGTCGACGCGCCCGACGGCTGGCGCTGGCGCAGTTCCCTGTCGCGCGACGACACCGGCAACGGCGCCTGCGAACTGGTCTACGTCTGCGCGATCGCGACGCGCTGACGCGCCGATGCGGTTGTGGGAACGCCTGAAGGCGCGCCTGCAGGTGCCGCGGCCGATTCGCGCGGCCCTACCGGCTTCAGCCGGCGATGCCGACCGGACAGCTGACCCCGGTGCCGCCGAGGCCGCAGTAGCCCGCGGGATTCTTCGACAGGTATTGCTGGTGCTCATCCTCGGCGTAGAAGAACGTCGGCGCCGGGAACACGATGTCGGTGGTGATGTCGCCGAGGCCCGCCTCGCGCAGGCGTTGCCCGAACGCGTCGCGGCTGTGCAGCGCCTGCGCGTACTGGTCCTGACTGTCGCAATGGACGACGGAGCGGTACTGGGTGCCGACGTCGTTGCCCTGGCGCATGCCCTGGGTCGGGTCGTGGTTCTCCCAGAATGCCTTGAGCAGGGTCGCAAACGGCAGCTTCGCGGCGTCGTACACCACCAGCACGACCTCGGCGTGGCCGGTCTGGCCGGAGCAGACCTCGCGATAGGTCGGGTTGGGCGTGGCTCCGCCGGCATAGCCGACCGCCGTCGTGGCCACGCCCGGCAGCGACCAGAACTTGCGCTCCGCGCCCCAGAAGCAGCCCATGCCGAACTGCACCCGCGAAAGCCCCTCGAAGGCGTCGCGCAGCGGCGCGCCGAGCACATGGTGGCGATTGCGCAGCGGCATTTCCTCCGCGCGCCCGGGCAGGGCCTCGCCCGGCTGCGGCAGGCGCTGTTTCCAGGCACCGATTCCGATCATCGTCGTCGCTCCGAAGGACTGCCTCCGATGTGCGGCCGTCCGGCGGCGCTTCAACCCGGGCGGCCCTGTCACTCCGGCAAACGAATCCGTAGGTCGGGGCTACCCTCGCCCAACCGCGCCTAGCTGAAGACCGCCGGCGCCACCTGCACGCAGTTGCGGCCATGGGCCTTGGCCGAATACAGCGCGCGATCGGCGCGTTCGAGCGCGGCGTCCGGCGTTTCCTCGTGCTCGAGCCGGGTGGCGACGCCGACGCTGACCGTCAGCCGCAGCGGCTGGCCGCTCCAGTCCAGGTGCAGGTTCTCCACCGCCATGCGCAGTTGTTCGGCGATCACGCGCGCGGCCGCGCCGCTGCGGCCGGGCAGGATGGCGATGAACTCCTCGCCGCCGTAGCGGCCGAACAGGTCGCCTTCGGACAGCGCGCCGCGCAGCGCCATCGCCACGTTGCGCAGGCAGAAGTCGCCGCAGGCGTGGCCGTGGCGATCGTTGACCGACTTGAAATGGTCGAGGTCGATGAACAGGATCGAGGCCGGCTGCTGCTCGCGCGCGCCCTCGCTGAAGGTCCGCGCCAGCCACTGGTCGATCGTGCGCCGGTTGAGGCTGCCGGTCAGTGCGTCGAGTTCGGCCGAGCGGCGCAGGTTCACCGCCGCCACCGCCTGGTCGACGTGCAGCAGGGTCAACCGCGCGAAATCGGAGGCGAGCGACAGTTCCTCGGTGGTGAAGCCGTCGGCGCCCGCGCGCTGCAGCAGCAGCACGCCCCAGGCCGGCGCCCGGATCTGCAGCGGCACCACCGCCTCGATCGCGACGATCGACGGCTGCCCCTCCACCGTCACCGGCTGCTGCAGCGCGATGGCGTTGGCGGCCTGCCGCTTCAGCGCCAGCTCGCGCTTGCCGACCTGCGTCTTAACCGGCTCCATGCACTCGACCGGATCGACCACCAGCAGGTCGTGGCCGTGGTAGCCCCGGGCCGCGACTACGCAGCGTTCGACCGGCAGCAGCGGCATCAGGCGATCCAGCAGCAGGCGGAACGCCGTCCACTGGGTGTCCCCGACCGGCAACATGCGCAGTTTCGCCTGCAGTTCGGCCACGAGGTCGGAGCGGGCGGCCTCGCGCTGCATGCGGCGCTCGGTGTCGGCGCGCGCGAGCAGTTCGCGATCGCGCTGGTGGCGGTATTCGCCGATGCGGCCGATCAGGCCGACCGAGAGGATCGCCACGCCCACCACGCTGCCCATCTGGTAGCCGTAGCGGATCAGCACGGTGTCGAGCAGGTGGCCGCGCGTGGACAGTTCGACCATCACCACGCCGACCAGGGTCAGCACCGCCATCACCGCCAGCGGCCACGCCATCAGCACGCGACGGCGCGCGGCGTCGACCAGGATCCCCAGGCCCAGCAGCAGGGCCAGGCTGAACAGCACGATCTGCACGTGTTGCAGCACGATGGCCACCTGCGGCACGTTGAGCAGGCAGACCGCGGCCACCGCCACCAGCCCCAGCGATGCGTAGTCGACGATGCGCTTGCGCAACGGGCGCTCCTGGTTCGCGTCCGCGTACTGCAGCAGCATCTGCAGCCAGGCCGCGCACAGCAGCAGCGCGAGCGCGCTCACGCCCTGCAGCCGCCAGAACGCGAACGCGCGCAGCCCGGGCAACTGGTACAGGTGGCCGTTGACCGCCGCCATCGTCAGCAGCGCCACCAGGGTGAAGGCGAACAGCGCGAGGAACAGCCGGTCGCGCGCGGCCGAGAACAGCGCCAGCGCCAGCAGGCCGATGGTGAACAGGCTGGCGTAGATCATCGCGCTGGCGGCCACCCCGTACTGCTCCAGGCGCGTTGCCTGGGTTTCGCTCATCACCCGGGGATGCAGGGTGCGCCGCACGCTGCCCAGCGCATGCAGCTCGACCTCGACCGGGCCGGTCCAACCCGCGGGCAGGGGGAACACGTAACTGCTCGGCAGCACGCCTTCGCTCCCGTCGGGCGAAAAGAACCCCAGTTGCCGGCTGCGCCACTGGCCGCGCTGCAGCCAGACCGACTCGACCGCGTTGCGCTCCACCCGCACCACCCAGCGCGAGCCGTCCCCACCGCCCTCGGGCAGGTCGAAGCGCAGCAATGTCGCCGACGTGCGTCCGCCTTCCGCGGATCGCAGCGGAAGGCCCTCGACGTCGGCCGATGTCGCCACCGGCGTGCCGATCGCCACCGCGACACCCGATTCCTGCGGCACCACCCCGGCGACGGCCACGGCGAACAGGCCCAGCAGCAGCG
The DNA here is from genome assembly GCF_007859325.1 of Luteimonas marina. Taxonomy (GTDB): domain Bacteria; phylum Pseudomonadota; class Gammaproteobacteria; order Xanthomonadales; family Xanthomonadaceae; genus Luteimonas; species Luteimonas marina. The sequence continues at coordinate 263,357 of NZ_VOHK01000003.1, read as the reverse complement.
CCAGGCAGACCGCGATCAGTCCCTCGTGGTGGGCGCCATCGGCGCTGCGCGGGCGGGAGTTCAGGGCACGCCCCCCGCTGTCGCCATCGGCGTGCATCCACGGCGCCGGCCCGGCCGGTGACCCGGCGGGGATCGACGCAACCGCGGCACGGGCAACCGCCCGGCGATGTGACTGCCTCCAGACATCCTGGCTCTCCTGCCCCTTCTACTGCTGAAGCAAACTCCATGCCGCCAAAGCCTGTCGTACGTCACATTATCCGCCATCTCCGGGGCCGAAGAACGCCCGGGAAGCCTCGACAAGGCCTCCGGGAAGGGCCCGGGGGAGGCCGGCGCCGGCTCGGCTACACTGTCGTTTTGCCCCCAAAGCGCTTCATGACCAGTCCCCCTCCGGCTGCCCGCGGGCCTGCGGCCTCCCCGGACGCCGCCGCGTCGGCCGCCCGCAACGACTTCATCCGCCAGATCGTCCGCGACGACCTCGCGAACGGGAAACACGCGGCCATCCGGACCCGTTTCCCGCCCGAGCCCAACGGCTACCTGCACATCGGCCATGCCAAGGCGATCTGCCTGGACTTCGGCATCGCCGAGGAATTCGGCGGCGTGTGCAACCTGCGTTTCGACGACACCAACCCGGCCAGGGAGGACCCGGAGTTCGTCCGGGCGATCCAGGACGACGTGCGCTGGCTCGGCTTCGACTGGGCCGAACTGCGCCACGCCTCGGACTATTTCGAGGTCTACGCGCTCGCCGCCGAGAAGCTGATCGCCCAGGGCGACGCCTTCGTCTGCGACCTGACCGCCGAGCAGGTGCGCGAATACCGCGGCACATTGACCGAACCGGGTCGCAATTCGCCCTACCGCGACAGGTCGGTCGAGGAGAACCTCGACCTGTTCCGCCGCATGCGCGCCGGCGAATTCCCCGACGGCGCTCGCACCCTGCGCGCGAAGATCGACATGGCCAGCGGCAACATCAACCTGCGCGACCCGGCCCTGTACCGGATCAAGCACATGCCGCACCCGATCGCCGGCGAGGGCTGGTGCATCTACCCGATGTACGACATCGCCCACGCCCTGGGCGACGCCATCGAGGGCATCACCCATTCGCTGTGCACGCTGGAGTTCGAGGACCACCGGCCGCTGTACGACTGGTGCGTGGACAAGGTCGACCTGGCCCACTCGCCCGAACTGCTGGCGCCGCTGACCGCTAAGGGCCTGCCGAACGTCGCCGCCAAGCCGCGGCAGATCGAGTTCTCGCGGCTCAACATCAACTACACGGTGATGAGCAAGCGCAAGCTGGTGGCGCTGGTCGGCGACGGCCTGGTCGACGGCTGGGACGATCCGCGCATGCCGACCCTGCAGGGCCTGCGCCGCCGCGGCTACACGCCGGCGTCGCTGCGGCTGCTGGTGGACCGCGTCGGCATCAGCAAGCAGAACTCGGTGATCGACTTCTCGGTGCTGGAAGGCGCGCTGCGCGACGACCTCGACGCGCACGCGCCGCGGCGCATGGCGGCGATCGACCCGCTGAAGTTCGTGCTCGCCAACCTGCCCGAAGGCCACGAGGAAACGCTGGTGTTCGCCAATCATCCCAAGGACGAAGCCTTCGGCACGCGCGAGGTGCCGTTCTCGCGCGAGCTGTGGATCGAGCGCGAGGACTTCGCCGAGGTCCCGCCCAAGGGCTGGAAGCGACTGGTGCCCGGCGGCGAAGTGCGCCTGCGCGGCGCCGGCATCGCGCGCGTGGATGAAGTGGTGAAAGACGCCGCCGGCAACGTGGTGGAACTGCGCGGCTGGCTCGACCCCGAATCGCGCCCCGGCATGGAGGGCGCGAACCGCAAGGTCAAGGGCACGATCCACTGGGTGAGCGCGAAGCACGCGGTCGAAGCCGAGATCCGCCTCTACGACCGCCTGTTCTCGGTCGCCGATCCCGACGATGAAAGCGGAGGCAAGACTTACCGCGACCACCTCAACCCGGACTCGAAGCGCAGCGTGCGCGGCTACGTCGAACCCGCCGCCGCCGCCGCCGCGCCGGAGCAGTCGCTCCAGTTCGAGCGCCTGGGCTATTTCGTCGCCGACCGCCGCGACCATCGCGGCGACGCGCCGGTGTTCAACCGCAGCGTGTCCCTGCGCGACACCTGGGCCGACAAATCCTGAGGAGACACCGGATGCGCATCGCCACCCTGCTGCCGTCCACGCTGCTCGCGCTGCTGCTCGCGGCCTGCGCCGCACCGGTGTCCGACGCCGCGCCCGCGCCCGGGCCGACGCCGGCGCCGCAGGTGTCGGGCGTCGCGCGCATCGGCGCCGACTCGCCCGATTTCTCCTGCAAGGTCGCCGGCGACTGCGCGGTGAAGAACGTCGGCAACTGCTGCGGCTACTTCCCCGCCTGCGTCAACAAGGACAGCCCGGTGGACCCGGACGCGGTGCGCGCCGAATGCGCGCGCACGGGGATGTCCTCGGTCTGCGGCTGGCGGGACATCCAGGCCTGCGACTGCGTGCAGGGTCGCTGCCAGCCGGCCGCCGGCCCGCTGGAGGCGGATCGCTGATGCTCTACGCGCAGGTCCACCTGACGCTTCCGGCCTGGGTGCACGAGCACGTCGACGCGACGCGCGCCTATCCCGGCGACGAGGCCAAGGTCGCGCTGGCGATCGAACTGTCGCGGCTCAACATCGAGGCCGCCAGCGGCGGGCCGTTCGGCGCGGCGGTGTTCAATGCCGACGACGACCGCATCGTCTCGATCGGCGTCAACCGCGTGCTGCCGCAGAGCTGCTCGGTCGCGCACGCCGAGACGATGGCGTACATGCTGGCGCAGCAGCGGCTGCAGCGCGCGCGCCTGAACCGCGACCTCGATGACAACCCTATCGGCCGCTTCGTGCTCGCCACCTCGTCGCAGCCCTGCTGCCAATGCTACGGCGCCACCGTCTGGGCCGGCATCGACCGGCTGCTGATCGGCGCGCGCTCGGAGGACGTGGAAGCGCTCACGCCGTTCGACGAGGGCCCGCTGCCGGCCGACTGGGTCGGCGAACTGCAGCGCCGCGGCATCGAGGTGGTGCGCGACCTGCACCGCGACGCGGCGCGCGAGGTGCTGCGCCGCTACGGCGAATCCGACGCCGGGCGCTACTGATGCCCTTGCCCGCGTCAGATCCTGTAGGAGCGCCTTCAGGCGCGATGCGCTTGCTTCCCGGGCCCCGACTCAAAAGCATCGCGCCTGAAGGCGCTCCTACAGGTCGGATGCAGCCTGCCGCATGAACGGCCTGCTGTGCTATTGCCGCGCCGGCTTCGAGCCCGACCTCGCGGCCGAACTCGGCGATCGCGCCGCGGACGCGGGCATCGCCGGATACGCGCGCGCCACGCGCGGGGAAGGCTACGTACTGTTCCTCGCCGACGACGACGCGCTGTCCGCGCGCCTGCCCTGGCGGGACCTGGTGTTCGCGCGCCAGTCGGTCGCGCTGTTCGCGGAACTGCGCGACCTCGATCCGCGCGACCGGATCACGCCGATGCTCGAGGCGATCGTCGCCGCGACCGGCACGCCGGCGGCAGCGCCGCCGTTCGGCGCGCTGTGGGTCGAGCATCCCGATTCCGATGCCGGCAAGCCGCTGTCGGGGCTGGCGCGCAGCTTCGGCAACGCGCTGCGCCCGGCCCTGCGCAAGCGCGGCCTGCTCGCCGCGCGCGACGAACCGCTTCTGCCGCGCCTGCACGTCTGCTTCGTCGCCGGCGATCATGCCCTGCTCGCGCGCGCGGACCCCGCCGCCACCGCACCATGGCCGCTCGGCGTGCCGCGGCTGAAGCTGCACGCCGACGCGCCGTCGCGCTCCGCGCTCAAGCTCGAGGAAGCGCTGGCCTGCCTGCTCGACGACGCGCAGCGCCGCGAACTGCTGCGCCCCGGCATGACCGCGGCCGACCTGGGCGCGGCGCCCGGCGGCTGGACCTGGATCCTCGCCCGCCACGGCCTGCGCGTCAGCGCGATCGACAACGGCCCGCTGCGCCCGCACGTGCTCGACACCGGCCTGGTCGAGCACCTGCGCGCCGATGGCTTCCGCTGGCAACCGCAGCGGCCGCTGGACTGGATGGTCTGCGACATGGTCGAACAACCCTCGCGCGTCGCCCGCCGCATGGGCGAGTGGTTCCGCGACGGCTGGTGCCGGCACGCGGTCTTCAACCTCAAGCTGCCGATGAAGAAGCGCTGGCAGGAAACGCGGCTCTGCCTCGACCTGTTCCGCGACACCGCCGGCAGGCCGCTCGAAATCCGTGCAAAACAGCTCTACCACGATCGCGAAGAAATCACGGTCTTTGCGACAGCGTGATTGGTGATTGGTGATTCGGGAATCGGAAAGCCAAACCATGTCATCCCGAGCGCAGCGAGGGATCTGCTTCCCTTCCAGGCAAGGCGAGATCCCTCGCTTCGCTCGGGATGACAGGCTGTTGCGCTTCTCCCGAATCACCAATCACCAATCACAAATTCCCGAATCAAGGAACCGGACATGGCCGCCAGCTGGATCACCGTCGTCGCTCCCTACCTGCCGGAGATCATCCGCCTCGCGCGGCCGATGTTCACGCGTACGCCGCCGCTTCCCGACGACAGCCAGCGCCTGCGCCTGGACGTCGTCGACACCCAGATCGTCGAACTCCAGGATGCCGCGAGCCAGAACGCCGACTCCATCGCCAAGCTCGCCCGCGACATGCAGCAGGCCATGCAGGCGCTGCAGCTCGGCGCGGAGCGGATGGAGCGCCGGCTGGCGCTGGCCCAGCGCGTGACCCTGGTCGCGACCACCGTCGCGGCGCTGTCGTTCTGCCTCGCCGCCTGGGCGCTGGCGCGCTGACGACGGCGTCTTGACGCCAACCGACGGCCGCGCCCCTACAATCTGCCGCCCTCCGCCCCCGACCGACGCCCCCGCATGGCCTCCAGCCTCCTCGTCCTGCTCGACGACATCGCCACCATCCTCGACGACGTGTCGGTGATGACCAAGGTCGCCGCGAAGAAGACCGCCGGCGTGCTCGGCGACGACCTCGCGCTCAACGCCGAGCAGGTCAGCGGTGTGCGCGCCGATCGCGAACTGCCGGTGGTGTGGGCGGTGGCGAAGGGCTCGGCGGTCAACAAGCTGATCCTGGTGCCCGCGGCGCTGGCGATCAGCGCCTTCGCACCGTGGGCGGTGACGCCGCTGCTGATGGCCGGCGGCCTGTTCCTGTGCTACGAGGGCGTGGAGAAACTGCTGCACAAGTTCCTGCACGACAAGCAGGAGGACGACGCCCGCCACGCCGCGCACGCCGCGGCGCTGGCCAGGCCGGACGAGGACCTCGTCGCGATCGAGAAGGACAAGATCAAGGGCGCCATCCGCACCGATTTCATCCTCTCGGCAGAGATCATCGTCATCTCGCTGGGCACGGTCTCCGGCAAGCCGTTCGCGGTGCAACTCGGGGTGCTGGCCGGGATCGCGGTGCTGATGACGGTCGGCGTCTACGGACTGGTCGCGGGCATCGTCAAGCTCGACGACCTCGGCCTGTACCTGAGCCGCAGCGTCAGCGGCTTCGCGCGCGCGATCGGCACCGGCATCCTGCGCATGGCGCCGTGGCTGATGAAGGGCCTGGCGGTGGCCGGCACCGCGGCGATGTTCCTGGTCGGCGGCGGCATCCTCACCCACGGCTTCCACGTGGTAAACGAGTGGGTCCGGCACGCGGCGACGGACGCCTCGCAGGTCCCCGGTGTCGGCGCGGTGCTCGGCGCGCTGACGCCGATGCTGATCAACGCCGCGGTGGGCATCGTCGCGGGCACGATCGTGGTGGGCGCGGTGACGCTGTTCAAGCGCCTGCGCGGCGGCAAAGCGGTGGCGAGCTGACGCCCGTCAGCCGCCGGCGGCGCGCCGCCGGAACAGGTCCACCAGCGGCGGCATCCGGCCGGCGAGGCCGAGCAGGTGTCCGCGCAGCAGCGTCGGCGCGATGGCGTCGTTCGAGAACAGGCGGTTGATGCCGTCGAACGCGTAAGCGGCGACCGTGTTCTCGCTGCGCCGCGCCCGCGCCCAGCGCGCGAGCCGGTGCGACGCATCCCAGGCCACGCGTCGCCGCTGCGCCTCGCGCACGCTGTCGCGCAGCGCGGACACATCGCGCAGGCCGAGGTTCACGCCCTGCCCGGCCAGCGGATGCACCGCGTGCGCGGCGTCGCCGATCACCAGCACGCGGCCGGCGTGCTGGGTGGCGGCGAGCTGGCGCTGCAGCGGGAAGGCGACGCGCCTGCTCGTCGGTCGCAGTGTGCCGAGCCGCGCGTCGAAGGCGGTGGTGATGGCGCGCGCGAACGCGGCGTCGTCGAGCGCCAGCACGCGCGCGGCCTCGTCGTTGGGCAGGGTCCAGACGATCGAGCAGGTCCCGTCCGTCCACGGCAGCAGCGCCAGCGGCCCGGTCGGCAGGAAACGCTGCCAGGCGGTCGCCTCGTGCGGGCGCTCGACCTGCACGTATCCGACGATGCCCTGCTGCGCGTAGTCATGGGCCTCGGCCGCGATGCCGGCCAACCGCCGCAGCGGCGAGGCGGCGCCGTCGGCGGCGATGGCGAGGCGCGCGGCGACGCGGGTGCCATCGTCGAGCCGCAGCTGCACGCCGGCCGCGTCCTGCTCCAGCGCCTCGACGCGCGCCGGGCAGGCCAGGCGGATGCGACTGCGCGGCAGCGCCTGCCACAGGGCGTCGACCAGCAGGCCGTGTTCGACGATCCAGCCCAGCTCGGTGCGCGCGAGCGCGTCGGCGTCGAAGCTGATCGGATCGCCGCCGGCCGCGTCCCAGACCCGCATCCGCCGGTACGGCTGCGCGCGCGCCTCGCGCACCGGTGTCCATGCACCAAGCGTTTCGAGCAGCGCGACGTTGTCCGACGCCAGCGCGTACACCCGCAGGTCCGGCTGCGCCGACGACCACGCCGGCGGCCGCGCGGCCTCGACCAGGCACACGTCCAGCCCGAGTTCCGCCAGCTCCAGCGCGCAGGCGGCGCCGACCACGCCACCGCCGACCACCGCCACGTCGTGCAGGTCGCGCCGGCTCATGCGGCACCCGCCCGGCACAGCGCGGGCACGTCGCCGCGAAAGCCCATCGCGCCGCCGGCAAGCAGCGCCTGCAGCGACGGCACGCGGTCCACCGCCAGCAGGCCGAGGCTGCGCAGCGGGCGCAGCACGGAGGCGCGGTTGGCGGTGAGGCGCGCCAGCCCGTCGGAAAACGCCAGCGTGCGCTCGCGATCCTCGCGCCGGCGCGCGGCGTAGGCGTCAAGCAGCGCATCCGCGCCCGGATCGTCCGCGTCCGCCACCAGTTCGGCCAGCGTCAGCGCATCGCGCAGGCCGAGGTTGAAGCCCTGCGCGCCCACCGGATGCAGGCTCTGCGCGGCATTGCCCACGAGCACCGCGCGCGTTGCCGTGGTGCGCGCCGCCACCGCGCGCAAGGCCGGATAGACGCTGCGTTCGCCGACTTCGACGAAACGTCCCGCACGCCAGCCGAACGCGGCCTGCACGCGGTCGAGGAAGGCGCGATCGTCCAGCACCACCACCGCATCCGCGTCCTCATCGGCGACGCCGTGGACCAGCCCCCAGGCGCCGTCGCCGCGCGGCAGCAGCGCGGTGGGGCCGTCGTCGCCAAGCCGCTCGTAGGCGATGCCCTCGGGCGCACGCCGCGTTCGCAGCCGCGCGACGAACAGCCGCTGCCGGTAGTCGTGCTCGTCGACCGCGATGCCGAGCGCGTCGCGCACCCGGCTGCCGGTGCCGTCGGCGGCGACCACGAGGCGCGCGTGCAGGACGCGCTCGCCGTCGCCGTCGTCGATGCGGACCCGGCGCACGCCGTCGGCGGTCTCGCCGAAGCCCAGGAACCGCGCCGGCCGATGGCGGACCAGGTGCGGGAGTTCGGCCAGGCGGGCTTCCAGCGCTTCGCCGAAATCGCGCGCCACCACGACCTGGCCGAAGCTGTCGCGCCCGTAGTCGGCCGCATCCAGCAGCACCCGGCCGAAGTCGCCGCTGCGGCTGGCGTGGATGCGCCGGATCGCGCCCGCGGGCGCGCGCAGCCGCTGCATCACGCCGAGCGCGGTCAGCGCGTTGACGGTCGCGTCGGCGAAACTGAGGTTGCGCTGGTCGAACACCGCCGGCATCGCGCCGGGCGGCGCGGCCTCGACCATCGCCGCGGCGATCCCCGCGCGATCGAGCGCGAGCGCGAGACTGGCGCCGACCAGTCCGCCACCGACGATCAGCACCGGATGCACGGTTTCCATCGCGCCATGATAGCGGGCGCCGGCGGCAGGCCGCCCCTGCGTCCGCTAGAATGCGGGTCTCTTCCGCGCCGTCCTCCGGAGCCCCGCACCATGACCACCGCCGCAAGCCGCGCCGCGATCCTGACCCTGCTGGCCGCCGTGATGGTCGCGACGCGCCTGCACCACTTCGGCGCGGTGCCGGACGCGTCCTGGGCGGTGTTCTTCGTCGGCGGCTTCTACCTGCATCGCTGGACGCGCTGGGCGTTCCCGCTGCTGATGGCGCTGGCCGTGATGGTCGACTGGATCGTCATCAGCGGCCAGGGCATTGATTTCTGGACCCATTACTGCGTCTCGCCCGGCTACTGGGCGCTGGTGCCGGCGCACCTGGCGATGTGGGCCGGCGGATGGTGGCTGCAGCGCCACGCCGGCGGCATCGGCTGGCGCGCGCTCGGGCTGCTGGTGGCGAGCGTCGTGGCTTCGGTCGCGGTCTGCCACCTGTTCGCGCAGGGTGGTTTCTACTGGACCAGCAGCGCGGTGGCCGAACCCACCGTCGCCGGCTGGTGGAAGAACTACACCGACTGGCTGCTGCCCTACCTGCGCGTGACCGCGATGTACGTCGGCATCGCGGCGGCCACCCACGTCCTCGTCGCCCGCCTGCTGCCGGCGAACGCCGCCCTGGCCCGGGACGGCGCGCGGCGCTGATCCCGCGCACGACGCGCTGACCAGGCCCGGCCATGGGCAACCGGCTGTCGAAGATCTACACCCGCACCGGCGACGACGGCACGACCGGCCTGGGCGATGGCACGCGCGTGGCCAAGGATTCGGCGCGGGTCAACGCCTACGGCACCGTCGACGAGGCGAATTCCGCGATCGGCCTGCTGCTGGCCGCCGAACTGCCCGATGACGTCCGCGACCTGCTGACCGCGATCCAGCACCAGCTGTTCGACCTCGGCGGCGAGTTGTGCATCCCCGGCCATGCCGCGATCGACGACGCCGACATCGACCGGCTGGAAGCGCACCTGGACCGCTACAACGAACCGCTGCCGCCGCTGAAGGACTTCATCCTGCCCGGCGGCGGCGAGGCGGCGGCGCGCTGCCACGTCGCCCGCACCGTCGTGCGCCGCGCCGAACGCGACACGGTCGCGCTGTCGCGCCACGAGGCCGTGCGCCCGCAGGCGGTCCGCTACCTCAACCGCCTGTCCGACCTGCTGTTCGTGCTCGCGCGCGTGCTGGCCCGCGCCAGCGGGCACGGCGAGGTGCTGTGGCGGCACGAGCGACGCTCGCGCTGACATGGCGCGCATCCTCGGCTACACCCACCCCGCCTGCCTGGAGCACGACACCGGGCCGGGCCATCCGGAATGCCCGGAGCGGCTCGAGGCGGTGCTCGAAGCGGTGCACGAGGCGTTCCCGGCGCTGGAGTGGATCGAGGCGCCGCGCGCCACCCGCGGACAGCTGCTGCGCGTGCACGATCCGGCGCTGCTGGCGATGGTGCTGGCGCCGCACCCGCAGGGATCGACGCGACTCGACCCGGACACCGTCGTCTCGCCCGGATCGCCCGAGGCGGCGCTGCGCGCGGTCGGCGCCGGCATCGCCGCGACCGAGGCGGTGATGAACGGCGAAACCGACGTCGCCTTCTGCGCCGTGCGCCCGCCGGGCCACCACGCCACGATCGACGCCGCGATGGGCTTCTGCCTGTTCGACAACATCGCCGTGGCCGCCGCGCACGCGCTCGACAGGTTCGGCCTGGCGCGGGTGGCGATCGTCGACTTCGACGTCCACCACGGCAACGGCACCCAGGCGATCTTCGAGCGCGACCCGCGCGTGCTCTACCTCAGCTCGCACCAGTCGCCGCTGTATCCGTGGACCGGCGCCGGCAGCGAGCGCGGCGTCGGCAACCTCGTCAACGCGCCGCTGCCGGCGGGCGCGGGCAGCGCGCCGTTCAGACAGGCCTGGGCCGGCACCCTGCTGCCGGCGCTGGACGCGTTCGCGCCCCAGCTCGTGTTCATCTCCGCCGGCTTCGACGGCGACCGTCGCGACCCGCTGGCCGGGCTGGACCTCGGGCCCGGCGACTTCGACTGGCTGACCGGCGAACTGTGCCGGCTGGCCGCGCGCCATGCCTGCGGCCGCGTCGTGTCGATGCTGGAGGGCGGCTACGACCTGCAGGCGCTGCGCGAGGGCGCGGTCGCGCACGTGTCCGCGCTGGCCGGCGCATCGGCCGCGGCGGGCTCTTCGCAGCCCTGAGCGCCGCCGCGCCGGCGCTGCCTGCAGCATGAACCGCGGCTGGCGCCTGCATTGCCGCTACACAGTGCTTCCGGCAAGCTAGCGCCCTTTCCGCCACCGGGATTCCATCGCGTGCGTCCAGCGCTCCGCCTGCTGCCACTGCCGCTCTGCATCGCCCTGTCGCTGGCAGCCCACGCGGACGACGACATCCCGGTCGACTGGTCGCTGTGCCCGGTCGAGGACGCGGTGCCGCTGTTCCCCGACGCGCAGCCGCCCAAGGGCGACGCCGCCAGCCGCGACAGCCTGCCCACCGACATCCAGGGCGACCAGACCGTGGGCATCGACGGCGGCCTGTACAACGTCACCGGCAACGTCACCCTGCGCCGCGGCGACCAGTTCCTCGGCACCGACGACATCGAGTATTCGCCCGAAGCCGGCACCTACACCGCGACCGGCAACGTGCGCTACCAGGACTCGGGCATGCGCATCGTCGCCGACCGGCTCGAGGGCGACCAGAACACCGAATCGCACCGCATCGACAACGTCCGCTACCAGCTGACCGAGCGCCGCGGCAACGGCGGCGCCGAGCGCATCGAGATGCAGGACGCGCAGGGGCGGATGTTCGGCTCCACTTATTCCACCTGCCCGCCCAGCCAGCGCTGGTGGGAACTGCGCGCGCAGCGCATCGACGTCGACACCGACGAAGGCACCGGCGTCGCCCGCAACGCCACCCTGCGCATCGGCAAGGTGCCGGTGCTGTACGTGCCCTATCTCGCCTTCCCGATCGACGACCGGCGGCGCACCGGCCTGCTGTACCCCAGCATCAGCATGTCCGGGCGCAACGGCTTCGACTGGCGCCAGCCGATCTACCTCAACCTCGCCCCGAACTACGACATGACCGTGACGCCGCGCTGGATGAGCCGGCGCGGGCTGCAGCTGGGCACCGAGTTCCGCTACCTCACCGAACGCGGCCGCGGCAGGTTCGAGCTGCAGGCGCTGCCGTCGGACGACCTGGTATGGCGCGAGCGGGCGGAGGAAATCGCGGATCCACGGATCCGGCCGGAGAATTACCGCGAGGACGACCGCGGCATGTTCCGCTACAACGGTCTGCAGAACATCGACCACACCTGGCAGGCGCGCGCCAACCTCTACTGGGTCAGCGATCCACGCTGGCTGGAAGACGCCAGCAGCAGCGTCGAGGGACTATCGGTCTTCTCTCTGATCAGCAACGTCGGCATTTACGGGCGGGGGCGGTACTGGAATGCCGGCCTGGTCGGCGAATACCGCCACCTGACCGACTACACCCTCAGTGAAGCGCAGCTGCCCTACAATCGCCTCCCCCGCGCCTACTTCCGCTGGGAGCAGCCGTTCGGGCGCTGGTTCGTCGCCGGCGCCGACACCGAAGTCGTACGTTTCTCGCATATCGATTCGACGACACGACCTGGAGGCAGCCGCCTCGACCTCAAGCCCTACGTCAGCATGCCGCTCGAGGGCGCGAGTTGGTATGTCACGCCCACCCTGGCCTGGCGCTACACCGGTTATCAGCTGGACGATGCCCTCGCACAGCGGCTTTCGCCGACGGCACCCGACGCGTCCCCTTCGCGCAGCCAGCCCATCGGCAGCATCGACGCCGGCCTGTTCTTCGACCGCAACACCCGCTTCCGCGGCGACGACTACCTGCATACGCTGGAGCCGCGGCTGTTCTACCTGAACTCGCCCTATCGCGACCAGGACAACATGCCGCTGTTCGACACCCGGCCGATGACCTTCAGCTGGGGCCAGCTGTTCCGCGACAACCGCTATTCCGGCGGCGATCGCCAGGCCGACGCCAACCAGCTCACGCTGGCGCTGACCACGCGCCTGATCCGCGAGTCCGACGGCCGCGAGAAGCTCTCGGCCAGCGTCGGCCAGATCCGCTACTTCGAGGACGCGCGCGTCACGCTCGGCAACGAGGTCCCGATCGAGCAAGGCAAGTCGGCCTGGGTGGTCGATGCCAACTACGCGATCAACGACCGCTGGACCATCGGCACCTCCTACCAGTGGAACCCGGCCACCAGCCGCGAGGACCTGGCGACCGTGCGCACGCGCTACCTGGTCGGCGACGACGGCATCGTCAACCTCGCCTACCGCTACCGCCGCAACGCGCTCACCCAGGCCGACCTGCTGGAGCAGGTCGACCTGTCCTTCCTGTACCCGATCAACCCCGCCTGGAGCGTGGTCGGGCGCTACTACTACTCGCTGCAGTCCAACCAGGTGCTGGAAGCGATCGCCGGCGTGCAGTGGGAAAGCTGCTGCGTCGCCGCCCGCCTGGTGGCGCGCCGCTACGTGCGCAATACCCGCGGCGAAATGAACGATGCCATCCAGCTCGAGATCGAACTCAAGGGCCTCGGCTCGGCCGGCCCCGACAACCAGAGCCGCCTGCGCCGTGCTATCCTCGGATACCACCGCGACGACCTCTACCTCGTCCCGCCGTCGGAGCTCGGCAGCGGTGCCGACGACGACGACAATACGTCAGACCTCCTGCCATGAAGATCCGCACCGCCCTCCTGTGCGCCGCCCTGCTGTTCGCGGCTTCCGTCCACGCGCAACAGGCCCAGCCGCTGGAGCGCATCGCCGCTGTGGTCGACGAAGACGTCATCCTGCAGAGCGAACTCGACCGCGCGGTCTCGAACATCGTCGCCCAGTACGCGAACCGCCAGAACCAGCTGCCGCCGCGGCACGTGCTGGAGCGGCAGGTACTTGAGCGCCTGATCCTGGTCAAGCTGCAGACCACCCGCGCCGCGGAAACCGGCGTGCGCGTCGGCGACGCGGAAGTCGACAGCGCGATCAACAACATCGCCCAGCAGAACAATCTCTCGCCCGACCAGCTGCGCCAGCAGCTGGCGCGCGACGGCATGTCGATCGAGGACTTCCGCAGCTCGCTGCGCGACGAGATCCTGACCCAGCGCCTGCGCCAGCGCTTCGCGCAGAGCCGGATCAGCGTCAGCGACGCCGAGGTCGACGCCGCGATGGCCTCGCAGGCCGGCGCCATGCAGTACCACCTGGCGCACATCCTGGTGGCGCTGCCGGAAGGCGCGACGCCGGAGCAGATCGCCACCGGCCAGCAGAAGATCGACGGCATCAAGTCGCTGCTCGACCGCAACGAGATGCAGTTCGCCGCCGCCGCGGTGCGCTATTCCGACAGCCCCAACGCGCTCGAGGGCGGCGACCTGGGCTGGCGCAGCCTCGACGAGATCCCGGTCGCGTTCGCGAACGCGATCCGCTCGATGCAGCCGGGCAACGTCATCGGCCCGATCCGCGGCCCGAGCGGCTTCCAGCTGCTGCAGCTGGTCGAGACCCGCGACGGCGCGCAGGCTGCCGGCGGCGCGGGCACGGTCACCCAGTACCACGCGCGCCACATCCTGGTCCGCCCGGCCGAAGGCGCCAGCGGCGACGGCGAGGCCAGGGCCCGGATCGACACCCTGCGCGCCCGCATCGCCGGCGGCGCCGATTTCCAGGCGGTCGCCGGCGAGAGTTCCGACGACACCGTGAGCAAGGCCGAAGGCGGCGACCTGGGCTGGTTCACGCAGGACGAGTTCGGGCCCGAGTTCGGCGGCCAGGTCGCGAACCTGCAGGACGGCCAGGTATCGGCGCCGTTCAAGACCCAGGCCGGCTGGCACATCGTGCAGCGCGTGGGCACGCGCCAGACCAGCGTCGAGGACGAGAACCGCCGCGCGCAGGTCCGCGAATCGATCGGCCAGCGCAAGCTGGAGGACGAGTGGGACCGTTACCTGCGCGAAATGCGCGGTGAAGCCTACGTCGACATCCGCGTCGGCGGCTAGGGCCATTGTCGCTCCGGCGAGCGGCATCCCCCGGCTGTCATCCCGACCCCGGACTCGATCCGGGGGGATCTGCCTTTGATCCTGCCCCGGGACCGAGCCCGAAGTCGGGATGACAATCCGAACATCCTCCGAACATCCAATGACCGGATCAGTGGCAAGCACTAGCACGCCGCCCCCCCGGCTGGCGCTGGTCCCGGGCGAACCGGCCGGCGTCGGCCCCGAATTGTGCGTGCGCGCCGCGCAGCGCACATGGGACGCGGACCTCGTCGCCTTCGGCGACCGCGGCACGCTGGCCGCCGCCGCCGAACGCCTCGGGCTGCCGCTGCGGCTGGTCGCCGCCGACGCGCCCGAAGCACGGCCGGGCGAGCTGCGCCTGGTCGAGATCCCCAACGCCGTCGACTGCGCGCCGGGCGTGCCCGACCCGCGCAACGCCGCGGCGGTGACCGCCGCGCTCGCGCGCGCCGCGGATGCCTGCCTCGAAGGCGGCTGCGACGGCATCGTCACCGGCCCGGTGCACAAGGCCACGATCAACCTCGGCGGCATCCCGTACTCCGGCACCACCGAACTGCTCGCCGCACGGGCCGGGCGCGAGGTGGTGATGATGCTCGCCAACGACATCGTCCGCGTCGCCCTCGCCACCACCCACCTGCCGCTGCGCGAGGTCGCCGACGCGATCACGCCCGATGCGCTCGAACGCGTGCTGCGCATCCTGCATGCCGCGCTGTGCGACGACTTCGGCATCGCCGCGCCGCGCATCGCCGTGCTCGGCCTCAATCCGCACGCCGGCGAGGCCGGGCACCTCGGGCGCGAGGAGATCGAGGTGATCGAGCCGCTGCTGGCGCGCCTGCGCGGCGAGGGCATGCGCCTCGACGGACCGCTGCCGGCCGACACCGCCTTCCTGCCCGCGAAGCTGCGCGAGATCGACGCGGTGCTGGCGATGTACCACGACCAGGGCCTGCCGGTGCTCAAGTACAGCGGCTTCGAGCGCGCGGTGAACCTGACCCTCGGCCTGCCCTGGCCGCGCGTCGCGGTCGACCACGGCACCGCGCTCGACCTCGCCGGCAGCGGTCGCGCCGACCCGTCGAGCCTGTTCGCCGCGATCGAGACCTGCGCACGGCTGGCGCGACGCGGGAGGAAGGCGGCCGCCTGACCGGCCGTCATGCGCCTTACGCTCCATCATGCGAGTCGCGTGCGTCGCTGTGCGTCATGCCACTGCGGATCGCTTCGGACGAAAGGCGAACGACGGAACGCCCACATTGCAGTCATCCCGGCGAAAGCCGGGATCCATTTTGACCTTGTCCTTGCTCCATCACCGCAAGTGGAACGGTAACGGCACAATGGATCCCGGCTTTCGCCGGGATGACGGGAGAGGATTGCGAAGGTAGGGTGAGACAATCCCGCTTCCGCTCCCCGCTTCCATCCCCATTCCGCCCCATGCAAACCATCGACTGGAACGATTTCCTCAAGGTCGAACTGCGCGTCGGCCGCGTCCTGTCCGCGCGCGTCTTCGCCGAGGCGCGCAAGCCGGCCTACGTGCTCGAGGTCGACTTCGGGCCGGAGATCGGCGTGCGCAAGTCGAGCGCGCAGGTCACCGATCTGTATGTTCCCGACGAGCTGGTGGGCCGGCTGGTGGTGGGCGTGGTGAATTTCCCGGAGAAGCAGATCGGGCCGCTGATGTCACAGTGCCTGGTCACCGGCTTCCATGACGCCGACGGCCGGGTCGCGCTGTGCGTGCCCGACCGCGACGTCCCCCTCGGGACACGCCTGCTGTGAGCGGTTTCGGCGCACCGGCCAAGAAGTCGCTCGGCCAGCACTTCCTGCACGAGCGCGGCGTGGTCGACAGGATCATCCTCGCCGTCGACCCGAAGCCGTGCGACCGCCTGGTCGAGATCGGCCCCGGACAGGGCGCGATGACCTTCCCGCTGCTCGACCGCCACGGCGCGCTGACCGCGATCGAGTTCGACCGCGACCTGCTCGCCCCGCTCACCGAGGCCGCGCGCACGCGCGGCGAGCTGACGCTCATCCACGCCAACGTGCTCGACGTCGACTTCACCGCGCTGGCCGCCGGCACGCCGCTGCGGCTGGTCGGCAACCTGCCCTACAACCTGTCCTCGCCGATCCTGTTCCACGCCCTCGACCACGCCGCCGCGATCCGCGACATGGTCTTCATGCTGCAGAAGGAAGTGGTGGACCGCATGGCCGCGCCGCCCGGCAGCAAGGTCTACGGCCGCCTGAGCGTGATGCTGCAGGCCTGGTGCGAGGTGACCGCGCTGTTCACGGTCGGTCCCGGCGCGTTCCGGCCACCACCGAAGGTCGATTCGGCCGTGGTGCGGCTGGTGCCGCGCCCGCCCGCCAGCGTCGGCATCGCCGACCCGGCCCGCTTCTCCGCCATCGTCCGCGACGCCTTCGGCCAGCGCCGCAAGACCCTGCGCAACGCCCTGTCGAAGCTCTGCGACGAGGCCACGATCCGCGCCGCCGGCATCGACCCGCAGGTGCGGGCGGAACAGCTGCCCGTCGCCGATTTCATCCGCCTCGCCAACCACGCCCCTGCCCGGTAGGCGCCTTCAGGCATATCGCGGGCGTTCACGGGCTCTACTCGATCCATTCACGGACAGCGCATACACTGGCGCCATGGAAGAGATCGCCGATTACAGTCTGGAAATCCAGATCGCCACGCAGTTCCTCGACGAGGAATCCGAGCCCGACGACGACCGCTACGTGTTCGCCTACACCATCCGCATCCGCAACCTCGGGCGGCTGCCGGCGCAGTTGGTGTCCCGGCACTGGATCATCACCGACGCCAACGGCCGGGTCGAGGAGGTGCACGGCGATGGCGTGGTCGGCGAACAGCCGCGGCTGGAGCCGGGCGAACAGTTCACCTACACCTCCGGCGCCACCCTGCCGACGGCGGTCGGCACGATGGAAGGCAAGTACGACATGCTCGGCGACGACGGCACCCGCTTCGACGCACCGATCCCGCCGTTCACGCTCGCCGTGCCGCGCACGCTGCACTGAGGCCGTCGGCATGGCCGTCTGGGCGATCGGCGACCTGCAGGGCTGCTACGGCCCGACGCAGCGCCTGCTCGAGAAGATCCGGTTCGATCCCGCGCGCGACCGGCTGTGGTTCTGCGGCGACCTGGTGAACCGCGGCGGCGAATCGCTGGAGACGCTGCGGCTGGTGCATTCGCTGCGCGAGAGTGCGGTCACGGTGCTCGGCAACCACGACCTGTCGCTGCTCGCCATCGCGCAGCGCAGCGAGCCCGAACAGCGCAAGGTCAACCCCGACCTGCGCGGCGTGCTGTTCGCGCCCGACCGCGACGTCCTGCTCGACTGGCTGCGCGTGCAGCCGCTGCTGCACGCCGACCGCGCGCTGGGCTGGATGATGGTGCACGCCGGGCTCGCGCCGAAGTGGACCACCGCGTTGGCCGAGCAGCACGCGCGCGAGGTCGAACGCAAGCTGCGCGGCAACGGCGCGAAGAAGCTGCTGAAGAACATGTACGGCGATCGTCCCGCCTGGTCGCCGGGGCTGGCCGGCCATGACCGCGACCGCGCGATCATCAACGTGTTCACGCGCATGCGCTACTGCTCGCCGCGCGGCCGCATCGCGTTCGAGGAAAAGGGCGCGCCGGGCACGCAGCAGGCCGGCCTCTACCCCTGGTACGAAGTGCCCGGCCGCGCCGAGCGCGACCTGAAGATCGCCTGCGGCCACTGGTCCACGCTCGGCCTGTTCATCGGCCACGGCGTGCACGCGCTGGACACCGGCGCGGTCTGGGGCGGCAAGCTCACCGCGCTGCAGATCGACAGCGACGAACTGCGCATCGTGCAGGTGCCGGGGCGAGACGTGCCGCCGCCGAAGGGCGAATTGCCCAAGGGTTGACCGGCGCCAGGGAAGCGCCGCAAGCCCGCTTCAGGGGAGGATCGCCGTCGGATCGCGATCCGGCTCGTTCGCGCGCAGGTAGTCGACGAACTCGAATGCAAAGGCGTGCTTCGCGTCCGCGACGTGCGTACCGCGGGCGATCGGCAGCCAATGACTGCCGTCGAATGGCGGGAAGAATGCATCGGCGTCCACGACTATCGTGTCGACGTGGGTCAGGTACATCTCGACTGCGAACGGAAGCGCCAGCGCATAGATCTCCGCGCCGCCGATCACACACAGCTCCTCGGCGCCTTGGCCATCCACAATGCGCAGCACCTCCTCGATCGACGCCACCGCCTGCATGCCCGCGAACGGCACGCGCCCGCGGCGCGTCAGCACCAGGTTCAGCCGCCCCGGCAGCGCGCGTCCCAACGACTCGGCGGTCCTGCGCCCCATCAGCACCGGCTTGCCCAACGTCAGCGCCTTGAAGTGCTTCAGGTCGTCCGGCAAGTGCCACGGCAGCGCGTTGCCCTTGCCGATCGCGCGGTTCCGGTCGAGCGCGGCGATCAGCGAAATCCGCATCGCCCGTCAGACCGCCACCGGCGCCTTGATCGCCGGATGCGGATCGTAGCCTTCGATGGCGATGTCGTCGAAAGTGAAGCCGAACAGATCGGTCACGTCCGGGTTCAGCCGCAGCTGCGGCAAGGGCTGCGGCGCACGCGCGAGTTGTTCGCGCGCCTGCTCGTAGTGGTTCGAGTACAGGTGCGCATCGCCCAGCGTGTGCACGAAGTCGCCCACGCCAAGTCCCGTCGCCTGCGCCACCATGTGCGTGAGCAGGGCGTAGCTGGCGATGTTGAACGGCACGCCGAGGAAGATGTCGCCGCTGCGCTGGTACAGCTGGCAGCTCAACTTCCCGTCGACCACGTAGAACTGGAACAGCGAGTGGCAGGGCATCAGCGCCATCTGCGGCAGCTCGGCCACGTTCCAGGCGCTGATGACGAGGCGGCGCGAGTCGGGATTGCGCCTGATCTCGTCGACCAGCCACTGCATCTGGTCGATATGCCCGCCCTTGCCGTCGGGCCAGCGCCGCCACTGCTTGCCGTAGACCGGGCCGAGTTCGCCGTGCTCGTCGGCCCACTCGTCCCAGATGCTGACCTTGTTGTCCTTGAGGTAGGCGATGTTGGTCTCGCCCTTCAGGAACCACAGCAGCTCGTGGATGATCGAGCGCAGGTGCAGCTTCTTGGTGGTGACCAGCGGGAAACCTTCGCCCAAGTCGAAGCGCATCTGCCAGCCGAACACGCTGCGCGTGCCGGTGCCGGTGCGGTCGGATTTCTCGGCGCCCTGCTCCAGCACGTGGCGCAACAGGTCGAGGTACTGCCTCATGCCTTGCCCCCGGCTGCGACCGGCCGCAGCGTCGGCGCGCTGCGCGACTTCCACAGCCAGTACAGGCCCAGGGCGATCAGCGGCAGCGACAGCACCTGGCCCATCGTCAGCCAGCCGAAGGCGAGATAGCCGATGTCGGCGTCGGGCACGCGTACGAACTCGACCGCGAAGCGGAACACGCCATACAGCAGCGCGAACAGCCCGCTCACCGCGTAGCGCGGCCGCGGCTTCGACGAGTACCACCACAGCACCGCGAACATCACCAGCCCTTCGAGGCAGGCCTGGTACAACTGCGAGGGATGGCGCGCGAACGGGTCCAGCGCGCCCGACGCGAACTGCGTGCGCAACTGCTCCGCGGTCCAGCCGGCGAACTGCGGGTCGGTCGGGAACACCACGCCCCAGCCCGCCTGCGTGTACTTGCCCCACAGTTCGGCGCCGATGTAGTTGCCGATGCGGCCGAAGCCCAAGCCCGGCGGCACCAGCGGCGCGACGAAATCCAACGTATCGAAGACGTTCCGTCCCTGCTTGCGCGACCAGTACCACACGGCAACGAGCACACCGAGCAGCCCGCCGTGGAAGCTCATCCCGCCCTCCCAGACCTTGATCATCCGGACCGGGTCCTGCAGGTAGCTCCCCAGGTCGTAGAACAGGATCGAGCCGATGCGCCCGCCCAGGATCACGCCGAGCAGGCCGTAGAACAGCAGGTCACCGAAGGCGTTGGCGTCGACGCCGGGCATCCGGCCGGCGCGGATCCGGCGCGAACCCAGCCACCAGAACACGGCGAACCCGAGCAGGTACATCAGCCCGTACCAGTGGATCGCCGGATGGAAACTGCGGCCGAACAGTTCGAACGCCGGGAACTGGATCGCGATCGGGTCGATCTGGTGCAGGTGGATCATGAAACGGTTCGATCCTCGGCGGGCAGGCGCCTATTGTGCCCGACCCGCCCGCCGGCGACACCCGCGCTCACAGCAGCCGTGGCCGGTTCGGGAGTTCATCCTCGTCCGGCTGCGTGCCGTCCTGCGGGAAATGTTCGGCCAGCAGGTCCGAAACCGCCTCGATCCCGGCGATCGCCGCGCGCTCGTGCTCGCCGGCGCGGAAGCGTTCTTCCATCAACGCGCAGATCGCGCGCCACTGCGCGGCGTCGACGCGCCCGTCCAGGCCGCGGTCGGCGACGATCTCGATGGCATGGTCGGCGAGCAGCACATACACCAGCACGCCGTTGTTGGCGGCCGTGTCCCAGACGCGCAGGCAGCCGAAGGCCTCGTCGGCGCGCCGGCGCGCGTCCACGCCGCCCAGCACCTGGCGCGCGCCCAGCGCCGATTCGATCGCGAAGCACACTTCGCCGCGATGACGGCGTTCGCCTGCGGCGATCGCCCCGGCAATGCGCGCCAGACTGTCGGCCGGGAACCGTCGCTGCGACGGCAGCGTGCACCAGTGGCGGAGCAATCGTGCGAGGCGGCCCACGTCACCAGCTCCCCGACGCGCCGCCACCACCCGACCGGCCTCCGCCGCCGGACCAGCCGCCGCCCGACGATCCGCCGCCGAACCCACCGCCGCCCCAGCCGCCGCCCGACGATCCGCCGCCGCCCCAGCCGCCGCCCGACGATCCGCCGCCGCCCCAGCCACCGCCCGACGATCCGCCGCCGCCCCAGCCACCGCCGGAGGATCCCCCGCCCCAGCCGCCCCAGCCGCCGTGGCGCGCATAGCGGCCGGTGGACACCGCCATCAGCCCCACCAGCAGCCCGAGCACGCCGCCGGCCAGCGCCGCCGCCAACAGCGACGACACCAGCCAGGCCACGCCGCCCGCCGCCGCGCCGCTGAACAGGCCGCGCAGGGCGGCCGGCGTGCGCTTGCCGAACAAGCCGCGCACGAAGCTGGCGGCGATGAAGGCCGCCACCAGCGCGAACAGGAAATCGCCGCCGCCTTCGGGCGCCGCGCGGTGCGCGCTCACCGGCTCCGGCAGCGGTTCGCCGTCGATGAGCCCGACCAGCACGCCGGTGGCGTCGACGATGCCGCCGGCGTAGTCGCCCTCGCGGAACCTCGGCACCAGGTATTCCTGGATCACGCGGCCGGCGGTGATGTCCGGGATCGCGCCCTCCAGGCCATAGCCGACCTCGATCCGCACCTTGCGCTCGTCCTTCGCCACCACCAACAGCACGCCGTCGTCCACACCCTGGCGCCCGGGCTTCCACTGCTCGAACGCGCGCACGGCGTAGGCCTCGATCGTCTCGGGCTGCGTGCCCGGCACCACCAGCACCTGCAGCTGGCTGCCCTTGCGCTCGCGCAGCGCCAGCGCCTGCCGTTCGAGCTGCGCGCGCGTGGCCGCGTCGAGCGTGCCGGTGGTGTCGACCACCGGCGAATCGAGCGCGGGAATCGCGGCCTGCTGCGCCCACGCCGGCGCGGCGCAGGCCAGCAGCAGCGCGACCAGGCCCAGCGCGCGCAGCAGGCGGGTCATCGCGGAAACGTCAGTTGGCCGGCGCGGGCTGCTGCGGCTCGGGCGCCGGGGCCGGCGTCGTGCCAAAATCGACCGCCGGCGCCTGGCTGATCTGCGCCTCGTTCTCGACCGTGAAGTTGGGTTTGGCCTTGTGCCCGAACACCATCGCGGTGAGGTTCGCCGGGAACTGGCGGACGTAGGTGTTGTAGTCCTGCACCAGCTGGATGTAGCGCCCGCGCGCCACTGTGATGCGGTTCTCGGTGCCTTCGAGCTGGGTCTGCAAATTGAGGAAGGACTGGTCGGCCTTGAGGTCGGGATAGTTCTCCACCACCACCATCAGCCGCGACAGCGCGCCCGACAGCTCGCCCTGCGCGGCCTGGAACTGCGCCAGCGAGGCCGGGTCGTCGGCGTCGACGTTGATGTTGCCGACCTTGGCCCGCGCCTCGGTCACCGCGGTCAGCACCTGCTGCTCGTGCGCGGCGTAGCCCTTGACGGTGTTGACCAGGTTCGGGATCAGGTCGGCGCGGCGCTGGTACTGGTTGAGCACCTCCGACCAGCCGGCGGACACCGCCTCGTCCTTCTGCTGGATCTGGTTGTAGCCGCAGCCCGACAGCAGCAGCGCCAGCAGCAGCAACGCCACTACGCGGAACGGGTTGATCGAACGCATGGCCAGGCTCCTTCGGCACGGGCGGGGACGCGCGCATTGCACCACCGCGCCGGCGGCCGCGCAATCGGCGCGCCGCCGGCCGCCACAGGCGGTCAGAACAGTTCGCCGCGCCGCCGTGCGTTGCGCTTGGCCCAGAGGTTGAGGACCTCGACCAGCACCGAGAAGCCCATCGAACCGTAGATGTAGCCCTTCGGAATGTGCACGTCGAAGCCTTCCAGCAGCAGGTAGGCGCCGATCAGCACGATGAAGGCCAGCGCCAGCATCTTCACCGTCGGATTGGCGTCGATGAACTGGCCCAGCGGACGCGCCGCCAGCAGCATCACGCTGACCGCGATCAGGATCGCGGCGACCATCACCGGCACGTAGTCGCCGGCCATGCCGACCGCGGCGATCACCGAGTCGAGCGAGAACACGATGTCGATCACCGCGATCTGCGCGATCACGCCGCCGAAGGACACCGCCGCCTTCGCCGCGGGGCCGCCGTCGTCATGGCCGCCGCCGATCATTTCGCGGATCTCCAGCGCGCCCTTCACCAGCAGGAACACGCCGCCGAGGATCAGCACCAGGTCGCGCACCGAGATGCCCTGCCCGAACAGCACGAACAGGTCGGCGGTCAGGCTCGCCAGCCAGGCCAGCGTCAGCAGCAGGCCGATGCGGGTGATGCAGGCCACCGCGATGCCGAACTTGCGCGCGAACTCGCGACGCTCCGGCGGCAGCTTGCTGACCGCGATCGAGATGAACACCAGGTTGTCGATGCCCAGCACGATCTCGATCGTGCTCAGGGTCAGTAACAGGATCCACACCTGCGGATCGCTCAACAGCTCCAGCATCGGATTGACTTCCTCTTTTCGGTCCCTAGAGCCAGCGCGGGGCCAGTACCAGCCCCCACACCAGCAACACGTTCAGCATCGTCACGAACACCGCGGCCGAGCCCATGTCCTTCGCGCGCCCGGCCAGTTCGTGGTGCTCGGCGCCGTAGCGCTCGATCACCGCCTCGACCGCGGAATTGAGCAGCTCGACCGCCAGCACCAGCAGGCAGCTGCCCAGCAGCAGCGCGCGCTCGACGCCATCGTTGCCCAGCCACAGCGCCAGCGGCCCGAGCACCGCCAGCAGGTACACCTCCAGCCGGAACGAGGACTCGTGCAGCCACGCCGCCTTCAGCCCCTGCAGCGACCAGCGGGTCGCCATCAGGATGCGGGCGGGACGGCGCGGCAGGTGCCCGGTTTCGTCGGCCATCACGCGACCCGCATCCACGGGTCCGGGCCTGCATCCCCGAGGCGGCGACCGGCAACGCCGGGCGGAGACTGCGACAGGGTCGATGGCATGCAGCTGTCATGGGCGCGGCGTTGGCCGCAACAGTGCAATTTTGCCATAGTTGCGCGTGATTCCAGCGTATTTTCACGCGGTGCCGGTGCTGCGCAAACGCGCCGCAAACCGCCGCCGGAATCACGATCCAGCCATCATTGGAAACAGGCCGTGAGAATCCCTGCAAGCCCCTGCAAAGCGCTGCTGCTGCTTTTTGCCCTCGCCACGCTGCTGGCGCTGCCCGCGTGCCGCAGCGCTCCACAGGCCGCCTCCGGGGATGTCCCGGCGGGGGTCGATCCGGTGTCTTCACCGGCCTGGGCCGCCGACATGGCGCGCTTCGCCGCCGAAGACGCCGCCACCCCGCCGCCGCCGCATCCGGTGGTGTTCACGGGCAGTTCCTCGGTGCGCCTGTGGGACACCCTCGCGCAGGACTTCCCGGGCGTGCCCGTGCTGAATCGCGGCTTCGGCGGCTCGCACATGCGCGATTCGGTCTGGTACGCCGACCCGCTCGTGCTGCGCTACCGGCCGCGCCAGGTGCTGGTCTACGCCGGCGACAACGACATCGACGCCGGGCGCAGTCCAGCGCAGGTGCTGTCCGACTTCCAGGCCCTGGTGGCGCGCCTGCACCGCGACCAGCCCGGCCTGCGCATCGGCTACATCGCAATCAAGCCCAGCCCGCTGCGCGCGGCGCAGCTTGAACGCCAGCGCGAGGCGAACGCGCTGGTGCGCGAATGGGCCGCGACCCGCGACGGCATCGACTTCATCGACGTCTTCACGCCGATGCTCGATGCGCAGGGCCAACCCGACGCCGGCCTCTTCATCGAGGACAGGCTGCACATCAATGCCCGCGGCTACGCGCTGTGGCGCGGCATCATCGCGCCGTACCTGCAGCAGCCGGATTGATCCAGCCTGCACACCGGCTGCAGGCCGGGCCCGAAGGAATCAGTCCTCGCGGAAGATCGCGGTGCCGCGGCTGCCGTCCGGCTTCACCCAGCCGCGGTACATGCCCGAGGTGTTGAACGGCATGGCGATGTTGCCGTCGCGGTCGAGCGCGATCGCGCCGCCGTCGCCGCCGAGTTCCGGCACCACCTTCATGATCACCTCGTCGGCCGCGGCCTGCAGCGTGTCGCCGCGGTAGGCCACGCGCGCGCAGATGTCGTGCGCGACCGCGTTGCGGATGAAGAACTCGCCCCAGCCGGTACCCGACACGCCGCAGCGATCGTCGGCCCAGGTGCCGGCGCCGACGATCGGCGAATCGCCGACGCGGCCCCACTTCTTGTTGGTCATGCCGCCGGTGGAGGTCGCCGTGGCGATGTGGCCCTGCGCATCGAGCGCCACCGCACCGACGGTGCCGAAGTATTTTCCCTTGAGGTCGGTCGCGGCCTGCGCCTGGTCGCGCTCGCGCTGCTGCGCCTTCTTCAGCTGCTCGTGGCGCGTTTCGGTGTCGAACCAGTCGTTGGGCACGCGCTCGATCCCCGGCTGCGCGTCGGCGAACGCCTCGGCGCCCTCGCCGATCAGCATCACGTGCGGCGAATGCTCCATCACCGCGCGCGCCAGCCGGATCGGGTTGCGCACCGTGGTCACGCCGGCCACCGCGCCGGCGCGGCGGGTGTGGCCTTCCATGACCGAGGCGTCGAGTTCGTGCCCGCCTTCGGCGTTGTACACGGCGCCCTTGCCGGCGTTGAAGCGCGGCGACTCCTCCAGTGCGACCACCGCGGCCTCGACCGCGTCCAGCGCGCTGCCGCCGCGCGCCAGCACGGCCTGGCCGGCGTCCAGCGCCGCGTCCAGCGCCGCGCGGATCGCGCGCTCGTCGTCCGCACCGAGGTCGGCGCGTTCGATCACGCCGGCGCCGCCGTGGATCACCAGCGCGGTCGGGGAAACGGGGCGGTCCTGCGCGGTCGCGGTCATCGAAAGCATTGCCATCAAGAGGAGGAGAAGCCAGCGCATGGCGGGATCCTGCGCGGAAAACGTAAGGATACCCTGCGGGCCTTCCCGTAGGAGCGCCTTCAGGCGCGATGCTTTTTGATTCGGGATTCGGGACCGGTGAGGAAAAGCATCGCGCCTGAAGGCACTCCTATTGTTGGCGCAATGCTTCGATCGGATCGAGCTGGCTGGCCTTGCTCGCCGGGTAGTAGCCGAAGAACAGCCCGGTGGCGATCGAGAAGCCGGCCGCCAGCGCGATCACCTTGCCGTTGAGCTCGACCGGCAGTTCGCTGTTGAACTGCCCCACCAGCAGGGCGCCGACGACGCCGATCAGGATGCCGAGCACGCCGCCGCCCAGCGACAGCAGCATCGCCTCGGCGAGGAACTGGCGGCGGATGTCCGACGGCCCGGCACCGACCGCCATGCGCAGGCCGATCTCGCGGATGCGCTCGGTCACCGACACCAGCATGATGTTCATGATGCCGATGCCGCCGACGATCAGCGAGATGGTCGCCACCGCGCCCAGCAGCCACGACATCAGCCGCGTGGTCGCGGTGCGCGTGGCCACGATCTCGGACATGTTGCGCACGCGGAAGTCGTCCTCCGCGCCCGGGGCGATGCGATGGCGCTGGCGTAACAGCGATTCCAACTCGCCCTGCACGTAGGCCAGCTCGTCGGCGTCGGACACCGCCAGCGAGATTTCCATCACCGCCTTGGGCGGCATGCCCATCGAGCCCATCAGCCGGCGGCGCGCGGTTTCCAGCGGCACCATGACGATCTCGTCCTGGTCGCGGCCGAAGCTGCTCTGCCCCTTCGGCGCCAGGGTGCCGGCCACGGTCAGCGGCACGCGGCCGATGCGGATGGTCTCGCCGATGCCGCTCTCGTCGCCGAACAGCTCCCGGCGCACGGTCTCGCCGATCAGCACCGTCTTGTCGTCGCCGCTGGCCTCGAAGCCCTCGCCGTCGGCGATGCTCCAGCCGTTGATGACCAGGTAGTCCGGATCCACGCCCTGCCAGCTGCTGTTCCAGTTGCGCTCGGCGTACACCACCTGGCTGCTGCCGCGCAGCGATCCGGAGATGTATTGCACTTCGGGAATCTCGCTGCGGATCGCGTCCACGTCGTCCTGCGACAGTGTGAAGAAGCTGCTCGCGCTCATGCGCACGCCGCCGCTGCTGCGCGCCACGTTGGGCGAGACGTCGAGCCGCTGCGAACCGAGTCCGGCGACCATCTTGTCGATCTCGGCCTGCGTGCCCTGCCCGACCGAGACCATCACGATCACCGAGGCGATGCCGATGATCACGCCCAGCGAGGTCAGCGCGCTGCGCATCCAGTTGCCGCGCAGTGCAAACAGGGCTGTGCGCAGGACGTCCGTGAAGTTCATGGTTCGGATCCGGAATTCGGAATCGGGGACTCGGGATCCGGCAGTACGGGATGCGATGCGGAGAATGCCTCGATTCCCGATTCCCGACTCCCGAATCCCGGCTCTTCATGCAACTCGCCGTCGCGCATCACGCAGGTGCGATCGGCATGCGCCGCCACCTCGGCGTCGTGGGTGATCAGCACCACCGTATGCCCGTCGTCGCGCAGGCGCTTGAACAGCGCCAGGATCTCCTCGCCGGTCTTCGAGTCGAGTGCGCCGGTGGGTTCGTCGGCCAGCAGGATCGCCGGCCGGTTGATCAGCGCGCGCGCGATCGCCACGCGCTGCTGCTGGCCGCCGGACAGTTCGCTGGGCCGGTGCGTGGCGCGTCCCGCCAGGCCCACGGCCGCCAGCGCCTCCTGCGCCAGCCGACGGCGCTCGGGCGGCGGCACCTGCGCGTAGCCGAGCGGCATCGCGACGTTGTCCTCCGCCGTCATCCGCGGCAGCAGGTTGAAGCCCTGGAACACGAAGCCGATCTTGTCGCGGCGCAGCGCCGCCAGCTGCTCGCGGTCGAGCGTGGCGACGTCGACGCCGTCGCACAGGTACTGGCCGGAACTCGGCGTGTCGAGGCAGCCGACCAGGTTCATCAGCGTCGACTTGCCCGAGCCCGAGGGCCCCATGATCGCGACGAACTCGCCGCGCCCGATCACCAGGTCCGCGCCGGCGAGCGCGACCACCTCGGCCTCGCTGCCCTCGGCGTAGACCTTGCGCAGCGCGCGGGTCTCGATGACCGGCGTGGCGTCCATGGCCTGTGTCATTTCCGCGCGCGCTCGCCGGTGATGATCTCGTCGCCGACCTCGACGTTGCCGCTGATCTCGGTGCTGCTGCCGTCGCTGGCGCCGACGCGCACCGCCACTGCTTCGCGGCGGCCGTCGACCAGCCGGTACAGGGTGGCGCGGGTGGCGTTGAGCGAGGACGCGAGCGCGGCGTCCCAGCGCTGGCGCTGCGAGTCGTCGAGCAGGCGGGTGAAGCCGGCGTAGTTCTCCTGCATGCGCTCGAGCATGCGCTGGCGGATCTGCGCCTGCACGTTGGCGTCGCTGCCCCCGCCCATGCGGATCACCATCGCGCCGGGCGGCGGGCCGCCGGCGTTGCCGCGTGACTGCGACTGCGTGCCGGCGGACTGACGCGCGGCTTCCGCGCGCTGGCGCTGCGCGGCGGCAGCGGCGTCGAACGCGGCGCGCTGTTCGGCGTTGAGGTCGAGCTCGGCGACCACACGCTCCAGTTCCGCAACCATGCCCGCGCCGCCGCGACCGGCGCCCTGCGCACCCTGCGGCGCCGCTTCGCCCACAGGCTTGTAGCGCAGCGCCGCATTCGACACCTTCAGCACGTCCTTGCGGTTGCTGACCTCGATCTCGGCATTGACCGTCAGCCCGGGCAGCAGCGTGCCGTCGGCGTTGTCGACGCTGACCACGACCGGATAGGTGACGACGTTGTTGGTCGTAGTCGCGGCCAGGCGCACCTGGTCGACCACGCCGCGGAACTGGCGGTCGGGGAAGGCGTCGGCGGTGAACGACACCGTCTGCCCCTGCCGGACCTGGCCGATGTCGGCCTCGTCCACCGCCAGCTCGATCTTCATCTTCGACAGGTCCTCGGCGATGGTGAACAGCTCCGGCGCCTGCAGGCTGGCGGCCACGGTCTGGCCCGGCTCGATGGTGCGGGTCAGCACCACGCCGTCGACCGGCGAGCGGATCACGGTGCGGTCGAGGTTGACGCGGGTGGTCTGGGTGGACGCGGTCTGCTGGCGGATCTGCGCCTGGGTCGAGGCGACCTGCGCGCGCGCCTGATCAAAGGCGGCCCTGGCCAGGTCGATGTCGCTCTGCGCGACCAGCTTCTGCTGGCCGAGGTCGGCCTTGCGCCGGTAGTCCAGTTCTGCGTTGCGCAGGGTCGCCTGCGCCTGCGCCAGCGAGGCGCGCGCCGAGGCGATCTGGGCGTTGCCCTGCTCGATCTGCGCCTCGTAGGTGCTCGGGTCGATCCGCGCCAGCACGTCGTCCTTCTTCACCGCGCTGTTGAAGTCGACCAGCACCTCGGTGACCTGGCCGGAAATCTGGCTGCCCACGGTGACGGTGGAGATCGCGCTCAGGGTGCCGGTGGCGGAAATCGCCACGCGGATGTCGCCGCGCTCGACCTGCACCGTGCGCCAGGCCGATTCCGAGGCCGCGCCGCGCGTGCCCTGCCACCAGAACCAGGCCCAGGCCGCGACGGCGACCACCACGATCGCGGCCACGACGGTACGGGGAAACGGCCGCTTGCGGCGGGACGGGGCTTTGCTCATGCGGGCGGGTCCGGGAAGCTGTGGCGTCGAGGCAGGCTAACGCACCGCATTCCCGCGCGTTGACAGCCTCGCGGCCATCGTCGCGCCGGCGCTCAGGAAGCCGTCACCGGCACGAAGCGCAGCGTCGCGGTGGTGCCCCTGCCCGGCACGCTCTCGAGCGCGAGCTGCCAGCCGAAGCGGTGCGCGAGCCGACTGGCGATGCTCAGGCCGAAGCCCTTGCCCAGGGGGCTGAAGGTGTCGGCGCGGTAGAAGGGCTCGTGGGCATGCCGCAGGGTCTCGGCGGACATGCCGATGCCGGTGTCGCGGACGATCACCGCATCGGCCTCGATCGCCACGTCCACGCTGCCCGATTCGGTGAAGGTGCAGGCGTTCTGCAGCAGGTTGCAGACCACGACCCCCAGCACCCGCGGCGGCGCGAACAGGTGCGGCGACGCCTCCCCGGACACCCGCAGTTCCACCGGCTTGCCGGCCAGCAGCGGGCGCGCCTTCTCGACTTCCTCCAGCACCACCTCGCGCACGTCGAACTCCTCGCTGACCGGCGCCACGCCGCCTTCGCGGGCAAGGATCAGGAAGGCGTCGATCACGTCCTCCATGTCGCGCCCCGCGCGCTGGATGCGCTGCAGCGAGCGCCGGCCGTGTTCCGGCATCGACGGGTCCGAAAGCATCATGTCGCTGGCGACGCGGACCACCGTCAGCGGCGTGCGCAGCTCGTGGCTGGCGTCGCGGGTGAAGTCGCGCTCGCGCTGCACGAAATCCGCGACCCGCCCGGCCAGCCCGTGCAGCGCCGCCGACAGCGCGCGCACTTCACGGCTGCGGTCTTCGGACAGGTCGGAGGTCGCCAGCGATGCGGCCACGTCGCCCTGCGACGGGTCCCAGCGCGCCACTTCCTCCGCCAGGCGGTTGATCGGCAGCACGATGCCGCGCGATTTTCGGTAGGTCATCGTGGTGATCGCCAGCACTGCCAGCAGCCCGAACAGGATCAGCGCCGCGGCCGAGCCCCACATCAGGCGATCGACGTCGCGCGTTTCCGCCACCAGGTAAAGGGTGCCGTCGGAGCGCCGCTCCACGAGCACGGCGCGCTGCGACTGGTAGAGGTGGTTGACGCCATCCGGCAGCGATTGCACGTAGGCCGGGATCCCCGCCCCCGCCACGACCGGCGAGCCGTAGTAGCCGCGGATCGCGGCGGTCGCCGGCAGCGGCGCGAGCGCTCCCTGTCCCGCGTGCCGCTGCCAGTAGGCCTCCGCCTCGACGTCGAGCTGCTGCCGGACCAGTGCGTCCCGGGTGACCAGGGTCACCAGGCCGACGCCGAACACCACCACCAGGCTCGCCAGCAGCCCCTGGGTGACGAAGGCATAGCGGATCCGGCGCGGCAGCCCCTGCGGCATCGTGTCGCTCCGCCGGTCGTCAGGCCGGCGACTGGTCGATGTCGGCGATCCGGTAGCCGGCGCTCTGCACGGTGTGCAGCAGCGGCTTGTCGAACGGCTTGTCGATGACCTTGCGCAGGTTGTAGAGGTGGCTGCGCAGGGTGTCGGAATCGGGCAGGCCGTTGCCCCAGATCTCGCGCTCGATCTCCTGCCGGTTCACCACGCGCGGCGATTCGCGCATCAGGATCGTCAGCAGCTTCATGCCGATCGGCGAGAGCTGCAGCTCGGTGCCGCCGCGGGTGGCGCGCATGCTGGCCGGGTCGAGCACGAGGTCGGCGACCTTCAGCACTTCCGAGCCCACCTGGCGGCGCTCGCGCCGGATCAGGGCGCGCAGGCGCGCTTCCAGTTCCTGGATCGCGAAGGGCTTGGTCAGGTAGTCGTCGGCGCCCGAGGACAGGCCGGTGAGCTTCTCGTCGAGCGTGTCGCGCGCGGTGAGCATCAGCACCGGCGTCGACTTGCGCGCCTCGGTGCGCAGGCGCTTGCAGACCTCGACGCCGTCCAGCCGCGGCAGCATCAGGTCCAGCACGATCACGTCGTAGCTGTTCTCCACCGCGAGCCGGTAGCCGTCGAGCCCGTCCGAGGCGTAATCGACCTCGAAACCGCGGCCCTCCAGATACTCGCCCACCATCTCCGAAATGTTGCGGTTGTCCTCGACGATCAGGACCAACCCCCCAGATTCCTGCCCTGCACGCATACGTGTTCCTCGACGGGTTCTTCAGCTTTGTGAAGGATGCCCGCAGGGCTGTACAAGCGCCGTGAAGATGCCCATCGTCAGCGCCCGGAACCCCGCGCTCCCGCCCCCTCCCGCCCGCCGAGCCTCCCATGCCCGCCCTCGACCGCCTGCTCCCGATCCTGCTGCTGCTCGGCTCCAACGTGTTCATGACCTTCGCCTGGTACGGCCACCTGAAGTACAGGTCCGCGCCGCTGCTGGCGGTGATCCTGGTCAGCTGGGGCATCGCCTTCTTCGAGTACTGCCTGATGGTGCCGGCCAACCGCATCGGCGCAGCGGTCTACTCCGCGCCGCAGCTCAAGGGCATGCAGGAAGTGATCACCCTGCTGGTGTTCGCCGGCTTCTCGGCCTGGTACCTCGGCCAGCCGCTGAAGTGGAACCACTGGGCCGGGTTCGCGCTGATCGCGGTGGCGGCGTGGCTGATCTTCCTCGATTGAGTCCGGTTCGCCCCCGTCCATCGTCGGGCGGCGATCCGGACGCCGCCGCTCAGAACCGGATTTTGCCGGTGAGGATGTCCTTGAACATCACCCAGTCGCCGGCGAACGAATAGAACGGATGCCGGAACGTCGCCGGCCGGTTCTTCTCGAAGAAGAAGTGCCCCACCCATGCGAAGGCATAGCCGCACACCAGCGCGGCCAGCAGCCACCAGGCGTTGCGCTGGACGATGGCGAGCGCGACGAAGGCGAGCGCGCCGCAGCTGCCGACGAAATGCAGCCGGCGCGAGGTGCGGTGGCTGTGCTCGCCCAGGTAGAACGGATAGAACTCGCGGAAGCTGGCGAAGCGGCTCATGTCCTCCCTCCGGTCATGCGGGCCTCGGTGAAAACATGATGACCGCCATGCCGGCCAGGCACAACAGCGCGCCCAGCAGGTCCCAGCGGGTCGGCTTCACCGCGTCCACCAGCCACAGCCAGCCGATGGCGATGCTGACGTAGACGCCACCGTAGGCCGCATACACGCGGCCCGACGCCGTCGGGTGCAGGCTCAGCAGCCACACGAACAGCACGAGGCTGGCCGCGGCCGGCAGCAGCAGCCAGGCGCCGGCGCCCTTGCGCAGCCACAGGTAGGGCAGGTAGCAGCCGATGATCTCGGCGAAGGCGGTGGCGATGAAGAGCAGCAGGGTTTTCATGAGGGGGCCTGCTTGAGGTTCATGGTGGGTGGTTCGTGGTTGGCAACCGCATCGCGGTGAAAGCCGGACCCTTCATCCCGACAGCGTCCCGGCCGTCATCCCGGCGAAAGCCGGGATCCATGTTGACGTTGCCTTTGGCTGTTCTTCCACCATGGCAGCAACAGCAAATGGATCCCGGCTTTCGCCGGGATGACGGGCAAGGAGCATCCCTCAGGACGTCCCGATCCCGGCCTTCGCGCGCTCCCAGTACGCATCCTGTCGTTCCAGCGGCAGGTCCTGCAGGCGCACGCCGTCGGCCTCGGCCAGCGCTTCCATCATGCGGAAGCGGCGCTCGAACTTGTGGTTGGCGCCGCGCAGCGCGGCGCCGACGTCGACCTTCGCGTGCCGGGCGAGGTTGGCGGCGATCAACAGCAGGTCGCCGATCTCGTCCTGCAGCCGCGCCTGCGCACCGGCATCGTCCGGGTCCGCGGCCACCGCTGCGAATTCAGCGCGCACCTCGTCGATCTCCTCATGCAGCTTGTCGATGACGGGCGCCGGCCCCGGCCAGTCGAAGCCGACTCTGGCCGCGCGGTCCTGCAGCTTCACCGCGCGCTGCCATTCCGGCAATCCACGGGAGATGCCCGCGAGCGCCGAATCATCCTGTTCGCCGGCCGCCTCGCGTTCGGCGCGCTTGATCGCCTCCCAGTTCGCCGTCTGCGCATCGGCATCGGCGAACGACGCATCGCCGAACACGTGCGGATGCCGGCGCACCATCTTGTCGCAGATCGCCGCGACCACGTCGGCGAACGCGAACGCGCCCTGCTCCTGCGCCATGCGCGCATGGAACACCACCTGCAGCAGCAGGTCGCCGAGTTCGTCCTTCAGCGCGGGGAGATCACCGCGGTCGATCGCGTCGGCGACCTCGTAGGCTTCCTCGATCGTGTAGGGCGCGATGGTCGAGAAGTCCTGCTCCAGGTCCCAGGGGCAGCCGGTGCCCGGCGTGCGCAGGCGGGCCATGATCTCGAGGAGGCGCTGGATATCGGCGGAGGATGTGGTCACGTCGGCGTGCGGGAGCGAAGGGTGGGCGGCGCGCGCAGTTCTACAGCCACGTCATCCACGGCAGCGACGTATCCCCCAGCGCAATGAAATCGCCGTTGAGCAGGGTATCGCGCTGGTTGTAGCGGAACGGCCGGCCCTGCGGATCGAGCACGGCCCCGCCCGCGGCTTCGAGGATCGCCTGGCCCGCGGCGGTGTCCCATTCGCTGGTCGGGCCGAAGCGCGGATAGACGTCCATGCCGCCCTCTGCCAGCCGGCAGAACTTGAGCGAGGAGCCGAGGCCGATGGTTTCGACGTCGCCGATGCGCTGCATCAGCGCCGCGGTGCGCGGGTCCAGGTGCGAACGGCTGGCGGCCACCTGCAGCGGCGCCGTGGCCGGCGCGCGCACCTGCACGGGCCGCTCGCCGTCGCCGTCGCGGCGGAACGCGCCGTGCCCGGGCGCGCCGTGCCACAGCACGCCGGTCACCGGCGCCTGGATCACGCCGAACACCGCCACGCCCCGGTCGATCAGCGCGATGTTGACCGTGAACTCGCCGTTGCGCTTGACGAACTCGCGGGTGCCGTCGAGCGGGTCGACCAGCCACAGCCGCGTCCAGCCGCGGCGCACGTCGAGCGCGATCGTGTGCGCCGATTCCTCCGAGAGCACCGGGATCTCCGGCGTCAGCCGCGACAGGCCGGCGACGATGCAGCGGTGCGCGGCGAGGTCGGCGGCGGTCAGCGGGCTGGCATCGGCCTTGTGCTCGACGTCGAACTCGCCTTCGTAGACCCCGAGGATCGCCGCCGAGGCCTCCTGCGCGATCGCCAGCACGTCCTCGCGCAGCGCCGCGATCGCTTCGAACTCAAGCATCCGCCTGCAGCCTCAGGTATTCGCGCGCCGCGAACAGGGCGGCAATGGACCGGCCCTCCGAGAAGTCGTCGCGCAGCAGCAGTTCGCCGAGCGCGTCGAGTTTCCACGGCACCACTTCCAGTTCTTCCGGCTCGTCGCCGGGCAGGCGTTCGGGGTACAGGTCGCGCGCCAGCACCACCGTGGTTTCGTGGCTCATGTAGACCGGGGCCAGGGTCAGCGTGCGCACCACGTCGAGCCGGCGCGCGCCGTAGCCGGCCTCCTCCTTCAACTCGCGGTCGGCGGCCTGCAGCGGCGTTTCGCCGGCGTCGATCCGGCCCTTGACCAGGCCCAGCTCGTAGCGGTGCAGGCCGGCGGCGTATTCGCGCACCAGCAGCACGGTGTCGTCGTCGAGCAGCGGCACCACCGCCACCGCGCCGTGGCCACGCCCGCGCAGGCGCTCGAACTGGCGGCGCTCGCCGTTGCTGAACTCCAGGTCCAGTCGCTCCATGCGGTAGGGGCCGGCGTCGTGCTCGGTGATGCCGTGGATCGTGGGCAGGCGGCGCGTCACGGCGCCGCCCCGGCCTGGCCACGGGCGATAATGGTGGGATGTCGACTCACGATGACGCCATTCTAGACGACGCCGAGCGCTGGCGTTCGCGCGACCTCGCCGTGCTCTGGCACCCCTGCACGCAGATGCGCGAGCATCAAACGATCGAGGGCCGCAACGTGCTGCCGCTGCTGCCGGTGGCACGCGGCGACGGCGCCTGGCTGGTCGGGCAGGACGGGCGGCGCTACCTCGACGCCGTCAGCAGCTGGTGGGTCAACCTGCACGGCCACGCCGAGCCGCGCATCGCCGAGGCCGTCGCCCGCCAGGCGCGCACGCTGGAGCAGGTGATCCTCGCCGGCTGTTCGCACCCGCCGGCGGTGGAACTGGCCGAGCGCCTGCTGGCGATCGCGCCGCGCGAGGCCGGCCGCGCACCGCTGGCCAAGGTGTTCTACGCCGACAACGGTTCGGCCGGGATCGAGGTCGCGCTGAAGATGGCGTTCCACTGGTTCCGCAACCGCGGCGACGAACCACGGCGCACGAAGTTCGTGGCGCTGCACAACGGCTACCACGGCGAGACGATCGGCGCGCTGTCGGTGGGCGACATCCCGCTGTACCGGCGCATCTACGCGCCGCTGCTGATGGATGCGATCTTCGCACCCTCGCCCGATGCGTACCTCGCCCGCGACGGCCAGAGTGCGGAAGGCTGCGCCAACGACGCCGCCGATGCGCTCGCCCACCTGCTCGACGAGCATGCCGGCGAGGTCTGCGCGCTGGTGCTGGAGCCGCTGGTGCAGTGCGCCGGCGGCATGCGCATGCACCATCCGGCGTACCTGCGCCGGGTGCGCGAGCTGTGCGACGTGCACGGCATCTTCCTGGTCGCCGACGAGATCGCGGTCGGCTTCGGCCGCACCGGCACGATGTTCGCCTGCGAACAGGCCGGCGTGCAGCCGGACCTGCTGTGCCTGTCCAAGGGCCTGACCGGCGGCTTCCTGCCGCTGGCCGCGGTGCTGGCGACGCAGGCGATCTACGACGGCTTCCTCGACGACTCGCGCGAGCGCGCCTTCCTGCACTCGCACAGCTACACCGGCAACCCGCTGGCCTGTGCCGCCGCGCTGGCGTCGCTGGACATCTTCGAGGCCGACGACGTGCTGGCGCGCAACCGCGGCACCGCGGCGAGGATGCGCGCGCTGGCGGAACCGATCGCGAAACTCCCGCATGTCGCCGACGTGCGCCAGACGGGGATGATCCTCGCGTTCGAACTCGCGCGGGACGGCGACCGGCGCACGCCCTTCGATCCGGCGCTGCGGATCGGCCTGCGCGCCTATCGCGCCGCGCTCGAGCGCGGCGTGCTGCTGCGTCCGCTCGGCGACGTGCTGTACTGGATGCCGCCGTACTGCGTCGACGACGCGCAGCTTGCGCTGCTCGCCGAGACCACCGCCGCCGCGATCCGCGAGGCCAGCGCATGCGCGTGATCCGGGCCTTCGTCGGCGCGCCGCTGGCGATCGGCGCACGCCTGGCGCTGCCCGAGGCCGCGGCCGCGCACCTGGTCCGCGTGCTGCGCCTGCGCGAAGGCGACGACTGCGTGCTGTTCAACGGCGACGGCCACGACTACCCCGCGCGGATCGTGGCGGCCGGCAAGCGCGAGACGCTGGTCGAAGTGCACGCCAGGCAGGCGGTCGACAACGAATCGCCGCTGCGCATCACCCTGCTGCAGGGCATCGCCCGCGGCGAGAAGATGGACCTGATCCTGCAGAAGGCCACCGAGCTGGGCGTGGCGCGGATCGTGCCGGTGGAGGCCGAACGCACCGAGGTGCGGCTCGACGGTGCGCGGATGGAAAAGCGGCTCGCGCACTGGCGCAGCGTCGTGGCCTCGGCCTGCGAGCAGTGCGGGCGGGCGCGCGTTCCGGAGGTTGCCGATCCGGCGGCGATCGCGGCCGTCGCGGCGCATGCGGACTCCGCCGCGCTGAAGCTGACCCTCGATCCGGCCGGGCCCCACGGCCTGTCGTCACTGGCGCTGCCGGCCACGGGCGACGCCGGCGCCCGCATCGCCATCGCCATCGCGATCGGGCCGGAAGGCGGCTGGTCGCCGCGCGATCGCGGGCAGCTGCAGGCGGCGGGTTTCGAAGGACTCGGGCTCGGCCCGCGGATCCTGCGCACCGAGACCGCGGGGCTCGCGGCGATCGCCGCGCTGCAGGCGCTGCATGGCGATCTGCGCGGCGATTGATCCGGGCGTAGGTCGGGGCTACGGCCCCGACGCCCTCGCCATCCGGCGTCGGTCGCGTGGATCGATCGGCGGGCCGAGGCCCGCCCTATGCCGCCATTGCCTGGCGGATCGCCTGTTCGATGCCGTCGATGTCGGGGATCAGCGCGGGTTCGTCGTTGAAGTTGACCTGTGCGCGTACGCCGGTCGCCGGCGCGGCGTCTTCCTCGATCGTGGACAGGCGGTCGCGCGAGACCGTCACCAGCCGCGGGAAGCCCTTGGTCAGCAGGGCGAAGAACGGCAGCGTCGCCTGCCCGCCGAGGGTCTTGAGCACGATCACCTTGTGCCCGAGGCCGCCCTGCTCCGGGCCCTGCCCGCTCAGCGGCGCGAACGCCACCAGCGGCAGGCGCCAGCCGCGCCAGCGGATGGTGCCGAGCAGCCAGTCGGGTGCGTCGGCGACCGGATCGGGTTCGGCGTACGACAGCACTTCGGAAATGGTCGCGTTCGGCAGCAGCAGGCGCGCCGCTTCGGTCTGGATCAGCACCGCGCGGATGTCGGTGGTGGTTGTGCTCATGGCTGCAGCATCCCGCTTGGATCGTTGTCGGGCCGGTAACCGGGCGTCGGCCAACGGTCCAGCAGCATGGTCGCCAGCTTCGCCGGCGTTGCGTGCGCGGCGCCCGCGGCGATCGCCGCCTGCGCGGCCGCCGGGTCGTAGCAGCCATCGTCCGGCGTCTGTCCGAGCACGAGGCCGCCCGCCCACTCGCCGCCGGTCACGTCCGCCACCAGCGCCGCATCAGCGCCGCTGAGGAACAGCACCGCGCTGTCGTCCGCGGAGAGGATGGCGGCCGGCTCGAACGGCAGCGACGGATCGAACGTCCAACCCCGGGGCGCGGCCTTGATGCCCAGTTCCGGCGGCACGAAATAGATGCTGCCCGCCTGCACCGGCTCTCCGGCTTCGGCCACGGCGACCGGCGCCGAGGTCGCGCGCGTCATCTGCTTGACCAGCCGGTCGTAGCGCCCGCCTTCCAGCGGCAGTCGGATCAGGATCGGCCTGGGAAAGCCTTCCGGGATCGCGGCCAGCAGCTGGCGGACGGCATCCGGCCCGCCGAGCCCGGCCTCGATCAGCACCGCGCCGCGCACCGGGCCGTGGCCGTAGCTGTCCGGGTCGGCCAGCGACAGGCCGCTGCCGAGCGCATCGAGGTCGAAGGCCGGCTTCGGCCGGTCGGCATCGCCCGCCGCCGGCGCTGGCTGGAGATCGTCCTCGGCCAGGCTCAGTCCCGAAAAGTCCGGTTTGGCGACGGGGGGCTCCGGCGTGGCGGCAGCCTCCGCGGCCGGCGCGGGCACGTCCTCCTCGTCGGCAGGCGCTTGCGCGATTCGCTCGGCGAGGAAGGCCTCGATCCCCGTAGGCGCCTGCTCCGCCTCTCCGGCGCGGTTGAAGCGCTCGGGATCGAAGGCCAGTTCGTCCAGTCCGGCGTCACCCTCATCGGCGTCCAGGGTCAGCGCAACCGGTTCGGGATTGAAATCGATGTCGTCCGCTTCCGCGAGCGCGGGTCCGTCGAGTTCCGGTTCGTCAGCCGCTTCGATGATGACGGCCGCCTCGACCGTCGTGTCCGCTTCGACGACGATGGCCTCCTCGATCGTCGTGTCCGTTTCGACCACCACGGCTTCCTCGATCGTCCCGCCGGTTTCGACGACGACCGCGGCCGCCGCGTCCACGGCCGGCGTGTCGTCCTGCCTCGGCGGGGCCTGCCCGACCAGCCCTTCCAGGCCGCTGTCGCCGGGAACATCCTCCGCTCGCTGCTGCGCTTCGTCGGTGAACGCCACGATCGCTTCCTCAAAGTCGACCGCGGCCGCGTTCGCCTGCAGCGGGCCCGGCGTCGGATGCAAGTCTTCCTCGGCTTCGGCACCGGCCGGCAGGACGTCCTGGTGGCG
Source organism: Luteimonas marina (assembly GCF_007859325.1). Lineage (GTDB taxonomy): Bacteria > Pseudomonadota > Gammaproteobacteria > Xanthomonadales > Xanthomonadaceae > Luteimonas > Luteimonas marina. Next base: position 224,048 of record NZ_VOHK01000003.1, on the reverse strand, counting down.
GTGCAGCTTGGCCGAAAGGTGGCGCAGCCAGCGCGCCGCGTCCCAGCCGGTGCGCTGCGCGGCCTGCTCGGCCTCCTCGAAGATCACCATGTAGCCGGGATCGGCCAGCACCTCGCCATAGCGCTCGATCGCATCCTCGATCGCGGGGTCCAGCGCGACCAGGATCGCCTCCGGCGCCGCGCCGCGGACCTGCTCGGGATCGGCCTGCAGCGGGTCGGCGACCAGCACCACGTCGGCCCCGGCCTCGCGCAGTGCGCTGCCGATCCGCTCGCAGGCCTCGCCGGCGCGCGCCAGCAGGGCCACGCGCGGCGTGCCCTCAGTCACGGCCATGCGACACCTTCAGCAGTTCGTTGACGTTGCGCATCAGCTCGGGCTCCTGGTAGGGCTTGCCGAGGTAGCGGTCCACGCCAAGGTCGAACGCGCGCTGACGGTGCTTTTCTCCGGTTCGCGAGGTGATCATCATGATCAGCACGTCGCGCAGGCGCGGATCGGCCTTCATGTGCTTGGCCAGCTCGTAGCCGTCCATGCGCGGCATCTCGATGTCGAGCAGCATCAGGTCGGGCACGCGCTCGTCCATCCGCTCCAGCGCGTCGAGGCCGTCCTTCGCGGTCAGCACCTCAAAGTTGTGGCGTTCGAGCACGCGGCCGGTGACCTTGCGCATCGTCACCGAGTCGTCGACCACCATCACCAGCGGCACCGGGCGCTGTTCCGCCGCCGGCGCCTCGGGCGCGATCTCGCGCGGCATCACCGCGTGGCGGCGCGCCAGCGGCGCGACGTCGAGGATCACCACGACGCTGCCGTCGCCCATGATCGTGGCGCCGAAGATGCCCGGGATCGACGCGACCTGCGGGCCCACCGGCTTCACCACGATCTCGCGGCTGCCGATGATCTCGTCGATCGCGACCGCCGCGCGCAGTTCGCCGGAGCGGACCAGCAGCAGCGGCATCTGCAGGTGGCCCTCGGCCCTGGCCGGGGCATGGCCGACCAGCTGGCCGAGATCGTGCAGCGCGTAGTCCTCGCCGCCGTAGGCGTAGGCGGTTTCGCGGTCGCCGAGGCGGTCGCGCTCGATGCGGCCGACGCCGCGGACCGAGGCGATCGGCACCGCGAACTGGGTTTCGCCGATGCGCACGAACACCGCCTGCGTGACCGCGAGCGTCTGCGGCAGGCGCAGGGTGAAGGTGGTGCCTTCCTTCCGGCGCGTGGCGATGTCGAGCGAGCCGCCGAGCTGGCGCACTTCGCTGGCGACCACGTCCATGCCGACGCCGCGGCCGGCCAGGCGGCTGACTTCGTCGGCCGTCGAGAAGCCCGGCTCGAAGATCAGCGCGTCGAGGTCGCTGTCGCTGAGCACCGCGCCCTGGCGGACCAGTCCGCGCTCCTCGGCGCGGCGGCGGATCGCGCCGCGGTCCAGGCCGGAACCGTCGTCGCCGACTTCCAGCACGACTTCCGAACCTTCGCGGCGCACCGCGATGCGGACCGTGCCTTCCTCGGACTTCTTCGCCTTGCGGCGCTTGTCCGGCGCTTCGATGCCGTGCGCGACCGCGTTGCGCAGCATGTGTTCCAGCGGCGCGGTCATGCGCTCGAGCACGTTGCGGTCGAGCTCGCCCTGGCTGCCGTCGAGCTTGAGCTGCACCTGCTTGCCGGTTTCGGAAGCGGCCTGGCGCAGCACGCGGCGCAGGCGCGGCACCAGTGCATCGAACGGCACCATGCGCGTGCGCATGAGGCCTTCCTGCAGCTCGGAGCTGACGCGCGACTGCTGCAGCAGCAGGGTTTCGTACTGGCGGGTCAGGTCGTCGAGGGTCTGCTGCAGGCTGGCCATGTCGGCCGCGGACTCGCCGAGCGCGCGCGAGAGCTGCTGCAGGGTCGAGAAGCGGTCGAGCTCCAGCGGGTCGAACGAGGCGTCGCCGGCGTCGCCCTCGCGCTGGAAGCGGGCGATGATCTGCGCCTCGGTCTCGATGTCGAGGCGGCGCAGCTGGTCGCGCAGACGCGTGTTGGTCTGCTCCATTTCGTTCATCGCCGCGCGGAACGCACCCAGCTGCTGCTCCAGGCGCGCGCGGTAGATCGCCACTTCGCCGGCGTAGTTGACCAGGCGGTCGAGCAGGTCGGCGCGGATGCGCACCTGCTCCTGCGGCGCGCGGATGGCGGTGTCGTCGTCCAGCATCAGGTCCTGGATCGGACCCGACAGCGGCACCAGTTCCGGCTTCGGCTGCGGCGTCGCGGACTCGCCGTCCGCAGCGTCCTCCGCCAGCAGCGGCCGGCCACGGGCCAGGGCATTGAAGGCGTCGATCAGCGCCTGCGGCATCGCGATCGCGCGACGCTCGCCGACGCGCGTCACCAGCGCATGCAGGCGGTCGAAGCCGCCCTCGAGCAGGCCGATGCCGGTGCGGTCGAGCTCGCAGCGCTGTTCGACCACCGCCTCGAGCAGCGATTCCATCGCATGGCCGAGCTCGCCGATGGTGAACACGCCGGCCATGCGCGCGCCGCCCTTGATCGTGTGCAGGTCGCGCTGCAGGCCGATCAGCGGTTCGCGCGCGTCCGGCGACTGGCGCAGCTGCGCCAGCAGGCCATCGGAATGGTCGAGCAGGTCGCTGGCCTCCTCGACGAAGATGTCCAGCAGCTCGGTGTCGAGCTTGGACGTGTCCAGGGCCTCGTCCGGTTGCTCGCTGGCCAGCACGCGCGCGAGCAACGCGGCGACGGCGGGATCGACCGAAGGCCGGGCTTCTTCGGCCGCGGCTTCAGCTTCCTGCTCGGCTTCGAGGCGTTCGGTTTCGAGACGTTCTGCTTCGAGACGTTCGGCTTCGAGACGTTCGGCTTCGAGGCGCTCGGCTTCGACGCGTTCGGCTTCGAGACGCTCGACTTCGAGGCGCTCGGCTTCGAGGCGCTCGGCTTCGACGCGCTCGGCTTCGAGGCGCTCGGCTTCGAGGCGTTCGGCTTCGAGACGCTCGGCTTCGAGACGCTCGGCTTCGACGCGCTCGGCTTCGACGCGCTCGGCTTCGACGCGCTCGGCTTCGACGCGCTCGGCTTCGACGCGCTCGGCTTCGACGCGCTCGGCTTCGACGCGCTCGGCTTCGACGCGCTCGGCTTCGACGCGCTCGGCTTCGACGCGCTCGGCTTCGACGCGCTCGGCTTCGACGCGCTCGGCTTCGACGCGCTCGGCTTCGACGCGCTCGGCTTCGACGCGTTCGGCTTCGAGGCGTTCGGCTTCGAGGCGTTCGGTTTCGAGACGTTCGGCTTCGACGCGTTCGGCTTCGAGACGCTCAGCTTCGAGGCGTTCGGCTTCGAGACGCTCGGCTTCTTCGCCGGGCAGGCCGCCCGCGATGAAACCGCCATACGCGCTCAGGTCGTCGGTCGTCAGCGCGACGTCGTCGGCAGCGACCGGGGTCTCCGGCATGGCCGCCGCTTCTTCCAGCGCCTGCGCATCGACCAGCGCCGCCAGCCCGCTGGAGGCTTCCGGCAGGCTGTCGCGCAGCGCGACGAGCCGGGACGCCAGGGCATCCTGCGCCACCAGCGCGGGCGCGGGCTGCTTCAGCGTGTCGATGGTGCCGCGGACCACGTCGGCCAGTTCGGCGATCGCGTCGACGCCCTCGGGCGCGGCGGCCGCGCGTGCGGCCAGCAGGCGCCGCGCGTAGTGTTCCGCCGGTCCGAGGACGCTGTTGATGACCGGAACTTCGGTCATGGCGAACGCGCCGTTCATCGTGTGCAGCGCGCGCAGCAGGCCGTCGCTGCCCTGCGCATCGCCACCGCGTGCCTGCGCCAGCCAGGCGTCGATCGTCTGCAGGTGCCCGTCCACCTCGGCGTCGAGGATCTCGAGCAGCAGCGCGTCGATCTTCGCCGGCACGGCCGCCATCGGCTGGCCCGCCTCTGCCAGTTCGACCGTCGCCGGTTCCGGGGCTTCCTCCACCGCGTCCGCCGGCAGCAGCGCCGACGGCACCACGACCTCGGGCGGCATCACCTCCTCGCCGGCCGCGATCCGATCGGCGGCGTCCTGCAGCGGTTCGAGGTCGGTGGTGACGCTGCTCTCGCCGCGCAGCGCGGCCTGCAGCTCCGGCAGGGTGTAGAACGCGCGGTCGACCATCGCGATCACCGCCTCGCTCGGCGGGCGCGATCCGTCGAGCACGCGGTTGAGCATGCTCTCGATCTTCCAGCTGAATTCGCCCAGCGTGCGCGCGCCGACCAGGCGGCCGCTGCCCTTGAGGGTATGGAACACGCGGCGGATCGGCCGCAGCTTTTCCATGTCCTCGGGCGCGGCGCGCCACTGCGGCAGCAGCGCGTCGAGGTTGTCGATCTCCTCGGCGAATTCCTCGAGGAACACCTCGCGGATTTCCTCGTCGATCTCCTCGCCGACCGATTCGAAGCCGCCGACGACCGGCCCGGCCGGTTTCGCGGGCGATTCAGCGGCGGGCGGGGCCGGTGCCTGCGGGGCCTCGGGCGCGGGCGCGACCTCTTCCGCGGCCGGCGCTTCCACCGCGGCAGGCACTTCGACCACGGCAGCGGCGGCGGGTGCCACCACCTGCGGCAGCGGCCAGTAGCCCAGCGATTCGAGGCTGTTGCGCGCGATGTCGAGAATCTCGTCGCGGTTGCCGCGCTGCTCGCGCAGGGCTTCGAGGTAGTACTCGAGGCTGGCGAGCGCATCGGCCAGGGTGTCCAGCTGGCGGCCGTTGGGCACGCGCTGGCGGTTGATCAGTTCGTTCTCGGTGTAGCGGCTGACCGCGACCAGGTAGTCCGCGGGCAGGGACAGCTCCATCATCCGCAGCGCGCCGGACACCTCGTCCAGCAGGCGCGGCACCTCGGACAGCTGCTCGTGCTGCCAGCTGGTCTCGACGAACGCCACCAGCGCCTGGCGCGCCTGCACGAAGTTGGCGATCGCCTCGCGCACGATGGTGTCGACCACCTGCCGCGTCTCGCCGGCGAACAGTTCGTTTTCCGCCTGCGCGCCCGTGGGTTCGGCCGAACCCAGCCGCGCCACCTGGTCGTCGAGCGTGGCGTCGACGTACAGCAGCGCGCCGGCGACGTCCAGCAGCGCGTCCTCGTTGGCCGCGACGGTGCCGTCGAGGATCGCCTGCATCGCGTCGCGCTGCTGTTGCACCACCTTGCGCGCGACGCCGAGGCCGAGCATGCCGAGCGTGTCTGCGACGCGGCCGAGGGTCTCCGCGTGCGGCTGCAGCGCCGACAGGTCGCTGGCGCCGGTGCGCAGGTGCAGGTCGAGCGCGTCTTTGACGTGCAGCAGGTCGTCCTTCACCGCGGCCGAGACGGTATCGAGCAGCGCGCGGTTGCGGCCGCTGATGCTGCCCTGGGCATGTTCGAGTTCCGATTGCGTCGGCAGCGCGGCGTCGAGTTCGAAGACCTGCCTGAGTTCCTGCAGCGCGGGATGGTCGCCCTCGTGGTGGGCGACGTGGTACAGCAGCTGGCGCGTCGGCTCCTGCGCCGCCTCGCCGCGCACTTCTGCAAACCCGTCGTGGTCGAGCAGGCCGCGGCGCGCCTCGCGCTCGACGCCCGTGAAGACCTTGCGCAGGCCGGTCGACGCCGGCAGCGCACCGTCGGCGAGCGCGCGGGCGACGTTCGAGGCCACCCACAGCATCCGCCGCACCGGTACCTGGCGCACGTGCGGCAGCAGCGCGTCCACCGCCGGCACCAGCGGCGCCAGCGAGGCCTGATCGGCGGCATCGTCGCGCCAGCCGGCGATCGCCTGCTGCAGCGCTTCGAGCAGCGGCAGCGCGTCGTCGTTGGACGCGGGCACGTCGAGCGCGGTCGCGATCGCGCCCGGCAGCGGACGCTCCAGGTCGGGCGCGAACAGCACGCTCTCGCTGAGCCCGCTTTCGCCGCGCGCGGCGCGTAGTTCGTTGAGCAGCGGCAGCAGCACGATCGGGATGTCGCGGTGCCCGCCCTGCAGGCGTTCGAGGTAGTCGGGCAGCAGCACGATGCCGCGCAGCAGCGTGGCGCAGGCGCCGTCGCGGTCGCCGATGGTGCCGGCGTGCAGCGCCAGGGCAACCTGCTCCATCTCCTCGGCGACCATCGCCGGCGCATACAGCTCGACCATGCGCAGCGTGCCCTGCACCTGGTGCAGGTAGCCGGCGCACAGCCGCATCCGGCTGACGTCGGCCGGGTCCTCGGCGTAGTCCTCGAGCTCGGCCTTGGCCAGGCGCAGGGTTTCGTCGAGCTCGGGCTTGATCCAGCCGAGCGCGGTGTGGTCGAGGGCCTCGCGCAGCGCGGTCATCGCCGCCCTCCGCGCATGCCTGCGTGCGCCCGCCTGCGGCCGGTCGTCGTCGCGTTCATCCCGTCCCCTGGCTCCGTGCTCAGGCCGGCAGCTTGAAGTCGGCGACCGAACGACGCAGGTTGGCGGCCAGCTGCGCGAGGTTTCCGATCGACTGCGCCGTCTGGTTCGCGCCCTGCGAGGTCTGCGCGGTGATGGACTGGATCGTGTTCATGGTCTCGGTGATGTTGCTCGCCGCCGCGGACTGCTGCTTGGCCGCGGTGGAGATGCCGAGAATCAGGTGCGCGAGGTTGCTCGACACGTTTTCGATCTCGCCCAGCGCGGTGCCGGCGTCCTCGGCCAGGCGCGCACCGGCGACCACTTCCGAGGTCGTCTGTTCCATCGAGCTGACCGCTTCGTTGGTGTCGGACTGAATCGTCTGCACCAGCGTCTCGATGCGCTTGGTGGCGTTGGAAGCGCGTTCGGCCAGTCGCTGCACTTCGTCGGCCACCACCGCGAAGCCGCGGCCCGCCTCGCCCGCCGACGCCGCCTGGATGGCCGCGTTCAGCGCGAGGATGTTGGTCTGCTCGGAGATGTCGTTGATCAGTTCCACGATCGAGCCGATTTCCTGCGAGCTTTCGCCCAGGCGCTTGATGCGCTTCGAGGTTTCCTGGATCTGGTCGCGGATCGAGTCCATGCCGGCGATCGTCTCGCGCACCACGCCCGCGCCCTTGGTCGCGATCTGCACCGAGCGCTGCGCCACGTCGGCCGACTCGGCCGAGTTGCGCGACACCTGGTCAATGCTCGAGGCGATTTCGGTGATGCGGTTGGAAGCGGAGTTGATCTCCTGCGCCTGGTGCTCGGCGGCCTCGGCCAGGTGCATGGCGGTGGCCTGCGTTTCCTGCGCGCTGGAGGCCACCTGCGCCGAGGTGTCGTTGATCGTGCCCACCAGGTCGCGCAGGTTCTCGACCGCGAAGTTGATCGAGTCCGCGATGGCGCCGGTCATGTCCTCGGTCACCGTCGCCTTCACCGTCAGGTCGTTCTCGGCGAGCGCGCCGATTTCGTCCAGCAGGCGCATGATCGCCTCCTGGTTGCGGTTGTTGAGTTCCATCGTGTCCTCGAACCGCTTGCGCTGCGCGCGGTTCAACGACCACAGCAGGCCGCCGATGGCGATGATCGCCAGCAGGCCGCTTATGATGCTGATCCAGACGTTGCCCAGGACGCTGGTGTCCTTGAGCGAACCGAAGGCTGTGAACGCCGAGAACAGGTTCTGGCTGTCCGAGAGCAGCTTGTCCGAGCCGCCGGTCAGCGCCGCGGACGCGGCCTGCGCCTGGAACAGGCTCGGGGCGCTGGCGATGATCGCCTCCAGGTCCTTCTTCATCTCCTCCCAGCGCGTGGACGCCTGGCCCAGCGCCGCGACCGCGCCGGCGTTGGACAGCGGCTGCACGTTCATCGCCTGGTCGCCCGCGCGCAGGCCCTCGAGCACCTGCTCGAACACGCCCACGTCGCGCGACAGCGCGTCGCCGGCGATGGCCGCGCCGCTGCCGCCGGCCTGGATTTCGGTGACGCGGCGCGCCATGTTGCCCGCCAGCACGTTCTGGCGCAGCGCGATGTAGACCTGCGAGGCCGGCGAACCGCTCGAGGACATCGCGCGCACCAGTTCGTCGAGCTGCGCCTGCAGCTGCGGCACCGCCTGGCTGAAGCGGTTGGCGTTCTCTGCGAAGCCGCTCACCGCCGCCTGGCTCGCGGCCACCTGCTCGGCGCTCTGCGCCAGTGGGGTCCAGGTCTCGGTGACAGTGCGGATCGGGCCGGAGACGCCCGCCGTGTCGCCGAAGTTCGCGTTCAGCTGCTGCACGTCGCGGTCGATCTGCGCCTTGGTGTCCTTGAAGGCGTCGAAGGCCGCGGGGCTGCCGGCCACCGCTTCCCGGCCCTGGTTGGCCAGGCGCTGCGAATTCACCTGCAGGCTCGAGGCCGCGGTGCTCGCGCCGCCCAGCCGCGCCGCCTTCCAGCCCGCGTAACCGGTGTTGGCACCGAAGATCACGAGCGTGGTGACCAGCGCCGCGATCCAGAAGTTGCTTCCCAGTCCGCGACCCTTGCCTGCGATCGAATCGACTACTGTGCTCATGCTCTTACCCCTGCCCCTGCTCTGTCTTGCTGGACGCGACCGTCAGGCCGCGGCTTGTCTGAATTCCGGTGTCCGTGCCAGCTTGCTCAGGCTGAACACGCCCCAGTTCTGGTCGGCGAACCGGTAGGCGCGTTCGACGAAATGCCCGTAGCGGCCTTCGGCGAGCGCCTCCGGCTCGATCTGCTGCTCTTCCTGGAAGCTGCGCTGCCCGTACAGCTCGTCGATCGTGACCGCGACGTCGCCGTCGGGCTGGCGCACGATCAGCACCCGCTGCGTCTCGTGCAGCACGGTGCGCTCGCCCTCGAGGAACTGCTTGAGGTCGACGATCGGCAGCAGGCTGCCGCGGACGTTGCCGACGCCGAGCATCCACGCCTGCGCGCCGGGCACCGGCGTGATCTGCGGCAGCGGCAGGATTTCCAGCACCTCGTCGAACCCGGACGCCAGCCGGCGCACGCCGATGCGGTAGCCGACGCCGCGCCACAGGCCCGGCGCGTCGAACTGCTCCGGCAGGCCCGCGGCGTGCGCGAGGCTGCGCTGCTCGAAGTCGAGCAGCATCGCGAACGGGTCGCGACGCTGGTTCATCCCGCCGTCCCCAGCAGGCGGTTGATCTCGCCGATCAGCACGTCTTCCTTCGGCGGCTTGACAAGATAGCCCTTGGCGCCCTGGCGCATGCCCCAGGCCTGGTCGGTCTCCATGCCCTTGGTGCTGACGATCAGCACCGGGATCTCCTTGGTGCCGGCGTCGCGGGCGAGCGCGCGCGTGGCCTGGAAGCCGTTCATGCCCGGGAGCACGACGTCCATCAGCACCAGGTCGGGCTTCTCGCGCTTGCATACCTCGATGCCGTCCTCGGCGCTGGTCGAGGCCAGCACCTGGTGGCCGTTGCGTTCAAGCACCTGGGTCAGCACCGCCGTGTCGGTCGGTGAGTCCTCGATGATCAGGATTCGAGCCATGGCGGTTCCCCCTTCACGCCTTGACATGGGTACGGATCGCGTCGAGGAGCTCCTCGCGCGTGAATGGCTTGGTGACGTACTGCTCGGAGCCCACGATGCGCCCGCGCGCCTTGTCGAACAGCCCGTCCTTGGACGAGAGCATGATCACCGGCGTGCCCTTGAACAGCTGGTTGTTCTTGATCAGCGCGCAGGTCTGGTAGCCGTCCAGGCGCGGCATCATGATGTCCACGAAGATGATCTGCGGCTTCTGGTCGGCGATCTTGGCGAGCGCCTCGAAGCCGTCCACGGCGGTCACCACGTCGGCGCCCTCGCGCTTGAGCAGCGTCTCGGCGGTGCGGCGGATGGTCTTCGAATCATCGATGACCATGACCCGCAGGCCATCGAGGCTGCCGGCGCGACTATCGTCTTGCGTCATTCTTCGTTCCCCCGGCGCTCGATGCAGGGTCACTGCCCGCATCGTCGCGATCGCCGTATATTCCAGCCTCCTGCGGGACTGTCAAGTTCCCATGAAGAAGATTGCGCAAGCCGTCGTCTCCACGGGCGAAAGTGACGCGCAGCGGCTGCTAACATTTGTCAGAAAGTGCCACAGGTGGTTCACATGTCCCTCGATGTCGTGGTGGTGATGGATCCGATCGAATCGATCGGGATCGCCAAGGATTCGACCTTCGCGATGCTGCTGGAAGCGCAGCGCCGCGGCCACGCGCTGCACTACGTGCTGCCGGGCGGCCTTGGCATGATTCAAGGCACCGCGCAGGCGCGGCTGGCGCCGCTGACGGTCCGCGATGATCCGGCGGGCTGGTTTGAAATGGGACAGCCGTCACAACGTGCGCTGGGCGCCGGCGATGTGGTGCTGATGCGCAAGGATCCGCCGGTTGACGCCGACTACATTCACGACACCCTGATCCTGGGCGCGGCGCAGCGCCAGGGGGCGCAGGTGGTCAACGATCCCCGCGGGCTGCGCGACATGAACGAGAAGCTGGCCGCGCTCGAGTTCCCGCAGTGCTGCCCGCCGACCGTGGTCAGCCGCGACGCCGCGACGCTCAAGGCCTTCGTCGCCGAACACGGCGATGCCGTGCTCAAGCCGCTCGACGGCATGGGCGGCCGCTCGATCTTCCGCGCCAGGGCCGGCGAGGCCAACCTCAACGTGATCCTGGAAACCCTGACCGGCGGCGGCCGCCACCTGGCGATGGCGCAGCGCTACCTGCCCGAGATCGTCGACGGCGACAAGCGCATCCTGCTGATCGACGGCGAGCCGGTCGACTACTGCCTGGCCCGCATCCCGCAGGGCGACGAATTCCGCGGCAACCTCGCCGCCGGCGGCCGCGGCGAGGGCCGGCCGCTGAGCGAAAGCGACCGCTGGATCGCGGCGCAGGTGGGGCCGGAGATGAAACGCCGCGGTATGCGCTTCGTCGGCCTGGACGTGATCGGCGACCGGCTGACCGAGGTCAACGTCACCAGCCCGACCTGCATCCGGGAGCTGGACAAGCAGTTCGGGCTGAACATCGCGGGGATGCTGTTCGATGCGATCGAGAAGCGGGATGGCAGGTGACAATGGGGACAGGCGCCCTTCCGGCGTCCGGCCCTGACTGACCCGCCACCCATTGCCCAGCACGCCCTCCGTGTCCACCCTCGCCCTCCCCCCCGCCCCGCCGCGCATCGGCGAACGCGAACGCCTCAGCGCCACCATGGTGCTGTCGCTGCTGCTGCACGGGATGCTGGTGCTGGGCGTGGGCTTCGCGCTCGACGACGCCGCTCCGGTGCTGCCGACGCTGGACGTGATCCTGACCGAGACCACCAGCCCGCTGACGCAAAAGCAGGCCGACTTCCTCGCCCAGGCCAGCAACCAGGGTGGCGGCGAGCACGACCGGTCCACGCGCCCGCGCGACGACCAGGCCGGACTGGTGGCGCAGGCCGAACCCGGCGTGGCGCCGATCGAGATGCGCGCGCAGTCGCCGGATGCGCAGCCTCCGCCGCAGGCGCGCGTGGTGTCCAGCCATCGCGGCGAGGCGCCGACGCCGACCGCGGACGCGCGCCCGCAGGCCGACGACAGCGCCCTGCCGCGTGGCCCGGAGCGGGTCGAGCGCGACCTCGCCATGGCCCGCCTGGCCGCCGAGATCCACCTGCGCTCGGAGCGCTACGCCAAGCGCCCCAAGCGCAAGTTCGTCTCCGCCAGCACCCAGGAATGGGCCTACGCCAGCTACCTGCGCGACTGGGTCGACCGCGTGCAGCGCGTGGGCAACCTCAACTATCCCGACGAGGCGCGACGGCGGCAGCTGGCCGGCGAACTCGTGATCAGCGTGGCGATCCGGCGCGATGGCTCGGTCGAGCGCGCCGACATCATCCGCTCCAGCGGCATCAAGCTGCTCGACGATGCCGCGCTGCGCATCGCGAAGCTGGCCGAACCGTATTCGCCGCTGCCCAGGACGGAAGAGAACGTCGACATCCTGCACGTGACCCGGACCTGGCAGTTCCTGCCGGGGGGGGAGTTGGTCGACGATTGAGGCGATGCGCGGGGGCTGGGGGAGCCGCGTAGCGCCCGGATCGGTGGGTCAGGTCAGGCTGGCGCTTCAAGTTGAAAGCCAAAGCGCCCCCACCCCAGCCCTCCCCCGCAAGCGGAGGAGGGGGCTGACTGCGCGGGAGTGCCGCGCAAGCGCCACCCGTTCGTCCGGCCCCGCGCAGCGCGCGGGGCGTTCGGCAAGCCCGCGCGGCAGTGCCGCGCAAACGGGCTTGCCTCACCCACTCCGTCGTCGGAACAGGAACCAGGACACCGCGAGCATCATCACCGGCGGCACCAGGTAGGCGATGCGGTAGTCGAACTTGTAGACCGCCGCCAGCTTCACCACCTGCGTCTGCAGCAGCCAGAACCCGAGCGCGAACACCACGCCGATGAACAGGCGCCGGCCGAGGCCGCCGCTGCGCAGGCTGCCGAAGGCGAAGGGAATCGCCGCCAGGCACAGCGCCAGCACGTTGAGCGGGTAGAACCAGTGGCCCCAGTAGTATTCCTCGAACTCGCTGGCATCGAGCTGGTTGCGCTTGCGATAGTCGATGCCCTGCTTCAGTTCGGCTGACGACATGTAGCGCGGGCGCCAGATGTTGCTGGCGTTCGCGGCCAGCGCGGCGGAGTCGAGGCTCGATTCCCAGTGTTCCTCGGCCACGTCGGTCTGGGTGACGGTACGCTCCTCGAAATAGGTGCGCTTGACGTCGCGCAGCAGCCAGCCCGTATCGCGGTGCTCGGCGATGCGCGCGTGGGCGATCGACGACAGCCGGCCGGCGTCGTCGAACTCGAACAGGCGCACGTCGTTGAGCTCCAGCCAGCGCTCGTTCTCGTCGCCGCGCTCGTGCCCGGCCTGGGCATTGAGGAAGGTGTCGCCCTCGCGCGCCCACAGGCCCGAGTACTGCGCGACGATCATGTCCTTGGAGCGCGCCGCGGACTTCATCATGTCGGCGCTGCGCTGCGCCCAGGGGCCGAGGGTTTCGGCGTTGACCATCATCAGGCCGGTCAGCAGCAGCAGCGGCAGCGCGACCGACAGGCTCAGCCGCTTGCGCGAGACGCCGAGCGCGCGCAGGGCGGTCAGTTCGGAGCTGGCCGCGAGCTGGCCCAGGCCCATCAGCGAACCGATCACCGCCGCGGTCGGGAACATCATGTACGCGCGGCGCGGCAGCGTGTGCGCGATGTAGGTCACCGCGTCGAAGAAGCCGTAGTTGCCCTGGCCGACGCTGCGCAGTTCGTCGACCATCGCCAGCACCAGGTCCAGCCCGGTCAGCACTGCCCAGGTCAGCACCACCGTGCCGATGACCACGCGCGCGACCAGCAGGTCGTGGATCTTGGGGAACGGCTTCATCGCATCCGCTCCCTCACGTCCTGGCCTTGCGCGAGCGCTTCATGCGCCCGTCGCCGAAGTACATCCACGCACCGAACGCCAGCAGCGGCAGCACCAGCCACCACAGGCCCAGCGCCGTCGGCAGCTTGCCGTTGGCCAGTCCGTTGCTGCCCAGCAGCATCAGGTTGATGCCGAACACGTAGGCCAGCAGGCCGAGGATGATCCGGCCCCAGCGCGCCTGCCGCGGCGGGCTGCGCGCCAGCGGCACCGCCAGCAGCGCGAACGCCAGCGCCAGCAGCGGCGGCGCGAGGCGGAAATGCAGCTGCGCGCTGGCCTCCGGGCGATCGTCCGACAGCAGCGCCGGGGTCGACATCAGCTCCGGGTCGTTGTCCAGGTCGCGGCTCTCGGCGTCGGGCAGGCGCACTTCGTTGCTGGCATAGCGCATCAGGCGGAAGTCCTTGCCGCCGTCCATCGGGCCCTCGACGCGGAAGCCCTCGTCCAGCTTCAGGTAGCGCGTCGTGCCCTCGAGGTTGAGGGTGCCGGTGCGGGCCGAGGTGATGTCCATGCGCCCCTCGTCCTGGCGGTAGATGAAGACGCGGCCCAGGTAGGTGCCGTCGTTGGACATCGCGTTCGCGTAGACCACGCCGCCGCCGCCCGGCAGCTCGACGAAGCGCCCCGCCTCGAGCCCGGCGACCAGCAGGGTGCGCTGGCCGGCCTCGATCATCTGCTGCGAGTACTGCCGCGCCCACGGCCCCAGCCACAGCGAACAGGCGCCGATCATCAGCACGAACGGCACCACCAGCAGCATCAGCGGGCGCAGCATCCGGCGCGGGCCGACGCCGATCGAGGTGATCACCGGCATCTCGCTGTCGCGGTACAGGCGCCCGACCGACAGCAGCAGGCCCAGCATCAGGCCCAGCGGCAGGATCAGCGGCAGGTAGTTGAGCACCTGCAGCCCGAGCTGGGCCAGCATCATGCCGGCCGGCACCCGGCCGCGGACGATGTCGCTCAGGACGTCGGCGAACACCGCGCCCAGGCTCACGATCATCAGCACCACCAGGGCCGCGAACGTGGTCTGCGCGAATTCGCGGAACAGGTAGCTGTCGAGCTTCGGCATTAAGGGGGCTTGGATTAGACTAGAGCATTGCGTCCGGACCGCCGTGGCAGCCGCGATCGACATGATCCCGGGGCCCGAAGGCCGCTTTCCGGGCGACGATTGTACGGAAGTCACCTCGGAATCTGATTGATGACCCTCGAATTCACCCTGAACCGCGCCGCCCCCGGCGGCGCCAGCATCGACTGCGTCGTGGTAGGCGCCTTCTCCGACGGCACGCTGACGCCCGCCGCCCGGGCGCTGGACGGCGAAGGCCGGCTCGCGGCGCTGGCGACCCGCGGCGACATCTCCGGCGCCACCGGCAAGACCCTGCTGGCGCACGACCTGCCCGGCGTCGCCGCGCCGCGGGTGCTGGTGATCGGCCTCGGCGACCGGGCCAGGTTCGGCGTTGCGCAGTACCTCAAGGCCGTGGCCGACGCGGTGCGCGCGCTCAGGACCGGGCCGGTCAGGCGCGTGCTGTTCACCCTGTCCGAACTCGAGGTCAAGGGCCGCGACGCCGCCTGGAACATCCGCCAGGCCGTGGTCGCCGCCGACCACGCGGCCTACCGCTACACCGCCACCCTCGGCGCCAAGAACAAGAAGCGCAGCGAGGCCGGCATCACCGCCTTCGCGGTGCAGGGCGAGGACGAGCAGGCGCTGGCGCAGGGCAAGGCGATCGCGGCGGGGGTGAAGTTCGCGCGCGAGCTGGGCAACCTGCCGCCGAACGTCTGCAATCCCGCCTACGTCGCCGAACAGGCGCAGAGCTTCGCCGCGCGCTTCGACAAGGCCGAGGCGGAGATCCTCGACGAGGCGCAGATGGAACAGCTCGGCATGGGCTCGCTGCTCGCGGTCGCGCGCGGCTCGGCCAACCGCCCGCGGCTGGTCGTGCTCAAGTGGAACAACGGCGGCGACGCCAAGCCCTACGTGCTGGTCGGCAAGGGCATCACCTTCGACACCGGCGGCGTCAACCTCAAGACGCAGGGCGGCATCGAGGAGATGAAGTACGACATGTGCGGCGCGGCCAGCGTGCTCGGCACCTTCGTCTCCGCGGTCGGCCTGCAGCTGCCGATCAACCTGGTGGTCATCGTGCCGGCGGTCGAGAACGCAATCGACGGCGACGCCTACCGCCCGTCCGACGTCATCACCAGCATGTCCGGCAAGACCATCGAGGTCGGCAACACCGACGCCGAGGGCCGGCTGATCCTGTGCGACGCGCTGACCTACGCCGAGCGCTTCCAGCCGCAGGCGCTGGTGGACGTGGCGACGCTGACCGGCGCCTGCATGGTCGCGCTCGGCCGCCATGCCTCGGGCCTGATGAGCAAGCACGACGACCTCGCCGGCGAACTGCTCGCCGCCGGCGAGACCGTGTTCGACCGCGCCTGGCGCCTGCCGCTGTGGGACGAATACCAGACCCTGCTCGACTCCAACTTCGCCGACGTCTACAACATCGGCGGCCGCTGGGCGGGCGCGGTCACCGCCGGCTGCTTCCTCTCGCGCTTCACCGACGGCCAGCGCTGGGCGCACCTGGACATCGCCGGCAGCGCCAACACCGACGGCAAGATGGGCATGGCGACAGGGCGGCCGGTGGGGTTGCTGTCGCAGTGGCTGCTCGACCGCGCAACCGCATGAACACCTGCAGGAGCGTCTTCAGGCGCGACCGGAGACCGTGGACGGCGTGGAGGGGTCGCGCCTGAAGGCGCTCCTACGAGCAGACATGCCCCGCGCCGACTTCTACCTCATCGCCAAACCGCGCTTCCACGGCGAGCCGCTGAAGCTCGTGCGCGAACTGGTGCGCAAGGCCTGGGCCGCGGACCTGTGGACCCTGGTGCTGGCGCGCGACGCCGCGCAGGCCGAGGAACTCGACGACCTGCTGTGGGATACCGGCGAAGACGAGTTCATCCCCCACCAGATCGCCGGCCGCGAGGTGCAGGACGAGGACACGCCTGTCCTGATCGCCACGCCCGACGTCGACGCGCCGATGCGCCCGCTGGTGCTCAACCTGCGCGACGCGCCGGTCGCCGGCGGCTTCGAGCGCGTGCTGGAGGTGGTGCCCGCCGACGAGTCCGCGCGCGGACCGCTGCGCGAACGCTGGAAGCACTACAAGGCGCTCGGCTTCGAGCTCAACAAACACGATATGTGATCCACGAATTTTGTCACCCTGCGACCCACAACTCCTGTCATTCCGAGCGCAGCGAGGAATCCGCTCCACGAAAGCGGATGTTCCGGCGACAAGCAGATTCCTCACTGCGTTCGGAATGACACACCGGACACCATGACCACCGAAGCCCTCGCCCCCACCTACGACCCCGGCACCTTCGAATCCCGCCTCTACGCAGAGTGGGAAACGGCCGGCGTGTTCGCGCCGCGCGGCGACGGCCCCGCCTACACCATCCTGCTGCCGCCGCCGAACGTCACCGGCACCCTGCACATGGGCCACGCCTTCCAGCACACGCTGCAGGACGCGCTGGTCCGCTACCACCGCATGCGCGGCTACCGCACGCTGTGGCAGATGGGCACCGACCACGCCGGCATCGCCACCGAAATGGTGGTCAGCCGCAACCTCGCCATCGCCGGCACCGGAGAAACCCGCGACTCGCTCGGCCGCGAGGGCTTCATCGCCAGGGTCTGGGAGTGGAAGCAGCAGTCCGGCGACACCATCGAGCGGCAGATGCGCCGGCTCGGCACGTCCGGCGACTGGACGCGCAAGGTGTTCACGATGGACGAGGGGCCGTCGAAGGCGGTGATCGAGGCCTTCGTGCGGCTGTACGAGCGCGGCCTGATCTACCGCGGCAAGCGGCTGGTGAACTGGGACCCGGTGCTGCAGACCGCGGTGTCCGACCTGGAGGTGGTCAGCGAGGAGGAAGACGGCTTCCTGTGGTCGATCTCCTACCCGCTCGCCGACGGCAGCGGCGCGCTGACGGTCGCCACCACCCGCCCGGAAACCATGCTCGGCGACACCGCGGTGATGGTGCATCCGGAAGACGAGCGCTACGCGCACCTGGTCGGCAAGCGCGTGAAGCTGCCGCTGACCGACCGCGAGATCCCGGTGATTGCCGACGACTACGTCGACCGCGAGTTCGGCACCGGCGTGGTCAAGGTCACGCCCGCGCACGACTTCAACGATTATGCGGTGGGCCAGCGCCACGGCCTGCCGATGATCAACCTGTTCACCGGTACCGCCACCGTCAACGACGACGCGCCGGAGAAGTACCGCGGCCTCGACCGCTACGAGGCACGCAAGGCCGTGCTCGCCGACCTCGAGGCCGCCGGCCTGCTGGTCGAGACCAGGCCGCACAAGCTGCAGGTCCCGCGCGGCGACCGCAGCGGCCAGGTGATCGAGCCCTACCTGACCGACCAATGGTTCGTGCGCATGGACGACATGGGCCGGCGCGGCATGGAACTGGTCGAAGGTGCCGATGGGAAGCCGGGCTCGGTGAAGTTCGTGCCGCCGAACTGGATCAACACCTACCGCCACTGGATGGAGAACATCCAGGACTGGACGATCAGCCGCCAGCTCTGGTGGGGGCACCGGATCCCGGCGTGGTTCGACGAGGCAGGCAGGGTTTACGTCGGGCGCGACGAGACCGAAGTCCGCGCGAAACACGGCCTCGGCGACCGCCCGTTGCGCCAGGACAGCGACGTGCTCGAAACCTGGTTCTCGTCGGCGCTGTGGCCGTTCAGCACGCTGGGCTGGCCGGACGAGGCCGCGATGCGCGAGCGCGGCTTCGACGACTTCCTGCCGACCAGCGTGCTGGTCACCGGCTTCGACATCATCTTCTTCTGGGTCGCGCGCATGGTGATGATGACCGACGCGCTGACCGGCAAGGTCGCGTTCGACGACGTCTACATGACCGGCCTGGTCCGCGACAAGGACGGCCAGAAGATGTCGAAGTCGAAGGGCAACATCCTCGACCCGCTCGACATCATCGACGGCATCAGCGCCGACGCCCTCGTCGCCAAGCGCACCACCGGCCTGATGAAGCCCAAGGACGCGCCGAAAATCGAGAAGGCCACGCGCAAGGAATTTCCCGACGGCATCATCGCCCATGGCGCCGACCCGCTGCGCTTCACCATGGCCGCGCTCGCCGGCCCGGGCCGCGACATCAAGTTCGACCTCGGCCGCGCCGAGGGCTACAAGAACTTCTGCAACAAGCTGTGGAACGCGACGCGTTTCGTGCTGATGAACACGGACGGCTTCAAGCCCTCCCCTTCAAGGGGAGGGTTGGGTGGGGATGGTGTTCCGCAGCCCGCCACCGACGCGGAGCGCTGGATCCTTTCCCGCCTCGCGAAAACCGCGGCCGAGGCCGAGGCCCACTTCGCCGCCTACCGCTTCGACCTGCTCGCGCAATCGCTGTACGAGTTTGCCTGGAACGAATACTGCGACTGGTTCGTGGAACTGGCCAAGCCTGCACTGCAGGGGAGCGATGCCGAAGCCGCCGACAGCACCCGCCACACCCTGCTGGTCGTGCTGGAATCGCTGCTGCGCCTGCTGCATCCGCTGATCCCCTTCGTCACCGAGGAGCTGTGGCGCCAGGTCGCGCCGCGCCTGGCCGTCGACGGCGACACCATCTCGCTGCAGCGCTACCCGCAGGCGGCGGACCTGGCCGGCGACTTCGCGCAGGCCGAAGCCGACATCGAATGGCTCAAGCAGATGGTCACCGCCCTGCGCCGCATCCGCAGCGAACTCGGCGTGTCGCCGACGAAGCAGGTGCCGCTGCTGGTGCAGGCCGGCGGCGCGAACGAGCTTGCGCGCCTGCAGCGCTTCGATTCGCAGCTGCGCTTCCTCAACCGGCTCGAGCGCGTCGAGGCGATCGACGGCGACCCACCCCCGGCCGCCGCCGGCCTGGTCGGCGAGCTCAAGCTGTTCGTGCCGCTGGAAGGCCTGGTCGATCTCGACGCCGAGCGCGCGCGCCTCGACAGGGAGATCGCCCGGGTGTCGGCGGAGCGGGAGAAGAGCGAGGCGAAGCTCGCGAAGTTCAGCGACAAGGTGCCGCCGGCGGTGGTCGAGCAGGAGCGCCAGCGCCTCGCAGACTGGACCGCGCAGCGCGACGCGCTTGCCGCGCAGCGCGCACGTCTGTCCTAGCGCGCCCGGCAAAAGACCTGTCATCCCGAGCGGAGCGAGGGATCTGCTTCCGCGCGCCATGTGCGGGCAGCGGGCAAAAGCAGATCCCTCGCTCCGCTCGGGATGACATTCTGCCGGGGTTATCGAGACGGGGGCACGGCGGATGCACGTCCCGGGGGAGATCAGAGCGCGGGCATCCTCGCAACCTCATCCGCCAGCAGTTCCTTCGCCATCACGATCGCATCCTCGCGCCCGCCGTGCGCCGGGTAGTAGCGCGGACGCCGGCCGATCTCGTTGAAACCCTCGTCGTGGTAGAGCGCGATCGCATTCGGATTCGACGGCCGCACCTCGAGGAACACGCGCTGCGCGCCCTGCGCGCGCGCGATCCGCACCAGGGCGCGCAGCAGGCGGCGGCCGTGGCCCTGGCCCTGCTCGACGGGATCGATGCAGACGTTGAGCACGTGCGCCTCGTCGGCGGCGATGCTCAGCACGCCGTAGCCGATGATCCCGGCGTCGCCCTGCAGCACCCAGGCCGGGTACGCCGCGCGCAGGCAGTCGCGGAAGATGCCCGCCGTCCACGGGAACGGATACGCGCGCAGCTCGACCCGCATGACCTCGTCGACGTCGTCGTCGCGCATCGGCCGCAGCGAGGCCTGCGCCCGCCCCGCGTCGACGGCGACCGCGCTCACCGTGCAGGCCCCGCGCGCAGTCCGCGCAGGCGTGGCCACAGGGCGCGGCGCGCGGCGGCGTCGCGCAGGCCGCCCGGCGGCAGCAGGCTGCGGCACAGCGCGAGGGCTTCGCCATCGCCGGCATCGCGCCCGGCGGCACGCAGCAGCGCGCGCATCAGCGGGTCGATCGCCGGCCCCGGGACAGCCGTTGCCGGCGGCGGCTCAGGCGCGACCGCGGCGGCATCGCCGCCGTCCACGGCATAGACCATATGCCCCAGCGCCGCGAGGATCTCGCGCTGCAGCGGGTCCCAGCTCACGCCGGCGACACCCGCCCGCTGTCGTGCCGGCGCCAGTACCACAGCACCGGGCCCGACAGCGCATACAGCGTGGATACCACCAGCAGCGTCTTCGGCGGATCCACCCACAGCGCGATCAGCGCACCGACCGCGATCAGCAGGGCGAAGAACGGCACGCGATCGGCCTTCGGCCCGCTGGCGCTGCCCTTGAAGCTGTCGTAGCGCAGCCGGCTCACCATCAGCAGGCCGGCGATCACGGTCACCGCCAGCGCGCCGTAGCGCAGCTCTTCGCCGGCGAAACCCAGCTCGTGGCAGGTCCAGACGAAGCTCGCCATCAGCCCCGCGGCGGCCGGGCTGGCCAGGCCGATGAACCAGCGCTTGTCCACCGTGCCCACCTGGCTGTTGAAGCGCGCCAGCCGCAGCGCCGCGCAGGCCGCGTACAGGAACGCGGCCAGCCAGCCGACCTTGCCCAGCGTCACCCCGTCGAGCTTCATCGACATCAGCGCCCAGTGGTACATCACCAGCGCCGGCGCCATGCCGAAGCTGATCAGGTCCGCGAGCGAGTCGTACTGCACGCCGAATTCGCTCTGGGTGTTGGTCAGGCGCGCGACCCGGCCGTCGATGCCGTCGAGCACGCCGGCGACGAAGATCGCGATGCAGGCCGCGCCATACCGCCCCTGCGATGCGGCGATGATCGCGAAGAAGCCCGCGAACAGGCCGCCCGTGGTGAACAGGTTGGGCAGCAGGTAGATGCCGCGGCCGCGCGGCGGCATTGGGGTCTGGGGCTCCATCGGGCCAGTTTAGCGCCTGCGGGCGCAGCACGATCGGCCCGTCCCGCGGCCGTGGCCCGCATCGACGGCGCGCGCCGGAAAGGCCCCGTGGCACTGCCGGCAGTTCACGTTTCCACGGCGCCGTGCTTGCGTCGGCGGCTGGGCGATGCTGGAATCGCGGCACGACCGACCCCGCAGGAGTCACGCGATGCCCCGCCTTCCCTTCCTGGCGCTTGCCGCCCTGTGCCTGCTGGCCGCCTCCGCCGGCCATGCCGGCGAGGTCTACCAGTGGAAGGACGCCAACGGCGTGACCCACTATTCGCAGACGCCGCCGCCCAAGGGCAGCTACCAGCAGCGCCAGATCACCAACAGCGGCGCCAGCGCGGCGCAACAGGCCGCGGCCCCGGGTGAAGCCCAGGCCGAGAGCCCGCAGTGCGCCACCGCGCGCGCCAACGTCACCGCGCTGACGGGAGACCGCCCGGTGCACGAAGCCGGCGAGGACGGCCAGCCGGGGCGCGCACTGAACGACGCCGAGCGCGCCAGCCAGCTCGAACTGGCGAACGCCGCGGTGAAGGCCTACTGCACCACGCCCGCGGGCTAGGACTGCCCGATGCGGCTGGCCTGGGCCATCGTCGCGGGCGCGGTCGGCGCGGGCGTGCTCGCGTGGTGGCTGACGCGCGACGACGCCCCGTCCCCGCAGGCGCAGGCCGCCGGCACCGCCGCGACGACTCCGGTCCGTTCCGGGGCCACGGCGGCCGGCCCCGCGCTGTACCGCTGGCGCGACGCCGACGGCGTCGTCCAGATCACCGACGTCCCGCCGAAAGGCCGCGAATACACCGTCGTCGACGTCGGCTCGCTCGAGCGCCGCAACGTCATCACCCCCAATCCCGAAGTCACCGAGGCGCGCTGAGCCACCGCGCGGCATGCGATCGGAGGTGCGCATGGCAAAATGCGCGTCCCGCCGCCCCGAGCCCGCCGATGCGCCTGTCGCAGTTCCACCTCCGCACCGAGAAGGAAACGCCCGCCGACGCCGAGATCGTCAGCCACAAGCTGATGCTCAAGGCCGGCATGGTCCGCAAGCTCGCCGCCGGCCTGTACACCTGGTCGCCGCTGGGCCTGCGCGTGCTGCGCAAGGTCGAGGCGGTGGTGCGCGAGGAAATGAACCGCGCCGGCGCGGTGGAAATGGCGATGCCCTCGGTCCAGCCGAAGGAACTGTGGGAGGAAACCGGGCGCTGGCAGAAGTTCGGCCCGCAGTTGCTGAAGATCCGCGACCGCAAGGAGCAGGATTACTGCTTCACCCCGACCGCCGAGGAGGCGGTGACCGACTTCGCGCGCAACGAACTGGCCAGCTACAAGCAGCTTCCGGTCAATTTCTACCAGGTCACCACCAAGTTCCGCGACGAGATCCGCCCGCGCTTCGGGGTGATGCGCGCGCGCGAGTTCGTCATGAAGGACGCGTACTCGTTCCACGTCTCCGACGAGGACCTGCAGCGCGAATACCGCAACATGTACGACACCTACGCGCGCATCTTCACCCGGCTCGGGCTGAGGTTCCGCGCAGTGTTCGCCGACACCGGCGCGATCGGCGGCAGCGCCTCGCACGAGTTCCACGTGCTGGCCGACTCCGGCGAGGATGCGCTGGCGTTCTCGGAAGGGTCCGACTACGCGGCCAACGTCGAGCTGGCCGAGGCGGTGTCGCCCGGCGAGCGCCCCGCCGCGGCCGAAACCCTGCGCAAGGTCGACACCCCGGTGCAGAAGACCTGCGAGGACGTCGCCGCCCTGCTCGGCATCGCGCTGCAGCGCACGGTGAAGTCGGTGGCGCTGATGGGCGTGGACGCCGAGGGCGGCCCGCAGTTCGTGCTCGCGCTGGTGCGCGGCGACCACGTGGTCAACGAGATCAAGCTGGCCAAGCTGCCCGGCCTGGCCGACTATCGGCTCGCGACCGAGGCCGAGATCCTCGAACACCTCGGCGCCGAACCCGGCTTCCTCGGTCCGCTGAACGCGCGCAGGAAGATCCGCGTCGTCGCCGACCGCAGCGTCGCGGCGATGGCCGATTTCGTGGTCGGCGCCAACGAGAACGGCTTCCACCTCGCCGGCGTGAACTGGGGCCGCGACCTGCCCGAACCCGACGAGACCGCCGACATCCGCAACGTCGTCGCCGGCGATCCCTCGCCCGACGGCAAGGGCGTGCTCGGCCTCGCGCGCGGCATCGAGGTCGGCCACGTGTTCGCGCTTGGCCGCCGCTATTCCGAGGCGATGCAGTGCACCGTGCTCGACGAGAACGGCAAGGCCGTGCATCCGGCGATGGGCTGCTATGGCATCGGCGTGTCGCGCATCGTCGCCGCGGCGATCGAGCAGAACCACGACGACGCCGGCGTCGTCTGGCCCGAGCCGATGGCGCCCTGGCGGGCCGCCGTCTGCATCATCAACCCCAAGGGCAACGCCGACGTGTCCGCGGCGGCGGAATCGCTGTATCGCGAACTCAACGACGCCGGCATCGAAACCGTGCTCGACGACCGCGGCCTGCGCCCGGGCCCGATGTTCGCCGACATCGAACTGATCGGCATTCCGCACCGGATCGTGGTGTCCGAACGCGGCCTGGCGGCCGGCACCTTCGAATACCGCGCGCGCAGCGCATCGGAATCGGAGAATCTCGACCGGGAATCGCTGTTGTCGCGCCTGCGCGGCGAGTGATCCCCTGCAACGCGGGATGATGCTTCCCGGACGCGGCCCATTCCGCAATCGCGGGAGTTTGAATATCACGGTTTCCTGCCGTCATCCCCGCGAACTTCTGCCGTTTATCTCCCCGAACTTCTACCGTCATCCCCGCGAAGGCGGGGATCCAGTGTCTTTACGTCAAAGCAAAATGGATCCTCGCCTTCGCGGGGATGACGTCGTTCTTCTACGCCGTAAGGTGGAAAATCCAACCATCGCATGGATCCCGTTCCTGCGAAGACAGGCCCCAGATCCCGGGAACGCTGCCGACAGAACCGGAACTCGCCCTCGGCACCAAACCGCAAGCGGCAGGGCATCGATCCCAAAAGGGAATGAATCAGAATATCCGGGAAAAATCCGCCGGATATTCTTCATCACGCCCGCTTGACATTTGGCGGGCCTTTTCCCCCGTCGCGATTCTTCCACTATCATGCGCGCGTACCACGGACGGGACATTCCTTTTCAGATTCCGGAGCTTGTTCACATGGCAATCGATTTGAACGCACTTTCGTCGAGGGAACTCGACGTGCTGATTTCCGCGGCGAAGCGCCGCAAGACCGCGCTGAAAAAGCGCAAGCCCATCGCCTCGATCCGCAAGCGGATCGTCGATTTCGCCACCGCGGAAGGCTATACGGTCGCCGAACTGTTCGGCGGCAAGGCACCGGCCGCGAAAACGGCCCGCACCGCGAAGAAGGCGGCCAGCAAGACCAAGGGCCGCAAGCTCGGCAAGGTGCCGCCGAAGTACCGCAACCCCGCGAATGCCGCCGAAACCTGGACCGGCCGCGGCAAGCAGCCGCGCTGGCTGGCGGCGCAGGTCAAGAAGGGCAAGAAGCCCGAGGATTTCCTGATCAAGAAGTAATCGCGGCCATCCCGGCTGCATCGATGGAAACGCCGGCGTTGCCGGCGTTTTCGTTGTCCGGTTCCGGGCTGGATACACCTCCTCGCACCCGGGATCGCTCGCGAGCGCCAGAAAATCTGTCATTTCGACCGCAGGGAGAAATCTTGTTCACGCGCCGGAGACGAGATTTCTCCCTGCGGTCGAAATGACAGGCTTTGCTCCACGATGCTCCCTCGCATGGGAGAAGATGCCTTGCAAGCGCCTGGATGGATCGGCTTCTCCGTTGCAAAGCGCCTCTCGCCCCCCCCAGGGCGACGCGACGCAGCGAAAGCCGTGCCGACGCAACCCGCCCTACAGGTTCCGCCGCGCCGGCAGCAGCAGGTTGCCGATCAGCAGGCCGGCAATCAGCGCCAGCAGCACGTTGACCACGGTGATCGCTGCGTCCTGGCCGGCGCCGACGTCCTGCTGCTGCACCGCCACCAGCAGGCTGCGCAGGCTGGTGCTGCCGGGCACCAGCATGATGATGCCGGGCACGCGGATCAGCGCGCCGGGCCGGTTCATCCAGCGCGCGTAACCGTTGCCGGCGACGGTGACGACCAGCGCCGACAGGAACACGCCGACAGGACTGCCCAGCCACTGCCCCACCAGGCGCGAAATCGCGTAGCCGGCGATCGCCGCCGCCATCACCAGCACGTAGTCGCGGCGCCCGGCGCGGAACAGCGCCGCGAACGCCCACGACGCGGTCACCACCGCGCCCCACTCCACCCAGGCCGTCTGCGGCCGCCAGGCCCGCACCTGCGGCTCCAGTCCCGACAGCTGCACCACGGTCAGCGCGATCATCGTGCCGACGGTGAGCTTCAGCAGCGTGGTCATCGCGCCGGCAAAGCGCGCCGTCCCCGAAACCAGGTGCTGGCTGGTCAGTTCGCTGAAGGCGTTGGTCAGTGCCATGCCGGGCATCAGCACGATCATCGAGGCGATGACCACGGTATTGAGGTTCAGCGGCGCGACGAAGCTGGCCACCAGCGCGGCGAGCCCGCCGGCGACGATGCCGGCGAGCGCGTCGCCCGCCTCCTTCATCTGCGGACGGCCGCGACCGGACAGGTCCAGCAGTCCGACCAGCATGCCGATCACGCCCGCGGTGGCGACGTCGAGCCACGGCAGCCGCAGCAGGCCGGCGACGCTCGCCGCCGCCAGGCCGAAGCCGATCACCTGCTGCACATCGCCGCGCCAGCCGCTCGACCGGTCCAGCGCGCGCAGCGCGGCGTGGCCTTCGGCGATGTCGAGCCGGGCGGCCACCACCTCCTCCGCGATCCGGTCGGCCTCGCACAGCTTGTAGAGGTTGGTTTCGCCGGGGGGCAGGCGGATCACGCGCGTGGTGTCGCTCTCGCCGGGCGGCCGCTGCGGGTCGCTGAAGCTCAGGATCAGTCCGGTCGGGTTGCTCCACGGCTCGCAGTCGAGCCCCAGCCGGCGGGCGACCGAGACGATCGCGCCTTCCAGTCGCTGCGACGTGGTCCCGTACCGGTGCAGGTGCCCGGCCAGCTCGACGATGAAGGCGATGCGCGTGGCGTAGGCGGCGGTGGCGGGCATCGTCGTCGTGGACATCGCGACAGGATCGCATGGCCGGGGGGAACGGCGCACGCGCGGACGTGCCCGGCCTGCTGTCCGCGCGGCGATGCCTGTATCCTCGCCCCGACATGACCGTGCCCGCCAGCCTCCCCCCCACTGCCGAGCCCGATCCGCAGGATGCGGCCCTGCTGCGCCTTGGCGGGCGCTGGACGCTCGACCACGCGCGGGAAATCGGCAAGGCGCTGCGCGAAGCGCCCGAGTCGATCGGCGCGATCGATGCCTCCGGCGTCGACCGGCTCGATTCGGTCGGCGTGCTGCAACTGCTGCGCTACGCCGAGCGCCGGCGGCTCGACTACCAGACCTTCCGCTTCCGCGACGACCACCTGGCGCTGGTCGCCGCGATCGAGGACGTACACGACGACCGCCCGAAGACGAAGCGCGAGTACGGCTTCGCCGCGGCGCTGGCGCGGCTCGGCTACGCGGTGCACGACAATGCGCAGGAAATCGTCGCGCTGGTCAGCTTCCTCGGCGAAACCCTGGTCAAGCTCGGGCGCACGATCCTCGATCCGCGGCGCTTCCGGCTCACCCCGACGGTCCACCACATGGAGCAGGTCGGCCTCGACGCGGTGCCGCTGGTGGCGCTGCTGTCGTTCCTCGTCGGCGCGGTCATCGCCTTCCTCGGTTCGCAGATCCTGGCCGACTTCGGCGCCACGATCTTCGTCGTCGAACTGGTGTCGATCGCGTTCCTGCGCGAGTTCGGCGTGCTGCTGACCGCGATCCTGCTCGCCGGCCGCACCGCCAGCGCCTTCACCGCGCAGATCGGCGCGATGGTCAGCCGCGAAGAGATCGACGCGATCCGCACCCTGGGCCTGGACCCGGTCGAACTGCTGGTGATCCCGCGCGTGATCGCGCTGCTGGTGATGCTGCCGCTGCTGACCTTCATCGCCATGGTCGCGGGCCTGCTCGGCGGCCTGTCGGTGGGCGCCTTCAGCCTCGACATCCCGCCGCAGGCCTACCTGGCGCGCATGGAGCAGGAGATGGAGCTGCGCCACTTCCTGATCGGCATGTCGAAGGCGCCGGTGTTCGCCCTAGTGATCGGCCTGATCGGCTGCCTCGAGGGCCTGCAGGTGAAAGGCACGGCGCAGTCGGTGGGCGAACGCACCACCTCCAGCGTGGTGCAGACGATCTCGCTGGTAATCGTGCTGGACGCGATGGCGGCGATCTGGTTCATGTACATGGATTGGTGACATGGCCACGATGACGCCCGCCGAAGCCTGCGACAACGCGCCCGCCGACGCGCCGGTCATCCGCGTGCGCGGACTGGTCAACCGCTTCGGCGCGCAGACGGTGCACGACGGTCTCGACCTCGACGTGCGCCGCGGCGAGATCATCGGCGTGGTCGGCGGCTCCGGCACCGGCAAGTCGGTGCTGATGCGCTCGCTGATCGGCCTGCGCCGTCCCGATGCCGGCGAAATGGAAGTGCTCGGCGTCGACCCGCGTTCGGACGACCCGGCCGACCGGCTGCACATCGAGCGCAACACCGGCGTGCTGTTCCAGGACGGCGCGCTGTTCTCGTCGCTGACCGTCGGCGAAAACGTGCAGGTGCCGCTGAAGGAGCACCACCCGGACCTGCCCGACTCGCTGCGCTACGAACTGGCGCTGCTGAAGGTGCGCCTGGCCGGCCTGCCCGCCGACGCCCTGGACAAGCTGCCCTCGCAGCTGTCGGGCGGCATGCGCAAGCGCGCGGCGCTGGCGCGCGCGCTGGCGCTGGACCCGCCGCTGCTGTTCCTCGACGAACCCACCGCCGGCCTCGACCCGATCGGCGCCGCCGCCTTCGACCGCCTGATCCGCACCCTGCAGCAGGCGCTGGGGCTGACCGTGTTCCTGATCACCCACGACCTCGACACGCTGTACGCGATCTGCGACCGTGTCGCCGTGCTGGCCGACCGCAAGGTCGTCGCGGCGGCGCCGCTCGCCGAGATCGAGCAGATCGAGCATCCGTGGATCCGCGAGTACTTCCACGGCCCGCGCGGTCGCGCCGCCCGCGACGCGACGGCCACCGCCAAGGACACCTGACGCATGGAAACCAAGGCCAACTACGTGCTGATCGGCGCGTTCACCATCGCGGTGACGCTGTTCCTACTGCTGTTCGCGCTGTGGGCCGCGAAATACGCGTCCGACCGCAGCTGGACCGAATACCAGGTGGTGTTCCGCGAGCCGGTCACCGGCCTCACCGAGGGCAGCAGCGTGCAGTACAACGGCATCGCCGTGGGCACCGTCGACGACCTGATGCTGGCGCCCAACGACCCACGCCAGGTGATCGCCCGGCTCAGGCTGCAGGCCAACGCACCGGTAAAGACGGACACACGCGCGAAGCTGTCGATGACCAGCCTCACCGGCCCGCCGATCATCCAGCTGACCGGCGGCAGCCCCGGCGCGCCGGCGCTGCTGCCGCGCGGCGACGGCGACATCCCCGTGATCCAGACCGAGGCCTCGGCGCTGCAGAACATCGCCGACACTGCCAACCGCCTGGTCGAGCGCCTGGACAAGGTGCTCAGCGAAGAGAACGTGCAGCGCATCACCGCCACGCTCGACAACATCCAGAACATGACCGGCGCGATCGCCGAACAGCGCGAGGACATGCGCGAGATCCTGATCAACGCACGCACCGCCAGCCAGCAGCTGACGGTGACGATGGCCTCGGCCAACCGCACGCTCGACACCTTCGACCGCGAACTGGCGCAGCAGCTGCCGGAACTGATCGGCAAGATCGACGGCACCCTGACCAAGCTCGACTCGGCCGCGCGCGGCGCCGACACCATCCTCAACGAGAACCGCGCCGCCATCAACAGCTTCGCCAACGACGGCCTGTCGCAACTCGGCCCGACCCTGGGCGAACTGCGCAGCCTGATCCGCGACCTGCGCCGGATCAGCGACCGGCTCGACGCCAACCCGTCGCGCTACCTGCTCGGGCGCGACGCGCCGAAGGAGTTCGAACCGTGATGAGACCGGGAATCGGGAATCGGGAATCGGGAATGGGCACGACACGACGCCAGCGCGCGAACGGCATCGCGCGCCTCGCCGCCGGCGCACTGCTGGCGCTCGGACTGTCCAGCTGCTCGATCCTCGGCGGCGGCGAACGCGAGCGCTCCACGATCTATGCACCGGATCCACGCGTGGCGATCGACCCGTCCACGCCGGCCGTCTCGTGGCAGTTGTCGCTGAGCCCGCCCTCGGGCGCGCGCGCCATCGACAGCTTCCGCATCGCGGTGCGGCCCACGCCGGACGAACTGCAGGTCTACCGCGGCGCCAACTGGGCCAAGACCCCGACCGACATGCTGCAGGATGCGCTGCTGCGCGCACTGGAGGACTCGGGCAAGATCGCCTCGGTCGCGCGCCAGGGCGCCGGCATCACCGCCGACTACAAGCTGGTCGTCGACCTGCGCCGCTTCGAGGCCGACTACGCCGGCAGCACCGTCCCCGCCGCGACCATCGAATTCAACGCCAAGCTGGTGCACACCATCGACCAGGGCATCGTCGCCTCGCGCACCTTCCAGCGCGCGCAGCCGGCATCCGGCACCGACGTCGCCCTGGTCGTGGACGCCTTCTCCCGCAGCCTGGAAACCGTCACCGCGGAACTGGCGAACTGGATCCTCGTCGCGGGCGACACCCACCAGCGCGAAGCGCATCCGGATGTCCGGCGCTGAGCGTTCAATGGCGGCGCGGGTTTCATTGATCCGGCCCGCAAATGCCAGGAACGAGGTAGGTCGGGGCTACGGCCCCGACGCCGTCAACCTCTAGCGTCGGCCGCGTAGGGCCGACCTACGGGCTTGCCTTGGAGGTCCGCGAGCCTGCGTTTTCCGTGATCGCACGCGGGTCCGGCAGGATGCGCCGGAACGTCAGGTTGATCCGCGGCCCGACCGGCTTCGCCGTCCGCGGCAGCGCGTGCCGATACGCCTCCTGCGTGTCGCCACGCATGACGAGCAGGCTGCCGTTCGTGAGCTCGAATGCGAGCTTCCGCCCGGGGTCACGCCGATGCTTCAACACGAAACGCCGCGCTGCACCGAGGCTGAGCGAAGCGATCATCGGCCTCTCGCCCAGCTCCGGCTCGTCGTCGCTGTGCCAGCCCATGCAGTCGCGGCCATCGCGATACAGGTTCGCCAGCGCGCTGTTGAACGCGACCCCGGTTTCGCGGACGAGACGGTCGCGGATCGGAAGCAGCGCTTCGGCCCAGGCATGCGGCTCATGGCGAACCCCGGAGTAGCGATAAGCTGCCCCGGGATCGCCCATCCAGCAGCTCAGGCGCGGCGAATCGACCTCGCGCCCGAACAGGCGCACGCGGTGCACCTGCCAGGGCAATTCGTGCAACAGGCGCTCAACCAGCGCGCTCGCCGACCCGGGGTCGAGCCAGTCGCGTACCAGCATCAGGTCCGCGGCGTCGGGGGCCTCGCCAACCGTTTCCATTCTCATGCGCCTCGGGAAGCGGCCTTTCCCGGCAAGGCCGGGCCCTGATCCGGCCCGCCGTTGCAAGAGCGGCTTCAGCCGCAGGGGCCGGCTCGTCAAGCCAGCGCAAGGATTACGCCTCGACCGTTCCGGTCAGCGGACCTCGGCGATCTCCACCCCGTCCAGCCCCTGCGACAGCGTGCGCGCGTCGCCGCCCTGGGCGAGCTTGATCTTCAGGCGCACCTCGTTCTGGGAGTCGGCGTAGCGCAGGGCATCCTCGTAGGAGATCTCGCCGGCCTGGTACAGCTCGAACAGGGCCTGGTCGAAGGTCTTCATGCCGAGGTTGGTGGATTCCTTCATCACTTCCTTGAGCTTGTGGATCTCGCCGTCGCGCAGGTAGTCCTGCACCAGCGGGGTGCCGAGCAGGATCTCCATCGCGACGCGGCGGCCCTTGCCGTCCGGGGTCGGGATCAGCTGCTGGGCGACCACGCCCTTGAGGTTCAGCGACAGGTCCATCAGCAACTGGCCGCGGCGGTCTTCCGGGAAGAAGTTGATGATGCGGTCCATCGCCTGGTTGGCGTTGTTCGCATGCAGCGTGCACAGCACCAGGTGGCCGGTCTCGGCGAAGGCGATGGCGTGGTCCATGCCCTCGCGGGTGCGCACCTCGCCGATCATGATCACGTCCGGCGCCTGGCGCAGGGTGTTCTTGAGCGCGTTCTCCCAGGTGTCGGTGTCGATGCCGACCTCGCGCTGGGTGATGATGCAGCCCTCGTGCTTGTGCACGAATTCGATCGGATCCTCGATGGTGATGATGTGCCCGGTCGAATTCTGGTTGCGGTAGCCGATCATCGCCGCCAGCGACGTCGATTTACCCGTGCCGGTCGCGCCGACGAAGATGATGATGCCGCGCTTGGTCATCGCCAGCGTCTTGATGATCGGCGGCAGGTTCAGCTCCTCCACCGTCGGGATCTTGGTCTCGATCCGGCGCAGCACCATGCCCACCTGGTTGCGCTGGTAGAAGCACGAGACGCGGAAGCGGCCGACGCCGGCGACGCCGATCGCGAAGTTGCACTCGTGCGTCTTCTCGAATTCCTCGCGCTGCGGCGGCGACATCACGTTCAGCACCAGGTCGCGCGACTGCTGCGGCGTGAGCGGGTTCTGCGTGATCGGCGAGATCTTGCCGTGGACCTTCATCGACGGCGGCATGCCGGCGGTGATGAACAGGTCCGACGCCTTCTGGTGCGCCATCAGCTTGAGGAACGAGGTGAAGTCGATGCTGCTCATTTTCTGGCTCCTGCGGAGCCGGGATTGGGGATTGGGGATTGGGGATTAGGCAAGAGCGCGACGCGCTATTCAAATCCCGGCTATCCCTCCACCCGTCCCGGCCGTTGCGAATCCCTAATCCCTAATCCCTAATCCCGGCTACTCGAACAGCCGCTTCTCCTTCGCGTATTCCTTCGCCTGCTGCCGCGTGACCATGCCGCGCTTGACCAGGTCCTGCAGGTGCTGGTCGAGGGTCATCATGCCGTGCTGCTGGCCGGTCTGGATCGCCGAGTACATCTGCGCGACCTTGTCCTCTCGGATCAGGTTGCGGATGGCGGGGATGCCGACCATGATCTCCCAGGCCGCGGTGCGGCCGCCGCCGACCTTCTTCAGCAGCGCCTGCGAGATCACCGCGCGCAGCGATTCGGACAGCATCGAGCGCACCATCGGCTTCTCGCCGGCGGGGAACACGTCGATGATGCGGTCGATGGTCTTGGCCGCCGAGCTGGTGTGCAGGGTGCCGAACACGAGGTGGCCGGTTTCCGCGGCGGTCAGCGCCAGGCGGATGGTCTCCAGGTCGCGCAGTTCGCCGACCAGGATGTAGTCCGGGTCCTCGCGCAGCGCCGAGCGCAGCGCCTCGCTGAAGCCGTGGGTGTCGCGGTGCACCTCGCGCTGGTTGATCAGGCACTTCTGCGAGGTATGGACGAACTCGATCGGGTCCTCGACCGAGAGGATGTGCGCGTATTCGTTCTTGTTGACGTGGTCGAGCATCGCCGCGAGCGTGGTCGACTTGCCCGAGCCGGTCGGGCCGGTGACGAGGATCAGGCCCTGCGGCTGGTTGATCAGCTCGCGGAAGATCGGCGGGCAGCCGAGGTCTTCCAGCGTCAGCACCTCGGACGGAATCGTGCGGAACACCGCGCCGGCGCCGCGGTTCTGGTTGAACGCGTTGACGCGGAAGCGCGCCAGGCCCGGGATCTCGAACGAGAAGTCGGTCTCGAGGAACTCCTCGAAGTCGCGGCGCTGCTTGTCCGACATGATGTCGTAGACCAGCGCGTGCACCTGCTTGTGCTCGAGCGCGGGGATGTTGATCCGCCGTACGTCACCGTCGACCCGGATCATCGGCGGCAGGCCCGCCGACAGATGGAGGTCGGATGCCTTGTTCTTGACCGAGAACGCCAACAGTTCGGCGATATCCATGCAAGCTCCCCTGACGCTGCAATGTGATGTGATGCGGCCGCGCGCCCCGTGCCGCTGGCAACAGCCTATCCCCGGCCGGCAGTATAGCCCTGTACGCGGATCACAATTCCAGCCCTTTCAAATGGATATCCGGACTTGCCAGCACGCGCCCTGCACGAGGTCCCGCAAGGAATTGAAACGTCATTGGCGCCCCCTGCGGGCCAGGGCCCCGCGCGAGTATTCCCCTCCTGGCCCGATCGCCCAAGGCCACTCGCTCGCGGCCAATGCGGAGCGGCCTTCGCCGGGGAGACGTGGGCGCGGCCTTGGCCGCGATACGCGCCGGCTCCCGGGCACGGCACGGAGTATTCTGGCAGCCCCGCATTTGTCGTTCCGAACGCAGTGAAGAACCTCGGTTTTTCAAACACATAGATTTCTCCCCCGGCGCAAGTCCGGGGTCGAAATGACAGTGTTCGAAGCCACCCGGCCAGGAAGCCGCCGCTACCTGTCGCGTGATCCCGCCTGACCCGTTTGGATTGGCAGGGACGCCCGCCGACGCGGTAGGGTTGCGGTCCTTTCCGCCGACTCCAGCCCCATGTCCACCGCCACTGCTTCGCCCGGATCCTCCTCGTCCATCGCCTTCATCGGCGGCGGCAACATGGCCCGCAGCCTCGTCGGCGGGCTGGTCGCCGCCGGCGTCGACCCGGCCGGCGTGCGCATTGCCGATCCCAACGCGCAGGCGCGCGAGGCACTGGTCGCGGATTTCGGCGTGCAGGCCTTTGCCGACGCCGCCGAGGCCGTCGCCGGAGCCGGCACCTGGGTGTTCGCGGTCAAGCCGCAGGTCATGCGCGAGGTCTGCGCTGGCCTGGCCGGGGCCGCACAGGCCGGGCGTCCGCTGGTGGTCTCGATCGCGGCCGGCATCACCTCCGCGCAGCTGGACCGCTGGCTCGGGGGAGGACTGCCGGTGGTGCGGACGATGCCCAATACCCCGGCCCTGCTCGGCGCCGGCGTGACCGGCCTGTACGCCAACGCCCGGGTCGATGACGCCGGCCGCGAGCGGGCGGACCGGCTGCTGGCGAGCGCCGGCGCGACGGTCTGGATCGACGACGAGGCGCTGATGGACGCGGTCACCGGCACCTCGGGCAGCGGCCCGGCCTACGTGTTCCTGCTGGCCGAGGCGATGGAAGCCGCCGCCGTCGCCGAAGGACTTGCCCCCGACGCCGCGCGCACGCTGGCGCAGCAGACCCTGCTCGGCGCCGCGCGGATGCTGACCGAATCGGGCGAGCCGCCGGCCGAGCTGCGGCGGCGGGTCACCTCGCCCAACGGCACCACGCAGGCCGCGATCGAGACCTTCGAGGCCGGCGGATTCCGCGAACTCGTGGCACGGGCAGTCCATGCCGCCACCCGGCGCGGCGGCGAGCTGTCGGCGGCCAATGACTGAGCCCCGGCCACGCTGGCTGCGTGCCGGCGCGGCGCTGGCCGCGCTGGGCCTGCTCGCCGGCTGCGGGCGCGGTCCCTCCGCGACCGGCGAGCTCGCCGCGCATGCCGAAGCCGCGCGCCAGCCGGCCGAACTGCAGGTCGGTGACGTGCGCGTCCACGCCAGCCTCGCGCCGACCGCGACGCTCAACAGCGCCATCGCCGAGCGCTACGGCGTGGTGTCCGGCCGCAGCGCGCAGCTGCTGCTGGTCGGCGTGCGGCAGGGGCCTGCCGGCGAAGAGGTTTCGCTTCCCGCGCAGGTGACCGCACGCGTGCGCGACCTGCGCGGCGTATCGCAGGACCTGGCCCTGCGCGAGGTGCGCAGCGACGGCTTCATCGACTACGCCGGCACCGTGCGGGTCACGCCCCCGGACACATTGGCCTTCGAGATCACTATCCGCCGCGACGGCGCCGCGGCGCCCGACGTCCTGCGCTTCAGCCGCGACGTGTTTCCGCTGTAGGCGCGATGTTTCTGGTTCGTGGTTGGTCGTTGGTAGCTGGAAATTCCGAACCTGTCATTTCGAACGCAGTGAGAAATCCTGCTTTCAAGCACCTGGATTGACCGGCTTCGCCGTTGTAAAACGCCTCTCGCCACGCTCAAACCGACAGTGTTCTGGAAGCTCCCGGAAGGCGCTCTTCGCTATGAACCGCCTCTTTGCGACCAGGCGCGGATGATCGCCGCGATCTCGCGCACACCGTCGGTCAACGCGGCGGGGCCTGGCTGCAGGATCAGCGGCGACTTGATCTCGTGCAGCTCGCCGCCCTGCACCGCCGGGATCGCGTCCCAGCCGGGGCGCGCGGCCACCTTCTCCGGCCGGAACTTCTTGCCGCACCACGAGCCGAGGATGATGTCCGGGGCGCGCTCGACCACCGGATCGCCGCTGGCGAGGATGCGCGCTTTCGCCAGCGGTTCGGTCGACAGTTCGGGAAACACGTCGTCGCCGCCGGCGATGCGCACCAGTTCGGCCACCCAGCGGATGCCGGTGATGATCGGCTCGTCCCATTCCTCGAAGTAGACCTTCGGCCGCACCGGCAGCGTCGCCGCCTCGCGTTCGATCGCATCGAGCCCGCGCCGCAGCTCGTCGGCACAGGCGTTGGCCCGCTCCGCGGCGCCGACCAGCGCGCCGAGCCGGCGCACGTAGTCGAGGATGCCCTCGACGCTGCGGTGGTTGCTGATCCACACCTCGACCCCGCGCCGCACCAGCTCGGCGGCGATGTCGGCCTGGATGTCGGAGAACCCGACCACGAAGTCCGGTTCCAGCTTCAGGATCTCCTCGATCTTCGCGCTGGTGAACGCACTGACCTTCGGCTTCTCCTTCCGCGCCCGCGGCGGCCGCACGGTGAACCCGCTGATGCCGACGATGCGGTCCTGCTCGCCGAGCGCGTACAGCACCTCGGTGGGCTCTTCGGTCAGGCAGACGATGCGTTGCGGCCCGGAGGGCCGACGGGAATGGGGAGTCGGGAGTCGGGAATCGGAAAAAGCAGGAGCATCCCGCTTTGCCGACTCCCGACTCCCCATTCCCGATTCCCGGTCGTTCACGGATACAGCATCCGCTTCCGGCACTGCCCCGTAACGTCGAATTCATAGAGCCAGCGCTCGTGCAGGCGGAACTCGGCCCCGTACCAGAACTCGACGCGGTCCGGGCGCACGCGCAGGCCGGTCCAGCGCGGCGGGCGCGGGACGTCGCGGCCGGCGAACTCCCGTTCAAGTTCGGCGACGCGCTGGTCGAAGGCCTCGCGCGCTTCCAGCGTTTCGGACTGCTTCGAGGCCCATGCGCCGAGCTGGCTGACGCGCGGCCGCGAGGCGAAGTAGGCATCGGCCTCGGCATCCTCGACGATCGCCACCGCACCCTCGATGCGCACCTGCACGCCGTTGCGCACGCGCGGCCAGTGGAACAGCAGCGCCGCGTTCGGATTGCGCTGCAGTTCGCGGCCCTTGCGCCCGTCCAGGTGCGTGTAGAACACGAAGCCGCGTGCGTCATGCGCCTTGAGCAGCACCGTGCGCGCGGACGGTTTTCCGTCGCGCGTGGCGGTGGCCAGGGTCATCGCGGTGCGATCGGGCTCCCCGGCCGCCAGCGCCTCGGCGAACAGGGCTTCGAACGTGGCCAGGGCTTCGGCCTGCAGGTCTGCGCAGTTCATTGCGCTATTGTCGCGCGATGGCCTCCGACGCGCACCCTGCCCCGCAGCACGGCTTCGCCGCCGCCTTCGTCGCCGGCGTGCTCGACGACGCGCTGGACGCCGGCGCGAAGGTCTACGGCGTCTCGGGCCTGCAGGGCACCGGCAAGTCCACCCTGGCCGCGCAGCTGGTCGCAGCCGCGACGGCGCGCGGACTGCACGCGGTGACGGTATCGGTGGACGACTTCTACCTCGACCGGCCACAGCGGCAGCAGCTCGCGCGCGACGTACATCCCCTGCTCGCCACCCGCGGTCCTCCGGGCACGCACGACCTGCCGCTCGCCCGCGAGACGCTCGACGCGCTGCGCGATCGCCGGTCCACGCGGCTGCCCATCTTCGACAAGCTCGGCGACCGGCGCGTGCCGTCCGGGCAGTGGCGCGAAGCAGGCGAAGTCGACCTCGTCGTGTTCGAAGGCTGGTTGCTCGGGACGCCGGCGGAACCCGCCGACGCGCTGGAGGCGCCGCTCAACGCGCTCGAACGCGACGAGGACGCCGGCGGCAGCTGGCGCCGCTGGTGCAACGACGCTCTCGCCCGCGACTATCCCGCGCTGTGGCGGCGCATCGACCGCCTGCTGTTCCTGCAGCCGCCGGGTTTCGACATCGTTCCCGACTGGCGCTGGCAGCAGGAACAGGCGCTGCGGGCACGCGACCCGTCGCGCCCGGGCATGACCCGCGCGCAGGTCGATCGCTTCGTGCAGCACTACGAGCGCGTGAGCCGGCAGGCGCTGCGGACCCTACCGGAGATCGCCGACGTCGTCGTCGCGCTCGATGCCGATCGCAAACCGCTCTACAGGATCAGCGGCATTTGAGGTAGGGCGACGCAGCGACGTAGGGACGATACTTCTCCGGCAGCTTCGGCCCGCCCTGGTGGTCGAACTCGTAGACTTCCAGCGCCAGCTTGCCGGGTGTTTCGTCCGCGTTGAGCGTCAGCACGTAGGGGCGCGGTTCGCTGCGGTACGGGAAGAACCAGTGCCCGACCCCTTCGTAGAAGTTGCCCATGTAGCTCGCCGCGTATTCGGGTCGCGTCGCCTTCGGCAGGTCCGGGCCGCCGGTGAAGGCGAAGCCCTCGCGATCGACGACGACCTGCGGCTGCGTCGCGCAGTCGCCGCCCGGCGCGTAGCGGCCGAAGTGTTCCTCGAATCCGTCGAGGTTCTCGACCTCGATGGCGGTGGACGGTCCGGCGTACAGCGCCAGGAACCCTGCCAGCGCGGCTGCCGGAAACCCTGACTTCTGCATCTGCATGTCTCCTGGTGGGCTCGCCGCTCCGGAGAGGAAAGGCGAGTGGAAGATCAATCGACGAAATCGCCGATGTCGCTTTCGCGCCACAGCGCCGGCAGTTCCCGGCGGGGACAGCGGCGGGAACTGCTCTCCCAGCCGTCCCCGTTCTTCGCGCGGTAGCTGGTCTGGCTCGATATCTCGTAGCTGGAGACGCTGACGGGGGCCTCCTCATCGTCACCATAGGCGCTTTCGCAGGCTTCCGTCACCCGGTAGCTGGACGGGCCGGTCTGCTCGATCCGCACGAACCGGCAGAAGTACGGCGGCGTGGTGTAGCCGCCGTAGCCGCTACCGTCTTCCCTGATTACGTGCAGGGTGGCGTTGGACGCCTTTGCACAGGGCGTATCGGTGCTGACGTAGTAGCCGGGCTGCAACGGCAGCCTGTCCACCGCGCGCGTCTTCGCCACCGGCGCTTCGCCGGCCAGGGCGGCCGCTTCCGCTGCGGCGCCGGCAGGACCGGGTTGGCAGCCAAGCAGCCCGGACAGCACCAGCGGCGCAATCGCGGTCATGGTCTTCAAGCGTGTTCTCCTGTGCGGATGGGGCATGACCTCGGCTTCGGCCCGCGGCGCGCACGGACGGCAGCGCCCGATTTGCTCCGCCGCCATTTCCAGGATGCGTCAGCCGGGAATGAACTGGTGCGCGCAGCGATTGCACTGAAAGCCGTTCTGCCGCATCTCGGCCGGCAGACCCGCATACCTGGACTTGACCTTGTTCTTGAACTTCTTTCTGAGCATGAATCCGCCGTAGAGGATGCCGGCGAACACAATGAGGCCGAGGTAACCGTTCATCATGGCGAAGACGATCCCGAACAGGATGGCGAAGACGATGGTGAACATCGGCAGCATGAAGTTGTAGCCGTAGGCCATGCCAAGTCGTGCGCCCTTCTCCGCTGCCCCACCCTGATCCATCACCAAGGTGAGTTTGCGAGTGTCTTCGCCACCGCATTTCGGACAATTCAGGTTCATGGTTCTCTCCTGTGGACATTCAGCAAAATGGGGACGGCACTTGCACCTGCGCCGCCGACGGCGTCAGCCACCGCTGCCTCCATGGAACCGGCGCCGTCCGGGACGAAGGCGTGCACGCCCTGCGAGCGGAAGCGGTATCCGTCCTGTTGACCGAACTCGTCGATCTCACCGGCGATGGAGGGCATGCCAGGCGACACGTGGCAGCCACGCCTGAATGACCAACGCCGGGATGTTTTTTGCAACCGGGCAGGCAGCCGGCATCGCCCGATACCCATGCATCCCCCGACCGGGCGCATGAGTCCGCCTGCGCCCCCACGGCAGCAATGGCCGTGGTGGACAGGCCGGGATCTGCAGGGTCAGCGCCCTGTGTCACCGGCGCCGCCCCGGAGCTGGCCGGACACCACCCAGACGCCGAACATGCCCAGCCAGAGCATCGGGAATAGCTGCAGGGCGAAGGCGACGCCCGCTCCGGCGTGCGAGAAGCCTGCGAACGTGAAGACCAGGAATTTCCATCCTCCGTAGACAAGCATGTATCCGCTCAGGACGAGCAATGCCAGGCCGGAAATCCTGTGGATCGCTGGCATGCGGGCAGAGGACTTTCCTTCATCAATCATTGTGCAATCCCCTTTGGTTGTCGTTCGGCCATGGCGAGCGGCATGTCCTTCGTGCCCGGTGAACAGCGCGGATCGCGCCTCCCGCGACAGGCTGCTCCCGCCCGGGGGCAGCCCGGCTTGCCGTGCGTCCATGCGGGCCAGGGAAACGCCTGGACCAACCCCGTCATTGTCTGCAGTACACGCCTTTCAGCCCGGCGACGCCCTCCAGGCAACCGCCGAATTTCTTGCGCAGCGTGTACTGATCCAGCGTCGCGGTGATCACCACCTCTCCTTTCCTCACGTGGTATCCGCCGGCCTTCCTGATCTGTTTCCCGAACAACAGGTCGCCCATCGACACCGGCCTTCCATCCGCACGAAACGACACCCCTTCCTCGTTCCGCAGGATCCTGACGCCATGCCGGTTGGTCTGGTGGCCCACCATCAGAACCCTTTTGTCCTCCGCGTTGAACACCAGCACCGCCATCTCCGCGTCCGGGGCCCCGACGTACTCACCGGAAGGTTCGAAGCCGCACCCCGTCAGCACCATCAGCAAAATCCACATCACCAATCCCCTCACCTTCACCCCTCCCATCCTGTCCATGCCCTGCCCTGGTCGAGCCGCCCGGACCGGCGACGGCGCCATGCTTGCGAACCGGCGTCGGCGCCGTCCTCACGTTGCCTTCAAGAAACCTTCAAGCGTGTCGATCCGCCAGGACAATCAATCGTTTGGCGACGCGGTTGTGATTCGGCCATGCTCACCTCCGATTCAAGCCCTGCCGATGGTGCCGCAGGTCAAGCTTCGGGCACTCCTTCAGGGAAGAAGGGTGTAGTGCATCGGGCCGGTTCAATCACAGGCGTTGTAGTACTCGTACTTGGCCTGCAATTGCTCGCGGGTGGGAATGTGCCCATCCAGCGCCACCCTGATGGTGGTGTCGTTGCCTGCACGGCCGAAGTTGCTGTTGATCTGCAACGCGAAGGCGCGACCTCCGCTGCCGCCTCCGGTCAGGCGAAACACCTTGACGCCGGAGCCGCCGCCACCCCAGCAGCCGATCTGCTCCAGCGCATCACCTCGCGCATGCAGCGCTTCCGGCAATGCCACGACCAAAGGAACCTCTCCGTCCGGTTCAGCCCATTTCTGGAACACCAGAAGCCGCGGTTGCGGCCGGCCTTCATCGTCGCGTCCGGGCAATTGCACCGCCAGATCACCGATCCTGCCCTCGCGCGGCGCGCCCGCCCCTGCAGGCCCCAGCCACGCCACGCGGGTCAATGACTGCGGCAAGGCCGCATCGGGCACGCCCTTTGCCGCCAGCCCAAGCGCCTGGTGGATGGCTTCCGCCAGCGGCATTGCAGCCTGGGCCTTCTCCCACTGTGCCTTGCACCGGCGTTCCGCATCCGGATAGCCGACGCCGAGTCGCTGCTTGCAACCGGGCAGATAGTCGGCGTAGCCGGTAGCGGCACCGGCAGGCGATACGGGCACGGCGGCGCGCTGGGCCAGCGCACTGGCGCATGCCAATGCCAGCAGTGACAGGGCAGAGCACTGGACGAGGGCTCGCAACGGAAGATTCATGGCATCGATTTCCTGGTGGGTATGGTGGCGATCGGTGTGGTCGGCCTCGACCACGCGTGCTTCATCGGCGCACTTGCCCGACCGCCGGGAGCGGCGACGGCGCAATGCTTCGGGCGCAGGACCGGCGTTGTCCTCACGGCACCTTCAAGGAACCTTCAAGCCCGTCGATACGCCAGGACAATCAATCGCTTGGCGCACCGGCTATGATCGGCACATGTCCGCGCCCACGCCTCGCCCCCATCTCTACCGCTGGCGCTTCGGCAGCATCGAGTTCGACGAGGCCCGCTTCGAGCTGCGGGTCTCCGGCCTGCCGGTGGACGTCGAGCAGCGGCCGCTGCAGGTCCTGGCCCTGCTGCTGCAGCACGCCGGCGAGGTGGTGACCAAGGACGAGCTGTTCGAGACCGTCTGGGCGGGGCGGGTCACCGTCGACCACGTGCTGGCGACGGCGGTGGGCAAGCTGCGCAAGGTGCTTGACGCCGGCGGCGAGACCCGCATCGTCACCGTGCCGCGTGTGGGTTACCGCTTCGACGGGCCGGTCGAGCGGATCGCCGTCGGTGAGCGCCTGGCCGGCGAACTGGAGTTCGAGGCCGGCCAGCCCGTGCCCGGACGCCCGCACTTCGTGCTCGAACGGGCGCTGGGGCGGACCCTGGGCAGCGAGGTGTGGCTGGCGCGCCAGCCGCGCAGCCGCGAGGCGCGCGTGTTCAAGTTCAGTCTTGCCGGCGAGCACCTCGCCGCGATCAAGCGTGAAGCCACCCTGATGCGGGTGCTGCGCGACACCCTGGGCGAGCGCGACGATTTCGTGCGCGTGATCGACTGGAACTTCGAGACGCAGCCGTTCTTCCTCGAATGCGAGTACGGCGGCCAGGCGCTGCCGGAATGGGCCCTGGAAGACGGTCGGCTGGCGGCGATGGACCGCGAGGCGCGCATCGCCTTCTTCATCGGGATCGCCGACGCGGCCGCCGCCGCGCTCAGCGTCGGCGTACTGCACAAGGACCTGAAGCCGGCCAACGTCCTGGTCGCGCCGCAGGGCGACGGCTGGCGGCCGCGGCTCACCGACTTCGGCAGCAGCCGCCTGCTGCAGCCCGAGCGGCTGGAGGAGCTGGGCATCACCCGCCTGGGCATGACCGTCGACGATGCTTCCGGCTCTTCCGGCACGCCCCTGTACCTGGCCCCGGAACTGGTCGCCGGGCAGCCGCCGACGGTGCGCAGCGACGTCTATGCCCTGGGCGTGATCCTCTACCAATGGCTGGTCGGCGACCTGCGCCGGCCGATGGCGCCGGGCTGGGAGCGCGAGATCGACGACCC
This sequence comes from Luteimonas marina, assembly GCF_007859325.1. Lineage (GTDB taxonomy): Bacteria > Pseudomonadota > Gammaproteobacteria > Xanthomonadales > Xanthomonadaceae > Luteimonas > Luteimonas marina. The sequence continues at coordinate 181,722 of NZ_VOHK01000003.1, read as the reverse complement.
GCTGCTGCGCGAGGACATCGCCCAGGCCACCGACAGCGACCCGGCACGGCGCATCGCCGACGCCGCTGAACTGGCCGGGCGCCTGCGGCACCTGCCCGAGCGTCGCGCCGAACGTATCCGCCTCGAGGCGGACGAACGCGCGGCCGTCGCCATGCGCCAGGCGCTGGAACGCACCCGCACGCGGCGGCCGTGGATCGCCGCCACGATCGCCGTGCTCGGCATCGGCCTGCTGGCCAGCAGCCTGTTCTGGTACCGCAGCGATCAGGAGCGCGAAGCTGCCGCGATGCAGGCCGCGCGCGCCGAGGCGGTGACGCGCTTCCTCGCCGACGACCTGCTGGGCGTGGCCGCGCCCGGGCCGTCGGGTTTCGCGCCGGATCCGCGCATGCACGACGTGCTGGAACGCGCGTCCAGCCAGATCGACGCGCGCTTCGCCGACGATCCCGCCACGCGCGGCGGCGTGCACTCGGTGCTCGGCCAGGCCTGGCAGGCGCTCGGCGAGCGCGACCGTGGCGTCCACCACCTGCGCGAGGCCACGCGCAACTACACCGGCGCCTTCGGCGCCACGGACGACATCACTCTCAAGACCCGCTACTTGCTGGTGCGCAGCCTGGCCTACGCCAACGCGGCCGACCAGTTTGCCGAAGCACTGGAACTGCTGGACGACACTGACACTGTCGCCGGAACGCGACTGCAGGGCGAGAACGAAATCGCACTGGAGGCGGCCTACGCGCGCGGCGTCTTCCATTTCCAGCAGTTGCAGATCGAACCGGCGCTGCAAGCCTTCCGTCGCGCCGACGAACTGCAACGCGTCGTCGCGCCGGACTCCGCATCGACCGCCGCCACGATCCGGGAGAACCTTGCCGACAGCACGATCCGGCAGGGACAGCCGGAGGAAGGCATCGCACTGCTGCGCGCGATGCTTGAAGACCCGCTGTTCGACGCCGGGCGCATCGGCGAGAACCGGGTCGCCGGCCATCAGATCATGCTGGCGCGAGCGCTGCGCAATCTCGGTCGTTACGACGAAGCCATGCCGCTGGCGCAAGCCGCGGCCGCCACTTCCGAGCGGACCCTCGGCGAAGACCACTATTCCACGCTGATCCAGATGTCCACCATCGCCAGCATCCATGACGCTGCGGGCGACTGCACGCAGGCGCTGCCGATCGCACGCACGGTGCGCGAACGCATGGCCACGCGCTACGGCGAGCACCTGCAGTCGACGCTGATCGAAACCGGCAACCTCGGCTTCAAGGAACGCGACTGCGGCGACCGCGAAGCCGGGCTGGACTACATCCGCCAGGCCGAACGCGGCCTGCGCGAGCACTACGGCGAGGACAACGTCGCCGCGCACAGCTTCCGCTACTCGCTGGTGAAGATGCTGGCCGACGATGGCCGTTTCGCCCAGGCACTGGACACGCTGGACGGTCTTGATATCGCCGCGCTCACCGCCGGCAACTCCAGACCGGGCTGGGAACACCGCCTGAACGCGCTTCGGGGCCGGATCCTGATGCATTCAGGCGACATCGGGAACGGCCGCCGCCTGCTCGCGGACGCGGTGCCTGAATTGGTTGCACTCGGCAGCGAGGACGCCGATGAAATCGCGGGCCTGCAGGCACTGCTGGCCGAAGGAGATCCAGCCGGCGGCGATTGACCGCGTCACTCCACCACGAACGTCACCCGCATGTTCACCCGCCACTCGACGATGTTGCCGTCCGGGTCGGTGACGACCTTGGTTTCGTTGAGCCAGGCGCCCTGGATGTTCTTGACGGTTTCGGCGGACTTCTTCAGGCCCGAACGCACCGCATCCTCGACGCTGGTCTTCGACGACGAATTGATTTCGATGATCTTGGCGACCGCCATGGCGTGGCTCCCTTGCATTGCGGCGACAGTGCCGCGGTGGCGACAGGATGCGACGACCGGTGTTAAGGCAACGCCTATGCCCTTGTCCGCACGCCGCGGCGCGGCTTCAGCCGCGATCGCGCAAGCGACGACGTGTCCCCGCATCACGGGACGATGAAGTTGCATGTGAGACAAGTTGTTTCACGCGATCCGGAGGTTCATCCCGGACCCATGGGCGACTGCTCCGGCGCGGTCAGCGGCGACCGGCGCCTGCTACGATCCGGACCATGAATCCCGCCCCCAACCTCGTGCTCGTCGGACCGATGGGCGCCGGCAAGTCGTCGATCGGCAGGCGCCTGGCCGGGCGCTTCGGCCTGGACTTCGTCGACGCCGATCGCGAGATCGAGGCGCGCACCGGCGCGAGCATCCCCACCATCTTCGAATGCGAGGGCGAAACCGGCTTCCGCGCGCGCGAAGCGGCGACGCTGGCCGAACTGCTGGCGCGCGATGGGCTCGTGGTCGCCACCGGCGGCGGCGCGGTGCTCGACGCCGGCAGCCGCCGGCAGATGCGCGAGCGCGGCTTCGTGGTGCACCTGCAGGTCAGCCTGGCGCGGCAGCTGGAGCGGCTGGCGCGCGATCGCAGCCGACCGCTGCTGGCCGGCGACGACCGCGCGGACGTGCTGCGTCGTCTCACCGAAACGCGGGCGCCGCTCTACGCCGAAGTCGCCGACCTGTGCTTCGACACCAACAACCTGTTCCCGCCACAGGCCACCGAGCAGCTCGCGCGGCTGCTCGATGCACGGTGGACGCGCGCCGCCCCCACCCAGACCGATCTCCAGGGAAGCCCTGCATGAGCCGCAACGACCGCGTGGTCGCCGTCGCCGGAACGACTCCGTACGACATCACCATCGGCCCCGGCCTGCTCGACGACGGCGCCCTGCTCGCGTCGACGCTGCGCGGACGCGACGCCTTCGTGATCAGCGACGACAGCGTCGCGCCGCTGTACCGGCAGCGCGTGGTCGAGGCGCTGCGCGACGCGCGCGCGGACCTGCGCGTCGGCCACTGGACCATGCCGGCGGGCGAAGCCTCGAAGACGCTGGCGTCCTTCGGCAGCGCGATCGAGGCAATTGCCGGCGCCGGCGCACGCCGGGACGCCACGGTGTTCGCGCTCGGCGGCGGCGTGGTCGGCGATCTCGCCGGCTTCGCCGCGGCCGCTTGGATGCGCGGCATCGATTGCGTGCAGTTGCCGACCACGCTGCTGGCGATGGTCGACTCCTCGGTCGGCGGCAAGACCGCGGTCGACCTGCCGCAGGGCAAGAACCTCGTCGGCGCCTTCCATCCGCCGCGCGCCGTGATCGCCGACACCGCCACCCTGCGCACGCTTCCGGCCCGCGAACTGCGCGCGGGCCTGGCCGAGGTGGTGAAGTACGGCGCGATCGTCGACGCGCCCTTCCTCGACTGGCTCGACGCCCACGCAGAGGCGCTGCTGGCGATGGACGACGACGCGCTGGCCGAGGCGATCGCGCGCAGCTGCGCGCACAAGGCCGCGATCGTCGAACGCGATCCGTTCGAACACGGCGAACGCGCGCTGCTCAACTTCGGCCACACCTTCGGCCACGCGATCGAGACCGAGCAGGGCTACGGCGGACTCAACCACGGCGAGGCGGTGGCGGTGGGCATGGTGCTGGCCGCGCGGCTGTCGGAGCGCCTCTGCCTGTCGTCGCCGGCCGAGACCGCGCGCCTGCGCGGACTGCTGCAGCGCTTCGGCCTGCCGGTGGACGCGCCGACCGGCCTCGATGCCGACGCGCTGATCGCGCACATGCGCCTGGACAAGAAGGCGCAGGCCAGCGGACTGCGCTTCATCGTCTGGGACGGCGCCGGGCGCGCGCGCGTGCTCGCCGGCGTGCCCGAGGACGCGGTGCGCGACGTGCTTGCTTCGTAGGAGGCTCCAGCCGCGACCCGGCATCGTCGGCCACAGGTAGTGCCTGAAGGCGCCTACAAATACAAATGCCGGGTGTGAGGGGCGCTCAATCGTCGCGGGACGCGCCGCCACCCATGCGGCCCATGCCCATGCCTGCGCCCATACCGACGCCCATGCCGCCGCCGGCACCGCCTCCGCCACCTCCGCCGCCACGGCCGCGGGCACCGGCATCGCCGCCGCCCTTCTTCGAGCCGCCCTCGGTGCGCAACGGCCCCTGGTCGGGGATGGCGAGATCGCCCGGCACCGGATCCAGGTCCAGCGCCTTGCGGATGAAGTCGCGCAGCGACACCACCAGCGCCGACAGCCGCACCGGGCGCCCGGCAACCATGTCGCTGGCCGCCTGCGCGGCCAGCCGCACCTGTTCTTCGGTGCCGAGCAGGACCACGTCGGACAGGGCGGCCTCGACCGCGTCGCGGATGCGCCGCCTGCGATCGGAACCCTCGTCCCCGGCCTCGGCCGTCGACGGGCCCGCCTCGCCGGCCTCCGCCGCCGCTTCCCGCGCGCGGCGGCGCAGATCGCGCAGGTGCGTGGGATCGACGTCCAGCTCGCCGGTGAACGAGCCGCCCAGCGTCTTGTAGGCCGCGATCAGGGTCTTCAGGCGCTCGTTGATCTGCCGGTTCTCGCGCTCGCGCCGGCGCTGGATGGTCTGCATGAACGCCAGGCGGACGCCGACCACGACCAGCGAGAACAGCAGCAGGCCCAGCAGGCTCGAGAGCACCGTGCTCCAGGAACTGAAGTCGAGGCCGCGCATGGATCGTCCGGGGATTGGGCTGCCCGGGATCATACGCCGGCGCGCCGCGGCGCCGGCGGCGCGCGACGTACAATGGACGGCCCATGCGCCTGCTCCTGCAACAACGCCCCGACGGCCGCGAAGCCCCCCGCTTCGTGCAGCTGACGCTGCAGCCCGACCTGCTCGGCGGCTGGACCCTGCTGCGCGAAAGCGGGCAGACCGGCGGCCGCAGCACGCTGCGGCGCGAGCAGTTCCTCGACCACCCCAGTGCGCTGGCCGCGCTGGAGCATGCGCGCGACGCGCAACTCAAGCGCGGCTTCCAGCTGATGTATGCCGAGGGCATGGGGGCGCCGAAGTGACGATCGTCGGCATCTTCCCGAAGACCAGCGCCCCCGAACGTTGTCATTCCGAACGCAGTGAGGAATCTGCTTGCGCGCGGAGCCATGACAGAAAAGCAGATTCCTCACTGCGTTCGGAATGACAGCCTGATGAATCGCGGAACGACTGAGCCACACGGATCGACATGACCCCACTCCCGAAGAACGACCGCTTCCTCCGCGCCCTGCGCCGCGAACCCGTCGACCGCACCCCGGTCTGGCTGATGCGCCAGGCCGGCCGCTACCTGCCCGAATACCGCGAGACCCGCAGGCAGGCCGGCAGCTTCCTCGCCATGGCGAAGAACCCGGAGATCGCCTGCGAGGTCACGCTGCAGCCGCTGCGCCGCTTCGACCTCGACGCCGCGATCCTGTTCTCCGACATCCTCACCATCCCCGACGCGATGGGCCTGGGCCTGTACTTCGTCGACGGCGAGGGCCCGAAGTTCGAGCGCACCGTGCGCAGCGCCGCCGACGCCGCGCGCCTGTCCGTGCCGGACATGGAGACCGAACTGCGCTACGTGATGGACGCGGTGCGCACCATCCGCCGCGAACTCGACGGCAAGGTGCCGCTGATCGGCTTCTCCGGCAGCCCATGGACGCTGGCCTGCTACATGGTCGAAGGCGGCGGCAGCAAGGATTTCGCGCGGATCAAGGCGATGGCGCTGAACGATCCGGCGGCGCTGCACGCGCTGCTCGCGGTCAACACCGACGCCGTGATCGCCTACCTGTCCGCGCAGCGCGCGGCCGGGGCGCAGGCACTGCAGGTGTTCGACACCTGGGGCGGCGTGCTGTCGCCCGCGATGTACCGCGAGTTCTCCCTGCCCTACCTGCAACGCATCGCGCGCGAGCTGGAGCGCGGCGAAGGCGGCGAGCGCGCGCCGCTGATCCTGTTCGGCAAGGGCAATGCCGTGCATCTCGACGTGCTGGCCGAGTCGGGCACCGATGCGGTCGGCGTCGACTGGCTGGTCGAACTCGGCGAGGCCGCGCGCCGCACGCAGGGCAAGGTCGCGCTGCAGGGCAACCTCGACCCGGCCACGCTGTACGGTTCGCCCGACGCGATCCGCCGCGAAGTGCGCCGCGCGCTTGACAGCTACCGTGACGGCAACGGCGGCTCGCGCGAGGGCCACGTCTTCAACCTCGGCCACGGCATGTCGCCGGACATGGATCCCGAGCACGTCGCGGTGCTGGTCGACGAGGTGCACGCGTACAGCGCGCGCTGAACAGGCTGCGCGATAGTCCTGTGGGAGCGGCTTCAGCCGCGACCTGGACGTTCGACGATGCCGGAAACGATGGTCGCGCCTGAAGGCGCTCCTACACCGAGCCGGACAGATCGACCTTCGATTCGCCCACCGCCAGCACCCCGGCCAGCGTCGCCGCCAGCATCGCGCCGGTCACCGGCTTGCGCAGGAAGGCATCGAAGCCCGCTTCCAGCGTCGCCGCCTCGGCCTCGCCGTCGCCGCGCGCGGTCACCGCGACCAGGGGCCGGGTGAATCCCTGCTGCCGCATCAGCGGCGCCAGCGTCAGGCCGTCGACGCCGGGCAGGTCGAGGTCGAGCAGCGCGGCGTCGAAGGCCTGCGCCGCGACCTCCGACAGCGCCGCCAGACCGTGTCCGACGTGGGTGACCCGGTGCCCCTGCCCTTCGAGCAGGCCCGCGACCACCTGCGCGACGGTGGCGTCGTCCTCGACCAGCAGCAGCGACAGCCCCTGCGGCGCGTCGCCTTCGTCCTTCGCCTCCGCGCCCGCCGGGGGCTCGCCCGCCTCCAGCGGCAGTTCGACGATGAAGCTGGTGCCCACGCCCGGCATGCTGTCGATGTCGATGCGCCCGCCCATCGCCGCCGCAAGCTCCTGCGAGATCGCCAGTCCCAGCCCGCTGCCGCCGTAGCGGGCGCTGGTGCGCGCGCCCTCGGCCTGCTCGAAGCGCCGGAACAGGCGCTGCTTCTGTTCCTCGTTGAGGCCGGGGCCGGTGTCGGCGACCGTCAAGCGTACGCCGCCCGGCGACAGCGGTTCGGCGCGCAGCGTTACGCTGCCGCGTTCGGTGAACTTGACCGCGTTGCCGAGCAGGTTGAGCAGGATCTGGCGCACGCGCCCGGCGTCGCCGCGCACCCAGCGCGGCACGCCGTCGATCACTTCATCGTGGAAGTCGAGGCCACGCTGCCGCGCCAGCGGCGCGCAGAACGCGACGGTCTCGCGGATCAGCGCATGCAGGTCGAACGGCTGCACGTCGAGCTCCAGCCGGTCGGCCTCGATCCGCGCCAGGTCCAGCGCGTCGTTGACCAGGCGCAGCAGGTGTTCGCCCGCGCGCCGGATCGATTCGACGTGCCCGCGCTGACGCGCGTCGAGATCGGTGCTGGCGAGCAGTTCGCTCATCCCGAGCACACCGGTCATCGGCGTGCGCACCTCGTGGCCGAGCGTGGCCAGGAACCGGGTCTTGGCCAGCGAGGACTGTTCGGCCAGCTCGCGCTTCTGCTCGGCCAGCTGCCAGGCGTGGCGGCGCTTGAGGCGCGTGCGGTACTGGTGCGCGAGCAGCGCCAGCAGCAGCAGCGCGCCGAGGATCCACAGCGCGATCGCCCATCCGGTGCGCCACCACGGCGCCTCCACGGTGAAATCGATCTGCTGCATCGCGGTCCATTCGTCGTCGGCGGTGCGCGCCTGCACCTCCAGCACGTAGTGGCCGTGGCGCAGGCTCGGGAACAGGCGCTCGCCCGCGGATCCGACCTCCACCCAATCGGGATCGTAGCCGTCGAGCCGGTAGCGGTAGCGGTGCGCATGCGCGTCGGTGAACGAGAGCAGGCGCGCGGCCACGCGCAGGTCGCGGTCGTCGTGGCGCAGCACGATCGGCGAGGCGGTGGGCAGTTCGACCGTGTCCTCGCCGCGGCGCACGCTGATCGACTCGATCGACAGCGTCGGCGAGCGGTCGCTGACCTGCACCTGGCGCGGGTGGAACAGCAGCAGGCCGTCGGCGGTGCCGACGCCGATGTAGCCCTTGGCCGAGCGTTCGAACTGGTAGTCGCTGAACTGCTGGCTCGGCAGGCCGTCGAGCACGCTGTACACGCGCAGGCGCTCGCGCTGCGGGTCGTAGCGCACCAGCCCGCGCGGGGTGCTCATCCAGACCACGCCCAGCTCGTCGGCAACCAGTCCACCCGGCGCGACCGCGGGCAGCCCGTGGCGGGCATCGACCGTGCGCTCGGCGATCAGTTCGGCGCCGGTCCAGCGGTACGACACCAGGATGCCGTTGCCGCCGACCCAGACCGCGTCGTCGGGCGCGAAACCGAACGCGAACACCTGCCACCCGGGACCGCCCGGCACCGGCTCGAAGCGGCGCGCGCCCGCGTTCCACATCAGCAGGCCGTCGCTGGTCGCCAGCCACAGCGCGCCGTCGGGCCCGCGCGACATCTGCTGCAGCGCGTTGTTCACCTTGAATCCATGCTGGTCGCCGGCGCGCACCACGTGCAGGATCCGGCCATCGGGCGAACGTCGCTGCAGCGCATCGGCCGCGCCCAGCCACACCGAACCGTCCGGCTCCTCGACGATCTGGGTCACGATGCCGGTCGGCGGGGGATCGACGGCGTCGTCGTGGTGCCAGCGGCGGACCTCGCCGGTCGCCGGCACGTAGCGCGTGATCGAGCCGTGGCAGCCGATCCAGACGCTGCGGTCGCGCGTCTCGCGCACCGCGTAGGGCACCAGGTCGCCGCAGACGCCGACGAGCCGGTGCTGCACGCGGGCGGTATCGGGATCGAGCCAGTCGAGCACGCCGCCGGTGCCCACCAGCCACAGCCCGCCGTCGTGCGCGGGGGTGACGCTGTAGACGAAGGCGTTGGCCGACGACGCGGGATCGTCGAGCCGCCGGCGCAGCGCGGTGAAGTTGCGCCAGTTCGCGGGCAGGTGCCACAGGCCGGTCTCGGTACTGGCCAGCCACAGGCCGCCCTCGCGGTCCTCCAGCGCCGCCGACCACGACGCCCGCACCATGCCGCGGCTGGTGTTGCTGTACAGCGGCACGTCATGGACCGTGCCGCCGCGTTCGAGCGCCAGTCCGCTGCGGGTGTCCAGCCAGTGCGCGCCCTGCTGGTCCTCGACCAGCATGCTCAGCGCCGGCTGCCCGCTGAGCGGGTCGCGCCACGGCACCGGCTCGATCGCGCCGCTGTCGCTGCGGTACACGTAGGCGCTGCTCGAGGTGCCGATCCACATGTCGCCGGCGCGATCGAGCACCAGCGCGTTCACCGCCGGACTCGGCCTCACGTCCTGCAGCAGGCGGTCGAATCCGTCGCCGGTCCAGCGCGCGAGGCCCTGGTAGGTGCCGACCCACAGCCGGCCCTCGCGATCGACCCGCAGCCAGGTCACCGCCGGCGACGGCAGGCTGCGCGGATTGTCGACCTCGGGCATGAAGCGCCGGATGCTTCCGTCCGCGTCCAGGCGGTGCAGGCCGCCGTCGGAGGTGCCGAACCAGATCGCGCCGTCCGGCGTCTGCGCGAGCGACCAGATGTCGTTGCTGCCGATCTGCGCATGCGAGTCGCGGTCGTAATGGGTGAACGTGCGGCGCTGCGCGTCGAGCATCGCCAGCCCCGCGTTCTGCGTGCCGATCCAGACCCGGTCGTCGTCGTCGACGAACACGCTCCAGACGTGGTTGTCGCGCAGGCCGTCGCCGACCCGCCATACCCGGTAGCCGACGCCGTCGTAGCGCGCGAGGCCGTCGCGGGTGGCGATCCACAGGTAGCCCTGGCGGTCCTCGGCGAGCGCGTTGATGCGGTTCGAGGGCAGGCCGTCGTAGACGCTGATCTGGCGCGGCATCGGCAGCTGCGGCGCCTGGGTCGTTCCGGCGGCCTCGGCACGGGCAAGGGCCGCCGTCGCCAGCAGCCACCACATTCCTGTCCAGACGATCGCCCGCATCCTGCCTCCCCGGTTGCCCGTGCCCTGGATCCCGCACCGCCGGACCGGATCGACATCCGCCCGGATCGGGCCGGCGCCAGCGGGTCATGCGACGCAGCGGATCCGCGTTCCCTCCGTCCAACGGGAAAAGCGCCTGTCCCCGCACGCGCGGCAGGCGTGCCGCAGGTCGATCGACCCGGGCCCGCGCAGCGCGTGGCCGTGCATCCTCGCAACGCTACGTTGCCCGCGCAACCCCGGCCCCGCCGCGCGCTCCGCCTAGAATGGCCCCCGACCGGCCTCGTCCGCCACCAGGACTCCGATGCCCCGCTTCCTGCGCCACTGCCTGTTCGCGATCCCGTGCCTGCTGCTCGCGCTGGCCGGTGCCGCGCGCGCCGGGGGCGAGGCCTATGCGCTGGACCCGGTGCATACGCGCATCCTCGTGGCGGTCGACCACGCCGGTTTCTCGAAAGCGCTGGGCACCGTGTCCGGCGCGACCGGGACGCTGCACTTCGATCCCGATGATTGGAGCACCGCGCGCGTGGCCGTGGAGATCCCGCTGGCGCGGCTCGATTTCGGCGACGCCGACTGGAACCGCGCCACGCTCGCGCGCAGCCTGCTCGACGCCGACGCGCATCCGCTCGCGCGCTTCACCTCGACCCGGGTCGAGCCGGTCGACGAACGCCGGGCCATCGTGCACGGCACCCTGAGCCTGCGCGGCGTGAGCCGCGAGGTCGCGCTGCACGTCGCGCTCAACGCCGCCAAACGCCACCCGCTGCCGCCGTTCCGCCGCACCGTCGGCTTCTCGGCGACCGCGACGCTCAGCCGCGCCGACTTCGGCATCACCGCATGGAAGTCGGTGATCGGCGACGCGGTGGAACTGCGGATCGAGGCGGAGGCGACGCGCATGCGCGCAGGCGCCGAGGCCGAAGCTTCGGACGGCGACGCGTCGCCCGCGGATGCGGCGATCCCGACCGGGCCTGTGCCCGATCCCGTGGACGTTCCCGATCCTGAACCCGCTTCCGAATCCAGCCCGCCGCCAGACCCGGAGCCCCTGCCATGACCCTGAAGAACACCCCGGACCGCTGGGGCGCCGTCAGCCAGTCCTTCCACTGGCTGATCGTGCTGCTGATCCTGGCGCTGGCCATCGTCGGCCTGACCATGGGCGAACTGCCGCGCACGCCGAAATACTTCTGGGTCTACACCGCGCACAAGTCGATGGGCATCACCGTGCTCGCGCTGATGCTGCTGCGGCTGGGCTGGCGGCTGTACGCCGGCGCGCCGAAGCCGGTGGCGGGCACGCCGACCTGGCAGGCGGCGATCGCCGCGGTCACGCACTGGGCGCTGTACGCGCTGGCGCTGGCGATCCCGCTGTCGGGCTGGCTCTACGATTCGGCCAGCGGCCTGCGCCCGTTCCGCTGGTTCGGCCTGTTCGACGTGCCCAAGCTGGTCGGCCCCAATGAATGGCTCGCCGACCAGGCGCGCGACGCGCATGAACTCCTGTTCTGGGTGCTGGTCGTACTCGTGGCCGCGCATGCCGGCGCGGCGTTCTACCACCACCTCTTCCAGCGCGACGACACCCTCGCGCGCATGCTGCCGCGGCGCAGGCCGCGCCCCACCACCCCCACGCAGGACCCCGACCATGTCGCCTAAGCTGACCTCCCCCGCCGCCGTCGCCGCCATGCTGGTGGCGATGATGGCCGCCCCCGCCGCCGCGACCGACTACGTGCAGGCGCCGGGCTCCTCGCTGGCGTTCGCCACCAAGTACGACGGCGAGGTGTTCACCGGCAAGTTCGGCGGCTTCGACACCAGGCTCAGCTTCGATCCGGAACAGCTCGATTCGGCGAAGCTCGACGTCACCATCCAGCTCGTCGGCACCAGCACCGGCAACGCCGACCGCGATTCGACCCTGACCGGCGGCGACTTCTTCAACGTGTCGAAGTTCGCGCAGGCGCGCTACGTGGCGGAGAAGTTCCGCGCGCTCGGCGGCGACCAGTACGCCGCGGACGGCACGCTCACCCTGCGCGGCGTCAGCAAGCCGGTCACGCTCACCTTCGCCTGGACGCCGGGTGCGCCGGCGACGCTGTCGGGCAAGGCCACGGTGAAGCGCCTGGACTTCGGCGTCGGCGGCGGCGACTGGGCCGACACCGGCACGATTCCCGACGAGGTGGCGATCAGTACGCGGGTGTTCCTCGTTCCCGCACGCTGACGGTCCGCGCCTACGGGTCGGCCGGGGGCATTTCGCGTTCGGGCAGGTCGAAGCAGCCGAACGCTCCATCCCCGGCCGCGAGGCAGCCGCGCCGCCGATCGCCGACGGCGTGGATCTCGAGTTCGAACACGCCCCCGGACCGCATGAGCAGCACGGCATGCCAGATGCCGTCACGCGCCCGCCACGGCGACAGCGGTCGCAACGGGTCCGGCGCTTCCATCTGCGCGTCGGCGCCTTCCACCAGCATGCGTCGCACGTTGGCCAGGTCGAGGTCGGCCGGCGCGCTGGTGACCGCGCGCAGCAGGATCACGCGCTCGACCTGCGCGGCATTCACCACCTCCCCCAGCGTCCTGCCCTGCCAGGACGCCGGATCGGCCGCGGGCAGCTTGCCCAGGTGCACGTCGTCCGCCATCACGCCTCCCGCCACCAGCATTCCCAACACGACACCACACGCCCTCATCGCCAACGGCTCCCCAACGCCTCCGCATCGAACGGCCAGTCCAGCTCGGCGCCGGTGGCCTCGTCGCGCAGCACCGGCACGCGGTGCCCGTAGCGCGCTTCGAGGACGGAGTCGTCGTCGATGAACACGCTCTCCGGCTCCGGGAAACGCGCCCGCGCCAGCAGGTCGATGGCCTGGTCGCAAAGATGGCAATCGTCGCGCTGGTACAGGATGTAGCGGGACATCGACAGGTCCGTCGGGCCGGAACCGCCAAGGGTACCCGGACCGGCGGCTGCGGCGTCGCACCACGTCGGTTTCGCGCGCAACCAATACAATGACAGCAGTTCGCCCCAGCAGCCGCAGCCCATGGCCGTCAGCACCTTCGACATCTACAAGATCGGCATCGGCCCGAGCTCCTCGCACACGGTCGGGCCGATGCGCGCGGCCGCGCGCTTCGTCGAACGCCGGCTGGCCGAGCCGGGGCTGCTGCCCCGGGTCGCCCGCATCCGCGCCGAGGTCTTCGGCTCGCTGGCCTTGACCGGCCGCGGCCACGGCACCGACAAGGCCCTGCTCATGGGCCTGGAGGGCCACCTGCCCAACCGCATCGATCCCGACCTCATCCCCGACGCGCTCGCCCGCATCCGCGCCGAGAAGCGCGTGCGGCTCGGCGGCTCCCACCCCATCGCCTTCGACGAGAAGCGCGACCTGGCCATGAACAAGCGCCAGAAGCTGCCGTTCCACACCAACGGCATGCGCTTCACCGCCTTCGACGCCAGCGACGCCGTCGTCGCCACCCGCGACTATTACTCGGTCGGTGGCGGCTTCGTCGTCAACCAGGACGAGGCCGCCGAGGACCGCATCGTCGCCGACACCACACCCCTGCCCCACCCCTTCGCCAGCGGCGACGAACTGCTGGCGCAGGCGCGCGAACACGGCCTGTCCATCGCCCGACTGATGCTGGCCAACGAGCTCAGCTGGCGCAGCGAGGACGAAGTCTTCACCGGCCTGCGCGAGCTCTGGGCGGCGATGCAGTCCTGTGTGGCCCGCGGCATCCGCGAGCAGGGCACCCTGCCCGGCGGCCTGCACGTGCCCCGGCGCGCGCCGGTGCTGCACCAGGAGCTGGCCTCGCGCCCGGAAGCAGCGATGCGTGATCCGCTGACCGTGCTCGACTGGGTCAACCTCTACGCCCTGGCGGTGAACGAGGAGAACGCCGCCGGCGGACGCGTGGTCACCGCCCCGACCAACGGCGCGGCCGGGATCCTGCCCGCGGTGCTGCACTACTACGACCGCTTCTGCCCCGGCTCCAGCGAGCAGGGCGTGTTCGACTTCCTGCTCACCGCCGCGGCGGTGGGCATCCTCTACAAGGAGAACGCCTCGATCAGTGGCGCCGAGGTCGGCTGCCAGGGCGAGGTGGGGGTGGCGTGCTCGATGGCGGCAGCAGGGCTGACTGCCGCGCTCGGCGGCACCCCGGGTCAGGTGGAGAACGCGGCCGAGATCGGCATGGAGCACAACCTGGGCCTGACCTGCGACCCGATCGGCGGGCTGGTGCAGATCCCTTGCATCGAGCGCAACGCCATGGGCGCGGTGAAGGCCATCAACGCCAGCCGCATGGCCCTGCGCGGCGACGGCCAGCACAAGGTCAGCCTGGACAAGGTCATCCGCACCATGCGCGAGACCGGGCGCGACATGCAGGACAAGTACAAGGAAACCTCACGCGGCGGGCTTGCCGTCAACGTCATCGAGTGCTGATGCGTGCGCGCGTTGATCCTGCCCCCGTTAGCACGTCCCGCGAGCTGTCATTTCGAGCGAAGCGAGGAATCTGCTTCCACCGCTGCCCATGCAATGGAAGCAGAGTCCCGAGTGCGGGATACAGAAGCCGTCATCCCGAATGCAGCGGGGGCTCCGCATCCGCAGGCCTCCAAACGCCAGGCCCGCCCAGACCCGCACTCTTGCAGGAGCGGCTTCAGCCGCGACCGGAATCCGACGAGGCCCGGGCAACACGGTCGCGCCTGAAGGCGCTCCTACGGTTTGTGCCTCCGCTCAGCCTGCCGCCGAAACGCGCGCAATCCGCAGCACGTCGTCGAGCAGCGCCGCCGCGGTCACCTTGGCGCCCGCGCCCGGGCCCTGGATCACCAGCGGCTGGTCGCTGTAGCGGTCGCTGAAGATCGCGGCGCGGTTGTCGGTGCCGTGGCCGCTGACCAGCGGATGCGACAGCGGCAGCGCGCGCAGGCCGACGCTGGCGCCGCGCTCGGCGTCGAAGCGGCCGACGAAACACAGCCGCGCGTCGTTGCGGTAGGCGTTGACGAAGCGTTCGCGCAGCGGCTTGTCGAGCGCGGTGAGCTGCGCGTCGACTGCATCGACGGGCGCGTCCTGCAGCGCCTGCGGCACCAGCGAGGACACGGTGATGTCGCGTGCCTCCAGCGGCAGGCCGGATGCCCGCGCGAGGATCAGCAGCTTGCGGCGCACGTCCTCGCCGGAGAGGTCCTGGCGCGGGTCGGGCTCGGCGTAACCGGCGTCGCGCGCTTCGCGCACGAGGTCGGAAAACGGGCGGGTGTCGTCGTAGCGCGACAGCAGCCACGCCAGCGAACCCGACAGCACGCCCTCCACCGCGTGGATGCGGTCGCCGCCGGCGACCAGTTCGCGGATCAGGCGCAGCAGCGGCAGGCCGGCGCCGACCGTGGCCGAGTCGCCGTAGCGCGCGCCGTCGCGCTGCGCGTCGACGATCGCCTGCGCGCGCGCAAGGTCGCCGCCGTTGCCGAGCTTGTTGGCGGTGACCACGTGGATGCCGCGGTGCAGCCACTCGGGATGCCAGCCGGCGACGGTGTCGCTGGCGGTGGCGTCGATGACGATGTCGCCGCGCGCGAGCGATTCGCCCTCGGCCCACGGCGGCATCGTGCCCTGGTGCCGCGGCGCCGAGCGCGCCTGCGCAATCGCTTCGTCCAGCGAACCGGTGTTCGACACCTGCGCGCGCGAGTTGCTCAGCCACGCGAACGGCGGCAGCGGCACGCCCTTGTCCACCAGCTGCCGGTAGCGCGCGACCACCGCGCTGCCGACCACGCCGGTGCCGAGCAGGGCGATGCGCCCGCCGTGCGCGGCCGGGGCCGGGGTCCGGATCGGGGTCACGGCGCTCACGCGTCCACCCGCCTGCGGGCTTCGCCCTCGGCCTCGATGACGCGCTGCGCGCGCGCCAGTCCCGCGGCGAGGTCGGCCTGCAGGTCGTCCAGCGCCTCGATGCCGACCGACAGCCGCAGCAGGCCGTCGGGAATGCCGGCCGCCGCGCGCGCTTCGGGCGTCATCGCCGCATGCGTCATCGACGCCGGGTGCGCGACCAGGCTCTCGACCCCGCCCAGCGACTCGGCCAGGGTGAAGTACTGCAGGCCGTCGACGAAGGCGCGCACCGCCTCGACGCCACCGTCGATCTCCAGCGACAGCATCGCGCCGAAGCCCTTCTGCTGGCGCGCTGCCAGCGCGTGCCCCGGATGCGAGGCCAGCCCCGGGTAGTGCACCTTCGCCACCGCCGCATGCGCCTCGAGCTGTTCCGCGATCGCCTGCGCGTTCTCCTGGTGCACGCGCAGGCGCGCGTCCAGCGTGCGCAGGCCGCGCAGGGTCAGGAAGCTGTCGAATGGCGATCCGGTGATGCCCAGCGCATTCGCCCACCACGCGAGCTGCTCGTGCAGCTCCGGCGTCTTCGCCACCACCGCGCCACCGACGACGTCGCTGTGGCCGTTGATGTACTTGGTGGTCGAATGCACCACCACGTCGGCGCCGAACGCGATCGGCGCCTGCAGCGCGGGCGAGAGGAAGGTGTTGTCGACCACGGCCAGCGCGCCGGCGCGGTGCGCGGCCTCGATCACGAAGCGCAGGTCGGTCACGCGCAGCAGCGGGTTGGACGGGGTTTCGATCAGCACGACTTTCGGCGACTGCGCCAGCGCGTCGGCGAGCGAGCGCGGGTCGGTCAGGTCGGCGGTGATCAGCTCGAAGTGGCCCTTTTTCGCCAGCGCGTTGAACAGGCGCCAGCTGCCGCCGTAGGCGTCGTGCGGCACCACGAGCCTGTCGCCGGTCTCGAGCAGCGCGTGCAGCACCAGGGTGATCGCGCCCATGCCGGTCGCGGTGACCACGCCGCCGGCGCCGCCCTCGAGTTCGGCCAGCGCCTCGCCGAGCAGGTCGCGGGTGGGGTTGCCGCTGCGGGTGTAGTCGTACTGGCGCTTGTTGCCGAAGCCGTCGAAGCTGAAGTTGCTCGACAGCACGATCGGCGGCACGACCGCGCCGTGGGCGGTGTCGCGGTCGATGCCGGCGCGCACCGCGCGGGTGGCGGGCCGGCGGCTGTCGGCGTCGGTGCTGCAGGTGGGGGCGGTCATGCGGTTTCTCCGGGGTTGCGCAGCGCGCCGGCGAGGATGCCGTCGATGCGGTCGGTTTCTTTCAGGAAGGCGTCGTGGCCGTAGGCCGAGCGCAGCACGCGCAGCTGGCCGGCGCTGCCGAGTCCCTCGACCAGCGCCACGGAATCGGACAGCGGCACCAGGCGATCGCCCTCGACCGCGACCACGAGGGTCGGCACGCGCACCTGCGCGGGGTCGATGCGGTGCAGGTCGATCGATTCGGACAGGCGCAGCCAGGCGTTGACCGGCGTGCGCGCGGTGAAGCGCGCGCCGGCGGCGTCGAGATAGTCCTCGGCGGCCACGCGCACGCGACCGCCGACCACTTCCGCCGGCGCGTCGAAGCGCTCCTCGAACTCCTCGGGCGTGCGGTAGCTGAGCATCGCGAACTGGCGCGCCAGCGACAGGCCCTGCACGTCGGCGCACTGCAGCTGGCCCAGCGCCACCGCCTTGCGCTGCAGCGCGCGCCACGCGGCGGCATAGGGATGGGCGCGATGCGCGCCGCTGACCGCGACCAGCTTCGCCAGCCGCGCCGGGTGGCGGATCGCGAGCTGCAGGCCGACCAGCGCGCCGTAGGAGTAGCCGACGAAGGCCTGCAGCGAGGCGATGCCCAGCGCGTCGAGCAATGCGGCGACGGCGTCGGCCTGGTCGGCGGTGTCGATCGGCGCGTCGATGCGGCCGTCGGCGCCGACGTAGTCGAAGCCGAGCAGGCGACAGCGCGCGGGGTCGAGCGCGCGTCCGCCGCCGACCAGGTCGTTGGCCCAGCCGGCTTCCGGGAACTGCGGATTGGCGGCGATGTGCCGGTGCGCCGAGATGCCGCCGGCCACGAACACCACCGGCGCATCCGCCGGGCCGCTGAGTTCCCAGGCGATGCGCACGCTGCGCGCGCCGGCATGGCGCAGCTGCAGGGGCAACTCGATCTCGCCGCGCCGCGCCTGCGGCACGCCGGGCGCAGGCACGCGCAGCGACGCGATGTCGTCGAGCGGCGCAAGCGTGGCGGCGGGAACGTCGGCAAGGCTCATGGCGCGATCCGGTGGAAGGACGGCCATCGATGCTCGCGGGGATCGGAAGACGCCGGTCGCTGCCGGCCGATGCGCATCCGCCGCGGGGACGTTGCGCAACCATCTTCCGGTGGACGCTCAGGTCCCCGCAGGACTTGGCACCGCGACGGGCACGACCTTGCGGTCGTCCCCATCAGGTTGCCCCGGCGTCTTCGGGCCTGTCCCTCAGCCGGTCTCGATGGATGGCGGCCAGCTTGCCTGCGGTTTCGACGCTTGTCAATCGCTTCATGCCGATGAAGCGATATCGCTCTTCAGGCCGGGTTCCGGCCATAATTTCGCGATGCGCCTCCCCCTCCCCCTCCTGGCGGCCCTGCTGCTGTCCGCCTGCGCGACCCCGCGCCAGCAATCCTCCTCCGCGCCGACCTCCGCCGCGGCCACCCCGCCGCCCGCCGGCGTCGTCACCGTGGCCGAGCGCTACGTCAGCCACGAAAACCCGGACGACGAGCTCGATTCGCTCGCCACCTGGCCGGCCGAGGACGGCACGACCTGGCTGATCGCCACCGCCAAGAAGACGCACGAGCTGGTGGTGTTCGACGCCGATAGCGGCGAGCAACTGCGCACCGTGGGCCACAAGGGCACCGCGGACGGCGAGTTCCTGCGCCCGAACGGCGTGTTCGTCCACGGCGACCTGCTGTTCGTCTCCGAACGCGACAACCGCCGGGTGCAGATGTTCCGGCTGCCGGCGTTCACGCCGCTGGGCAGCTTCGGCGAAGGCCAGCTGCGCAGCCCGTACGGGCTGTGGGCGCACGAAGCCGAGGTCGGCGAACTGCAGCTGTACGTCACCGACAGCTTCATGGACGGCGCGCGCTTCGACGTCGTGCCGCCGTTCGACCAGCTCGACCGGCGCGTGCGCCGCTACCGCGTCCGCATCGACAGCGAAGGCCGGCCGGCCGCGCAACACCTCGGGGCCTTCGGCGACACCCGCGAGGCGACCGCGCTGCGCATGGTGGAGTCGCTGGTGGGCGATCCGGCGCACGACCGCCTGCTGGTCGCGGACGAGGACCGGCGCCATGCCGCCACCCTGCGCGAGTACACGCTCGATGGCCGCTTCACCGGCGGCGGCGTTCCCGAAGGCGTGTTCCAGGGCGAGCCGGAGGGCATCGCGCTGTGGACCTGCGACGCCGACGCCGGCTACTGGCTCGCCGCCGACCAGCTGCATCCGCTGACGATCTTCCGCGTGTTCGACCGGACCACGCTGGCGCCGCGCGGCGCGTTCTCCGGACAGGTCACGGCCTGGACCGACGGCATCGCGCTGCACGCCGGCGCCACCACGCGGTTCCCGTCGGGCGTGCTGTTCGCGGTCCACAACGACAAGGCGGTCGCCGCCTTCGACCTGCGCGACGTCGCGCAGGCGCTCGGCCTCGATCCGGCCTGCATGCAGTGAAACGCAGCGCGCTGGCGGCGGGTGTCGCAGCGGTCGCGCTGGGCATTGCCGCCGCGCAGGCGACCGAGGTCTATCGCTGGACCGACGCCGCGGGCCGGCCGCAGTACGCCGACCGTGTCGACGCGCGGGTGCCGGCGCAGCAGGTTGCGCGGGTCGAAGTGCCGATCGAGGCCGCGGCGATCGCGCGCCTGCGCGTCGAGGCCGGCCAGGACGGGGCGCTGGCCCTGGTCGACAACCTGCTGGCCGGGCCGATCGAGGTGATGCTGCATGCCGACGGCGGCGGGCCGTTCGCGAGCGATCCGCCGCTGCCTGCGCGCGGCACGGTGCCGGCGCAGTCGGGCGCACTGCTCGCGCGGATCGCCTCGGGCACGCCGCGGCTGCGCGTGGTGGCCGTGCCCGGCACGCCGAACGCGCGCCCGCGCGAGGTCGAGTACCTGTATCCGCTGCAGACCGCCGCGCTGCGCATCCAGCAGGCCTGGGGCGGCGGCTTCAGCCACGCCGACGCCGAAAACCGCCACGCGGTGGATTTCGCGGCGCCGGTCGGCACCGCCGTCGTCGCCGCGCGCGACGGCGTGGTGATGCAGTCCGAGGCCGGCTTCGCCGACGCCGCGCCCGGCGAGGACGAGGACGCCCTGGTCGCCCGCGCCAACTTCATCCGCATCCTGCACGACGACGGCACCATGGCGCTGTACGCGCACCTGCAGCCGGGCGGCGTGCTGGCCCGGCTCGGCCAGCGCGTGCGCCGCGGGCAGGTGATCGGCCTGTCCGGCAACACCGGCCGCAGCACCGCGCCGCACCTGCACTTCGTGCTCCAGGCCAACCGCGGCATGCGGCTGGAATCGCTGCCGTTCCGGATGTTCGGTCCGCAGGGGATCCTGCGCTTCGGCGATGCGCAGGCGGGCGGCGAGTGAGGTCCGACGCCCCCACTGACTGTCATCCCGAACCCTTCGGCCGTACTCCGGGCAGGCTCCGTGAGGGATCTGGCTTACGGGGACGAGATCCCTCACTGCGTTCGGGATGACAACCGGCGAGGCTGCCGCCGGGATGTCGATCGACCTGCCGACGCCAACCCCCACCCGCCCCGTATAATTGCCGCCCTTCCCGTACCGGACCCCGGCACGCGCACCGCGTGCCTTCGCCATGTCGCCAGTTTCCGCCGAAGCCGCCCGCCGCCGCACCTTCGCGATCATCTCGCACCCCGACGCCGGCAAGACCACGCTGACCGAGAAGCTGCTGCTGTTCGGCGGCGCGATCCAGATGGCGGGCAGCGTCAAGGGCCGCAAGGCCGCGCGCCACGCGACTTCGGACTGGATGGCGCTGGAGAAGGAGCGCGGCATCTCGGTGACCTCGTCGGTGATGCAGTTCCCCTACGAGGGCCGCATCGTCAACCTGCTCGACACCCCCGGCCACGCCGACTTCGGCGAGGACACCTACCGCGTGCTCACCGCGGTCGACTCGGCGCTGATGGTCATCGACGTGGCCAAGGGCGTCGAGGAGCGCACGATCAAGCTGATGGAGGTGTGCCGCATGCGCGACACACCGATCATGACCTTCATCAACAAGCTCGACCGCGAGGGCAAGGACCCGATCGAACTGCTGGACGAAGTGGAGAGCGTGCTCGGCATCCAGTGCGCGCCGGTGACCTGGCCGATCGGCATGGGCCAGCGCCTGAAGGGCGTGGTGCATCTGCTCACCGGCGAGGTGCACCTGTACGAGCAGGGGCGCAACTTCACCCGCCAGGATTCGACGATCTTCCCGTCGCTCGACGCCCCCGGCCTCGGGGAGCGCATCGGCGCCGACATGCTCGCTGCATTGCGCGATGAACTCGAGCTGGTGCAGGGCGCCAGCCATGCCTTCGACGTCGACGAGTACCTCGCCGGCAGGCAGACGCCGGTGTTCTTCGGCTCCGGCGTCAACAACTTCGGCGTGCAGCCACTGCTCGACTTCTTCGTCGAGCACGCGCCATCGCCGCGGCCGCGCGCGACCACCGGTCGCGATGTCGCCCCGGTCGAGGACCGGCTGACCGGCTTCGTGTTCAAGATCCAGGCCAACATGGATCCGCAACACCGCGACCGCGTCGCCTTCATGCGCGTGTGCTCGGGGAAGTTCGCCGCCGGCATGAAGGCCTTCCACGTGCGCAGCGGCAAGGACGTGAAGCTGGCGAACGCGCTGACCTTCATGGCCAGCGACCGCGAGATCGCCGCAGAGGCCTGGCCCGGCGACGTGATCGGCATCCACAACCACGGCACGATCTCGATCGGCGACACCTTCACCGAAGGCGAGGCGCTGTCGTTCACCGGCATCCCCAACTTCGCGCCGGAGCTGTTCCGCCGCGCGCGCCTGCGCGATCCGCTCAAGCTCAAGCAGCTGCAGAAGGGCTTGGCGCAGCTGTCGGAGGAAGGCGCAACCCAGTTCTTCCGCCCGCTGATGAGCAACGACCTGATCCTCGGCGCGGTGGGCGTGCTG
Source organism: Luteimonas marina (assembly GCF_007859325.1). Taxonomy (GTDB): domain Bacteria; phylum Pseudomonadota; class Gammaproteobacteria; order Xanthomonadales; family Xanthomonadaceae; genus Luteimonas; species Luteimonas marina. The sequence continues at coordinate 160,006 of NZ_VOHK01000003.1, read as the reverse complement.
CAGTTCGACGTGGTCGCCTACCGGCTGAAGGACGAATACGGCGTGGACGCCTCGTTCGAGCCGGTGCAGGTGGCGACCGCACGCTGGGTGAAGTGCGACGACGCGAAGACGCTCGAGGAGTTCCGCGACAAGAACGCGCTGAACCTGGCCATCGACGGCGCCGGCGAACTGGTCTACCTCGCGCCGACCCGCGTCAACCTGCAGTTGGCCGAGGAGCGCGCGCCGGCGGTGCGCTTCATGGCGACGCGCGAACACGCGCATGCGGTGGCCGTGGACTGAAGAAGAAGGCCCTGTCATTTCGACCGCAGGGAGAAATCTGCTTTCCTCGCGCCGGACAGAAGATTTCTCCCTGCGGTCGAAATGACATTTCTTGTCCCATCGCGGCAGCCTGCGCCGTTTCCCGAGTCATGCGCCTCCGGAGCCCGCACGCGCCCAACCGCCCGGTGAACGGCACCGCCGCCGCCCGACGCGCCATGCTGCAATGCGGTAACGTACGGGCGTGAGCCATCCCCCCTCCAGCTTCCGCATGCTGCGCAACCGCCAGCGCGCCGACCACCTGCTCGACCTGCGCGACGAGATCGCCAGCGCGCTGACCCACGGCTTCGGCGCCGCCGCCGCGCTGGCCGGCGGCGCGGTGCTGATCACGCTGGCGGCGATCCACGGCGACGCCTGGCAGCTCGGCGCGTCGATCGTGTTCGGCGTGACCCTGCTGCTGCTCTACCTCGCCTCGACCCTCTACCACTCGATCCAGCACCCGGTCGCCAAGGGTCGGCTCAAGGTCTTCGACCACTGCGCGATCTACCTGCTGATCGCCGGCACCTACACCCCGTTCACCCTGATCGGCCTGCGCGGGCCGTGGGGCTGGGGCCTGTTCGCAGCGATCTGGACGCTGGCGCTGGCCGGCGTGGTGTTCAAGCTGTACTACACCGGCCGCTTCAAGAAGCTCTCGACCCTGATCTACATCGCGATGGGCTGGCTGGTGCTGGTGGCGATCAAGCCGATGCTGACGTCGCTGGACGCGTGGACCCTCGGCTGGCTGCTCGCCGGCGGCCTGTTCTACACGCTCGGCACTTATTTCTATCACCGCGAATCGATCCCCTACGCGCACGCGATCTGGCACCTGTTCTGCATCGGCGGCAGCGTCTGCCACTACGTCGCGGTGATGGCGCAGGTCGTGGGCTGAGCGCGCTCACGGTGCGTTCGCAAAACTGAACCCATCGCCGCCGCTTTCGCGCCGACGCAACGCCGGCCGCCAATACTGGCGGCATGCAGGCAACCGACACCCCCGCAACCACGCCCGATCCCGCCCGCCGGCGCTGGCCGCCGACGCGGCGCACCACCGCGATCCTCGCCGTCGTCGCCGCAGCCCTGGTCGCGCTGGTGCTGCTGTGGGACTGGAACTGGTTCAAGGGTCCGGTCGAACGCGTCGTGCAGGCGCGCACCGGGCGCGCGTTCGAGATCGCCGGCAACCTCGACGTCGACCTCGGCCGCATCACCACCGTCACCGCCGACGGCCTGCGCCTGGGCAACGCCGACTGGTCGAAGCAGCCCGACATGGCCACCGCGCGGCAACTGGTGCTGCAGGTCGAAACCTGGCCGCTGCTGATCGGCAGGGTGCGCCTGCCGGAACTGCGGCTGTCGCAGCCGGACGTGCGGATCGAGACCAACCCCGACGGCGGCCCCGGCAACTGGGACTTCGGCTTCGACAGCGACGGCGACGGCAGCGCCCTGCAGCTGCGCCGGCTGTGGATCGACGCAGGCCGCCTGCGCTTCGACGACGCCGCCAGCAGGACCGCGATCGACGTCGAACTCGCCAGCCGGGAACCGCGCAAGGCCGACGCCGCGCCGCCGATCACGCTCAAGGGCGGCGGGCACTGGGCCGGCAACGACTTCACCCTGGAAGGCACCACCGAATCGCCGCTGGAGCTGCAGGACAGCGAACGGCCCTATCGCCTCGACCTGCGCGCCCGCGCCGGCGCCACCCGCGCCCACGCCCGCGGCACCCTGCTCGATCCCTTCCGCCTGCGCGACTTCGACCTGCAGTTCGAACTCGCCGGCCGCAACCTCGCCGACCTCTACCCGCTGGTCGGCCTCGCCCTGCCCGACTCCCCGCCCTATGCCGTCGACGGCCGCCTCACCCGCGACGCGGACACTTGGCACTACGACGGCTTCGGCGGACAGATCGGTCAGAGCGACCTGTCCGGCTCGGCCGCGGTCACCACCGGCCGCGAGCGCCCGCTGTTCAAGGCCGAACTGGTGTCGAAGCGGCTGGATTTCGACGACCTCGCCGGCTTCCTCGGCGGCACCCCGGACGCCGAAGGCGAAGCGCTCGACCCCAGACTCGCCGAACAGGCCGCGAAGCAGGCCGCGACCGGCAAGGTGCTGCCGTCCACGCCCTACGACCTGGCCAAGCTGCGCGCGATGGACGCCGACGTACGCCTGCGCGCGCAGCGCATCAACGCGCCGAAGCTGCCGATCGACGACATGGACGCGCACCTGCTGCTCGACGCCGGCCTGGCGCGGCTGCAGCCGCTCAATTTCGGCGTCGCCGGCGGCGACATCCGCGCCGACATCCGCATGGACGCGCGCAGCGACACCATCACCACGCGGCTCAAGGCCGACGTGCGCCGCATCGAACTGTCGCAGTTGTTCCCCGACGCCGAACTGACGAAAGACGCCGCCGGGCGCTTCGCCGGCAGCTTCAACCTCGTCGGCACCGGCAACTCCGTGGCGGCGATGCTGGCGACCGCGGATGGCGACGTCGCCGTCGGCATGGGCCGCGGCCGGATCAGCAACCTGCTGGTGGAGCTGGCCGGCATCGACATCTACGAGGCGGTGAAGTACCTGATCGGCAAGGACCGCCAGGTGCCGGTCCGCTGCGCCTTCGCCGACTTCGGCGTGAAGCGCGGCGTGATGGAATCGCGCGCGCTCGCCTTCGACACCACCGACACCCTCATCGTCGGCGAGGGCCGGGTGGACCTGCGCGAGGAGACGCTCGACCTAGAACTGCGCCCGCGCCCCAAGGACCGCAGCATCCTCGCCCTGCGCTCGCCGCTGCACATCGGCGGGACCTTCGCCGATCCGAGCTTCCGCCCGGACATGGCCCGCCTGGGCCTGCGCGGCGCGGTCGCCCTGGCTCTGGGCAGCATCGCCCCGCCGGCCGCGCTGCTGGCCACCCTGGAACTCGGCCCGGGCGAGGACAGCGACTGCGGCGGCGCGTACGCGCGTTGAGCGCGGGCGGAGGGCACCTCGGGTCGCGCCTGAAGGCGCTCCCACAAACGTAAACGCCTTGTAGGAGCGCCTTCAGGCGCGACCCGCAACGCCTCAGCCGGCGATGTACCGCTGCAGCTGGTCCAGCTCGTGCTGCTGGTCCTCGATCACCGCAGCCACCAGGTCCCCGATCGAGATCATCCCCACCACGCTGCCGCCCTCCACCACCGGCAGGTGGCGGATGCGGTTGCGGGTGACGATCTGCATGCAGTCGGGCACCCCGTGGTCGGGGCCGACGGTGACCACCTCCGTGGTCATGATCGCGCTGACCGGCGTGTCCTTCGACGAGCGCCCCTCGAGCACGATCTTGCGCGCGTAGTCGCGCTCGGACAGGATCCCGGCCAGCCGCGCACCGTCCATCACCAGCACCGCCCCGATCCCCTTGAGCGCCATCAGGCGGATCGCGTCGATGACCGGTGCATCGGGCGCGACCGCGAACAGGTCAGGCGTCTTGGCTCCCAGCAGTTGCCGCACCGTACGCATGGTGCTTCCCTCCCGTTGGCTGCGACGGCAACGAGGATACTCCGGTCGGCGCCGGACGCCAGTCGTCGACCAGGTACAGCGGTCGCTGCTTGGATTCCTCGTACAGCCGCCCGAGGTATTCGCCGATCATGCCCAGCGCGACCAGCTGCACGCCGCCGAGGAACAGGATCACCGTCATCATCGTCGGCCAGCCGGCGACGCGATCGCCGAAGAACAGCGCCTTGGACACGATCCAGACCGCGTACACGAAGGCCACCAGCGCGGCGCCGAGGCCGACGTAGGTGGCCAGCCGCAACGGCGCGGTGGAGAAGCTGGTGATGCCCTCCAGCGCGAAGTTCCACAGCTTCCACAGGCTGAACTTGCTGCTGCCGGCCAGTCGCGCCTCGCGCCGGTACGGGATCGCGACGCGGTTGTAGCCGATCCAGCCGAACAGCCCCTTCATGAAGCGATGGCGTTCGCGCAGCTGCCGCAGCGCGGCCAGCGCGCGCGGCGAGAGCAGGCGGAAGTCGCCGGTGTCGGTCGGGATCGGCGTCTTCGACAGGCGCTGCATCACGCGATAGAACGCATGCGCGGTGGCGCGCTTGAGCCAGCCTTCGCCGTCGCGCTGCTCGCGCATGCCGTGGACGTCGTCGTAGCCCTCGCGCCACTTCGCGACGAACTGCGGGATCAGCTCCGGCGGGTCCTGGCCGTCGGCGTCGAGGATGATCGCCGCGCCCGCCTCGACATGGTCGAGCCCCGCGGTCAGCGCCGCCTCCTTGCCGAAGTTGCGCGACAGCCGCAGCAGCGCGACCCGGCGGTCGCCGCTGGCCAAGCCGCGCATCACCTCCCAGGTGCCGTCACGGCTGCCGTCGTCGATGTACAGGACGCGGCCGTCGACGCCGTCGGCGACCAGCCCGTCCAGCACGCCGGCAACGCGCCGGTGCAGCAGCGGCAGGGCCTCGGCCTCGTCGCGGGCCGCGACGACGACGGTCAACAGTTCACGGTTCATGCCGGCATCCTAGAGCATTCCCGTGCCAATCCCTTCCGGTGCCAATCGCGTCATCCCGGCACCAGTCAGCCTCGTCATCCCGGCGCAAGCCGGCCCTGTCATCCCGTCGAAAGCCAGCCCCGTCATCCCCGCGAAAGCCCACGCCGTCATCCCCGCGAAAGCCCACGCCGTCATCCCGGCGAAAGCCGGGATCCATTTTGACCTTGCCTCTGAATCCATCGTCCGCAAGCAGCAACGGCACAATGGATCCCGGCTTTCGCCGGAATGACGAATAGGAAGACGCGTCTGCCCGCGCCGCGCCGTCAATCCAGCATCTCGAGATAGCCATCGCCACCGATCTGCCGCATGTTGCGCTCGATCCAGCGCGCGCGCCGCTGCACGTAGGGTCCGGGATTGGCCGCGCTGTAGCGCTTGGGACTGGGCAGCACCGCCGCCAGCCGCGCGCTCTGCGACGGCGTCAGCGCCGCCGCGTCGCGACCGAAGAAACTGCGCGCGGCCGCCTGCGCACCGTAGACGCCGTCGCCGAACTCGGCGACGTTGGCGTAGACCTCAAGGATGCGCCGCTTCGGCCACATCCATTCAAGCAGGACGGTGTACCAGGCCTCGACGCCCTTGCGCACCCAGCGCGAGGCTGCGCTCGACCCCTGCCAGAGGAACAGGTTCTTCGCCAGCTGCTGGCTGATGGTGCTGCCGCCACGCAGCCGCCCGCCCTGCTCGTTGCGCCGGCGCGCCTGCTCGATCGCCTCCAGGTCGAAGCCGCCGTGCGTGGCGAAGGCCTGGTCTTCCGCCGCCACCAGCGCCACCGGCAGCGACGCGGCCATCCGCTCCAGGTCGCGCCAGTCGTGGGCGACGCGGAAGTCCCGGTCGCCCTGCGCCCAGGCGTCGAACTGGCGGATGGCCATGAACGCCGAGAACGGTGGATCGACGAAGCGCAGCACGCCCACCTGCAGCACCGTGAACAACACGATCCAGACCGGCAGCAGCGCGAGCCGCCGCAGCCAGCGGCGCCGGCGCGGGCGACGCGCGGGCGCCGGCACACCGCCACCATCGTCGTTCGAGGCTTGCGCCGTCGTCATCGCATCCCCATCTGTCAGGCAGCGCGGGCATCGCGCACACTGCCCCTATTCGAACACGCCACGCACGCCTCCGCGAACCTCCCATGTCCGTTCCCCCGCCGATCAACAGCGACCAGCTCTCCCGTTTCCTGCTGCCCCACGCCGGCGTGCGCGGCGTGCGCGTGCACCTGCACGAGACCTGGACGCGGATCCGCGCGCGCGACGACTCCCCGCCCGCGGTCACCGAACTGCTGGGCGAAGCGGTCGCCGCCGCCGCGCTGTTCACCGGCCATGCCAAGGTCGACGGACGCCTGTCCGTGCAACTGCGCGGTGCGGGCCGCCTGCGCACGCTGTTCGCCGAATGCACCGCCGCGGGCACCCTGCGCGGCATCGCGCGCCTGGCCGAGGGCGACGACACGCCCGTCTCGCGCGACCTGCGCGAACTCGGCGCCGACGCCGTGCTCGCCATCACCATCGAGAACCCCGGCGCCCGCGGCCGCGAACCGACCCGCTACCAGGGCCTGGTGCCGCTGGCGTCCGATTCGCTGGCGGGCGCGTTCGAGGACTACTTCCGGCAGTCGGAACAGCTGCCCACGCGCCTGCTGCTGGCCGCCGACGACACCCGCGCGGCCGGCCTGATGCTGCAGAAGCTGCCTGGCGACGCCGGCGACGACGATGGCTGGAACCGCGCCGTCGCCCTGTTCGAGACCCTCTCGCCGGCGGAACTGCTCGACCTGCCGACGGACACCCTGCTCACCCGCCTGTTCCACGAGGACCGGCCCGAACACCTCGGCGACCGGCCGCTGGCCTTCGGCTGCTCCTGCTCCCGGGAGCGGGTGGCGGCGATGCTGCTATCGCTGGGCGAGGCCGAGGCCCGGGCCGCCGTCATCGACGGCGCGGCGCGGATCCGCTGCGAGTTCTGCGGCGAGCGCTACGAATTCGATCCGGCCGCCGTGCAGGCCCTGTTCGCCGGACCGGCGGCCGATGCGGCCGCGCCTGAACGCATTCAGTGACGGTGCAGCTTGCCTGTGTGCGGGATTGTTAAATAAACATAAACGCGCTAGGATCGTTTTCCGGAAAGGGAGGGAACTCCAGCCGCACAGGCTGGTCGATAGCACACCATGGCACGCCACTTCGCCAGACTGACGACTGCCCTGCTGCTCGCCCTGTGCGTGGCGGCCGGCGCGCATGCGCAGGTCAAGCGCGGCGGCGACCAGACCGTGCTGCCCGTCGTCGACCACAACAGCGGCAAGGTGCAGGCCTATCTCGTCCTTGAGCCCGCGGCGGAAACCCCTGCGGCCGGCGCCCGCTGGCGCTTCGGCGACAGCTCGCTCGATGCCGCCTTCGGCCTGCAGGCCGGCGATTCGCTGGCCCTGCTGTGCAACCAGGCCAGCGGCGTGTTCAACGCCGTCAGCGGCCTGGCCAACAACTGCCAGCTCGCCTCGCTCGGCGATCGCGACGGCAGCCACCGCGCCAGCGCCACCGCGGCCTTCAACCGTCCCGGCGGCGGCTTCGGCCTGACCGTCGGCCAGGGCAAGGACAGCCTGCCCGCGTGGCTGACCCGCAACGGCGCGCACAACGGCAACAACATCGACCTCAACGACCTCACCGTCTTCGCCCAGAAGAACCTCGGCGACGCCGCCTACGTCACCATCGCCGGCACCGTCGCCAAGGCCACCCTGATCCCGTTCGCGGAGGCTCCGGCCGACATCAGCGACCAGTGGAGCAGCAAGAGCCTCGCCGTCGGCGGCGGCTACGGCGCCTTCAGTGCCAACGTCATCGGCCGCGTCATCGAAACCCCCGGCCAGCCCCGCTTCGAGGGCCTCGGCCTTGGCGTCACCTGGCGCACCCCGTGGAGCGGGCAGCTCACGGTCGGCGCCGAGAACGTCGTCACCCGCGGCAAGAATCCATTCTCACCGAATGGCGAGACGAACGACGAGGGCGCCGTCCCCTACGTCCGGTACGAGCAGGATCTCTGATCCCAGACGCCCCCAGCGCGGCGCGCTGACCTGCCGTCACACAATTCAGCCGAATTGTTAACGACACTTTAATTTCTCTCTGTGCCCGAGTAGTATCGGCCGCAACCTTGCCGGTCTTGGCGTCTTTCTTGACTCCTCCGGGGAGGTTCCCATGGGAAACACACCCAAGCCCACTTGGAGAGAGAGATCAATGAGACTCAAGAGAAACAAGCTCCGTGACGCGATCGCGTTCTCGCTTGCCGCCAGCGCCGTCATGCTCGCGGGCGCCGGCTCGGCGCTTGCCCAGGACGCCGCCGAAGAACAGACCGCCACCAGCCTGGATACCGTGACCGTCACCGGCACGCGCATCAAGAGCCAGACGTTCACCGCCGCCAGCCCGATCACCGAGATCAACGCCGAGGAATTCACCACGTTCGGCGCCACCACGGTCGAGGACCTGGTCAACCAGTATCCGCAGGTCGACCTGAGCTTCGACAACTTCGCCAACAACGGCGCCTACGGCCATGCGACCATTTCGATGCGCGGCCTGGGCCCGGAGCGCACGTTGACCCTGGTCAACGGCCGTCGCCTGCCGTTCAGCCGCAATGAAGTCTCCGATCCGTCCATCGTCCCGGCGGCCATCGTCAAGCGCGTCGACATCCTCTCCGGCGGTGCTTCGGCCGTGTACGGTGCGGACGCCGTCGCCGGCGTGGTCAACTTCGTTCTGGACGACAAGTTCGAGGGCGTCAGCCTCAACTTCGGCTATTCGGCCTACCAGCACGACAACGACAACAAGTATTTCCAGGACCTCAACGCAGAGGCCGGCTATGAGGCCCCGACCGGCAATTCCGGCTTCGACGGCATCAGCCGCAATGTCGACCTGGTGGTCGGCGGCAGCTTCGGCGACAACCGCGGCCACGCGGTGGGCTGGCTGACCTGGCGCGAGAACGACGCCCTCTACCACGGCCAGCGCGACTACTCCCACTGCTCGGTGTTCTTCGACGAAGCGGTCTGCGGCGGTTCCGGCACGGCTGATCCGGCCCGCTTCGCGGTCAATCGTTGGGATCCGACCCTCAACGACGGCGCCGGTGGCGTCGTGCCCTGGCCGACCGGCACCAATGCCAACTACATCTGGAACGGCGCCGGGTACGAGAACGGCAGCTACGTGTACAACTACGCGCCGATCAACTTCTACCAGCGTCCGGACAAGCGCGTTACCGCCGGCTTCATGGCCAGCTACGAGATCAACGAGTACTTCGAACCGTACATCGAGGCCATGTTCCTCGAGCGCCAGTCCGACATCCAGATCGCGGAGTCCGGTGCCTTCGGCGTGCCGGTCAACATCGACTGCAACAACCCGCTGATCGGTACCCTGTGCGCCGACGCCGGCGTCACCACCCCGATGACCCGCGTCACCATGTACAAGCGCAACGTGGAAGGCGGCCCGCGCATCAGCATGTGGGACGACTCCACCCACCGCATCACGGCGGGCCTGAGGGGCAACCTGTTCGACTCGTCCTGGACCTACGACGTGTCGCTGGTGTCCGGCAAGACCAAGTCCATCGAGATCGGCAAGAACGACTTCCTGATCACCCGTATCGCCGCCGCCGCGCTGGGTTGTGACGCCGGCGGGCTCTACGGCACCTTCCCGGGCTGCCAGCCGTACGACATCTGGACCGACAGCATCGATCCCGAGGCGGCCCAGGCGATGGCCGGCACGAGCTTCAGCATCTTCAAGACCAGCTACCGCGCGTTCTCCGCGGAAGCCAACGGCTACCTGGGCTGGGGCTTCCCGACTGCGGATGGCGAGGAGATCGGCTTGGCTGTCGGTATGCAGCGCAGCGACTACTCCTTTGCCTCGGAGTACGACGGCGACTCCGCCGCCGGCAACTTCGCAGGCGCGGGCGCCGCCAGCCTGCCGGTCGACGCCTCCAACACCGTGAACGAGTTCTTCTTCGAAGCGGCGCTGCCGATCTACGTGGGTGAAGGTGCCTTCAACCGTTTCGATGCCTCGCTGGGCTATCGCTACTCGGACGACGACACCTCGGGCAACTACGACACCTACAAGCTGGGCCTGAGCAGCACGTTCTGGGACAGCAAGCTCCTGCTGCGTGCCGGTTACAACCGCGCCGTGCGTGCGCCGGGTCTGAACGACCTGTACTACACGCAGCGTATCGCCCTCAGCGGGTCCGGCACCGACCTCTGCGCCGGCGCGAATCCGGCCTACACGGCGGAACAGTGCGCGCGGACGGGCGTCCCGCTCGCTGCCTACGGCAACGTGACCGCCAACCCGGCCAACCAGTACAACCAGCAGACCGGTGGCAACCCCAACCTGGCGCCGGAAGAGGCCGATACCTACACCATCGGCTTCGCCGTCGAGCCGATCGAGAACCTGAACCTGTCCCTGGACTGGTACAGCATCGAGATCGAAGGCGCGATCGGTGGCATCGGCTACAACACCATCCAGATCCTGTGCATGGAGCAGCAGCTGTACTGCGACCGGATCCACCGCGACGCACGCGCGGGCGAGTACGACCTGTGGGTGGGCCTGGCGTCGGATCCCGGCGTCGGCTACGTCGACAACCTGCCGGGCAACATCGGTATCTACAAGCGTGAAGGCCTTGACCTGGCGGCGAGCTACTCCTTCGCCTTGGGCCCGGGTCGCCTGAGCACCAGCCTCGTCGGCAATTACGTCCTGAAGGACTTCACCCAGACGCTGGCCTCTGAACCGAGCACCGCGTTCGACTGCAAGGGCCTGGTCAACGATACCTTCCTGTGCCAGACGCCGGAGTGGCGCCATGTGTTCACGGCGGCGTACAGCTGGGATCGTTACAAGGTCGGCATGCGCTGGCGCTATGTCGGCGAGATGGACTACAACGATGTGGACGGCACCCCGCTGTCCGACGTCATCTGGCTCGGCGATGGCGTCTCGGCGTACAACTACCTCGACCTGAACGGCAGCGTGAGCTTCGGCCAGGCGACGGTGTCCCTGGGCGTGAACAACGTGCTCGACAAGGAGCCGCCGTTCTCGGGCGACAGCGGCCTGTCCGCCAACGCCAACGCCCTGGGCGGTTACGACCAGGTGGGCCGTTACGTCTTCGGCAGCATTTCGCTGAAGTTCTGATCAAGCAGCAAGCGTTTCAATGCAAGAAATTGGCGGCGGGCTTCGGCCCGCCGCTTTTTTTCATCTGCCAGAAGCAGTTGGACAACCGCTCTCGTCCGCAAGCGACGCCAGCCACCTGAAAGACCATTCTTTCACCAAGCTCCAGACGCGCATTGCGCCGCAAGCGACGGAATGTCGACTCCAAAGCGAGCAAGTCTCCCCCGGAAAAGCGAGGCTTTTCACGATCGCTGGCCCCTCGAAGACCTTTCCGCGATCTCAAGAGCAAAAGCCGTCGTCATCCCCGCGAAAGCGGGGATCCGACGTCTTTGCAAAATGGATCCCCGCTTTCGCGGGGATGACGACACATCGCAGCTCGTTACGCTGACCGCGGTACAGGGCCTGCCCCTGCGAAAGCATGGGTCGAACCCTGGGGTGCCCCGGGCTTCCCCCGCGGAATCAATGAACGAAGTGAACTGCAACATGCACGCCGCATTGGTCCCTGCGTCGGGAGTCGCAGGTTCACTCCATCCGATGGATCACAGGACAATTGCCTGCCGCGCCCGGGACGACATCCCGTCGGGCGTTCCCGGGTTCAATCGCCGCTGGCGTTCGCGCCGATCGACCTGTTGTCCAGTTCACGCGTCAGTTCCCTTCCCGCCTTTTCACGGGCCTCCCACTGCTCCGGTGTGTAGCAAACCCTTTTTTTCATCCGGCTGCCGGTGACCACCTCGTATTCACATACCTTGCCGTTCTTGCCCGGCTTCGCGCCTGCGGGCGCAGCGGCCTGCGCGACGGCCGGCTCGCCCGCTTCCTGCGCCGCCGCCTGCCCGATGGACAGCAGGCCGGTGGCCGCAATGGCGAACAGCAGATGACGGACACGCCGCCGCCGCGGCTCACCGGCAGCGCGGGCATCGGGCAGACGGCGGGAATCAATGAAACAGACGTGCATGGGACATCCTCGACAAGACCGGGAGCCTGCGGCGGACGCGGCAGGGCGAACGAGCATCATGCTGATTCTGCACGAAAACACCAGTCGATTCGCATGCACGAGAACGAAATCATGTGGCACCCATCCCCTGCCCCACCTGCGGCAGTCGGTCCGGCGGCGTCGCCGCCACGGAGCTGGTCGCCGCGGCGGGAACGACATGCGTCCGGGAACCTCCGGGCGTAGCGAGAGGCGCCTGCAGCGGCGAAGCCGGCCAATCCATGCACCGGGTTCTCCGGGATTCCCCGCTGCGTCCGGAATGGCAAGGCAGACTTGCCCGGAGGTTCCCTACCCCCTCGGCTGCATGTCGAAGGCCATCGTCAGCCGCGGTTCCGGCGCCTCGAACGGCACGGTGCCGTGCCACATGCAGGACGGAAACAGCGCCAGATGACCCGGCCGGGGCTGGATGACGCGCCGCGGCGGCAGGTCGAGCCCCAGGTCTTCCAGCGGCCGTCCGAACTGGATCCACCCGGCGCGGGATGCGCTGTCCGACTCGAGCACGCTGCCGGGCAGCGCGACGTAGAAGGCGGAACTCGCCCAGCCCTTGGGGTGGATGTGATTGGAATGCCGTCCCGATGACGCAAGCCTCACCGACCACGAGCCGACGAAGCGCACGCTGCGCTGCTTGCGTGACAGGAACGGATGGGCCGCATCTTCCGGCAGCGTGGCCAGCCAATCCTCGACAGCCGTTCGCAGGGCGCCCTCTGCAGCGCGGATGACCGCATCGTCGCGTCCAAACAGTTAACCTGCTGTCTGCGTGCCGCCACGCACGCTTTGGTTCACGGGCTCCCGTCCGGCGTTGTGCATGGTTTCCAGCGTGGCCGCCGGTGCCTGCAGGAACGCGGGCAAGTCACCGAAACCCGGTGGCGGCACGATTTCGGTGTAGCCCACCAACCTCTCGTAGTCGAACAGCCAGTGCTCGCGCTCATCGCCAAGCAGCCGCCATGCCGTACCCAGATGGCTCCAGCCTTCCTGGTTGCTTGGATCGATCCCGACCGCTTCTTCCGCGCAACTTGCGGCCAGGTCGAAGCGCTGCGTGCGGAATGCGTGCCGTGCACGCGCATTGAGGAACTCCGGCGACTTACCCAGTTCGCTTCTCGCCGCCACCGCGTACAGCGGTGCGGCTTCTTCGTGCCGCTGCAGCGCGTCCAGCGCGTCGGCGACGAGCCAGTCCAGCAGTGCGTTGCCGGGCTCGCGCTGGTGAAGCGGATGCAGCAGCGCCAGGGCTTCATCTGCGTGCCTTGCCGCCATCAGCATCCGCGCGAACGCCAGCTGCAGCCCACGATTGCCCGGCTGCGCCCGGGCCGCGGCGCGAAACTCGCCCAGCGGATCTTCGCCCGGCGCAAGTTCCGCGCCGTTCTCCCACAGCAGGTTGCTCAATGTCTCATGGCCCGGGGCATGCTGCGGATGCCGGACGATGAGTTGGCGCGCGCCCGCCAATGCTTCCGCAGGTCGGCCCGCGTCGGCCAACACGCCGTTGATCGCGTCCTGCAGTTCAGGCCGGTCGACGCCGCGCTGATGCAGCATGCCCTCCGCTTTCCGGAACGCGGCCAGCGCCTCGCCGATACGCCCCAGCAAACGCAGCACCACGCCCAGATCGACCCACGCCGATGCCTGTTCCGGCAGCAGCACAAGCGCCTTGCGCAGCACGGGCTCGGCTGCTTCCGGTTGATCCTGTTCGCGCAACGCCTTGCCGTACCGGGCAAGGAACACGCCGTAATTGCGCAACACCATCGCATTGCCCGGCACGAGCGCCAATGCGCGCTCGAAGGCCGCATCCGCTTGCGCCTGGCGATCATTGTCCGCCAGGCACATGCCCAGCAATTGCCATGCATCTGCCGCCTCGGGCGCCTGTCCGGCCAACGCCTCGGCGATGGACAGTGCCTGCGCGGCTGCCCGGACTGCAGCAGGCCTAGAGCCTGGTTGAAGCGCTGGGCCTGCGCTGCATTCAACGGCTGGGCGCTGGGCGCCAACACCCTGCGTTCAGCGCGTGCGGCGCACGCGCAAGGCCACGCCGTTCGGCATGATCAGCATGTAGGTTCCCAACAATCCCTTGCGCACCTGCACGACTTCACCGGCCTGCACGTGCCCGCTGCCGCGTGACTCGGCCTGCGTCCAGACCTGCCCGTTCTCGAGCCTGAAAACGCGCTGCCCGTTGTAGTGGTCCACCTTGGCGACCCGGCTTTCGATCCGTTCCGGGTCGGCTTGCTCGACGGTCTGCCCCGGATTGAGCAACGGGTCCCGCGGCTTGTTCAAGCCGAAATCGGCCTGCGCCTGCTCCGTTGCCGCCTCGATCACTTCCGGCGGTGGCGGGAACGCCTTGTCGTAGCAGGCCAGCCGCGCGGCGGCCTGGGCCTCGCTGGCGCAAGCATGGGTAGGTTGCTGCGCCGCCGCCGGCAGCGCAAGCAGCAACAGGATCATTGGCGGAAAACAGCGCATCGGCATCGTTCCTTTGGCGTGAATGCAAGAATAACCCGCCGGTTCAGGCCACGTCGCCCGCGGTACGCCAATCGCGCATCGCACCGGCCAGCGCCGTCGCCATTTCCCGCTCGGCCAGGCTGAGCAGCGGGTTCCACACGTCGAACATCAGGATCACCCGCAGCTTGTCGCTGTCGTTGCGCGCCTCGTGCTCGATGGTGTCGTCGAAGACCCAGCACTTGCCTTCCCTCCACTGCTTCCAGTCGTAGCCGACGCGGTAGCTGCAGTTCTCCGGCACCACCAGCGGCAGGTGCGCGACCAGCCGCGCGTTGGTCTCGCCGGTGTGCGGCGGGATGTGCGCGCCGGGCGCCAGCGCGGAGAACATCGCGTTCGGGCACAGCCCGGGAATGTCCACCGCATCCACCAGCGCCAGCGCTTCGGCCGTGCGCGGGCACTGCGACAGGTGCTCGTGCACGGGTTCGCCGTGCGCGTACAGGTGGAACCCGCTCCAGTTGCGCGAGTGGTTGAGCTTGTCCCACTGGTTGACCGGATCCCCGGGCCGGTACTGGATGTAGGGAACGAACTCGTCCCCGCGGCTGGCGATCATTTCCTGCAGTTCGGCCTTGATCGCGTCGGTGCGCGATTCCAGTTCGCGCATCCACGGAAACAGCGCGTCGTCGTAGAAGGTGAGCGCCGGCAGTCGCGGCACCTGCAATTGGTTGCACTCGGAGTGGTAGGGCCGCGTGCGCCCGGCCAGGATCGAGACCGCCTCGTCCCATCGGCCCGCCAGCGCGGCGTCCACGGTCGTGCGCTTCGCCGCCACCTGGTGCGTCAGGTAGTCGACGAGGTCCTGCGTGTCGCGCTCGACCACCTCGCGCGCATGCGCAAGCCGGCGGCGCAGCGCGGGCGGCCATTCCGGTTCCGCCGGCGCGACCTTCAGCACGTCGCGAAACGCAGCGGCCGCGATCCTCGGCTTGCCCTGCTGTTCGAGGAACTCGCCCTTGCCCAGCAGCGCCGGCAGGAAATACGGATCGATCTCGAGCGCGGCGATGATCGCGCCCCACTCCTGCTCCGGCTGCCCGCCTTCGCGATGGATCCGGCCGATGGTCAGCGCGATCATCGGGTCGCGCGGCGCGCGCGCGCGCGCCTGCTGCAGCAACTCCAGCGCGGCCCGCGAGTCGCCGCGCTGGAACGCGTGCACGCCCAGGCTGAAGAGCGCCTGCACGTTGCCCGGATCCAGCGCCTGCACCTGGCCCCACAGCCGCTCGGCCTCCTGCCAGCGTCCGCCGGCGGCAGCGGCCCCGGCGGCGTTCACCAAAGACGATACCTGTGCGTTCACGAACCTGTTCCGCTTCCGCCGGACCGGCGCAGCACCATTCTATCCATCGGGCGCCGCGCCGGTATCAGGCGGACCTCGACTCACCCCAACTGCGCCGGCAGGCGCTCGCGATAGGCCTCCATGTGACCGGCGATCTCGGCCTGCTCGGCCGGCCATCTGGTCTCGTCGAACCCGGTGACCGCGGCCAGCGCATCGGCCGCGCAATCCGGCGACACGATCGCGCCTTCGAGCGGCAGCAGGCCGACGCCGCTGTCGCGCGCCGCGTGCCGGCCCTCCACCCGCCCCACGATCCACTCCAGCACCCGCATGTTCTCGCCGAAGCCCGGCCACAGGAAGCGGCCGTCGGAGCCTTTGCGGAACCAGTTGACGTGGAAGATCCTCGGCAGCTTCGCGCCCGGCCGGTCGAACGAGAGCCAGTGCGCGAAGTAGTCGCCGAAGTGGTAGCCGCAGAATGGCTTCATCGCCATCGGGTCGCGGCGCATCACGCCGGTCTGGCCGGTCGCTGCCGCCGTGGTTTCCGATCCCATCGACGCGCCGACGCGCACGCCGTGGGCCCAGTCGCGGGCTTCGAACACCAGCGGCATCAGGGTGGCGCGGCGTCCGCCGAAGACGATGGCCGAGATCGGCACGCCCCGCGCATCCTCCGCACGCGGCGAGTACGACGGGCACTGCTTCGCGCTGACCGTGAAGCGCGAGTTGGGATGCGCGGCCGGGCCGTTCGCCGGATCGTAGGGCCGCCCCTGCCAGTCGAGCGCCGGCACGCGGTCGTCGAGGCCTTCCCACCACGGCTGGTTGTCGGCGGTGAGGGCGACGTTGGTGAAGATGGTGTCGCGCCGGATGGTCGCCAGCGCGTTGGGATTGGTCGTCGCCGAAGTGCCCGGCGCGACGCCGAAGTAGCCGGCTTCGGGATTGATCGCCCACAGGCGTCCGTCCTCGCCCGGGTGCATCCAGCAGATGTCGTCGCCGATCGTGTGCACCTTCCAGCCCTTGCGCCGGTATTCCTCCGGCGGGATCAGCATCGCCAGGTTGGTCTTGCCGCAGGCGCTGGGGAAGGCCGCCGCGACGTAGTGCGTCTTTCCTTCCGGCGATTCGAGGCCGAGGATCAGCATGTGCTCGGCCAGCCAGCCTTCACGCCGCGCCTGCCACGAGGCGATCCGCAGGGCGTGGCACTTCTTGCCCAGCAGCGCATTGCCGCCGTAGCCCGAGCCGTAGGACTTGATCGACAGCTCCTCGGGGAAATGCATGATGAAGCGGCGGTCCGGATCGAGTTCGCCGGTGGAATGCAGGCCGCGCACGAACGGCTTGCCCTGCGCGCCCTCGCGCTCGATGCGTGCGAGCGCGGCCGCGCCCGTGCGCGTCATCAGCCGCATGTTCGCCACGACGTAGGGCGAGTCGGTGATCTCGACGCCGCAGCGCGCCAGCGGCGAGTCGATCGGGCCCATGCAGTACGGCACGACGTACAGCGTGCGTCCGCGCATGCAGCCCTCGAACAGGGCGTCGACCTTCGCGTGCGCCTCGTCCGGCGCCATCCAGTGGTTGTTGGGGCCGGCGTCGTCGCGCTCGCGCGTGCAGACGAAGGTCAGGTGCTCCACGCGCGCGACGTCGTCGGGATCGGAGCGGTGCAGGTAGCAGCCCGGGTGCGTGTCCTGGTTCAGTTCGATCAGGGTGCCGTCGGCCAGCATGCCGGCGACCAGGGCGGCGTATTCGCCGTCGCTGCCGTCGCACCAGTGGATGCGGTCGGGGCGCGTCAGCGCGGCGACTTCATCCACCCAGTCGTTCAGCGCAGCCAGACGGCTGCCCGACGCAGGCATGGCCTGCGGGCGCGGAACTGCATTCATCGATGTCCTCCCAAGAAATCCGGCGAAACGCCGGAAAAAAACCGCAATGACGACAGTCTATGCGCGAGGGAGGCGGCGGTGCTTGCTGCAGCACGGCATCGTTGGGGATGACAGCGTTATCAGTCCCGCGCCCGGCGATACGGCGCGAACAGCTTCAGCAGCCACGGCTTCTGCGCCAGTACCAGGCTCACGCCGACGCGCTGTTCGGCGGGCAGCGCCGCGTCGCGCGCGAGCAGGCCGTCGAATTCGCGGGCCACGTCCTCCAGGTGCTGCTTCATCTGCTTCACGCCCTCCGGGCTCAGGCTGCCGCTGAGCAGCAGCAGGCGGTCCTGCTCGCCGTCGAAGGGATCGGCGAAGTAGTCGCCTAGCAGCGCGCCGCGGAAATGGCGCTCCATCGGGCCGTCGGTGAGCCAGCGGAAGTTGCGCGCGGTCAACGGCCGCGCGCGGTTGCCGGGCTGCAGTTCGATGATGCCGAGGCGATCGAGCTTCACCAGCAGCCCGGTCCACTGCGGCAGCGTGAAGGCGAAGTGCGCCATCACGTCGTCCTGGCGCCAGCGGTTGATGCTCAGGAACATCGCCAGCATCAGCGCGGGATCGTCGACCAGGGCCTGCTCCTGCGCTTCGCTCAGCCGCGCCATCGGCTCGCTGCCGCGCCCGGCTTCGGCGCCGAGTTCGGCCAGCCCGATGCCGAGCACCTCGCAGACCTGCTCCAGCCGCAGCAGGCTCATCGCGCGGCGCGAGAACATGCGCTTGACCGCGGCCTCGCTCAGCCTGAGCCGCTGCGCCAGCTCGCGATAGGTGAGTCCCTGCGCGCGCAGGCCGCGCTTGAGGGCGTTGATCAGGTCGACGGAGACGCTCATGGTCCAAAAATACTCTACCGGCCGGTCTTCCGCCGGGTACTTCGGCGATGGCGCTTGCCCGGGGACCCCGTCGGGCGCCAAGTCTGCGCGCACCTTCCCGAAGGCCCGCCGCCATGCGCATCCGGTTCCTGACCCTGCTGTCCGTATTGGCCCTGTCCGCGGCGATCGCGCCGACCCGGGCCGCCACCCAGTCCGACGCCAGCCGACAGTCCGAGGCAAGCCTGGCCGCGTCGGTGGAAGTGCCGGTCGTGATGGCCGAGGCGCTGTCCGCCGGCGGCGCGTTCTCGGTCACCGCGATCGAAGCCAGCGGCGAGGCGGTGGCGCTGACGATTTCCGCGGTGGCGATGGGCGCGTCGGCCATCGTCGAGATTTCGGCCGAAGCGGCGAAGGCGCTCGGGATCGCGGTCGGCACCGCCGTCGTCGTCACCGCGGTCTCGGCCGGCTGGATCCTCAGCGTCGCCGGCGAATCGCTGTGCTTCGTCGCCAACGCACTCGCGCGCCCGCACCTGCACTCGCGCAGGCTGCCGCTGTGAGCCGCCTGCTCGCCGGACTGCTGGCGCTGCTGGGCTTCTTGTCGGCCCATGTCGAGGCCGGCACGCACTGCGAGGCGGTGCGGATGCCGCCGGAGAAGGTGGCGGCCGCAGCCGAGACCGCGCTGCGCACGGCCGCGGCGCTGGACCGCACGGATGCACCGGTCGCCCTGGTCGCGCGGATCGGCCGCGACCTGTCCGAACACGGACTGGTCTACAGCCACGCCGGCTTCGCCGTGCGCGACCACGCCGACGGCCGCTGGACCGTCGTCCACCTGCTCAACGAATGCGGCAGCCATCGCTCCGGGCTGTACGCGCAGGGGCTGGTGAACTTCTTCTCGGACGACCTGGTGAACCAGGACGCGCGCATCGTCTGGCTGCAGCCCGACCATGCGCAGCGTCTCGCCGACCACCTGCATGCGCTGCCCGCCAACGCGCTGTACCAGCCGAGCTACAACCTGATCGCACGTCCCGGCAGCCGCGACTACCAGAACTCCACCGCCTGGGTGCTGGAAACGCTCGCAGCCACGCTGCCCGCGGCCGGCGACATCCGCGGGCGGCAGGACGCCTGGCAAGTCGCCGCGCGCGACGGCTTCCGCGCCGACACGATCCACATCCCCTATTCGAAACGCGTGCTCGGCGGCCTGTTCGGCAGCAACATTGCCTTCACCGACCACGGCGTCGGCACGCGGCTGTCCGGCGACTATCCGGTGGTCACGGTGCGCTCGATCCTGCGCTGGCTGGACGAGCGCGGCCACGCCGAGGCGCAGATGGAATGGCGTGGCGGCGTGCTGCTGGCGAGGCCGGGGCCGGGTTAGCGTGGCGTGCCGTAGGTCGGCCCTACGCGGCCGACGCGAGGGATGCACGGTGCGCGGAGCGTCGGGGGCGTAGCCCCGACCTACGCGGCCGACGCGAGGGATGCATGGTCCGCGGAGCGTGGGAGCGTAGCCCCGACCTACCCCGCATCAAGTCCGGCATCGGGCCACGCCCGCGGGAATGACAGCAGATGCCGTTGGCGCAATGCCTCAGGCCGGCACCAGCGTCTTCGACAGGTGCTCGACGTAGGCCTCGAACTCCTCCTGCGGCATGCGCGCCTGGTGCAGCTGCAGGTTGAGCTGCAGGAAGCCGACGTAGGCGGCGTAGGTCAGGCGCGCGCGGTGCTGCGCATCCTCGCGGCCGAGGCCGGTCTGGCGGAACGAGGCGGCGAGGTAGTCGAGGCGGCGCTTGGACACGCGGTCGATCACCGGCTGCACCGCCGGGTGGTCGAGCGCCTTGAGCAGGGCGCTGTAGATCACGTGCGACTGGTATTCGTGCGCCACCATCTGGAACAGCGCGCGCAGGCGCTCGCGCGGATCGGGCACGCGCTCGAGCGTGCCGAACACCGCTTCCTGTTCGACGTTCTCCCAGCGCTCCATCGCCGCCTGCAGCAGCGCCTCGCGCGAAGGGAAATGCCAGTAGAAGCTGCCCTTGGTCACGCCGAGGCGGCGCGCCAGCGGCTCCACCGCGACCGCGGCCACGCCCTGTTCGGCGATCAGGTCGAGCGCGGCCTGCGCCCAGTCTTCCGCGCTGAGGCGGCCGGTCCGCTCGGGCTTGCCGGCTTCGGCGTTCGCAGTCGCGGCGTCGCCGGTGTCGGCGGCCCTGGCGGGCGGGTTGGCGGCGGGTTTGCCCATGTCGGTGGTTGTCCATACGCCAGCGTCGGGAAAAGTATCGTCGCCGATTCGCAGGCACGTTGACAACCCTGATCGGGGTCACCATACTCGACCGTACGGTTCGGCTCGTCACGGCCCATTCCCGGCCGCGCAGCCACAATCCCCCTCTGGAGGCATCGGATGAGCGTCGCCCTTCCCTTCATCGCGTTCCTGCTGGCCGGCGCGTTCGCGGCCTATCACCGGCTGCGCCTCGCGGTCTGGGCCGCGATCACCGCCACCCTGCTCGCCGCCTGCTGGCTGCTCGGCGCCAACCAGGCCGCGACGATCGTCGCCGCGATCGTCGTTGCCGCGATCGCGGTGCCGCTGCTGCTGCCGTTCATCCGCAAGCCGCTGGTCACCACGCCGCTGCTGAAGTTCTTCCGCAAGGTGCTGCCGCCGCTGTCGCAGACCGAGCGCATCGCGCTGGAAACCGGCTCGGTCGGCTTCGAGGGCGAGCTGTTCACCGGCGATCCGGACTGGAACAAGCTGCTGGCCTATCCCAAGCCGCAGCTCACCGACGAGGAGCAGGCCTTCCTCGACGGCCCGGTCGAAGAACTCTGCAGGATGGTCGACGAGTGGCAGATCAACCACGTCCACGCCGACCTGCCGCCGGAGCTGTGGGACTTCATCAAGCACAACCGCTTCTTCGGCATGATCATCCCGAAGGAATACGGCGGCCTCGGCTTCAGCGCGCTGGCGCACCACAAGGTGATCCAGAAGCTGGCCTCGGTTTCCAGCGTGGTCAGCTCGACGGTCGGCGTGCCGAACTCGCTCGGCCCGGGCGAGCTGCTGATGCACTACGGCACGAAGGAGCAGAAGGACCACTACCTGCCGCGCCTGGCCGCCGGCCAGGAAGTGCCCTGCTTCGGCCTGACCGGGCCCTTCGCCGGCTCCGACGCGACCTCGATCCCCGACTTCGGCATCGTCTGCAAGGGCGACTGGAACGGCGCCAACGTGCTCGGCGTCCGGCTCACCTTCGACAAGCGCTACATCACGCTGGCGCCGGTGGCGACGATCATCGGCCTCGCCTTCCGCATGTACGACCCCGACGGCCTGATCGGCGACACCCGCGACATCGGCATCACCCTGGCGCTGCTGCCGCGCGATACCGACGGCGTCGAGGTCGGCCGCCGCCATTTTCCGCTGAACTCCCCGTTCCAGAACGGACCGATCCGCGGCAAGGAGGTGTTCATCCCGCTGAGCCAGCTGATCGGTGGCGTCGACAAGGCCGGCCTGGGCTGGAACATGCTCAATGAATGCCTCGCCGTGGGCCGTTCGATCACCCTGCCCTCCACGGCCAGCGGCGGCGTCAAGTTCGCGGCGGTGGTCGGCGGCGCCTACGCGCGCATCCGCAAGCAGTTCGGCCTGTCGATCGGCCGCTTCGAGGGCGTGGAGGAAGCGCTGGCGCGGATCGGCGGCAAGGCCTACGCCACCAGCGCGCTGTCGCAGGCGACGGCCGCGGCGGTGGATCGCGGCGACGTACCGTCGGTGCCGTCGGCGATCGCCAAGTACCACTGCACCACGATGGGCCGCGAAGTCGCCAGCGACTTCATGGACATCGTCGGCGGCAAGGGCATCATCCTCGGCCCGCGCAACATCGGCGGCCGCGCCTGGCAGGCCTCGCCGATCGCGATCACGGTCGAAGGCGCCAACATCATGACCCGCAGCCTGCTGATCTTCGGCCAGGGCGCGATCCTGTGCCATCCGTGGGTGATGAAGGAGATGAAGGCGGCGCAGAACCCGGATCTGAAGGCCGGCGTCGACGAGTTCGACGAGAACCTGTTCGGCCACATCGGCTTCGCGATCTCCAACGCGGTGCGCTCGCTGTGGTTCGGCATCACCGGCGCGAAGATCGGCGCCGCGCCCGGCGACGACTACACCCGCCGCTACTTCCGCAAGCTCGATCGCTATTCGGCCAACCTCGCGCTGATGGCCGACGTGTCGATGCTGCTGCTCGGCGGCAAGCTCAAGTTCAAGGAATCGCTGTCCGGGCGCCTGGGCGACGTGCTCAGCCACGTCTACATGACCAGCGCGATGCTCAAGCGCTACCACGACGAGGGCGCGCCGCAGGCCGACCAGCCGCTGCTGGCCTGGGCCTTCCACGACAGCGTGCACAAGATCGAGAACGCGCTCTCGGCGGCGCTGCGCAACTTCCCGATCCGCCCGGTCGGCTGGCTGATGTGGGCGCTGATCTTCCCCTGGGGCCGCCGCGCCGAAGCGCCGGGCGATCGCCTCGGCCACCGCGTCGCCGCGCTGCTGATGGCGCCGAACGAGGCGCGCGACCGCCTGGCGCAGGGCGTGTTCCTGACGCCCTGCGCGAACAACCCGG
Organism: Luteimonas marina; assembly: GCF_007859325.1. Classification (GTDB taxonomy): domain Bacteria; phylum Pseudomonadota; class Gammaproteobacteria; order Xanthomonadales; family Xanthomonadaceae; genus Luteimonas; species Luteimonas marina. Next base: position 137,162 of record NZ_VOHK01000003.1, on the reverse strand, counting down.
GCGGACGCATCAACAGCTACCTCGCCAAGGCGATCGCGGCCGAACCGGTGGAGCGCAAGTTCCTCAAGGCGCTGAAGAACAGCGACATCGAGGCGCTGGATTTCAGGAGCCAGCTCGACGAGGGCGTGCGCGAGGGCTGGATCACCGCGGACGAGCGCAAGCAGCTGGAGGAACTGCGCGAACTGACGCTGGATGCGATCACCGTCGACGACTTCGATCCGCACGAGCTGCGCGCGGCCACCTACTATGACCAGCCGCAGCACAAGCGACAGCCGCGCGAGGCGGCGTAAGGGCGGGGAATGGGGAATCGGGAATGGTTCCCCATTCTTCTTGCGACGCCCCTAGACCCCGTCATTCCGGCGAAAGCCGGAATCCATTTGGACGTTGCTTCTGGATTTTCATCCGCATGAAACAGAAGCAAGATCAAGAGCAAAATGGATTCCGGCTTTCGCCGGAATGACGGGCAAAGAACGGTGCACCGTCACGAACAATCGGGGCATGGCTTCATGAGCAACCGGGTCCTCTCGATCTACGGCAAACTGGCGAACAAGCCCGCAGGCAAATGGCTGTTCTCGAAGCTGATCTGCTTCAAGGCCCCCTACTTCGCCGGCATCGCGCCACGCATGGTCTCGCTCGAACCCGGTCGCGGCGAGGCCACCATCGCCCACCGCCGCGCCGTCACCAACCATCTCAGCACGGTCCACGCCATCGCGCTGTGCAACCTCGCCGAATTCGTCGGCGGGCTGACCACCGACGTCAGCATCCCCGCGTCGATGCGCTGGATCCCGCGCGGCATGACGGTCGAATACCTGAAGAAGGCCGTCGGCACGATGCGCGCGGTCGCGACGCCCGAGGAAACACCGCGCGAGTCGCCCGAAGGCTACGCGCTGCCGGTGCGCGTCGACGTCACCGATCCGCAGGGCGAGACGGTCTTCCGCGCGCGCATCGCGATGTGGGTGTCGCCGCGACGGCCGTGACCGGGCGCCGTCCCGCAGGACGGGGCCGCCGCCGCATGCCGCGACCGCAGGAAGCGCCCACGGAACCGCCGCCCGTCCCGACTCCGTTCCCCTGATCATGCCCATGCACACGATGCTCCTGCTCTGCGCACTCCACAGCTTCGGCTTCGCGCTGTTCCATGCAGGCTTCTGGCGCCTGTTCGACTGGCCGCGCAGCCTGCAGGGCACGACGCTGCCCAATCGCGCGATCGCACAGATCGCCAACCTGCAGCTGGTCTGGGTGTTCACCGGCGTCGGGCTGCTGTGCCTGCTGTATCCCGGCGAACTGTCGGCAACGCCGCTTGGCCGCGCCGTGCTGGTGGGCATGTCGGCGTTCTGGATCATCCGTACGGCGGTCCAGTTCGTCTGGCTGCGGGTGAACCATCCGATGGTGCATGCGCTGACGGCCCTGTTCGCGCTCGGCGCAATCCTGTTCGCCGCGCCGCTGCTCGCGCGATAAGGCCCGGCGATGCCACGCGAGGCTGCGCTGGAGCCTGATTTGCCGTTCCGAACGCAGTGGAATCCCGCCGACCCATGTCCCCGGACGTCCCGCCGCGCCCGGAACGACGATTCTCCGACGCCCTGCTAGCGACTGCGTACCGCTTCCGGAGTCGCCGGGCGCGGCGCCCGCTCCGACGGCAACTTCGCTTCCTCCTTCAGCAGCCGCCATGCGCTGAAGGTCATTGCCGATGCGATCAGCAGCCCGGCGCCGAACACCACGTTCGACCCGAACGCCGACAACGCCTTGTGCACCCAGACGAAGGTCAGGTCGCCGCCGCGGTAGATCACCGTGTCGATCGCGGCGCCGGCCTTGTAGCGCCATTCGCGGCCGACGCGGGTGTAGATGGTCTCGCGCGCCGGCTTGGCCAGCGAGAACTCGCTGGCCCGGGTCACGACCTGGACGATCGCGACCATCAGCGGCAGCGGCGACGCCGACAGGATCGAGAAGCCGAAGATGATCGCCGCGCCCGGGATCAGCAGCGCCGGCGCGATGCCGAAGCGCGACATCAGCGCGCGGGTCACGAACAACTGCACGACCAGGGTCAGGGAGTTGACCGCGAGGTCGAGCGTGGAGAAGAACGCGGCGCGCTCCTCGGCGCTGGCGAAGGCCGTGCGCGCGATCCGGTTCTGTTCGTTGTACAGCAGCGTGCCCACGCCCACGCCCAGCACCACCATCAGCGCCAGCCAGCGCAACAGCGGCTCCTTCAGCACCAGCTTCAGTCCGGCCAGCACCTCGCCGCCCATCGGCTTTTCGCCGCTGACCTGCCTGCGCTCCGCCTCGCGCAGCACGGCGTAGCGGCGCAGGCGCAGGATGCAGGCCACGCAGACCGTCAGCAGCACCGCCGAGACCAGCATCATGTTCGGGATGCCGACGCGCTCGACCAGGCTGCGCGTCAGGATCGGCCCGAGGAAAGCGCCTATCGTGCCCGCCGCGCCGATGTAGCCGTAGTACTTCTTCGCCTCGATGTTGCTGTACACATCGGCCATGAAGCTCCAGAACACGGCGACCGCGAACAGGTTGAACACCGTGATCCAGAGGATGAAGGCCAGTCCGCGCCCGGCGACGCCGCTGTCGAACATCGCATGGAACAGCAGCAGCGTGACGATGAAGAAGCCGTAGATCACCGGCAGGAACACGCGCCGCGCGAAACGGCTGACCAGCCAGCCGTAGACCGGCTGCAGCAGCAGCATGATCAGGAATACCGCGGTGAAGATGAACTGCAGCGTGAATTCGCCGAGCGCCACCCCGCGCTCGGCGAAGAACGCGATCAGCGCGGGCGGGAACACCGCCTCGACGTCGCTGGAGGCCGCCATCGCCTCGCGCACCGGCCGCAGCACGTAGTAGCCGCTGAGCAGGCAGAAGAAGTACAGGAACGACCACAGCAGCGGCGGCGATTCGGCGAGCGCGGCGCGGAAGCGCGCGGCGCGGCCCGCGGAAGCGTGGTGTTCGTCTGCGCTGCTCATCGGGTGTCCGCGCCTTGGGCCGCGCAAACGTTAGCCCAATGCCGCTGCGCCCGCCACCTCGCCGAGCATATGCTCTAGTTCCGCCACCTACCGTGCGCCGATGGCCGTCAGACCCGCCGCCCCGACCCAGGCTTTCGACTACATCGTCATCGGTGCCGGCTCGGCCGGCTGCGTGCTCGCCAACAGGCTCTCCGAAGACCCGGACGTGCGCGTGCTGCTGCTCGAGGCCGGGCCGCGCGACTGGCACCCGTTCATCCACATGCCCGCGGGACTGGCGAAGCTGGTCAACCGCAAGGGGGTGAACTGGGACTACGACACCGCGCCCGAACCGCAGCTCGGCAACCGCAGGCTGTGGTGGCCGCGCGGCAAGGTGCTGGGCGGCTCCAGTTCGATCAACGCCATGTGCTACATCCGCGGCGTACCCGCCGACTACGACGACTGGGCCACGCTCGGCGCGACCGGCTGGCACTGGGACGCCGTGCTGCCCTGGTTCCGCCGCAGCGAGGGCAACGCGCGCGGCGGCGACGCGCTGCATGGCGGCGACGGTCCGCTGTCGGTGTCGGACCTGCGCCACGTCAACCCGCTCTCGCGTGCCTTCATCGAAGCGGCCGGACAGGCCGGCATTCCGCACAACGACGATTTCAACGGCCACGACCAGCTCGGCGTCGGCCTGTACCAGGTCACCCAGCGCGACGGCGCGCGCTGCTCGGCGGCAGTCGCGTATCTCGAGCCGGCGAAGGCGCGTCCCAATCTCAGCATCGTGACCGGCGCACAGGTCAACCGCATCACCTTCGAGGGCGGCCGCGCCTCGGGCGTGGTCTATGCCGCGCGCGGTGGCGCGTTCCACCAGCCGGCCGCGCGCGAGGTCCTGCTGTGCGGCGGCGCGATCAACTCGCCGCAGCTGCTGATGCTGTCGGGCGTCGGCCCGGCCGCCGAGCTGCGCCGGCACGGCATCAAGGTGGTGCACGACGCGCCCGGCGTCGGCGGAAACCTGCAGGACCACCTCGACGTGTGCACGCTGTGGCACTCGACGCAGCGCGTGAGCTACGACCGGATGAGCGACCTGAAGGTCGCGTTCGACTACTTCCTGCGCGGCCACCGCGGCCCCGGCAGCAGCAACATCGCCGAGGCCGGCGGCTTCGTGCGCTCGCCGCTGGCGCCGGACGAACGCGCCGACATCCAGTTCCACTTCGTGCCGGCGATGCTCGACGACCACGGCCGCCACCGCCTGCCCGGCGACGGCTACACCCTCCACGCCTGCTTCCTGCGTCCGCGCAGCCGCGGCCGGATCGCGCTGGCCAGCGGCCGCGTCGGCGACAAGCCGCGGATCGAGGCGAACTACCTGTCCGACGAGGACGGCTTCGACCTGAGGATGATGGTCGAGTGCGCGAAGGTCTCGCGCGACATCCTCGCCCAGCGCGCGTTCGATCCCTACCGCGGCGCGCCGATCTTCCCCGCGCGCGACGACCTGAGCGACGCGGAACTCGCCGACTTCATCCGCGCCAAGGCCGAAAGCGTGTACCACCCGGTCGGCAGCTGCCGCATGGGCAGTGATGATGAAGCCGTGGTCGATCCGCAGCTGCGCGTGCGCGGCGTCGAAGGCCTGCGCGTGGTCGACGCCTCGGTGATGCCGAATCTTATCGGCGGCAACACCAACGCGCCGACGATCATGATTGCCGAACGCGCGGCGGACCTGATCCGGGGACACACGGCTTCGACGCAGGGCGCCTGACCCTCCGACCTGTCATCCCGGCGAAAGCCGGGATCCATTTGGCTTTGTGCCCTCAGGGCAACGGCAAGATGGATCCCGGCTTTCGCCGGGATGACGTCCTGTATCGATCAGCGCTCCAGCATCGGCGGCAGCGGACAGTGCAGCACGCCGCAGATGGTGCGCAGCAGTTCGGCCTCGGCGACGGAGACGCGGCCGTCGTGCGAGACGGCGTCGGTGATCGCCTCGACCGCGACCTGCTTGGCCAGCGGATCGAGCGCGTCCAGCGGCCCCCACACCGCATCCAGCGCCAGCACGCCCTCGGCAGGCGGCGCGTACGGCAGGTGGTCGCGCGGCAGCACGCGCTGCATGCCGGCGAGATAGGCGCGGCGGGCCTCGTCGGGATTCGCGGGATTGCCGGCCTGCGCGACGACCGCCAGCAACGTGGCGAACTCCTGGCGCACGCCGCCGGGCTTGCGCCGGCCGAAGCGGGCGTAGCGCGACGGGTCCAGCGTCTCGCGCAGCTGCACTTCCAGCAGCCGGCCGAGGCAGTACTCGAACAGCGAGACGCGGCCGTCGGTGTGCACCATCGCGTGCACGGTGTCGAGGAAGGTCGCCAGCTCCGGGCGCGGGCGCAGGCGCAGGGTCGGGAAGGCCAGCGCGGCCAGCGGCAGCCGCAGCATCGGATGCAGCGCGTGCAGGTGCTCGTCGCGCAGGCGTCGCGCTTCCGACGCCGCCTGCACACCGAGCCGGGCGACGATCTCGCTGCGCTGCTTGTCGGCGATTTCCGAGTCCTCGTCGAGCAGCAGGCCGAGCAGCAGCGGCGCGGCGGCGTCGCGCTGCGCGGCAAGCGCGCGCACCACCCCCGGCAGCGTGGAAACGATCGCATCGGCGCGGCGATAGTCGTCGTTCTTCGGATCGGCGACCTGGGCCGCAACCATCGGCGGCGTGATGCCCAGCCGCGACGACGCCTGCGGCAGCCCGCCGTGTTCCGGCCCGGCCAGGCCGAGCCGCAGGTCCTCGTCGAGCCCGTTCGGCGGCACCGCCAGCCACTGCGCCTTCAGCCGCTCCAGGCTCTCGGCCTTGAACGAAGGCTCCAGCGCCTGGATCCGCTGCAGCAGCGGCGGGTGCGTGGAGAACAGGCCGCGCAGGCCGATGCCGTCGCCGAACAGCATGTGGCTGACTTCCTCGGCGTCCGCGCGTTCGGCCAGGCGCGCGCCGTCGTGCAGGCCGCCGATCTTCTTCAGCGCGCCGGCCAGCCCCGATGTCTGCCGCGTGAACTGCACCGCCGACGCGTCCGCCAGCACTTCGCGGCTGCGGCTGACGCCGGCCTTGATCATGCGCCCGAAGAACAGGCCGACGTAGCCCACCAGCAGCGCGATCAGCGCACCGACCAGCACCGGCATCGCGCCACGCCCGCGCACACGGCCGCCGTGCTGCAGGATCTTGCGCCCGATCAGGCCCAGCATCAGGATGCCGAACAGCACGCCGATCAGGCGGATGTTCAGGCGCATGTCGCCGTTGAGGATGTGGCTGTACTCGTGCGCGACCACGCCCTGCAGCTCGTCGCGGTTGAGGCGGTCGAGCGCGCCGCGCGTCACCGCGATCACCGCGTCCGAGGGCGAGTAGCCTGCGGCGAAGGCGTTGATCCCGGCCTCGTGCTCCATCACGTAGATCTTCGGCACCGGCACGCCGGAGGCGATCGACATCTCCTCGACCACGTTGCGCAGGCGGCGCAGGTGCAGGTCGGTGGTGTCCTCGGGCACCGGCACGCCGCCCATCTGCTGCGCGATCGGCTCGCCGCCGCCGCGCAGCGACGCCACCCGGTACAGCGAGCCGATGCCGATCACGCCCAGCGCCAGCAGCGTCGACATCGCCAGCAGAACCGGCTCGCCGCCGAACACCAGCAGCACGCCCAGGTCAACCGCGACCACGATGCCAACAACGGCCAGTGCGAACAGGACCACCAGCCGCGTGGTGTTGCGGCGCGCCTGGGCCTGGCGTTCGAAGAAGTTCATTGACGGCGGGGATTCGGGATTGGGGATTGGGGATTCGGAAGATCAGGAGCGACGTATGCCGGGGGACGGCGGCAGGCGCGACCTGCCGCTTTTCCGAATCCCCAATCCCCAATCCCGAATCCCGGCTCTTTCAGAACTGCACCTTCGGCGCCTCGCGCACCTCGGCCCGGTCGGCCGGGATGTCGAGCAGCGCGGCCTGGGCGAAGTTGAACACGCCGGCGACGAGGTTCGAGGGGAACACCTCGCGCCTGTTGTTGTAGGCCATCACCGAGTCGTTGTAGGCCTGGCGCGCGAACGCGACCTTGTTCTCGGTGCTGGTCAGCTCCTCGGTCAGCTGCATCATGTTCTGGTTGGCCTTGAGGTCCGGATAGGCCTCGACCACCACGAGCAGGCGTCCCAGCGCGCCGTTCAGCATGCCCTGCGAGGCGCCCAGTTCGGCCATCGCCGCCGGATCGCCCGGGCTGGCCTTGGCCGCGTTCAGCCCCGAGATCGCCGCGCCGCGCGCGGCCACCACCGCCTCGAGCGTCTGCCGCTCGTGCGTCAGGTAGCCCTTGGCGGTCTCCACCAGGTTCGGGATCAGGTCGAAGCGGCGCTGGAGCTGCACGTCGATCTGCGCGAACGCGTTCTTGAACGCATTCCGGGCAGTCACCAGTCCGTTGTAGATGCCGACCGCCCAGCCGCCGACCAGCACCGCGATGCCGATCAGGATTACCAGCAGAATCAATCCACTCACCGTACTACCTCCCCTTGTTCATGCAATTCCGGGAACAGGCGCCTATGATCGCCTGCAGCGAGAGCATACGCAGGGGGCAGTCCCGATGAAAGCAAACCTCCGTCGCCCCCGACCCCGCGCAACGCGCCTCGGACGCGCCCTGCTGGTCGGCTTGCTATCGGCGATCGCGCTTTCGAGCACTGCCCAGACTCCGTTGGCCTGGCACAAGGACGCGGGCACCGCGGCGGATGTGACGCCCGCGCCCGTCTACCCGTCCGACCGCCCGGCGCCGCTGCCCGCCGACATCACCCGCAGGCCGCTCGCCGCCAGCTTCGACGTGCGCGTGTTCGAGGCGATGGCGCAGGACCTGGTCGCCAACCAGCGCGTGCCCGGCCTGGCGATGGCGATCGTGCACGACGGCCGCGTGCTCAGCGCGCGCGGCTACGGCATCACCGACGTCTCGCACGCCGAGCCGGTCGACGCACACACCGTGTTCCGCCTGGCCTCGCTGTCGAAATCGTTCGCCGGCACGCTGACCGGCATGCTGGTGTCCGAGGGCGCGCTGCGCTGGGACAGCCGCGTGGTCGACTTCATGCCGAGCCTGCAGTTCGCCGACCCCGCCGCCGCGCAGCAGCTGACGGTCGCCGACGTGCTCAGCCATCGCGTCGGCCTGCGCCACCACACCTACGACCGCGACATCGAGGCCAACGCCGACTACCACGGGCTGGTGCAGCGCTTCGCGGCGGCGCCGATGGCCTGCGCGCCCGGTGAGTGCTACGGCTACCAGAACGTCGCCTTCAGCCTGGTCGGCGACGTGGTGTTCGCCGCCAGCGGGCAGTTCTACAGCGAGGCGGTATCGCGCCGGATCTTCAAGCCGCTGGGCATGAACGACGCCAGCCTCGGCCTCGACGGCATCACCGCCAGCGCGCGCTGGGCCAAGCCGCACGTGCGCGCCGGCGCCGGCTGGAAGTCGCTGATGCCCAAGCCGACCTACTACCGGCTCGCGCCGGCGGCCGGCGTCAACGCCAGCATCAACGACATGGCGCAGTGGCTGCTCGCGCAGGGCGGCCATCGCACCGAGGTCCTGCCGGCGCCGCTGCTGGCGACGCTGCAGGCGCCGATCGTCGGCACGCCCGCCGAGATGCGCGGCGCCTCGTGGCGGCGCGAGCGCCTCAATGCCGCGGGCTATGGCCTGGGCTGGCGCATCTACGACTATTCCGGCCACCGCCTGGTCTTCCACGGCGGCGCCGTGCAGGGCTATCGCGGGCTGATGGCGATGCTGCCCGAGCGCGACCTCGGCGTGGTGATCCTCTGGAACAGCAACAGCGCGCTGCCGTCGGGCCTGCTGCCGACGATCCTCGACCGCGCGATCGGGCTGCCGACACATCCCTGGCTGGACGTCGACCCGAACCTCGAGAGCCTGTACGCGTCGGACGACCAGACGGCGCCGGCGAGCGGTGGCCCGCAGTCCAGCGGGGCGCAGGCGCGGCCGCAGTAGGCATCGCCTGCGGGATGCGGCTTCAGCCGCGACCTGCCACGTCTCGCACGATGACTGGGTAGCGGGGGAACACCCCGGGGAAAAAAGCTGTCATTTCGACCGCAGGGAGAAATCCCGTCTCCGGCGCAGGGGAAGGAAGATTTCTCCCTGCGGTCGAAATGACAGTTCTCGGGAGTTCTCCTCCGGAACGCAGGGGCGGAGTTTCGCTGACCCGGTCCGGCTGCAGCTGCATGCGGGATCGCTTCGCCCCCTCGCTTGCGCGAAGCCCCCAAAAAAAGACTCCCTCTCCGCCTGGGCACGCGGAGAAGGAGCTTCGGTTACGGCTAATCGGGTTTTCAGATCAGGGGCGTCGGCACTGGAGGCAGTGTCACAGCCCTGGCTTTTTTAGCCTTTTTTTTTGCGGCTTTCCGGGCGGGCTTCTTGGCCGCCTTCTTCTTCGCAGCCTTCTTGGTCGCCTTCTTGGCGGCCTTCTTGGCAGGCTTCTTCTTCGCTACCTTCTTCTTGGCAGCCTTCTTGGCGACCTTCTTCTTCGCTACCTTCTTCTTGGCAGCCTTCTTCGCGGTCTTCTTGGCAGCCTTCTTCGCTACCTTCTTCTTGGCAGCCTTCTTGGCGACCTTCTTCTTCGCGACCTTCTTGGCAGCCTTCTTCGCTACCTTCTTCTTCGCGACCTTCTTGGTTGCCTTCTTCACCGCCTTCTTCGCGGGTTTCTTGGCAGCCTTCTTGGCGACCTTCTTCTTTGCAGCTTTCTTCGCGGCCATGGGATGGCTCTCCTCGTCAGTTGACTTGCTCTACTACTGCCCAGTACTCAAGCAGCGCGCGGGTATCGGACCCGCGCACAACCGCCAGCGCGACAGGCGCGCCGGAACGGATTCGGCAGGGATGCCGCGATCGGGGGTTCGCGGTCCCGGTAAGACGAAAACACCTGCGGCTCGGGGCGGCGCAGGTGTCCGGAATGATGGGTTCTTGTTTTCGCAGCGGAGACGGTGCCTGCATCCACCTTGTAGAAGTTCGGGGCGGAGGTCTTTTTTATGCTGCGCGTTTTTGCTGTTTGCTGACTCACTCGCTTCTGCGGCAACGTCTGTTGGGCGAAACCTAATCACGGTTTTTTCAACTGTCAACACCCCGCGCCGAAATTCCTTCAGGTCGCCGGCGGCGGCGTCGCCGGTCCGATCCGGCTTCGCCGCGCGCACGATCGCGACGATCGTTCGCAACGAACGTCGATGGCGTGCACGCACCGCGAACGAAAGCGCGGAAAACAAGTGTGTTTTCAAGAATCCAACTGCGATTGCGAACGCGCGCGGCGCCAACGCTTCGCGTTGGACGACGCGCGTCGCGCGCGCGCGCAGGCGATCCGGACCCCGGAAAAAGAATGCCGGACGGACTTCGGATTTCGCGCCGCACAAACCCGTTTGCGCGAAAACTGCGCAAACTTTTCGACCGCGGCGGCGGCGCCCACCGGCCTCTTCGACGCGCGCGGAAGACGCGCGCAGGGTGATGCGGCGCGACGAAAGTCGAAGCGCGTGCGGTGCAGGGGAAGGGTCGGGACGGCGTGCGTCGCGGGTGGCGGCGACGCTTGCGGACGGCGCCCGATGCTCCGTCCGCGCGATGGTCGCGGCGGATGCGCCAGGCGCATCCGTCGCGGGACGACTCAGTGGTCGTCTTCCTCGAGCAGCTCGGCGTAGTCGTCCGGGCCAAGCAGGTCGTTGAGCTGGTCGGGTTCGCTGGCCTCGACCACGAACAGCCAGCCTTCGCCGTAGGCGTCCTCGTTGATCGTCTCGGGCTTGTCGGCCAGCGCGGAGTTGACCGCGGTGACGGTGCCCGACACCGGCGCGTAGACGTCGGACGCGGCCTTGACCGACTCGACCACGGCGCAGGCGTTGCCGGCATCGACGCTGTCGCCGACCGCCGGCAGCTCGACGTAGACCAGGTCGCCGAGCAGGCCCTGGGCGTGGTCGGAAATGCCGATGGTGACCTTGCCGTCGCCTTCGACACGGGCCCATTCGTGTGACTTCATGAACTTCAGGTCGCCAGGGATCTCGCTCATCGTGGACTCCGGTCGTGCGGGTTCTGGGGAAGGTGCGGCTAGTGTAGCGAAGCCCGGTGGCGCCACCGCAAGCGCCATCGGTCGGGAAGTCCGGCGCTACTGCGCCTTGCCGTCCCGGACGAAGGGGAATTTCACCACGCGCACCGGCACTTCCCTGCCGCGGATGTCGACGCGCACGCCGCTCGACACGTCGCCCGCCGGCACCCGCGCGAACGCGATCGCCTTGCCCAGCGTGGGCGAGAAGGTGCCCGACAGGATCTCGCCCTCACCCTGCGCGGTGAGCACCTTCTGGCCGTGGCGCAGCACGCCCTTCTCGTCCATCACCATGCCGATCATCTGCCGCGGCGCGCCGTCGCGCTTGTGCCGCTCCAGGACCTCACGGCCGGTGAAGTCGCGTCCCTCGTCGAGGGCGACGGTCCAGCCGAGCGCGGCTTCGTACGGGGTCACGGTGTCATCCATGTCCTGGCCGTAGAGGTTCATGCCCGCCTCCAGGCGCAGGGTGTCGCGCGCGCCGAGGCCGGCCGGTTTCACCCCGGCGGCGAGCAGCGCTTCCCACAGCGCCACCGCGTTGCCTTCCGGCACGACCACCTCGAAGCCGTCCTCGCCGGTGTAGCCGGTGCGGGCCACGAACAGGTCGCCGAAGCGCGTGCCGGGAAGGTCGGCGGCGGCGAACTTGCCGAGCTTGCCGACGGCCGCGGCCTGGGCCTCGTCGAGCAGGCCGAGCACGCGCTCGCGCGCGGTCGGACCCTGCACCGCGATCATCGACAGCTCCGGACGTTCCCGGACCTCGACGCCGAACGGCGCCGCCTGCGCGGTGATCCACGCCAGGTCCTTGTCGCGGGTGGCGGCGTTGACCACGAGCCGGAACCAGTCCTCGCGCTGGAAATAGATGATCAGGTCGTCGATCACCCCGCCCTGCGCGTTCAGCATGCAGGTGTACAGGGCCTTGCCCGGCTTCTGCAGCTTGTCGACCGAGTTGGCGACCAGCCGGCGCAGGAACGCGCGCACCTGCGCACCGTGCAGGTCGACCACGGTCATGTGGCTGACGTCGAACATGCCGGCGTCGCGGCGCACCTGGTGGTGCTCCTCGATCTGCGAGCCATAGTGGATGGGCATGTCCCAGCCGCCGAAGTCGACCATCTTGGCGCCGAGCGCGCGGTGGCTGTCGTTGAGGATGGTCTTGCTGGTCATGGTGCGCGGCCCGTATGCGAAAGGCCGTGATTATCCCAGATCGCCCGGCGAAGGGCCCGCGCGCACGGGCCGCTCAGTGGCGATGGCGGGCGTGGTCATGATCATGGTCGTGGGCGTGCTCGTGCGCCCCGGTCCGGCCGTTGCCGCAGTCGGGCCCGTGGCAGTCGCCGCGCTCGACCTGCAGGGTGGCGTGGCCGATGCCGAAGCGCTGCGCCAGCAGTTCGACCGCGACGTGGCGCAGCGCGCGGTCGTCGACGCTGTCGTCGACCACCAGGTGCGCGGTCATCGCCGACCGGCTCGACGCCAGCGCCCACACGTGCAGGTCGTGCACGTCCGACACGCCCGGCAGGCCGGCCAGTGCCGCGCGCACCTCGGCCAGGTCGATGCCGTCGGGCACGCCCATCATCAGCACGTTGCCGGCCTGGCGCATCAGCGTCCACGCGCGCGGCAGCACCCACAGCCCGATCGCGACGGCGATGATCGGGTCGGCCAGCCGCCAGCCGGTGAAATGGATCACCAGCGCGCCGACGATCACGCCGACCGAGCCGAGCATGTCGGCCCAGACTTCGAGGTAGGCGCCCTTCACGTTCAGGCTCTCGCCGCTGCCGGCCTTCAGCAACTGCATCGCGACCAGGTTCACCGCGAGCCCGGTGACACCGACGACGAGCATGCCGAGCGAGGCGACCGGCGGCGGCACCAGGAAGCGGTGCACCGACTCCCACAGGATGTAGCCGGCCAGCGCGAACAGCAGCAGGCCGTTGAGCATCGCGCCCATCGCCTCGGTGCGGACGTAGCCGAAGCTGCGGCGTGCGTCCGGCGGACGCCGGCTCAGGCGCACCGCGACCAGGGCGATGCCGAGCGCGAGCGCGTCGGTGGCCATGTGCGCGGCGTCGGACAGCAGCGCGAGGCTGTTGGTCGCGAACGCGGCCACCACCTCGACCCCCATGAACGCCACGATCAGCGCCAGCGCCCACCACAGCGGCTTCTCGTGGCGGATGCTGGCGGCGCTGGCGTGGTCGTGGTCGTGTCCCATGGCGGGAACGCTATCGGCGGCGATGCCTGTTACACAATCGCGGGCCCGAAAAACCTGTGGGAGCGCCTTCAGGCGCGATGCTTTTCGCGCGATGCCGGCGCAAAGCGAAAAGCATCGCGCCTGAAGGCGCTCCTACAAGTGCGGCGGCGGTCAGGCGGCGGATTCGACCTGCAGCGCCACGCCGTCGGTGCCGACGACGCGCACCGGCGTGCCCACGCCCAGGTCCGGGCCCTCGACCACCCAGAACGCATCGCCGATCTTCACCCTCCCGCGTCCGGCGACGATCGCCTGGTCGAGCGGCACCACGCGACCGACGTGCTGGGACGCGCGCCGGTTGAGCGTGGGATGATCGCTCTCGCGTTCGCGCCCCTTGCCGCGGACCCACTTGCGGTAGACCTGGATCGACACGAAGCTCAGCACCACGAAGGCCGCGACCTGCGCCAGCAGCGGTATGTCCGGCACCACCAGCACCGCGAGGAACACCGCGACCGCTGCGAGACCCATCCACAGCATGAACGCGCCCGGCGCCAGCGCTTCGGCCGCGAACAGCAGCAGCGCCACCGCCGCCCAGGCCACCACGTCCCAGCGAAGTTCCATGGCTCAGCCTCCGGTCGGGAAGTTCGCGCGCGGCGGCGGCGGCGGCGGGTGGCCGCCACGCGGCGCGGACGGCTGCTTGCCGAGCGCCTCCTTCGCCAGTTCGGCGATGCCGGCGATCGAACCGATGATGCCGCTGCTCTCCATCGGCATCAGCACGAACTTCTGGTTCGGCCCGGTCGCCAGTTCCCTGAACGCCTCGACGTACTTCTGCGCGACGAAGTAGTTGATCGCCTGCACGTCGCCCTGCGCGATCGCCTCGGACACCATCTGCGTCGCCTTGGCCTCCGCCTCGGCCAGGCGCTCGCGCGCCTCGGCCTCGCGGAACGCGGCTTCCTTCTGGCCCTCGGCCTGCAGGATCGCGGCCTGCTTGTCGCCCTCGGCGCGCAGGATCTCGGACTGGCGGTGGCCTTCGGCCTCCAGGATCACCGCGCGGCGCTCGCGCTCGGCCTTCATCTGCCGCGCCATCGAGTCCACCAGGTCGCGCGGCGGTGCGATGTCGCGGATCTCGATGCGGGTGACCTTGATGCCCCAGGGGTTGGTGGCGTGATCGACCACGTCGAGCAGCTGCGCGTTGATCTTCTCGCGATTGGACAGCGACTCGTCCAGGTCCATCGAGCCGATCACGGTACGGATGTTGGTCTGCACCAGCGCGATGGTGGCGATCTCCAGATTCGCCACCTCGTAGGCGGCCTTGGCCGCGTCGAGCACCTGGAAGAACACCACGCCGTCGACCTTCACCACCGCGTTGTCCTTGGTGATCACGTCCTGGCTGGGCACGTCCAGCACCTGCTCCATCATGTTGACCTTGCGGCCGACGCCGTAGACCACCGGGATCAGGAAGTGCAGGCCCGGGCTCATGGTATGGGTGTACTTGCCGAAGCGCTCGACCGTCCATTCGAAGCCCTGCGGCACCATGCGCACGGTCTTGAACAGGATGACGACGCCGGCGACCAGCAGCACCGCCGCGAGAAACATGCCTCCGCCCATGGGTGTCCCCTCCTCTTGTCGTAGTTGCAGTATAGGAGGCAGACGCCGCCTGCAGGCTGGATGTGACCGGGGCATTCCCGGCAACGCGCCCCCAAGGGGCTGTCATCCCGAGCTGAGCGAGGGATCTCCGGCGGCCAAGATCCCTCGCTACGCTCGGGATGACAAGCCGTAGCAACCATCCACCTGCGACGCTTTCCCGCCCACCCGCATCCACAATGGGGAATGCCGCCCGAATCCCGACCGCCGTCCAGCTTCGCCATCGAGGTGCCCGGCGCCCTGCTCGCCCGCGCGCGGGCCGGCGACCGCGCGGCGCTGGAACAGGTCTACCGCTGGTTCGAGCGACCCGTATTCACGCTGGCGCTGCGCATCTGCGGCGACCGCGAGGAGGCTGCCGAGGTGCTGCAGGACACGATGCTGAAGGTGATCGACCGCATCCGCGACTTCCGCGGCGACAGCCCGTTCTGGGGCTGGCTGCGGCAGATCGCGGTGAACGAGGCGCTGATGCGGTTGCGGCGCGCGAAACAGCGCCCGGACGAACTCGACCTGGACGTCCACGAACCGCAGGACGACGTCGCCCCGCCGCCGCCCGCCGCCGCCGACGCCGCGGCGCTGCAGCGCGCGCTGGCGACGCTGCCCGCCACCACCCGCAGCGTGCTGTGGCTGTACCACGCCGAGGGCTACACGCACGAGGAGATCGCCGCGCTGATGGCGCGCACCGCGAGCTTCTCGAAATCGCAGCTCGCGCGCGGCACCCGCCGCCTGCGCGCGCTGCTCGAACCCGAACCGCAGTCCGTCCCGGAGTCGGCCCATGCCTGACGCCAGTTCCAGCCAATCCCTTCCGCCCCGCGACTGGCACGAGGCCTTCGCCGCGCTGCCGCCGGAATCGCCGCCCGCCGGCGGCTGGCAGGCGGTCGCCGCGAAGCTCGACGCGCGCCGCCGCAGGCGTTGGCCGCTGTGGATAGCGAGCGCCGCGGTGCTGGCGCTGGCCGTCGCCGCGCCGTGGCGGGTGCAAGGGCCCGATGACGTCGACGCCGCACCGGCGACGACGCCCGCCGATCACCTCGCCGCCACGCCCGCCGATCCGCTCGAACGGATGTACGCCGAATCGGCCCAGCTCGAATCCCTGCTCGCCCTCGCGCGCGACGACCGCGTGTCCAGCGCCACCGCCGCCCTGCTCGCCGACGAGTTCGACGGCCGGCTGGCCGCGATCGACGCGGCGCTGATGCAGCCGGGCCTCTCGCGCGAGGAGCAGCTGTCGCTGTGGCAGCAGCGCGTCGACGGCCTGCGCACGCTCACCGGCTTCGAAAGCAACCGCCGCTGGCTCGCCTCGCAGGGCGTGCGCTACGACGCCGCGCTGGTCGCCGTCGACTGATCCACCACCGTTCCCATCGAGGTCCGCCATGAAACCCGCTTCCCTGTCCCTGCTGTCCGCCGCGCTCGCCGCGCTGCTCGCCGGCACCGCATCGGCCAACGACCCCGCGCGCGACGCCGCCGCCGCGAAGGAGCTCGCGCAGGCGCGCGAGGAACTCGCCCGCGCCGCCGAACGCGTCGCCGAACTGTCGCGCCAACATGCAGGCGATGCCGCCAGGGTCGCGCGCGCGCGGATCGAACAGGCCCTCGACCGCCCGCTGCTCGGCGTGCTGCTGTCGCCCGACGCGCAGGCCGGCGTGCGCATCACCGGCGTCACGCCCGACGGCGCGGCGGCGAAGGCCGGGCTCAGGAGCGGCGACCGGCTGCTGTCGGTCGATGGCGTGCAGATCCTGGGCAGCAGCGGCGAGCTGCGCGTGGAGAACGCGCGCAAGCTGCTCGGCAACCTGCAGGCCGACCGCCAGGTACGGCTGGGCTACCAGCGCGACGGCCGCGGCGCCAGCGTCGCGGTTACGCCCCGGGCCGGCGGCCGCGCGCTCGCATTCGCCACCGGCGACGGCGGGCGCTTCGAATGGCTCGACGAGGCGCAGCTCGAACGCACGATCTCGTCGGCGATGAAGGGACTCGACGCGGGCCTGCTGGCGCTGGAATCCGTGCCGGGGATCGCACCGGAGGTGCGCCGGGAAGTCATCCGCATCACCCGCGACGGCGCCGACTGCAAGGGCGAGGACTGCGCGGCGCCGAAGCTGCTGTCGGCGTTCCGCTGGAACGGCCTGAACCTGGCCGAGGTCGATCCGCAGCTCGGCCGCTACTTCGGCACCGACAGCGGCGTGCTGGTGCTGTCGAACGGCGAGCTGGATGGCCTGCAGGCCGGCGACGTGATCCAGCGCGTCGACGGCAAGGCAGTGGCGTCGCCGCGCGAAGTCATGGCCCAGCTGCGCGGCAAGGGTGACGGCGACAAGGTGGCGATCGATTACCTGCGCGAGCGCAAGGCCGGGCAGGCGCGGGTCACGGTTCCGAAGCTGGCGTGGCCGGTGCCGCCCGCGCCGCCTGCCCCGCCGTCGCCACCGAAGCCGCCTGCGCCTGCTGCATCCGCGCCACCCGCACCGCCGGTACCCCCCGCGCCGCCGCGCGTGGCGTTCGGCGGCGGCGACGATGCGCACGGCGAGTCCGTCGTGGCCTTGTGATGCGCGGAGGCGGTCGTACCGACGCAACCCGCGGATGATCCGATTGCCATTCCAACAGAGATCCGATTGTCATTCCGACCGAAGCCCGTTTGTCATTCCGACCGTAGGGAGGAATCTGCTTCGGGCAAGCGAAACGACGAAAGCAGATTCCTCCCTACGGTCGGAATGACAAACGTGATTGGACACGTCGGTTCAAGCCGCTGCGATGGCGGGGCGTCGGGGCGTAGCCCCGACCTACAACAGACCGTCATCCCCGCGAAGGCGGGGATGACGGTGGGTTGCTTCAGGCCAGCGACGGCCTTTGCCGGAAAACCTACTTCGCCGCAACCGGCTCCGGACCCGCGGGCTCGACCCATTCGGCGAACACCTTGTCGATCTCGGCGTCGGTCACGTCCTTGCCCTCCTGCACCTCGCCGGCCTGGGTGAACAGCGGGATGATCATCGCCATGCCGTCGATCTTGGTCTTCAGGTGCAGGCCGGCGGGATTCGCCAGCGCCGCGTCCCAGCGCGCGCGCACCCTGGCCCAGTAGTCCTTCGTCGCGGCCCAGTAGTCGTGGGCCGGCGTGAAGTCGACGTCGGTGTCCTTCTGGTAGTCGTTGAAGCCGAACTCGCGGGCGATGGTGCGCTCGGTGCTGCCGTCGGCGCGACGCACGGCCTTGGTGTTGTCCTGCTCGTGGGTCCAGCCGCCGGGGACGATGGTGTGGCGGTTCTCCACGTTCATCGCGTTGTAGTCGCTGCGCTTGGTGTACTCGCGCCGCGGCAGCGGGCGCCAGGTGCGGTCGGAGGTCCAGGTCGCCACGCCGTAGCGGTGGTTCCAGCGGCCGGTGCCGCAGTAGCGCGGCGCGTCGCTCACCTCGTAGACGCACTGCGTCCACGCACCCTTGGTCTTGTCGGCGGGGATGTCGCGCACGCGCCAGGTCTGGTCGGCCGCGAACTCCCAGCGCTGCGGCGCCTCGTAGACCCAATCCTGGCGCCAGTGCTTGGTGACGTGGCCGGACTTGGAATCGACCAGGATGTGCTGCAGCACGACCTTCGCCGGTGTGTCCTCGACCACGATCACCACCTCGTCGCCGCCGCTGCGCATCGCCGACGCGCGCTCGTAGCCGGGCGCCAGCAGCACGGTTTCGTCGAAGGCGAAATCGACCAGGTATTCGCCCTGCATGGCGAGGATCGCGGCGCGGTCCTTTTCGGGGTCGGCGATGGCGGCGTCCTGCGCGCGGGCGGCGCCGGTGGCCAGCAGCGTGAGCGCGAGGAAGGTGGTGGCGGGCATGTTCATGCTTGCTTTCCGGTGGTGTGGAGATGGGGATTGAGGCGGATCAGGGCATAGGTTTCATCATCGCCGGACGCGCGGGCGGCCGCGCGCGCGGCGCGTTCGCAGCAGCACTCGTCGACCAGGCTGGCGGCCTCGGCGCCTTGGCGATGGGCGATGCGGCGGGCGATGCCGGCGCCCAGCGGCGAGACCGACGCGAGGCTGGCCGCCAGCACCGCCGGCGGCGCGAACCCGGCGCCGGGGCCGGCGCGCAGTTCGTGCAGGCGCAGGATGCTGCCGGTCCAGCGTTCGCCGAGATTGCCGGCCAGGCGCCGCAGCAGGCGCTCGGCGACGCCGGCCGACGCCAGCGGATCGGCATGCGGCGGCAGCGCCGCGGCCAGGCCTTCCCAGGCCAGGAAATCGCTGTCGGGCAGCAGGTACAGGCGCCAGCAGCAGCGGTCGGCGCGATCGTAGAACAGCAGGCTTTCCTGCATGCCGTCGCTGTCGAGTTCGGCGCCCGCCTCGGCGCGCACCGCCTGTGACCAGCCGGCGAGTTCGCCGCCCGACGCCTGCCGGTACAGGCACAGCACCGTGCCCAGCTGCGCGAGCTGGCGCGGCGTGGGCAGGCGCGCCGTCGTCGCGGACGGCGCGTGCTCGACGAGGGCGAACGGCCGCGGCGTCATCGCCTCACCAGTCGATCGACAGGCTGGCGGCGAGGTTGCGCCCCGGCGCGGTGTAGCGGTCCACGGTCGCGCTCGAGCTGCTCACCAGCGGCACGCTGCCGGAAGGCCAGTAGCGCTTGTCGGCCAGGTTGAAGACGCCGACGTTGACCCGCGCGCCGGGCGCGAAGGTCCAGTGCGCGTACAGGTCGAGCACGCCGTAGCCGGGCGATTCGAAATAGGTGACGCCCGCGGGCGGCGGCGACATGCGGTCGCGGCGGCCGACGAAGCGGCCCGCGAGTTCCGCGCCCCAGCCGTCGCTGTCGTAGGCGAGCCCCAGCGTCGCGGTCAGCGGATCGACCGAGTCCAGCGGCACGTCGTCGGTGCGGTCGTCGCCGCGCGACCACGCCGCGGCGCCGCGCAGCGACCAGCCCGCCATCGCCTCGGAGAACGCGCCCAGATCCACGCCCGCCTTCAGCTCGACGCCGTGGATGCGCGCCTCGGCGACGTTCTGCGACTGGTACAGCATCAGACCTTCGTCGTTGAAGCCGATGAAACGGAACGACTCGATGAAGTCCTCGTAGCGGTTGTAATAGCCCGACAGGCTGGCATGGACCGCATCGCCCGAGTAGCGCAGGCCGAGTTCGAGGCCATCGCTGGTTTCGGGCTTCAGGTCCGGATTGGCGATCGCGGTGTAGCCGAACATCACGTTGGTGAAACCGATGTTGACGTCGGCGTAGGGCGGCGAGCGGAAGCCACGCGCGTAGCCGCCGAACAGCGACCAGCCGTCGCTGAAGTGCCAGACCATGCCGAGCTTGGGCGACACGCTGGTCTCGGTCAGGCCGGCGACGGCGACGCCCGGGTTGTCGCCGGCGAAGATGCCGTCGAGCTCGGGTTCAAGGTCGTAGTAGTCCACGCGCAGCGCCGGCACCAGCCGGAACGCGCCGTCGGCGAAGGCGACCTCGTCCTGCAGGTACAGCGCGGCGGTCGTGGTCTTGCTGACCGGGAAGTCGCGCACCGGGAAGTCGTCCGGCGGCATGCTCGGCGTCTGCACGCCGGTCAACGGGAACGTGCGCAGGCCGTCGCGCTTCTGCTTCGTTTCGGTCCGCGACACGTCCAGGCCCCAGGCGAGGTCGTGCACGACGGCATCGCCCAGCGCCTTGCGGAAGTTCAGCTGCAGCCCATACAGGCGCTGATCGAAGTTGAAGCTGCGCTCGCGGATGTCGCGCAGCGTCGGCGCCGGCAGCGTGCGCTCCTCGATGGTGTACTGGGTGGTCTCGCTGTCCTGGCGGTAGACCTGCCAGTCGATCGCGTCGGCGAAGCCGTCGAGCCCGTCGATCTCGTGCGCGAACGACACCCGTGCGCGGGTCTGCTTGTCGTGCGCGGCGACGCGGGTGTTGGTGGCGCCGGTCAGCGCCTGGAAGCCCTGCGAGGTCAGCATGTCAGTGTCGGCGATGTCCTCGTTGCCTTCCACCGTCAGCCGGAAACGCTGTTGTTGCGACGGCGCATACACCAGCTTGGCCAGCAGGCTGCGGCCGTCGCGCTCCTGCGGGTTCGGCTGGGTACGCGCGCTGCCGGTGCCGCCGACCTCGCCCATGTTCTCGGTTTCCTGTCCCTGGCGATGGTTCACCGCGACCATGCCCGACCAGCGCTCGCCGCCGAAGGCCGCGGTGGCGCCGCCGGACAGGCCGTTCCAGTCGCTCTCGAAACCGAGCTTGAAGCCGAAGTAGGCGTCCTTGCCGGCCTCCAGATAGTCCGAAGGATCCTTGGTGATGAACGACACGGTGCCGCCGAGGGCATCCGAGCCGTAGAGCGAACTGGTGGGGCCGCGCACCACTTCCACGCGCTTGAGCGTGTCGAGGTCGACGAAGTTGCGGTTGGCGTTGGAGAAGCTGCCGATCGAGAACGCATCCGACACCACGATGCCGTCGGTCTGGATGCGCACGCGGTTGCCGCCGAGGCCGCGGATGCGGATGTCGCCGATGCCGAAGCGGCCGAAGTTCTCGCTGACGGTGATGCCCGGTTCGTAGCGGAACAGGTCGCGCAGGTCGCGCACCAGCAGTTCGTCCATGCGCTCGCGGGTGACGACGTCGACCGTGTTGGGCACGTCGGTGATTGCGCGCTCGGTGCGCGTGGCGGTCACGACCACACGGTCGAAATCGGCGGCATCGGCAGGGACGGCGGTATCGGTGGCGGTCTCGGCCAGCGCAATTCGCGGCAACGCCGCGACCAGCGCGGCGGCAAGCAGGGTGGGACGCATGGGCAGTCTCGATGGTCTTGTGGTTCGAGGCTGGCTGGCATCCCGCACGGCAGGCGTGGCGGTGGCTTGCGGGCCTTGGGAGAGAAACGGAACCCGCGCGGCCGGTCGCCGCCGATCACGGCGACGCCCGGCTGCGGGTGATGCAGCGACTTACTTGGTGAGGATCAGCTTGTCGTTGCGCGTATGCCGCAGGCGGTAGGTCTCGTTGCCGTGGCGGATGCGCAGTTCGCGCTGTCCCTGCAGCAGGCGCAGACTGTCGATCTCGAGGGTCGGCGGCTGCGGGCGGCCGCGGTCCTGCCCCGCATCGGCCGGGGCGGCGGAAATCGGGAAGGTCTCTTGGCTCACGAGCATTGCGGCGTTCCTCACCAGTCGGGAATAACAATGCTAATGATTCTCATTTATCTGTCAACCGGTGGATGGCTTCGATAGGCATTTTCTATTGCCAGTGAATCCAAAAGTCGTCATCCCCGCGAAGGCGGGGACCCAGTGTCTTCAAGACTTTGAAAAACAAAGACACTGGGTCCCCGCCTTCGCGGGGATGACGACCTTGAAGGGAATGACGGCCTTGAGCACGGCCCCGAAACTCACCGGGTCGCCGCCTCCAGCCGCCGCCAGACCTGCTCGTCGAAGTGCTCGGACAGCGCCAGCGCCCCAAGGTTTTCAAGCAGTTGCGCCGGTCGGCTCACCCCCAGCAGGACCGTCGAGACGTAGGGGTTGGCCAGGCACCAGGCGATCGCCAGCGGTGCCGGGGCGACTCCCAGCTCGGCGGCCAGCGCGGTGAACCGGCGCGCGCGCTCGATCCGCGACGCGGCCAGCTTGTCCCGGCGCAGCGGGTCGTCCTCGCCCAGCTGCGCGAAACGGCTGTCGCCGGGCACGCCATCGTTGTACTTGCCGCTCAGCAGGCCCGAGGCCAGCGGCGACCAGACCGTGGTGCCGAGTCCATGCTCGGCGTACAGCGGCGCGTATTCGAGTTCGACGCGGTCGCGGTGCAGCAGGTTGTACTGCGGCTGCTCCATCGTCGGCGCGTGCAGGTGGTGCGTGCGCGCGACGTGGATGGCATCGCGGACCAGCGCCGCGGGCCATTCCGAAGTCCCCCAGTACAGCACCTTGCCCTGCCGGACCAGCGCGTCCATCGCCCAGACGGTTTCCTCGACCGGGGTATCGGGATCGGGGCGGTGGCAGAAGAACAGGTCGAGGTAGTCCACGCGCAGGCGCGCGAGCGCATCGTGGCAGGCGTCGCGCACGTGCTTGCGCGACAGGCCGGCCTGGGTGGGGCGCGGGTCGGCCGCCGAGCCGAAACGCACCTTGCTCGACACGCAGAAGCCGTCGCGCGGCAGGCGCAGGTCGGCGATCACGTCGCCGACCACCCGCTCGGCCTCGCCGTGCGCGTAGTTCTCGGCGTTGTCGAAGAAGTTGATGCCGTGGTCCCAGGCGAGCGCGACCAGCTCGCGCATCTCGCCGCGGCCCAGGCGCGCGCCGGCCGTCAGCCAGGCGCCGAGCGACAGCGCCGACAGCTGCAGGCCCGAGCCCCCGAGGCGGCGATAGCGCATGGTCGTCTCCGCTTGCGGTGTCCGCGGACAGTCTATGCGAGGCGCATCGCCGGGCGCATGCGCAAGCGGGCGCGCGGTATCCTCGCCGCAGTCCGTCGACCGGCCTTCCAGCGCAATGCAGGAACCCTCTTCCCTCAAGCGCGTGCTCGCCACCCTGTTCGGGCGGCCCGACGAGGTCATGCTCGAACTCGGCGCCGGCGGCGAGCTGCTGGTCGCGAAGGTACGCGCGCTGCTGTCGCTGCTGGTGCTGGCGCTGCCGCTGGTCGCGGGCCTGGGCGGGGTGGACACCGCGCAGACGCTGGTCGGGCTCGGCGTCGCCGTGTTCGTCAACGTCATGGCGCAGATCTGGCTCGCGCTCGCGCGCAACCACCGCCGCCACCACTGGCTGCCCTACGCCACCGGCACCTGGGACATCACCGCCACCAGCGGGGTGCTGGTGCTGCTCGCGCTGGACGATCCCGCGTCCGGCCTCAACAGCATGATCGTGTGGTGCTTCTACCTGCTCGCGATCGCGATGACCGCGTTGCGCAACGACGGCCGGCTGACGCTGTACGTGGGCAGCCTCGCCATCGTCCAGTACGCGCTGCTGGTCGCCGCGGTGCTGGCGGTGGCGCCGCGGCCGCTGCTGTCGATCGACTACGGCACGGTCAGCCTCGGCGGGCAGGCCGAGCGCCTGGTCCTGCTGCTGATGATGACGCTGCTCACCAGCACCATCGTCTACCGCATGCAGCGCCTGATCGAGATGTCCGGCCGCGACGGGCTGACCGGCGCGCCCAACCGCGCCTGGCTGCTGCAGCGCCTGCCGCGCATGTTCGAGGCCGCGCGCCGCGACGGCTGCTCGCTGAGCATCGGCCTGGTCGACATCGACCATTTCAAGCGCGTCTACGAGGAAATCGGCCATATCGGCGGCGACCGCGCGATCCGCCACGTGGCCGAACACCTGCGCGGCATGCTCGGCGACGACGAGCACCTGGCGCGCATCGGCGGGCAGGAGTTCGTGCTGGTGCTGCACTGCCCGATCGGCAGCGCCTGGGAGCGGATCGACCGCTACCGCCGCACGCTCTCGGAGCGGCCATTCCACCCGGACCGGGGCATCGACCCGGTCACGCTGGCCTTCAGCGCGGGCCTGGCGGCGTTCCCGCAGGACGGCGCCACGGCCTCTTCCCTGCTCGGCAGCGCCGACCGCCGGGTGCAGGAAGCCAAGCGCAGCGGGCGCAACCGGGTGATCGCGCGCGACGTCTAGGGGCTGTCGGCGGGGCCGTGCCTTCTCCCTGTCATGTCGTCTTCCTGTCATTTCGACCGAAGGGAGAAATCTCCCGCCCCAATGCTGTCATTTCGACCGAAGGGAGAAATCTCCGGGCGCAGGCGGCGCCCGGATGGAGATTTCTCGCTTCGGTCGAAATGACAAGGTTGGGGATGACAAGGTGGGGGGGGCGGTCGCGAACCGAAGCCACGGGGCCCGCTCCGGCCGCTCCCGGCGGTTGCCGCGGGCTGCCCGCTGCACTAGGCTGCCGCGTCAGTCATCGCCGGGTCGGGAACAGATGGAAGCAGTACTGGGGGTCGGTTTCGGCGCGTTCGGGCTCGCGGTCCTGATCGGCCTGACCTGGCTGTTCTCCAACAACAAGCGGCGCGTCGACTGGACCCTGGTCGCCACCGGCATCGCCCTGCAGATCGGCTTCGCCGCGCTGGTGCTGCTGGTGCCGGGCGGCCGCGACGTGTTCGACTGGCTCGGCCACGGCTTCGTGAAGATCCTCGGCTTCGTCAACGCCGGCTCGACCTTCATCTTCGGCAGCCTGATGGACACCGAGACCTACGGCTTCATCTTCGCCTTCCAGGTGCTGCCGACGATCATCTTCTTCGCCGCGCTGATGAGCGTGCTCTACCACCTCAACGTGATGCAGGCGGTGGTGCGTGCGATGGCCTGGGCGATCACCAAGGTGATGCGCGTGTCCGGCGCCGAGACCACCAGCGTCTGCGCCAGCGTCTTCATCGGCCAGACCGAGGCGCCGCTGACGGTGCGCCCCTACATCTCGAAGATGACCGAATCGGAGCTGATCACGATGATGATCGGCGGCATGGCGCACATCGCCGGCGGCGTGCTCGCCGCCTACGTCGGCATGCTCGGCGGCGGCGATCCCGAGCAGCAGGCCTTCTACGCCAAGCACCTGCTCGCGGCCTCGATCATGGCCGCGCCGGCGACCCTGGTGATCGCCAAGATCCTGATCCCCGAGGTCGGCGAGCCGCTGACCCGCGGCACGGTGAAGATGGAGGTCGAGAAGACCACCAGCAACGTCATCGACGCGGCCGCGGCCGGCGCCGGCGACGGCCTGCGTCTGGCGCTGAACATCGGCGCGATGCTGCTGGCCTTCATCGCCCTGATCGCGATGATCAACGCGCCGCTCACCTGGATCGGCGAAGTCACCGGACTGCAGGCCGCGATCGGCAAGCCGCTCGACCTGTCCGCGATCTTCGGCTGGGTGCTGGCGCCGATCGCGTGGCTGATCGGCGTGCCGTGGCAGGACGCGGGCACGGTCGGCTCGCTGATCGGGCAGAAGGTGGTCATCAACGAGTTCGTCGCCTACCTGCAGCTGGCCGACATCGTCAACGGCCGCGTCGAGGGCGTGGCGCTCACCGACCAGGGCCGCCTGATCGCGACCTACGCGCTGTGCGGCTTCGCCAACTTCAGCTCGATCGCGATCCAGATCGGCGGCATCGGCGGCCTCGCGCCAGAGCGCCGCCAGGACCTCGCCCGCTTCGGTCTGCGCGCCGTGCTCGGCGGCACCGTCGCCACGCTGATGACGGCGACCATCGCCGGCGTGCTGACCAACCTGGGCGGCTGAGCCGGAGCCAGCGAGCATGCCGCGCGTCGTCGTCGTCGGATCGTTCAATGTCGACCACGTCTGGCAGTGCGACGCACTGCCGCGCGCCGGCGAAACGCGGATCGGGCGCTACCTCACCGGTCCCGGCGGCAAGGGCTTCAACCAGGCCACCGCCTGCGCGCGCACCGGTGCGGAGACCGTGTTCGTCTGCGCGCTGGGCCAGGACGCCGGCGGACGGCTGGCGCGCACGCTCGCGGCCACGGACGGCATCGACCTGCGGCCCGGCGCCAGCGAGGAACCGACCGGCACCGCGGGCATCCACGTCGACGCCGGCGGACGCAACAGCATCGTCATCGGCCCGGGCGCCAATGCGGCGTTGACCGCGGAGTTCGTCGCGCAGCAGGCCGACGCCATCGTCGGCGCACGGATCGTGCTGGCGCAGCTGGAATCGCCGGTCGACAGCGTGCTCGAGGCGATGCGCCTGGCGCGCGCGGCCGGCATCAGGACGATCCTCAATCCCGCGCCGGCGAACGCGGAGAGTTCGCGCGAACTGCTCGCAGTCGCCGACATCCTGACCCCGAACGAAACCGAATTCGCCGCGCTGCTGGCGCGGCACACCGGCGAACGCATCGACGCCGCCGAGGTCGCGGCATTCGAGGACGCGCGCCTGCACCGCCTGTGCCGGACCCTGCTGCCGCGCGGCACCGTGGTGGTCACGCTCGGCGAGGCCGGCGCGTTCGTCTCGCACCGCGAGGACAAGTGCCGCGGCGACGACCTGCCCCACTACCGGGTGCCGGCCTACGAAGTCGCCACCGTCGACACCACCGGCGCCGGCGACGCCTTCAACGGCGCGCTCGCCACCTCGCTGGCGACGGTCTCCGATCGCGTCTTCGCCGACCACGTGCGCTTCGCCGCGCACTACGCCGCGCTGTCGACCGAACACGCCGGCGCGGCGGCGGCGATGCCGCGCTTGCCCGTCGGCGGCGGGCCGATCGGCGGCGGTTAACCGGCATGTAACGATCCAGAGGCTACCGTTGACGCGCCAAGCGGCGCATGTCCCCGGGGAGTGGAGCAACCAGATGGCAGGCAAGTTCGAGATCAGCACCCGCAAGAACGGCGAGTTCCAGTTCAACCTCAAGGCCGGCAACGGCCAGGTCATCCTGACCAGCGAGGGCTACCAGGCCAAGGCTTCGGCATTGAACGGCGTGGAGTCCGTGCGCAAGCACAGCCAGGACGACGCCAACTTCGACCGACTGACCGCGAAGGACGGCAGCCCGTACTTCAACCTCAAGGCCAGCAATGGCCAGGTCATCGGCCACAGCGAGATGTATTCGGGCGCGGCCGCGCGCGACAACGGCATCGCCTCGGTCAAGAGCAACGCGCCGGACGCGGAACTGGTCGACCTGAGCGCCTGAGCGACACCGCGACACCCGTCGAAAGCCCGGTTCCCCGGGCCTTCGGCGCATCCGGCCGGTAGAATGCGCGCCATGCGCATCGGCCCCCACGCCATCGAACCCAGGCTGATCCTCGCCCCGATGGCGGGCGTCACCGACAAGCCGTTCCGGCAGCTGTGCAAGCGGCTCGGCGCGGGGCTGGCGGTGTCGGAGATGACCACCAGCGACCCGCGCTTCTGGAATACGCGCAAGTCGCGCACGCGCATGGACCACGACGGCGAGCCGGATCCGGTCAGCGTGCAGATCGCCGGCACGATTCCGCAAGTGATGGCCGACGCGGCGCGCCACAACGCCGACCACGGCGCCCAGCTCATCGACATCAACATGGGTTGCCCCGCGAAGAAGGTCTGCAACGCCTGGGCGGGTTCGGCGCTGATGCAGGACGAGGCGCTGGTCGCGCGCATCCTCGAAGCCGTGGTGAAGGCCGTCGAGGTGCCGGTCACTCTGAAGATCCGCACCGGCTGGGACGCGGACCACCGCAACGCGCCCGCCATCGCCCGCATCGCGCAGGACAGCGGCATCGCCGCGCTCGCCGTGCACGGCCGCACCCGCGACCAGCAGTACACCGGCACCGCCGAGTACGACACCATCGCCGCGATCAAGGCCGACCTGCGCATCCCCGTCGTCGCCAACGGCGACATCGACTCGCCGCGCAAGGCGCTCGACGTGCTGCGCCACACCAACGCCGACGCGGTGATGATCGGCCGCGCCGCACAGGGGCGTCCGTGGATCTTCCGCGAGATCGCGCACTTCCTCGCCACCGGCCAGACGCTGCCGCCGCCTTCGCTGGCCGAAGTGCGCGACATCCTGCTCGGCCACCTGCAGGCGCTGCATTCCTTCCATGGCGAACAGGCCGGCGTGCGCATCGCGCGCAAGCACCTGGGCTGGTATGCGAAGGACCGACCCGAGCACTCGTTCGAACAGCGGCGCGCGTTCCTCGCCGTGGTCAACCGCGCACAGACCGCACAGGCGCAGCTGCAGCTGACCCGCGACTACTTCGACGCGCTGGTCGCGGGCGTGGCGCCGCACCTGCCGGTCGCGGCCTGAGCCCCCGCCGACTTGCCAGCACGCGCGGCGCCGACCAAGATCGCCGCTACCCGGCGACCACCGGCCGGGATGGGAAGGGGCGCATGGAATCGCAGGGACAAGGGCCGGACGCGTCGCGCCGGCCGATCAGGGCACGCGGCAACGCCGTCATCCGCAGGATCGCATCGGCGCTGGCGCGTTCGCCGCTGACGCCGAACGCGATCTCGATGCTGAGCATCCTCTTTGCCGCCGCGGGCGCCGCCGCACTGCTGTGGCTGCCGCCCTGGGGCGCATGGCTGTGCGCGACCGGCATCCAGCTGCGGCTGCTGTGCAACCTGTTCGACGGCATGGTCGCGGTCGAGGGTGGCCAGTCGACGCCGACCGGCGCGCTGTACAACGAAGTGCCCGACCGCGTCGCCGACAGCGTGCTGCTGGTCGCGCTCGGCCATGCGGCAGGCCTGCCGTGGGCCGGATGGCTGGCCGCCCTGCTCGCGGCGGCGACCGCGTACCTGCGCACGCTCGGCGGCGCGCTCGGCCAGCCGCAGGATTTCCGCGGGCCGATGGCCAAGCAGCACCGCATGGCGCTGATGACGCTGGCCTGCGCGATCGCGCCGCTGGAGGCGATGGCCGGCGGAACGCGCCATGCGCTGGTGGTCGCGGTGCTGGCGATCGCGGCCGGTTCGCTGCTGACCTGCGGGACGCGCCTGCGCGCGATCGCGGCCCGGCTGGAGACGGGCGCATGATCGCGCGGCTCGGCGCCGCCGCCCTGGTCGGCATCACCCGCACCCTGGTCGGCGCACGCGCGCAGTGGCGGATCGCACCGCCATCGGGCCAGTGCATCTATTTCGCCAACCACACCAGCCACCTCGACACGGTGGCGATCTGGTCGGCGCTGACGCCGCGGCAGCGCGCCCGCGTGCGCCCGGTGGCCGCGCGCGACTATTGGGACAAGCCGGGCCTGCGCGGCTGGCTGTCGGGTCGCGTGCTGCGCGCGATCCTGATCGACCGCAACCGCGAAACGCCCGACGCCGACCCGCTGCAGCCGGTGCGCGAGGCCCTGCAGCAGGGCGATTCGCTGATCCTGTTCCCCGAAGGCACGCGCAGCAGCGAGCGGCTGCCGCAGCGCTTCCGCAGCGGGCTGTTCCGGCTCGCGGAGGCGTTCCCGCAAGTGCAACTGGTGCCGGTCTACCTCGACACCCTGCACCGCAGCCTGCCCAAGGGCGCGCTGCTGCCCCTGCCGCTGCCGCTGTACTGCAACGTCAACTTCGGCGCGCCGCTGGCGCTGGAAACCGGGGAATCGCGCGAGGCGTTCCTCGAACGCGCGCGCGGCGCGGTGGAGGCGATGGCATGAACCCGCAGGCGAAGATCATCGCCGTGTTCTCGGGCATCGTCGCCCTGCTGCTGGTGGCCTCGCTCGTCGGCTGGCTGCTGTCGCGGCGCGGGCCCGATGGCGGCGGCGACACGGTGCGCAACCTCAACGCCCGCGTGCGCGCCTGGTGGGGCATGGTCGCCGTGCTCGGCGCCTGCTTCGCCATCGGTCCGGTGGCGACGCTGGTGGTGTTCGCCTTCATCTCGTTCTTCGCGCTGCGCGAGTTCATCACCCTCACGCCGACCCGCGCCGGCGACCACCTGCCGCTGGTGGCGGCGTTCTACCTGCTGATCCCGATCCAGTACTGGCTGATCTTCGACCAGTGGTACGGCCTGTTCGCGATCTTCATCCCGGTCTACGCCTTCCTGTCGCTGCCGGTACTGGCGGTGTTCGGCGGCGACACCACCGATTTCCTCGAACGCACCACCAAAATCCAGTGGGGCACGATGGTGGCGATCTACTGCATCAGCCACGCGCCGGCGCTGATGATCCTGCATCCGGACGCGCCGCCCGGACAGGGCCAGTTGCTGCTGCTCTACCTGATGCTGGTGGTGCAGATCAGCGACGTGATGCAGTACGTGTTCGGCAAGCTGTTCGGGCGCCGCAAGCTGGCGCCGGCGGTGAGCCCGTCGAAGACCGTCGAGGGACTGGTCGGCGGCGGCCTCGCCGCGGTCGGCATCGGCACCGCGCTGTGGTGGATGACGCCGTTCTCGCCGCTGCAGGCGGCGGGCATGGCGACGGTGATCGTGGTCGCCGGCGTCTGCGGCGGGCTGGCGCTGTCGGCGGTCAAGCGCAGCCTCGGCGCCAAGGACTGGGGGCGCATGATCGAAGGCCACGGTGGGATGATGGACCGGATGGATTCGGTGGTGTTCGCCGCGCCGGTGTTCTTCCACCTGACCCGCTACTGGTTCCCGGCGTAGGGGCGCTCCCCGGGCGCGGGCGCGCTGCCGGTGTCCGCGGCAGCCGGCACGGAGGGCGATGCAGGTTCGGTCCAGATGCGGTCCCACATCTGCGGCAGGCGCCGCCGCGCTTCCCAGGGCCAGGACAGCTGTTCCGGCGGGATCTCGCGCCAGGCGCGCCCGTCGCGCTCGGCCACCGCGACGTTGAAGCTGTAGTCCGGCTCGGCGCCCATGCGCAGGTCGCTGAGCACCAGTCGCCCGTCGCGATCGTGCGCCTTCATGAAGCCATGGTTGAACCACGCCAGCCGGGCGACGGCCGGATAGGCGACGACGTCGCCCAGGGCGGCCGTGTCGGACCGATGATGACGGAAGGCGATCGGCCGCGCGTCCGCGACCAGCGAATGCTCGCCCTCGACGAAGCCCTCCGGCGTCATCGCCACCACCCGCCACAGCAGGGTGTTGAACGGCATCGGCACCGAGAAGCGCGGCGCGTCCTGCAGGCCGAGCGCGGCCAGCGAGCGCTCCGCTTCGCGTTCGACCATGGCCTTGGCGACCAGCGACCAGCCCAGATAGGCCGTGCCCAGCGCGAGGCCGGCCACCAGCGCCCGCTGCGCGAACGGCTTCTGGCCGGCGAAGACGGCGACCGCGACGCCCAGCAGCAGCCAGAGCGTGTAGCCCGGGTCGATGATGAATACGCTCGACCACATCACCGGCGGCGTCGCCAGCGGCCACAGCAGCTGCGTGCCGTAGACGGTGAAGGCATCGAGCAGCGGATGCGTGACCAGCGCCAGCTGGATCGCCCAGAACCAGCGCCGCGGCGATTCGGCCACACGCCTGCCTCGCGAGCGGTAGAAGGCCCAGATCGCCCATGCCAGCAGCGGCAGCACGAACAGCGAATGGCTGAAGCCGCGGTGCAGGGTCATCAGCGCCACGGGGTCGTCGGTGAACAGCCGGATCGGGAACGAGTCGAGGTCGGGCAGCGTGCCGAGCGCGGCGCCGGCGAGCATGGCGGCGCGGCGATGCGCGGGAGGGACGACGGCGCCGGCGACCGAGGCGCCGAGCAGGATCTGGGTGATGGAGTCCATCGGCGGAGCCTATCCGATCCGCACGGGAAATCGATTGATCGGCAGGATATGACGATGTCATCCCGAGCGAAGCGAGGGATCTGCTTCCCGGGCAACAGCCACAAGGCGGATCCCTCGCTTCGCTCGGGATGACAGGCCCGGAAATCGCGCAGTCATGTGGTCCCCGTGCGGAACCGCGGGCACCGCAGTGGCGCCTGCCTCGACCCTGCCCACCTCCTGCAGGAGCGGCTTCAGCCGCGACCCGTCGTTCAACGACGCTCTCGAAAGACGGTCGCGGCTGAAGCCGCTCCTACAGACGGCGGATCGGACGACGCGCCTCAGGCGGCGCGCGCCACCGGCCCGGCGGACACCAGCCGCAGCCGCGGCGGCAGTTCGGCGAGCACCTCGCCGTGGTGCGAGAGCAGCTGCAGCGTGCCGTCGTGGCCTTCGGCCAGGGCGGTCAGGCTTTCCACCCAGTCGCCGTCGTTGGCGTAGACCAGGCCGTCGCGCCCGAACAGCGCGGCGCGGTGGATGTGGCCGCAGATGATGCCGTCGAGCCCGCGCGCGCGGACGTCGTCCAGGCCCGCCTGCACGAAGCGCCCGATGTAGCGTTCGGCGGCGCCGCTGCGCCGCTTCAGGAACTCCGACAGCGACCAGTAGCGCATGCCCATGCGCCGGCGCAGGCGGTTGAGCACGCGGTTGCCGGTGAGGATGCGGTAGTACAGCCAGTCGCCGAAGCGCTCCTGCAGGCCGCCGAAGTGGGTGATGCTGTCGTAGTCGTCGCCGTGTACCACCAGCAGGCGGCGGCCGTCGGCGGTGACGTGGATCGCGCGGCGGCGCACCTGCATGCCCGGCAGCATCAGGCCGCAGAAGCGGCGAACCGAGCGGTCGTGGTTGCCGGGCACGTAGAGCAGCTCGGTGCCCTCGCGCGAGAGCCGGTGCAGCGCCTCGACCACGCGATTGTGCGCCGGGCTCCACGCCGCGCGGCGCATCGACATCCACCACAGGTCGACGATGTCACCGACCAGGTAGAGGCGTTCGCACTGCAGCCGTTCGAGGAAATCGGCGAATTCGGCGGCGTGGCAGTGGCGCGAGCCCAGGTGCACGTCGGACACGAACACGCTGCGGCGCGGCGGCAGCATCGGGGATCTCGCTTTCATGCGGTCGCTCCTTCGGCGGCGCGCGGCCGCAGGTAACGTGCGCCCTTGCCGGCGCGGATGCGGTGCAGGTCGACCTCGATCAGGCCGTCGATCGAATCGCTGAAATCCGGGTCCACGCCGAACGCGAGGAAGCGCGCGCCGCCGGGCTCGCACAGCGCGGTGTACTGGCGGTAGAGCATCGGCACGGACACGCCGTAGCCGGACAGTTCGTCCCTGAGCCGGTCGAAGGCCGCGTCCGCGTCCTCCTCCACGCAGACCGGCGCGGCGGTTTCGGGATAGGGCCGGCGCGCCACCGCCAGCGGTTCGCCGTCGACGCCGTGGTGGTGGCGGTAGTAGCCGACGATCTTCGCGCTCGCCGCCGCCGGCAGCGCCGCGCTGATCGACACCGCGCCGTACAGGTAGCGCACCTGCGGATGGCGCTGCAGGTAGGCGCCGATGCCCTGCCACAGGTAGTCGAGGCTGCGTCCGCCGCGATAGTCGGGATCGACGAAGCTGCGCCCGAGCTCCATGCCCTCGGCCAGGCGCGGCAGCGCGGCGTCCGCGTAGCGGAACAGCGAGGCGGTATAGAGCCCGCCGGGCCCGCGCTTGGACAGCAAGGCCGCGCCGCGGGCGATGCGATACGCGCCGGCGATGCGCGAGGCCGCGTCGTCCCAGACCAGCAGGTGCTCGTAATCGAGGTCGTAGCCGTCGATGTCGCGGGCGCGTCCGGTGCCCTCGCCCACCGAGCGGAAGGCGCGCTCGCGCAGGCGCCCGATCTCGAGCAGCAGCGGCGAGCCTTCGCCGCAGGCCGCCAGTCGGATCTGCTTGCCGTCGCCGGTGCGTCCGAGCAGTTCGGTGCGCGCGATCTCATCGCGCAGGCGATGCGCAGGCAGCGGCGGCGGCAGGACTTCGGGCACCCGCGCCGGCGCGGTCGCGCGGCCGCCGAGCCGGTACAGCGCGCGGCGCACCTCGCGCAGCTGTCGGCGCAGGTCGCCGTCGGCCGGCAGGCGCATCGGCGCGCCGACGTACAGCCGCACCGGATGCCGCCGCCGCGCGAACATCTCGCGTGCCAGCAGCGCGGTGCCCGCCGGCTTGAACAGCGCCGACGCGCCGTAGAACAGCGCCGAATTGCGCGCCACGATCCGCACCGGCAGCACCGGCGACGCGGTGCGCCGCGCGAAGTGCAGGAAGCCGCGGCGCCAGAGCCCATCGCGCACGCCGCGCAGCGACAGCCGCGACACCTCGCCCGCGGGAAACACGATCACGCAGCGTTCGCTGCGCAGCGCATCCTCGATCGCGTGCAGGCTGCCCGGCTGCGGACGACCGCCGAGGATGCGCACCGGCAGCAGCAGGCCCGCCAGCGGCTCGATCGACGCCAGCAGGTCGTTGCCGACGATGCGCACGTCCTGGCGCACGCGCCCCACCGCCTCCAGCAGCGCCAGCGCGTCCAGCGCGCCGGACGGATGATTGGCGACCAGCACCACGCGCCCGCGCGCCGGGATCCGCGCCAGGTCCGCCTCGCCGACCGCGCGTTCGACCTGCAGGAAGCCCAGCGCCGCCGACACGAACGCCAGCCCGCGCAGGTGCCGGTGCGCGTCGAGGAAGGCGTCGATCTCGTCGAACCGCGACCAGCGCGCCGCGCCGCGCAGCAGCGGCCGCGCGATGCCGGCGCGGCGGCCGCGGAACCAGTGCGGGAAGCGCTGCTGCAGGCGGTCTTCGATCGGCGGCATGTTGGAGGTAGGGTCGGCCCGGTTGGCCGGCAGCCTGCGCCTGCAACGCAACCGAAGCGTTGCAGATGTGCGGCAGAACGGTGACAGCCCGCAGCCGACCTCAGCGCGTCGCCGCCTCGAAACGCTGGACCAGCGACTGCTGCAGGGCGGGTGCGTGCGCCAGCGAGGCGCGCGCGCGCTTCTCCCATCCCGCACCGCGCGCCCGCAGGTCATCCCATGCCTCGGCGAGCAGGGCCGGCGCGCGCTCCAGGTGCCACTCGATCAATGCCAGCGCCTGCAGGACGTCCTTCCGGTGCTTCGGATGCCGCACGCCGCGCTCGGATGCCACCAGCAGCTTGTGCAAGCCATAGCGCGCCGGATCGGGCAGATTGACCATGCAGGCGTCGGCGCGGTCCAGCAGCACGCCCTGCCCGGGACGCTCCAGCAGGTACTCCATGAACTTCAGCGGCATCAGCGCCACGCCGAGTTCCGGCATCGACACTTCGGCGTTGTTGCGACGTCGCACCGTCAGGAAGTCGATGCGAAGGTCTGGTTCCCGTTCGCTCATGTAGTTGCTGGCGAAGCCCTTGGTTCCGCCCAGCGCCGGCAGGAATCCCATCTCCAGCGATTCCAGCGCGTCGTGCAGGCTGGTCTTCAGGTCCGCAGGCAGCGCCACCGCCACGTTGCCGCCGGGGCCGGCATGCGCGAAATCCAGATCCAGCGTGCGCGTACCGCTGCCCCAGGCGACCCCGAGCTGGTTGCCCAGCGCGAGAAAGGCATGCGTCCCGACCAGCAGGCCACCCGCGCGGAAGAACTGGTAGTCGGCGAAACGCTTGACGATGCGGAACTGTTTGGGGGGCGTGGCCTGGTTGCCGTGCGCCACGGCGGCGGCGGCCTGGCGCGACACCGCTTCCAGCGCCGGCGCGCCCGCTTCGCGCGCACGCGCGATCGCCTCCAGCGCCGGTCCTTCCGGGCCAAGGTAGTACTCGCGCTTGCGGCCGTCGATCTCCTTGAACTGCCAGTAGCCGTAGCGTCGGCCCTTGATCGTCTTCCAGCCGACCTTGCCGGTCAGGAAGGCCGGCGAGCGCGAGGCTTCGGCCACCTGCACCAGTTCGTACAGTTCGGCATAGGCGGTTTGCGCGGCGGTCGACAGTTCGCGGGACAGGAACATGTCGGGATTCCCCCGGTTTCCGGAGCAAAGTTATACCACTTTAAATTCAAGA
Organism: Luteimonas marina; assembly: GCF_007859325.1. GTDB lineage: Bacteria > Pseudomonadota > Gammaproteobacteria > Xanthomonadales > Xanthomonadaceae > Luteimonas > Luteimonas marina. The sequence goes on along the minus strand of NZ_VOHK01000003.1, from coordinate 101,439 downwards.
GTGGTATAAATTCGGTCGCCCGCATCCATCCGATGGCCAACCTTAGCCGTCCGCAAGTGGCCCCCGGTCCGCGTGCGTTCCGTCGCCATGCCCGTGGCGATTAACCGCCGTGCAACACTGGTGCCAGCATGATGCGCCGGGCCCCGGTCGCGTGTATCATTCGCGGCCATCTTTTCATCCGCATTGAAGGATATAAGCCGATGTCCAGCTACCTGTTCACCTCCGAATCGGTCTCGGAAGGCCATCCGGACAAGATCGCCGACCAGATCTCCGACGCCGTGCTGGACGCGATCCTGGCGCAGGACAAGCGCGCACGCGTGGCCTGCGAGACGCTGGTGAAGACGGGTGCGGCGATCGTCGCCGGCGAGGTCACCACCAGCGCGTGGGTGGACATCGAGGGGCTGGCGCGCAAGGTGATCAACGACATCGGCTACGACAACTCGAACGTCGGTTTCGACGGCCACACCTGCGCGATCATCAACATGCTCGGCAAGCAGTCGCCCGACATCAACCAGGGCGTGGACCGCAAGAAGCCCGAGGAACAGGGCGCCGGCGACCAGGGCCTGATGTTCGGCTACGCCTGCAACGAGGCGCCGGAATTCATGCCCGCGCCGCTGTACTACAGCCACCGCCTGGTCGAGCAGCAGGCCAAGGTGCGCAAGAACGGCAAGCTCAAGTGGCTGCGCCCGGACGCGAAGAGCCAGGTCACGCTGCGCTACGACGGCAACGCCATCCTCGGGCTCGACGCGGTGGTGCTGTCGACCCAGCACGATCCGGACATCAAGCAGAAGGACCTGGTGGAGGCCGTGCGCGAGCACATCCTCAAGCCGGTGCTGCCGAAGAAGTGGCTCGAGTCGCTGGCCAAGAACAAGGTGCACATCAACCCGACCGGCAAGTTCGTCATCGGCGGGCCGGTGGGCGACTGCGGCCTGACCGGGCGCAAGATCATCGTCGACACCTACGGCGGCATGGCCCGCCACGGCGGCGGCGCGTTCTCGGGCAAGGATCCGTCGAAGGTCGACCGTTCGGCCGCCTACGCCGCGCGCTACGTGGCCAAGAACATCGTCGCCGCGGGCCTGGCCGACAAGTGCGAAGTGCAGGTGTCGTACGCGATCGGCGTGGCCGAGCCGACCTCGATCTCGGTCACCACCTTCGGCACCGGCAAGGTCGGCGACGACGTGATCGAGAAGCTGATCCGCAAGCACTTCGACCTGCGCCCGTACGGCATCACGAAGATGCTCGACCTCGAGCACCCGATCTACCAGGCCACCGCCGCCTACGGCCACTTCGGCCGCAAGCCGAAGGACATCTCCTACGTCGACGCCGCCGGCAAGAAGCTCAAGGCCACCGCCTTCTCGTGGGAGAAGACCGACAAGGCCGACGAGCTGAAGAAGGCGGCGAAGCTGTAGGGGCGGCGCCGCCACGCCCCGTCTCCCCCATGACGCCATGACAGACGGGCCGCGCAAGCGGCCCGTTTCGTTCCCGGGTCGCGGAAGCCATGCCAGCCGCGGCGCTTCGGCGACCGCGACCTGCCGCCTCGGGGCATCCCGCAACTGTAGGCCAGGCGCTTATTGCGCCGCAACATCTGGCGGACGGCCGGATGTGCGTGCTATTCCTAGGCCACGGGACCCCACCCGACGGGAGCCGATCCGCCGATGTCGCCGGGCTACGACGAGATGCACGATGCGCAGGGCCGGATCCGCGCGCACTACGCTGCGTTCGACGACTGGCTCAGGTGCACCCCGGAACAGGAGATCGAACGCAAGCGGCGCGAGGCCGAGGTATCGTTCCACCGCGTCGGCATCACCTTCTCGGTCTACGGCGAGGAGGCCGGCAACGAGCGCCTGATCCCCTTCGACCTCGCGCCGCGCATCCTCCCCGCCGGCGAATGGCGCATGCTCGAGGCCGGCCTGCGCCAGCGCGTGCTCGCGCTGAACCTGTTCCTGGCCGACGTCTACGGCGAGCGGCGCATCCTCCGGGAAAAACGCATCCCCGCCGAACTGGTGCTCGACAACAGCGAGTACCTCGAGCAAATGATCGGCGTGGAGGTGCCGGGCGGCGTCTATTCGCACATCTCCGGGATCGACCTGGTGCGCGCCGGCGACGGCCTGTACTACGTGCTGGAGGACAACCTGCGCGTGCCGTCCGGCGTGTCCTACATGCTGGAGAACCGCCGCATGATGGCGCGGCTGGTGCCCGAGCTGTTCTCGCGCCAGCAGATCGCGCCGGTCGAGCGCTATCCCGATGCGCTGCTGGAAATCCTGCGCGAGGCCGCGCCGGTCGGCGTCGACAATCCGACGGTCGCGGTGCTGACGCCCGGCGCGGCCAACTCGGCCTACTTCGAACACGCCTTCCTCGCCCAGCAGATGGGCGTGGAACTGGTCGAGGGCCAGGACCTGTTCGTGCGCGACGACATGGTCTACATGCGCACCACCGGCGGCGCGCAGCGCGTGCACGTGATCTACCGCCGGATCAACGACGACTACCTCGACCCGACCGTGTTCAAGCCCGAGTCCCTGCTCGGCGTGCCCGGCATCTTCAACGCCTACAAGGCCGGCAAGGTCACGCTGGCCAACGCTCCCGGCGCCGGCGTGGGCGACGACAAGTCGGTGTACCCGTACGTGCCGGAGATGATCCGCTTCTACCTGTCCGAGGAGCCGATCCTGCTCAACGTGCCCACGTACATGCTGCGCAAGCCCGACGACCTGCAGTACGTTCTCGACCACCTGCCGGAGCTGGTGGTCAAGGAAGTCCACGGCGCCGGCGGCTACGGCATGCTGGTCGGGCCGGCCGCGACGAAACGGGAGATCGAGGACTTCCGCCAGCGCATCCTCGCCGATCCCGACAACTACATCGCCCAGCCGACGCTGTCGCTGTCCACCTGCCCGACCTTCGTCGAGAGCGGGCTGGCGCCGCGCCACATCGACCTGCGGCCGTACATCCTCAGCGGCAAGCGCATCCACGTGATCCCCGGCGGGCTGACCCGGGTCGCCCTGCGCGAAGGTTCGCTGGTGGTCAACTCGTCGCAGGGCGGCGGGACCAAGGACACCTGGGTGCTGGAGAGCTGACGTGGCGTCACGGGCATACCTCCAAGAATCCCCGAATCCTGTCATCCCGAGCGCAGCGAGAGATCTGCCGGCGCGCAGATTCCTCACTGCGTTCGGAATGACAATCTTGAAGTCGATGCGCGACCACGAACGGTGGGCCTGCTGATGCTCTGCCGCACCGCCAATGACCTCTACTGGGTCTCGCGCCACATGGAGCGCGCGGAGAACACCGCGCGCCTGATCGACCTTGCACTACGCATCGCGATGCTGCCCGAGCGCTACGACCGCGGCAAGGCGCAGGCCGCGCCGTGGCGGCGCGCGCTCGACGCGCTCGGCGCCGGCCAGGAATACCTCGGCAAGCACGGGGCGATCGAGGCCGACGGCGTGCTGCGCCACCTGCTGCTCGCGCCCGACAACCCCTCCTCCATCCACAGCTGCCTGCGCGCCGCGCGCGAGAACGCGCGCGCCCAGCGCGTGGCGATCACCGCCGAGATGTACGAGGACCTCAACGCCTCCTGGCTGGAGATCCGCAGCCGCACCTGGAACAGCGTGCGCAGCGACGGCATCAGCAACATCGTCGAATGGGTGAAGACGCGTTCGGCCTCGTTCCGTGGTGTCACCGTCGGCACCCTCGCCCGCGGCGAGGCCTACCGCTTCCTGCAGCTGGGCGCCTTCATCGAGCGCGCCGACTGGTCGATCCGCCTGCTCGACGTGGTCGGCAGCGACGGCGAAATCGACGAATCCGGCGAGGCGCGCGACGCGATCGACTACTTCCAGTGGAGCGCGCTGCTGCAGTCGCAGTCCGCGTTCGAGACCTACCGCCGGCTCTACCGCGAGTCGATCACCCCGCGCAGCGTGACCGACCTGATGCTGCTGCGCGACGTCAACCCGCGCTCGCTGCAAACCTGCCTCAACACCCTGCACGAGGTGCTGCGCGCGATGACCGGCGGCGAGTCGCTGGAAGTGGTACGGCTGGCCGGCGCGCTGGCCACGCAGTCGCGCTACGCCCGCATCGACGAGATCATCGCCCGCGGCCTGGAGCCGCACCTGCACGACACCATGGCGCGCCTGGCCGGCCTCGGCGAGGCGATCCACGAGCAGTTCATGGTTTCGCTCGACGCCGGACAGGTGCAGGCGCAGGCCTGACGCCGGCATCCGCGCCTGCAGGAGCGGCTTCAGCCGCGACCGTGCGTTCAACGTGTCGGGGAATCGGTCGCGCCTGAAGGCGCTCCTACAGGATCGATGCGCGGCTCCGGATCAGGTCCGCTCGAAGATCGCGGCGATGCCCTGGCCGCCGCCGATGCACATCGTCGCCAGCCCGTAGCGGCCGCCGCTGCGCTGCAGTTCGTGCACCAGCTTGACGGTGATGATCGCGCCGGTCGCGCCGACCGGATGGCCGAGTGCGATGCCGCTGCCGTTGGGATTGACCTTCGCCGGATCCAGTCCAAGTGCGTCGGACACGGCGCCGCACTGCGCGGCGAAGGCTTCATTGGATTCGATCACGTCGAGGTCGTCGACGCCCAGTCCTGCACGCGCCAGCGCCGCGCGCGTGGCCGGCACCGGGCCCATGCCCATGTACAGCGGCTCGACGCCGGCGTGCGCGTAGGCGACCAGGCGCGCGAGCGGCTTGAGTCCATGCCGCGCAACGGCCTCGCCGGTGGCCAGCACCACCGAAGCGGCACCGTCATTGATGCCCGAAGCATTGCCGGCGGTGACGCTGCCATCCGGTTTGAAGGCCGGGCGCAGGCCGGCGAGATCGTCCGCCGAGAGCTGGGCGCGCACGTGCTCGTCGGTGCGGAATTGCGTTTCCTTGCCGTGCCGACCCACCGTCACCGGCACGATCTGGCCGTCGAAGCGCCCTTGCGCGATGGCGGCGGCCGCACGGCGATGGCTCTCCAGCGCGATCGCGTCCTGCCGGTCGCGATCGAGCCCGTAGCGCTCGGCGATGTTCTCCGCGGTGATGCCCATCAGCACCTTGTCGAACGGATCCTTCAGGCCTTCGTTGAGCCCGTCCACCAGGACCGCGTCGCCGAGCTTGCGGCCCCAGCGATGCGTCGGCAGGTAGAACGGCGTGCGGCTCATCGATTCCGCGCCGCCGGCCAGTGCCACGTCGCAGTCGCCGAGCAGCAGCGACTGCGCGGCCGAGACGATGGCCTGCAGACCCGAGCCGCACAGGCGGTTGACGGTCAACGCCGGCGTTGCCACCGGCAGGCCGGATTCAATGGCGACGATGCGCGCCATGTAGGCGTCGCGCGGCTCGCTCGGCAGCACCTGGCCGTAGACGGCGTGGCCGATGGCGTCCAAGGGAATCCCGGCGCGGGCGATGGCTTCCTTCGCGGTGGCGACGCCGAGCGCGGAAGGCGGCGTGTCCTTGAGCGCGCCGCCGAACGCGCCGATGGCGGTGCGCACGGCGGAGACGATGAAGACGTCGGTCATGTCGTGGTTCCTCAGGAGTGGAAGAGTTCGGGCGCGGTCGATGCCAGCAGATCGCTGCGCGCGGCCACCTGGTCGAGCCAGGCGTCGACCTTGGGCAGTTCGTATTCGAAGAAGCAGCGCGCGGCGGCGCGCTTGCCGCGATGGAACGACGTGTCGTCCGCGCACAGGCGGGCCATGTCCAGCCACAGCCAGGCGACGACGGCGTGGCCGAAGGCCCACAGGAAGGGCGTCGCATCGTCGAGGACGTGCGCGGCGTCCGCTTCGAGCAGCGTGTCCACGACCTCGCCCACGCGCTTCCACGCGGCATCGAGCCGCTTCGCGTGCGCGACCAGCGACGGATCCGCGCCGGCGGCATCTGCCGTCGCCGATACCGCCGCGCGCAGTTCGGCGAGCGCGGCGCCGCGGTCGCGCAGCAGCTTGCGGCCGAGCAGGTCCAGCGCCTGGATGCCCGTGGTGCCCTCGTGGATCGGGTTGAGGCGGTTGTCGCGATACAGCTGCTCGACGTCGTAGTCGCGGGTGTAGCCGTAGCCGCCGTGGATCTGGATGGCGAGGTCGTTCGCGGCCAGTCCGTATTCGGAGGGCCAGGTCTTGACCACGGGCGTGAGCAGGTCGAGCAGGCGGCTGGCGCGGGCGGCGGCCGCGTCGTCGCCGCTGAGTTGCTCGTCGAGCAGTCGCGCCGAATACAGCGTCAGCGCCAGTGCGCCTTCGGCATAGGCCTTCTGCAGCAGCAGCATGCGCCTGACGTCGGGATGCTCGATGATCACGGCCGGCCGGCTGGTGCCATCCGCATTCGCGATGCGGCCCTGCACGCGACCGCGCGCGTACTCGACCGAGAGCAGGTGGCCGCGGCAGCCCGCCGCCGCCGCGCCGAGGCCGACGCCGGTGCGCGCCTCGTTCATCATGTGGAACATCTGCGACAGGCCTTCGCCGACGCCGCCGATGCGCCAGCCGATCGCGCCCGCGGCGCCGGAAGGCAAGTGCTTGCCTTCGCCGAAGTTGAGCAGGCAGTTCGAGGTACCGCGGTAGCCCATCTTGTGGTTGAGGCCGGCCACGGCGATGTCGTTCGCCTGCCCGTCCGGCAACCGCTTGGGTACGACGAACAGCGAGATGCCCCCGATACCGGGCAGCGGCTTGCCGTCGGCGCCGGGCGTCTTGGCGAGCACGAGGTGGACGATGTCGTCGGTGATGTCGTGGTCACCGGCGGAGATCCACATCTTGTTGCCGGTCAGGCGGTGGCGGTACCCGAGTTCGTCCTCGCCGTCGGGCACTGCGAGGGTGCGGATGTCGGCCAGCGAGGAGCCGGCCTGCGGCTCGGACAGGCACATCGTGCCCAGCGCCTGGCCGCGGATCTGCGGCAGCGCGAAAGCCTCGACCTGCGCCGCGCTGCCGAACGCGACCAGCAGGCGCGCGTTGGCGATCGACAGCATCGGATAGGCGGCGGTGGCGAGGCTGGCCGCCATGAAATGCGCGATCGAGGCGTAGTGCAGCAGCTGCGGCAGCTGCAGGCCTTCCACCGTCTGGTCGAACGGACCGGCCAGCAGGCCGGCCTCGGCGTACTGGCGAACCGCGGCGACGACTTCCGGCGCGACCGTCACGCCGTCGGCGGTCAGCGTCGGCTCGTTCTGGTCGCTGGGCTTGAGCGCGGGCAGGAACGCGCCCGCGGCGAGGCGCTCGCTGAGGTCGAGCACGGCGGCCACGGTGTCGCGCGTGTGGTCGGCGTAGCGCGGGCGCGCGAGCAGCGATTCGATCTGCAGCCAGTCGAACAGGAGGAAGTCGAGGTCGCGGCGGTCGAGCAGTGCGGCGGCCATGCTCAGATGACCGCCGCGCCGCCGTCGATCACCAGCACCTGGCCGGTGATGTGGCGCCCCGCCTCCGACACCAGCAGCAGCGCGGCGCCCTTGAGGTCGTCGTCGCCGCCGAGCCTGCCCAGCGGCGTGTGGTCGAGCAGGTAATCGCCGTGCGATTCGAGCAGCACGTTGGCCAGTTTCGTGGGGAAGAAGCCCGGCGCCAGCGCGTTGACGTTGACATTGCGCGGCCCCCATTCGGCGGCGAGCGCGCGGGTGAAGTTGACCACCGCGCCCTTGGCGGCGTTGTAGCCGATGGTGCCGACGATCTTCGGGTGGTGCCCGCCCAGGCCTTCGACCGAGGCGATGTTCAGCACCTTGCCGCGGCCCTGCGGCAGGAACGCCCGCCGCCCCGCCGCCTGGGTCAGCAGGAACAATCCGGTGACGTTGAGATCGAAGACCTTGTTCCAGCCTTCCAGCGGATAGTCGTCCATCGGCGCGCCCCAGCTGGTGCCGGCGTTGTTGACCAGGATGTCGAGCCGGCCGTGCCGTTCGACGATCTGCGCGACCAGCGCGTCGGCGGCCTCCGGCGTGCCGAGGTCGCGGGCCATCGCCTCGGCCGCGATGCCGAGCGACCCGAGGTGCGCGACCGCCGCGTCGAGATCGGCGGCCTTGCGCGCCACGAGCACGATGCGCGCGCCGTATTCGCCCAGCGCTTCGGCGATCTGCAGGCCGAGGCCGCGGGAGCCGCCGGTGACCAGGGCGACCTGGCCGCGCAGGTCGAACAGGTTGGCGAGGCGGTGTGCTTGTGCAGCGGTGGCATGGTCGGTCATCGAGGTCTCCGAAAAGGGAATGGCACTGGCCTGGAACATCCGGAAGAAAGGGAACTGTCATTTCGACCGCAGGGAGAAATCTTGCTTTCTCCTGCGCCGGAAGCGAGATTTCTCCCTGCGGTCGAAATGACAGGTTTCTTTTTTCCGGGTTGCTCCCTCACCTTGGAGAAGAGCAAAAAGGAATGACAAGACGGACTTGCCCAGAGGTTCACTGGCGTCCTTCGTCCCCGAAAGCCCCTTGTTCGCGCGCCAGCCGCACCAGCAGGTCCGCGGGCTGCCATGCCCAGCCATGATGGCCCTTGCCGAAGCGTTCGATGGCGGCGAGCACGCGCGCCAGCCCGATGCCGTCGGCATGGAACATCGGGCCGCCGCGCGCGGCGGGAAATCCGTAGCCGGCCGTCCACACCACGTCGATGTCGACCGCGCGCCAGGCGATGCCTTCGTCCAGGATGCGCGCGCCTTCGTTGACCAGCGCCAGCACGCAGCGTTCGACGATCTCGCCGTCGTCGATCGCGCGGCGCTCGATGCCGATCTCCCGCGAGTGCGCGACCACCAGCGCGTCGATCTCCGGATCCACCACCGCCTTGCGCCCGTCGGGGTACCGGTAGAACCCGGCGCCGGTCTTCTGCCCGTAGCGCCCGAGTTCGCAGATCCTGTCGGGAATCGCCGAGTACGGGCGATCGGGCTGTTCGACGGCGCGTCGCTTGCGGATGCTCCAGCCGATGTCCTGGCCGGCGAGGTCCATCACCCGGAACGGCCCCATCGCGAAGCCGAACGCTTCCATCGCGCGATCGACCTGCTGCGGCAGCGCGCCCTCCTCCAAAAGGAAGTAGGCCTGCCGCAGCAGTTCTTCGAACATGCGGTTGCCGATGAAGCCGTCGCAGACGCCGGCGACCACGCCGACCTTGCCGATCCGGCGCGCGAAGGCCATCGCCGTGCTCAGCACTTCGGGACGCGTGCGCGCGCCGCGCACGATCTCGACCAGGCGCATGACGTTGGCGGGGCTGAAGAAGTGCATGCCCACGACGCGACCCGGATCGCGGACCGCGCCGGCGATCGCATCGACGTCGAGGGTGGAGGTGTTGCTGGCAAGGATCGCGCCCGGCTTCGTCGCCGCATCCAGCGCCGCGAAGACCTTGCGCTTGACGGCCATGTCCTCGAACACCGCCTCGATGACCAGGTCCGCGTCGGCGGCCGCGGCTTCGAGATCCGTCGTCGCCGCCAACGCCGCCGTCCGCGCCTGCGCGACGGCGGAAGTGATGCGCCCCTTGTGCACGTCGTGGCGGAAGGTATCGGCGATGCGGGACGTAGCCCGGTCCAGCGCGGCGCGGTCGGGATCGACCAGTGCGACCGGCAGGCCCGTGGCCAGCAGGGCGGTGGCGATGCCCGATCCCATCACGCCGGCGCCGACGACGGCGACGCTTTCGATCGGCAGGGTGTCGGCACCGGCCAGCTGCGGTGGAAGCCGCGCCGCGGCGCGCTCGCCGAGGAAGACGTGGCGCAAGCCGCGCGAGGCCGGGGATGCGAGCAGCACGTCGAACAGATGCTGCTCGAGCGCCTGGCCGGCGTCGAAATCGCGTTCGACCGCGGCTTCGACGCAGTCGACGATGCACGCGGCCGCGGCGGCGGACGCATCGCGGCGCTTGCCCGCCGCTTCGCGCGCCCATGCGATCGCCGTCTTCGCGCCCTCCGCCGGAACCTTGCGATCGCGCGCGCGGACGAAGCCGTCGGCCAGCGCGGCGGCGTGCCGGGAGGCTGCCTGCCGCAGGTCCCCTTCCGCGATCGCGTCGACCAGTCCGATGGCGCGGGCCTGGTCGGCGTCGATCGGCTTGCCGGTCGTCATCAGCGACAGCGCCGCTTCCGCGCCGACCAAGCGCGGCGCGCGCTGGGTGCCGCCCGCGCCCGGCAGCAGGCCCAGGCCCACTTCCGGGAAGGCGAAGCGCGCGTCCGCCGTGGCCACGCGCGCATGGCAGGCCAGCGCCAGCTCGAGCCCGCCGCCGTAAGCCAGGCCGTGGATCGCGGCGACGACCGGGACGGGCGAGGCGTCGAGGGCCTGCATCAGCAGGCGGATCGCGGTGGCCTGCCCGGGATCATTGCCGAGTTCGCCGATGTCGGCGCCAGCGCAGAAGAGCTTGCCGGCGCCGGCAAGGACGATCGCGCGCGTGCCCGGATCCGCGCCGAGCTGCGCGATGTCGCGGGCCAGCGCTTCAGCCAGCTCGCGCCCGAGCGCGTTGACCGGCGGTGACGAGAATTCCAGCACGATGCTGTCGCCGCACTGGATGTGGGTGGTGGGCATGGTGGTTCCCGGATGTGGAGGGTGGGAAAGGCGTTGCTGCCGATCGATCCCGAAGGGAATGAACAGGGGGTCGCGGCGATTGCGTCAGCCGCCGGCCGCCAGCGCCTCGTAGACCATCGGCCTGAGCGCATCGCGCGCGGGCGCCGCGGTGACGGGCATCAGCTGGGTCATCACGGTGACCGACAGGCCCAGTCCCGGCGTGGCCCAGAAGCCCGTGCCCGCCGCGCCGCCCCAGGCGTATTCGCCGGCCGATCCCGGCCCGCTGCGATCATCGACCCGGACGATGCCGCCCAGCGCGTGGCCGACGCTGCCGGGCGCGTAGCGGCCGAAGCGCTGCAGGGCCGGCAGCAGTGCGTCCTGCGGTCCGTAGGGCGTGGTCAGCGTGCGCACGGAGGCCTCGTCCATCACCCGCACGCCATCGCGCACGCCGCCGTTGGCCAGCATGTCGGCGAAGCGGCCGTAGTCTTCGAGGCTCGAGAGCAGTCCACCGCTGCCGGCGTCGGCGAAGGGCTTCGTCAAGGGTGAACGCTCACTGCCATTCGCAACCGCTTCGATGCCGCCATCGCGCGCGGCGTACAAGCCCGCAAGCCGGTCGGCGTGCGCCTCGGGCACGAAGAAGCCGGTCGACGCCATGCCCAGCGGATCGAAGAAGCGGCGCCCGAGAAAATCGCCCAGGCGTTCGCCGCTGATCCGCTCGATGACCAGGCCCGCGATATCGAGCCCGTAGCCGTAGATCCAGTTCGTCCCCGGCTGGAATTCGAGCGGCTGCGCGGCCAGGCGCCTGGCGAAGCCTTCCAGTCCGCCGACGTCCGCGTCGTACATCCACGCAGCGGCGACCAGTCCCGCCTCGCGGTAGAGCGGCGCGATCCGCGCGTCGCCCCAGCTGTTGGCGAGGCCGCAGGTGTGGTTGAGCAACTGCGCCACGGTCATCGGCCGCGCGGGCTCCAGCTGGTCGAGCGCGCTGGCCACGACCTTGAGGTCGGCGAACTCGGGCACGTACTTCGCCACCGGATCTTCCAGCGCCAGCTTGCCGTCCTCGACCAGGGCCACCACGCCCGCCGCGACCACCGGCTTGGTCATGGAATAGATGCGATAGAGGCTGTCCGGCCCGATGGCTTCGACGCCGGGGAGGTGCGCCTCGGCCAGCACCTGGCCGCGTTGGGCGATGCGGATCGACGCGAACGGCAGCGCGCCGTCGTCGACGAAACGGCGCAGGCGCGCGATGACCGGATCGAACCGGTCGGCGGCGAAGGCCCGCAAGGCCAGGCCGCCCGCGGCGACCGCGGCACCTGACAGCAGGAACTGGCGTCGACTGATCATTGGTGAACCTCCGCTTGCGTTGACGGGCCGCTGTCGATCCGAACCTGCATTTGCCTGCTTTTTGCAGGAGCCGCTTCAGCCGCGACCGGAGTTCAACGGGTCGCGGCTGAAGCCGCTCCTGCAAATGCATGGCCGGATCGACAAGGCAGATCTCTCGCTGCGCTCGAGATGACAAAGGTGATGGCGTTTGGACCGGGGACCACAACACCGCGTCGCCTACACGGTTTCCGCCGTGTTCGCGTTCGCATTCGCGCTGGCCACCTCGCGCTCGGCCTGGGTGAAACCGTACTCCGGCACGATCTGGCCCACCGGATCGGACACGGCATCCCACTGCGCGATCAGGCGTTCGCCCGCATCGGCGCCCGCGCCGAGATGGCGCCCCTCGGTCAGCGTCACGTAGGCGCGCGCGAAATGGCCGGCACCGGCGCAGAGGATGGCGCGCGTCGGCGCGTCCTCGCCCACCAGCGGCAGCAGCGCCGGGCTGACCAGGGCCGGATCCAGCGCGCGCAGGCTCTCCTCTGGCAGCACGCCCGCGGTCATGCCGGTGGACGCAGTCGGCGCCAGGCAGTTGACGCGGATGCCGTATTTCGCACCCTCGATGGCCAGGGTCTGCATCAATCCCACCAGCGCCATCTTGGCGGCGCCGTAGTTGGCCTGGCCGAAGTTGCCGTACAGGCCCGAGGACGAGGTCGTCATCACGATGCGGCCGTAACCCTGCGCGCGCATGCTCTCCCACACGGCCTTGCTGCAGATCGCCGCGCCCATCAGGTGCACATCCACCACCTGTCTGAACTCGTGCAGGCTCATCTTCGCGAAGCTCCTGTCGCGCAGGATGCCGGCGTTGTTGACGAGGATGTCGATGCGCCTCCAGGCGTCGATCGCCTGCGCGACCATCGCCGCGACGCCCGCCTCGTCGGTGACGGAACCGGCGATCGCCATCGCCTCGCCCCCGCCCGCGCGGATCTCGCCGGCCACCGCTTCGGCGGCCTCGGGCGCGAGGTCGTTGACCACCACGCGCGCGCCCTTGCCGGCGAGATACAGGGCGTGCTGGCGCCCCAGTCCGCCGCCCGCCCCGGTGACGATCGCGACACGTTCCTTCAATGGCATTGCTGCACTCCCCGTCTGTCGAAAATTGCCGACGGGGCGGTGCGCGGGTTCAGCCTGCGCCGGCGTCGCCCCGTCGTTTGCAGATCGCCCTGAAGCCGGCGGCCATGAACGTGGCCATGCGCGCCTTCACCGCGTCGTAGTCGTCCGAACGGCACAGGCCGCCCGAAAGCCGGTCGATGCGCCCCGTGCGCGCCAGTGTCAGCATCAGCGCGCCGGTGACGAAGTGGTAGCCCCAGAAGATGTCTTCCTCGGCGCACTCGGGCATCGCCTGCTTGAGCAGGTCGATCAGGCGCAGCACCACCGGATCGAAGTGCTTGTCCATCAGCTCGCCGCCGTGCGGCGTGTTGGACATCAGCGCGCCAAGCGCGCCGTAGTTCTTCCAGTTCTCGCCGCCCTGGCTGTAGAGGTCCAGGTCGGTGTCGAGGAAGGCGTGCAGCGCGCCCTCGAGCGTCGGCTTGCCGCCGCAGGCCGCCTCGTACGCGTCGAGCGCCTGCATGCGCGCGCTGCTGGTGACCCCGGCCCGGCGCGCGATCACCGCGTCGAACAGCGTCTGCTTGTCGTTGAAGTAGTAGTTGAGCAGGGTGTGGTGCACGCCGACGCGCTTGGCCACGTCCTTGAGCGTGACTCCGTACAGGCCGTCCTTCGAGAACAGGTGCTCGGCGGCGTCGAGGATCTGCTCGGTCATTTCCGCGCGCTGCTCGGCCTTGGTCGGACGTTTCGTCCCCGGCCTGGCCCGCTTCGCCTTGCTCGCCTTCCCGGGCCGGGATGTCGCGTCCTTCTGCACGCTGCCGCCTCCAACCTGTTGCCGGGCGTGCGCTGCGTCGGGGCGTCATGCCCCCGGGTCCCCGCTGGCGCCGCCGAATTCGGCCCTGAGGCGCATTCTGTCAATTTTCCCGGTCGCTGCCAAAGGCATGCGATCCACGCGGATCACCGAATCGGGCACCCACCACGAGACCACGCGATCGCGCAGCGCCTCGATCAGCGCCGCGTCGCTCATCGCGCTGCCTTCGCGCATCTCCACCAGCAAGACCGGGCGTTCGCCCCACTTCGGGTGCCCGCGCCCGATGACCGCCGCCAGCGAGACGTCGGAGAACTCGCCGACGATGTCCTCGATCTCCGCCGGATTGATCCATTCGCCGCCCGACTTGATCAGGTCCTTGGCACGTCCGGTGATGGCCAGGTTGCCGTCGCGGTCGATGCGCGCGAGATCGCCGGTCGCGAACCAGCCGTCGCGATCGACCGCCGGTTCGGTCTCGCCGAAGTAACGCTGGATCGTGCTCGCGCCGCGCACGCGCAGGTGCCCTTCCACGTCGCGCTGCTGCGGCAGGGCGACGCCGTCGGCGTCGGTCAGCAGCAGGTCCACGCCGATCGACGGGCGCCCGGAATGGTGCGCGGTGCGCGCCGGATCGTCGGGCGTGGCCACCGTGCCGGTCGGCGACATCTCGGTCATGCCCCAACTGGTCTGGACGGTGACGCCCAGGCGCTGTTCGATGCGCTGCATCAGCGCCGGCGCGATCGGTGCGCCGCCGACGATCACGCGCCTGAGCGAAGGTGTCTGCCCGCCGGTCGCCTCGAGGTGTTCGACCAGCGCCAGCCAGACCGTGGCCACGCCGAGCGCCACGGTGACCGACTCGGCGTTGATCAGCGCGGCCAGGCTGGCGCCGTCCAGGTGGCGGCCGGGCAACACCAGCCGCGCGCCGACGGCGGGCGTCGCGAACGGCACGCCCCAGCCGTTGGCATGGAACATCGGCACGGCCAGCAGCACGCTGTCGCGCGCGGACAGGGCCATGGTGTCGGCCTGCAACGCGCGCAGGGTGTGCAGGAACACGGCGCGGTGGGTGTAGCTCACGCCCTTCGGCGCGCCGGTGGTGCCCGAGGTGAAGCACAGGCCGCAGGGCGCGTGTTCGTCGAACCCGCCCCAGGCCACCTCGCCCTGCGCCGACGCGACCATCGGTTCGAGGGCGTCGATCGCGAGCACGCCATCGTCCTCGTCGACGCTACCGTCGATCGAGAGCACATGCTCGATCGTGTCCGCCTTCGCGGCGATGCGGCGGGCCAGCGGCGCGAGGTCGGCGGCGACGACCAGCACGCGCGGCTGCGACTTCGCTACCATCCCGGCCAGGTGCGCCTCGGCCAGCCTCGGGTTCAGCGTGTGGCAGACCGCGCCCATGCCCATGACGGCGAACCAGGTCTCGACGTGCGCCTGCGTGTTCCAGGCCAGGGTCGCGACGCGGTCGCCCGCGACGACGCCGAGACCGGCCAGCACCACCGACGCCCTGCGGCTGCGCTCGCGCAGTGCGGCGTAGCCGATGCGGTCGGCGCCGCCGCCCTCGCGCGCGGTGACCACCTCCACCTCCGGATGCCACTTCGCGCCATGGTCGAGGAACTTGTCGAGGGTCAGCGCATACGCCTGCATGTCCCCGTGGATCACGGACATCCAGTATCCCCCGCGGGCAGCGGCGGCGAGACGATGCCGACGTTCCAGTGCCACGGCAGGTCGCCCTTTGCGCGACGCCGGCACACCACCGTCTCGACCAGTTCGTACATGCCGGGCAGCAGGTGCTCGCCCGGGACCGGCGCCGCGTCGAACGCCATGTAGGCGCGCGCGTCGCCATAGGCACGCCACTCGGGTGCGCCGGCCGCGGCGGGGACGCCGTCGCGCGCGAACGCGGCCCAGTAACCCATCATCGCCTCGGACAGGGCCTTCTCCGCGGCCGTGTCCGGGATCTTCGGCCAGTGCGGCGGCGTGCGCTCCGCCGCGCCGAACACGTAGGGAATCTCGCTGGCGTGGAACGCGTGCAGCCCCGCCTGGTCGGCGGCCGGATAGCTGTGGTTGAAGTAGTAGAGGAAGGATGGATGGCCGAGCGCGGTCTGCTTGCGCACCAGCCGCTCCGCGGTCCAGCCGTACATCGCGTCGCGGGTCGTGGCCAGCATGGCCTCGTCGAGGTTCGCGGACGGATAGCGCTCGAGCATCGCCCCGGCGAGCTCGCCGTAGCCGGCGCGAATCGTCGCCTCGTAGGTGGCCGCGTCGGCGGGCGGCGGCGGCAGCAGGAAACGCAGCGAGCGGATCTCGCCCTCGTTGAACCCGGCCAGGATCGGCACCGGCGCCTGTTCGCCACGGTCGAACACCTCGACCATCTGCGCCGGCAACACCTGGCCGTCGACGCTGCCCAGCGGCAGGAAGCCCGACAGCGCCGCCTGCACGGTCAGCGTCTGCGCGTCCATCGCGCGCAGGCGCGTCAGGCCGCGCACCTCGATCCTGCGGCTGAGCGCCAGCCCCGACTCTTCCGCCGAGGGCGTGCCGTGCACCGTCCCGCGCAGCGCCTGGGTGGAGATCATGTAGGCGCTCTGCGCGATCGCCTTGTGGAACAGGCCGTGCGCGGACGGCGCCGCCATCAGGTACATCACGCTGAGCGCACCGGCCGACTCCCCGGCGATGGTGACGTTGCCCGCGTCGCCGCCGAAGGCCGCGATGTTGCGCTGGACCCAGCGCAGCGCCTCGATCTGGTCGAGCAGGCCGTAGTTGCCCGAAACCCCGTCCGGCGACTCCTCGCTCAGCTGCGGATGCGCGAGATAGCCCAGCACGCCGAGGCGATAGTTGATGCTCACCACCACCAGGCCCTGCGCGGCCAAGCGCGCGCCGTCGTACATCGCCTCGCTGCCCGATCCGCCCGAGAGAGCGCCGCCGTGGATCCAGACGAACACCGGTGCGCCTTCGGCATCGGCCGGCGCCCAGACGTTGAGCGACAGGCAGTCCTCGCTCATGGCCGGCGTTTCCGCCGGCGCGTAGATGCTGCCCGGCCGCGACGGCGGCTGGTGGCAGGCGGGGCCGAAGCGGGTGGCATCGCGCGTGCCGGTCCACGGCTTCGCCGCCACCGGTGGCCGCCAGCGCAGTTGCCTGGTCGGCGGCTCGGCATACGGAATCCCCCGGAAGGCGTTGACGCCGTCCAGCGCCTCGCCCTTCACCGCACCGGCGGGCGCATCCACCACCGGGGCATCGGCGGCGGCAGCCGGCGCCAGCGCGGCCAGCCACAGCGTCGCGGCGCCTGTCAGCGTGAGAACCAGCGGACGGATCATGGTGCAACCTCCTTGCGCTGCTGCTTGAGTGCTTTCGCCAGCCAGAGGAACAGGCCGATCGCCACGCCGTAGAACGGCAGCAGCGTGTAGAAGGCCATCTGCAGCGAACTGTCGGGATAGGCGGGACGGAAGAAGTCGCTGGCCAGGCCCAGGTAGGTCGGGCCGAAGCCCAATCCGATCAGGTTCATCACCAGCAGCAGCAGCGCGCCCGCCAGCACGCGCTGGTCCGGCCGCACCTCCTGCTGCACCAGGGTCACCGCCGGCGACAGGTAGAAATAGTTCAGGCCCATGGGCAGCAGCAGGAAGGCCAGCGCCAGCGGCCAGCCCGGCGCCCAGATGAAGCCGACGAAGAACGGGACCGCCAGCATCAGCCCCACCGCCGGCACCCAGGCGTAGGCCGCCTTGCCGCGCGGGACCAGGCGATCGACCAGGCGCCCGGAGGCGACCATCCCCGCGCTGACGCCGAACAGCACCACCAGGGCGTACCAGACGGCCACGTCGCCCAGTTCCATGCCCTTTTCCCGCATCAGGAACAGCACGGTGAAGTTCATGGTGGCGTAGGTGATGAACTGGGTCGCGGCGCAGGCCAGCGCCACCCGCAGCAGCACCGGGTCGCGGAAGAACATGGCGCAGGTGGGCCAGAAGCCGGGCGCGGTCGTCGCGGCCACGGGACCGGCCTGTCGCGGCGGCTCCGGCACGACGTTGCCGTCCAGGCCACCGCGCCGGGGTTCACGCACCGCGAACCACACCACCAGACCGGTGACCACGCCGATGGCGCCGACCCAGATGAACGCCAGCCGCCAGGACCAGGCGGCCGCGACCGACGCGCCGAACGCCACGCCCAGGGCCTGGCCGATCGGCGGACCCATGTTGTACAGGCTCAGCGCCGTGCCGCGCATGCCCGGCGGGAAATAGTCGGAAATGATGGCGTAGGACGGCGGCACGCCGCCCGCCTCGCCGATGCCGACCGTCATCCGCGCGAGCACCAGCTGCGGATACGTCGAGGCCATGCCGCAGGCCGCCGTCGCCGCGCTCCACAGCGCGCACGAGAAGGCCAGCACCTTCACCCGGTTGGTCCGGTCCGCCAGCCAGCCAACCGGGATCGCGAGGATGCAGTAGAACATCGCGAAGTAGAGCCCGCCGATCAGGCCGAGCTGGCCGTCGCTGACGCCCAGGTCGTCCTGGATCGGCTTGGCCAGGATCGACAGCAGCTGCCGGTCGAGGAAGTTCAGCACGTAGACGAAGGTCAGGATCGCCAGCGCGATCCAGGCCCGCGTCCCCGGGCGCGCGACGTGCGCGCCCGGAGTCGCCGACAGCGTCGGGGCGCCCGCCATCAGAACCGGTATCCCACGCGCACGCCGACGGTGCGCGGCCGCACGACGCCGTAACGGCCGTCGATGAAGGCTTCGGGATGGACGTAGTTGATCGAACGGTCGTCGAACAGGTTCTCCGCGTACAGACCGACGGTGAAGCGATCGAAGGCCGCGGCCAGGCTTGCGTTCACCAGCGTGTAGGACTCGGTGTAGTCGTAGGTGGGGCTGACCACGCCGGGCTGTCCGGGCACGTTCGGGAACGAACCGGGGAAATCGCCCACGTGGACCACCGCCAGCGAAGCGTTGCCGACCGAATTGCGGAACCAGTCGAAGCTGTAGTTGACCGTCAGCGAGCCGCTGTACTCCGGACCCGACAGCCGCGCGCCCATCACCGCGCCCGACACCGCGGCCTCTTCCGCGGTGAGCGTGTCCACCTTGGCGCGGTTGATCGAGCCGTTGAGGGCGAAGGTCCAGCTCGAGTTCGGCATCGCCATCAGCTCGAACTCCACGCCGCGGCTGTAGGCGCCGCCGATGTTGGTGGCGAACTGCACCGAGTCGGAGACGCGGTTGGCCTGCACCTGGATGTCGTTCCAGTCGGTGTGGTAGAGCGCCAGGTTGGCCGCCAGCCGCCCGTTCATCCAGCGCCCCTTCATACCCAGCTCGTAGCTGACCAGCTCGTCGGAATCGGCGCCATAGGGAATGACCAGGTCGTCGGGATCGATCGCACTGACCGCACCGGCGCGGGCGTTGACCACCGGCGCGCGGAAGCCGGTCGCGACCGCAGCATACGTGGTCAGCGAAGGCGTCGGACGCCACGATGCGCTGACGCGATAGGACGGTCCGCTTTCCTTCGCCTTGACGCCCTCGGCCGCCGCGACCGGCGTGATCGTCACCGGCAGGCCGCAGATGCCGAGGAAACTGCAGTAGTAGGCCAGGGTCAGGTAGTCGCTGCTGTAGCCGCCCTCCCGGGTGAAGCCCTGCGCCTCGGTGCTGCCGTAGCGCAGGCCGAATGTCGCCCAGGCATCATCCGTGAAGCGCCAGGTCAGCTGGCCGAACAGCGCCTGCTCCTTCGACACGTCGAAGGTGTGGTACTTGAGGTAGTACTCGTCCGGCAGGCCGGTGATGCCGCTCGCGGCGAGGTATTCCTCGTTGGAGCGGTAGCCGAAGTACACGTCCCTCTCGCGCTTGAAGTAGAAGCCGCCCAGCACCCAGTCGAACGGACCGCTGGTATCGGACACCAGGCGCATTTCCTGCACGAAGGTCCTGTTCTCCCCGGGGGCATCCAGCGCGAAGGCGAATGCCTGGTTGTAGGTGCCGGCGAGGTCGACGTTGAAATACGCCTCGTAGTCCGACCAGGTCGAGGAACTGGTCAGCTTCACACTGTCGAACTGGTAACCCACGGTGAGGTTGTAGTTCGTCATCTCGCCGGAGAACCGGTCCGGCCGGTCCGAATAGCGCTTGTCCCGGTCTCCACCACGGTCTGGATTGATCAGCGACGAATCCTTGGGCGTGCTTTCTTCCCGCGACAGGCGCAGCTGCATCGACAGCCGGTCGGTCGGCTCCCACAGCAGGGTGGCGCGGCCGCCCCAGCTTTCCAGTTCGTTGGATTTGTCGATGCCCGTGCCGAGGTTGTCGACATAGCCCTCCTCGTTGCGCGAGAAGCTGACCACGCGCAGCGCCAGCCGGTCCTCGACCAGCGGGACGTTCAGCATGGCGTTGTAGCGCTGGCGCAGTGAACTCGAGCCGGTCACGCCCACGTCCGCCAGGACCGATCCCTCGAAGACGTTGGGATCGGGCGCGTGGGTCAGGATGCGCAGCGCGCCCGCCAGCGAGCCCGAGCCGAACAGCGTGCCCTGCGGGCCGCGCAGGAACTCGATGCGCTCCACGTCGTAGAGGCTCGGGTCGAGGATGGTGGAGTTGCCGTTGGCGGAAATCGGCAGTTCATCGATGTAGATCGCTACCGTGCTCTGCAGGTTGGCGTTGTAGCCGTTGGTGGCGATGCCGCGCGCGGTGAAGTTGTTGAAGTTGGCGCTGGCCCGGTTGAGCACCACGCCCGGCGTCGCGTGCGCCATGCCCTCGTAGCCGACGATGCCCTTGGCGTCGAGTTCGTCCTGGGACAACGCGGTGATGCTGATCGGCACGTCCTTCAGCGGCTCGGCACGACGCGTCGCGGTGACGTAGACCGTGTCGAGCTCCTGGGCCATGGCCGGTGCCGGCGCCTCGCCCTGCTCGCGTTCGGCTTCGATCGCCTCGGCCGTGGCTTGCGCCAGCGCCGACACGGGTAACGCAAACAGCGCGGCCATCGAAGCGGCCGCAATCAAACGACTCCCCATCTTCAGATCCCTCCCACAGGATGCTGGTTTCAGCAAGATGCCTGGCCGCGATACTGCACACCCGGGGAGCGGGTGTCAATACTCACTCACACGAACGTGAATTTCTTTCTTTCCGAAGAAATTTCATTTCCCATCAATTACTTGAGCGCATCTTTTCTCCAGTCGACACCAATGCGCACCCGTCGGCGGCCGGGAACACTCCCCTTGCCGTCATCCCCGCGAAGGCGGGGATCCAGCGTCTTTGCGCCGATGCCGAACGCATCCCGTCTTCGCGGAAAGCACCGCTGAATTGCCCGGCCGCTGCCGGTGACAGGGCATCTGTCCCGGCACCGAAGACGCTGGATCCCCGCCTTCGCGGGGATGAGGACGTTGCCACGTGCGACGATCGCAGCGCAGCGGTCCGCACCTTACTGTCCCGGTGGAAGCGATATAATTCCCGGTCCGTCGAGGGGCGCTGCGACCGTGGAAAGCCACGGCCAGGCTCGACGCGATCCCACTGCGACAACGGCGCCCGTTAATGCGAGTCCCCGCGGACTCCCAACGACGGAGCACCACCATGAACGCACAGGTCAAGACCTTCTCCACCGAAGGCGACTACAAGGTCGCCGACATCACGCTGGCCGACTGGGGCCGCAAGGAACTCGACATCGCCGAGCACGAGATGCCGGGCCTGATGTCGATCCGCCGCAAGCACGCCGCCACCGCCCCGCTCAAGGGCGTGCGCGTGACCGGCTCGCTGCACATGACCATCCAGACCGCGGTGCTGATCGAGACGCTCAAGGACATCGGCGCCGACGTGCGCTGGGCCTCGTGCAACATCTTCAGCACCCAGGACCACGCTGCCGCCGCGATCGCCGCCACCGGCACCCCCGTGTTCGCCTGGAAGGGCGAGACGCTGGAGGAATACTGGGACTGCACGCTCGACGCGCTGACCTTCACCCTGCCCGACGGCACCCTGACCGGTCCGGAGCTGGTGGTCGACGACGGCGGCGACGTCACCCTGCTGATCCACAAGGGCTACGAGCTCGAACAGGGCGACGACAGCTGGGTGAACTCGGCTTCCGGTTCGCACGAGGAACAGGTGATCAAGAACCTGCTCAAGCGCGTCGCCAGCGAGCGCCCGGGCTACTGGACGCGCGTGGTCAAGGACTGGAAGGGCGTGTCCGAGGAAACCACCACCGGCGTGCACCGCCTTTACCAGCTCGCCGAGCAGGGCAAGCTGCTGGTGCCGGCGATCAACGTCAACGACTCGGTCACCAAGAGCAAGTTCGACAACCTCTACGGCTGCCGCGAGTCGCTGGCCGACGGCCTCAAGCGCGCGCTGGACGTGATGCTGGCCGGCAAGGTCGCCGTGGTTTGCGGCTACGGCGACGTCGGCAAGGGCTGCGCCGACTCGCTGCGCGCCTACGGCGCGCGCGTGATCGTCACCGAGATCGACCCGATCTGCGCGCTGCAGGCGGCGATGGAGGGCTATGAGGTCACCACCGTCGAGGACACCCTCGGCCGCGCCGACATCTACGTCACCACCACCGGCAACAAGGACATCATCCGCCTCGAGCACATGACGGCGATGAAGGACCAGGCCATCGTCTGCAACATCGGCCACTTCGACAACGAGATCCAGGTCGACGCGCTCAAGGCGCTGGCCGGCGTGGAGCAGGTCAACATCAAGCCGCAGGTCGACAAGTTCATCCTGCCCAACGGCAACGCCATGTTCCTGCTCGCCGAAGGCCGCCTGGTGAACCTCGGCTGCGCCACCGGCCACCCGAGCTTCGTGATGTCGAACTCGTTCTCCAACCAGACCCTGGCGCAGATCGACCTGTGGGCGAACAAGGACGCGTACGAGTCGAAGGTCTACATCCTGCCCAAGCAGCTCGACGAGGAAGTCGCGCGCCTGCACCTGGAGAAGATCGGCGTGAAGCTGACGAAGCTCACGAAGGACCAGGCCGACTACCTCGGCGTGGCGGTCGAAGGCCCGTACAAGCCGGAGCACTATCGCTACTGAACGGTCGCGCGATCGATGCACGCAGGACGGGCGCCTCGCGGCGCCCGTCCTGTTTTCCGGCCTCCGTTGAACGCGTCGACCGCGCCATCTACGATGACGCGGTCGATTCCAACCGGGACCCTGCGCCATGCACCGCGGCTGCTTCGCCTGGATCCTCGCCGCACTGCTCGCATCCGGCACTGCGACTGCCGCACCAGCCCTGCCCGACGACGGACCGGTTGCCGGCGAAGCGCCAGCCGGGGCACGGATTCCCCTCGAACACCTGCCCGCGCTCGCCGGCGACTACTTCCCGATCCACTCACAGGCGACGGGGCGCACCTACCACATCTACGTCCGCCTGCCGGAAGGCTACGACGCCGATGCCGACGCGCGCTGGCCGGTGGTCTACCTGCTCGACGGCGACAGCCTGTTCCCGCTGCTGGCCCCCACGCACCTGTTCCTGCACTACGACGAACAGCTGCCCGAGGCGATCCTCGTCGGCATCGCCTACGGCAGCTTCGATCCTTCGATCAACAAGCGGCACATCGACTTCAGCGCACCCGGCAGCGACACGCCGGAAGGCGAAAGCGGCGCGCCCATGTTCCTGGATTTCCTCGAACGCGAACTGCTGCCGGAGACCGAGCGCCGCCATCGCATCGATCCCCGGCGACGGGTGCTGGTGGGCCAGTCGCGCAGCGGCTACTTCGTGCTGTGGTCCGCGCTGCGCAGCCCGGACCTGTTCCGGGCGCGGATCGCCAGCAATGCGGCGTTCTCCCGCGCGCGCGACGACCTGTTCCGCGACGCGGCGCCACGTGCACGCGACGACCTTGCGCTGGTCGTCGCCAGCGGCGGACGCGACGCGGCCTTGCGGATGGAGAACGCACGCGAGTGGATCGCCGCCTGGCAGGCGCGCGACGACCGTCCGTGGGCGTTGCGGCACGAGATTCTGCCCGACGGCACCCACGCGGCCAGCATCGGCGACACCTACCGCCGCGCGATGCTCTGGCTGTTCCGCGAGGAAATCGCGGCGGCGAAGGCCGGCGCGCCGGACTAGCTGGCGCAGCTTCGACTCGGATGTTCACGTTTCCGTCGTCCCCGCGAAGGCGGAGATCCAGTGTCTTTGCGGTTGGTTCCAAAGATAAAGACACTGGGTCCCCGCCTTCGCGGGGACGACGGATATGCGAGCGTTTGCGCCAAATGCTGCAAGCCCGGCGTCACGGCCGCCAGTTGGAATTGTTCTCCCAGAATTCCACCGCGCGCCGGTAAGCCTCGCGATCGATCGCCACGCCCGAACCGCCCTCCCCCACCCCCAGCGCGTTGCGCATCATGGTGATCGGCGCCATCGGGATCTCTTCCGGTTCCATGGTGTAGAGGCAGCCGACGATGCCCCAGTCGGCGTCGATCGGCGCACCTTCCTTCGCCAGCTGTGCGCGGCTGTAGAGGATCGGCACGAGATAGTTCGCCACCGGTGGTTCCACGCCTTCGAACCAGCGCACCAGCACCGGCAGTTCCTCGCGCGTGCGCGCCTCGTAGGCCGAGCGCAGCAGGTGGCGGTTGTCGTCGGTGACCGGCACGGTCAGGCAGCGCGTGGTGGTCCAGTTGCGGTGCACGTGCAGCCGGCAGAAGGGCGCGTAGCCGGCGAGGACCGCGAACGGCGGCTCTTCGTTGAGGCGGCGTTCGAACGCTTCGGGCGTGCAGTCGCGGACGGTATTGCCGCGCGGCTCGCGCGGAAACAGGCGGGTCCGGGCAAAAGGGGTGAGGACGATGCGCATGGCGGCATGATGCCGGAAAGCGGCAAACGGCCGCATCGATTGCCCTGGCCGATCGCGGCCCTCCCGTCATTCCGCCCCGCATCCCTCTTGCTCATTCCGACCTCCCCACCCGACTGTCATTTCGACCGCCCATCCGACTGTCATTTCGACCGAAGGGAGAAATCTGCCCTGCCCCACCACCCCGGACAGCACGACGGCGAGGCGTCGGCCCCCACGCCACTCGGCCGGATTTTCGACGCGTCGGGAGGTTTCTCCCTTCGGTCGAAATGACAATCCGATGGGGCGCAGGCTTGCGGGCGTTGGACCGGCCGTCGGAAAACTCTATTCATCCATCGCGATATAGAGATATAATTCCAAGCCACGCCGGACACGACCGCCGCGATGACCCCGATCAGCTTCGAGTTCTACCCGCCCAAGACCGACGAGCAGCGCGCGCAGCTCGACCGCACCGCGGCCAGGCTCAAGGGCCATGCCCCCGAATACGTGTCCTGCACCTTCGGCGCCGGCGGCTCCACGCTCAGCTACACCGCCGAGACCGTGCAGCACCTGCTGCAGACCCACGGGCTGGACGCCGCGCCGCACCTGTCCTGCGTCGGCGGCACCCGCGAGGAAATCGCCGAACTGCTGGCCCGCTACCGCGACATCGGCTGCCGGCGCATCGTCGCCCTGCGCGGCGACCTGCCCTCGGGCATGGGCCATCCCGGCGACCTGCGCTACGCCTCGGACCTGATCGCCTTCATCCGCGCCCAGCACGGCGACCACTTCCACATCGAGGTCGGCGCCTATCCGGAAATGCATCCGCAGGCCGAGGACGCGCTGGCCGACCTGAAGCACTTCAAGGCCAAGATCGACGCCGGCGCCAACGCCGCGATCACCCAGTACTTCTACAACGCCGACGCCTACTTCCACTTCGTCGACGCCGTGCGCGCGCTGGGCGTCGAGGCGCCGATCGTGCCCGGCGTCATGCCGATCTCGAACTACTCGCAGCTGCGCCGGTTCTCGGAGCAGTGCGGCGCCGAGATCCCGCGCTGGATCGCGAAGAAGATGCAGGCCTTCGGCGACGACGCCGACAGCATCCGCGAATTCGGCGCGGACGTGGTCGCCAGGCTGTGCGAACGGCTGGTGGCGGGCGGCGCGCCGGCGCTGCACTTCTACACGCTCAACCTCGCCAGGCCGACGCAGGCCGTCCTCGCGCGGTTCGGCTGACCCTGGCGCGGCCGCGCGAACGCGCGGCGCATTGCCTCACGCGTGCTCGGTGCGGTTGCGTCCGGCCTGCTTGGCGCGGTAGAGCGCCGCGTCGACGTCGCCGTAGAACGCATCGGCATCGTCGTGCCGCGCGGGGTCGAACTGACCGCAGCCGATGCTGACCGTCACCGTGATCGCCTGGTCGAGGACCTGCATCGGCTGCGCGGCGAGTTCGTCGCGGAAGCGCTCCGCCCTGTCGAACGCCTTCGCGGATCCGGCCTCGAGCACGACGCCGAACTCCTCGCCGCCGAGCCGCACCGGCACGTCACCCGCCTCCGCGAAATGCGCGCGCAACCGCTGCGCCAGTGCCACCAGGCAAGCGTCTCCGGCGAGATGGCCCAGTGTGTCGTTGATGTGCTTGAAATGGTCGACGTCGACGATCAACAGCGAGATCGCCCGCCCGGGTGCCACGCTGCCCACCGCGCGCACCAGCGCGGCGCCGAACTCCCGGCGGTTGGCGAGGCCGGTCAGGCCGTCGACCCGGCTCTGCCGTTCGAACAGGTCGCGCTGCTGACGCAGATCCTCCTCGAGCTCCAGGCGCGTGCGGTACTCGCGATGGCTGCGCCGCAGCACCATGAGCATGTACAGCATGTACACCGCCCACATCACCGCCACCCAGCGCGCCACGCCATCCCACAGGACCAACTGGCTGGGCACCATCACGCACAGGATCGCGAGCACCGACGGCGTGGTGCGCATGCACATCGTATGCGCCAGCGCCATACCGAACGCGCCGGAAAACAGCAGCGCCACCAGCGGCGCGGGCTCGGGCAGTACGGCGAACGTCCATGCACCGAACGCGCCCCACAGCGCCGTCGTGACGAGCACGATGCCCCACAGCCGGCGCAGCTTGCGGCGCGCTTCCCCCACATCCGGCGTCGCCGAGGGTCGCACCAGACAGCGCAGCCCCGCCAGGAGCAGCAGGGTTCCGACCACCGTCGCGGCCTGCCAGCGCCATGCATAGATCCCGGCCGCGGAGAATGCCAGCAGCGCCGCAACCGGATAGAAGAAGCCGCCCAGGCGCGCGCGCTCGCAGGTTTCGCGCAGTTCCTGCAGCAACAGGTTGCGTCCGCTCTGCGCGGCGCGTTGGTGGATGAAATCGTCCGACGACATTCCCCGGCATCCGCCCACGCATCGCGCTTCGCGCGACGTGGTCGCCGCCTCTCCCTTGCAAGGCCGGCGCCCAGCGTAACCTGCCGGCACGTGCATGCCCATGAGCCGGATACGAACGGCGGCAACCATGGCCGGGCATCGCGTTCATTTTCGGATCGCGGCAACCTGAACATCGGCAGGCCCGGACTTCCCGCGCGCCTGCGCCGACGCTAGGCTGCCGCGATGCCTTCGCCCTGCCGCACCCTTGCCACGTCCCTGCTGCTGCTCGCGGCGCTGGCCGCGTGGCCGGCGTCGGCGCAGATCCGACGCTGCACGACCGACGATGGCAGCCACGTCTACACCGATCGCGAGTGCAAGGACATCGGCGCCATCGAACGCGCGCCGCGCATCGAGGTCGCCGGACAAGGCGGTCGCATCATCCGCCGTGACTGCAGCCGCAACGTGCAGGACCTGGTGTTCGAACTGACCGCGGCCATCGACAGCAAGGACGTGAACCGGCTCGCCGGCATCTACCACTGGCCGGGCACGTCCTCGCGCAACGCCTACGCGATCATGGGGCGGCTGGACGCGATCGTGAACCGGCCCTTGGTCGACATCACGCCCCTGCAGCCTCCGCCCCCGCCGAGCCCCGTGGCACCGGCCCCGCAGCCGCTGGCCTGGCAGACCGTCCCGCACGCCGCCGCTGCGCAGAACCCGAATGCGCCGGCGCCGGCCGCGCCCGTGCCGGAAGACGAGCTGCCGGACGCGGTGAAGGCCGCCGCCACCCGCCAGCAACACACGAGGCGCGCCCCGACCGGACTGGTCGTCGACCAGACCGTCGCCAACCGCATCACCCCGCTGCAGACGGTGTTCTCGCTGCGCCGGCACCTGGACTGCTGGTGGGTCAGCCTCTGACCGCTCCGTCCACGTTGTCAGCGTTCGCTTGTGGACAGGGTCGCGCCTGACGGCGCTACAAATGGCGACGCAAGGCCGTCACGGACCGCCACGATGAGGACGGCCACCGGCACTCAGGCCGCGTCACGCAGGCGATCGCGTTCCTTGGGCGCCGGGCGACCGACCGCGGACTCGGGGGCGGACTCGGGAGCGGAGGGCTCCACGGCAGGCTTGTCGCCCTGGGCAGGGACCGCCCCGGGCACCGGCCCGAACACCGGCAGCGCCCGTATCGCCGCAAAGAATCGCAGCGCCCGCGCCCGGTGGCAGCTGAGCGCATACCAGCCCACGCAGAGCGCCAGGAAGCTGAAGAGGATCAGGTGATTGGGGACGTCCCAGCGCATCATCTGCCCCGCCACCAAGCCGGTACAAAGACTGAAGACGGCCAGGGCCACCGCTGCCTGGGTCGGCCCGAAGCCGGCGTCCTGCATGAAGTGATGGATGTGGTCGCGTCCCGCCGTGAACGGCGAGCGCCCTTCGCGCCTGCGGCGCACCGTCAGCACCAGGCAGTCCATCACCGGAATCGGGATCAGCCACAGCGCCAGCACCGGATTCACCGGGTGGCCTGCATTCTGGGTCAGGCGGAACACCACCCAGGCCACCACCAGGCCCAACCAGGCGCTGCCGGCGTTGCCCATGAACGTCTTGGCCCGCGCCTGCCAGGGGAAGCGCATGTTGTAGAGCAGGAAGGCCGACACCAGGCCAGCGATCACCAGCGAGACCCGCGACAACGAGTGATTGCCCGCATAGATCGCCGCCGCCGCCAGCATGACCAGGCAGACCGCCACCAGCGAACCGGCCAGCCCGTCCGCGCCATCGATCATGTTGATTGCGTTGATGATGCCAACCGTGGCGAACACCGTGAACGGCACCGACAGCCAACCCAGGTCGCCGATACCGAACACGCCGATGTGCTCCACGCGCACGCCCGCGCCATAGACCATGATCAGCGCGGCCACCCCCTGGGCCAGCACGCGCCAATACCAGCGCAGGTCGAAGCGATCGTCGTAGAGGCCCACGGCCAGCAGCAGCAGCGAAGCGACGCTGAAGGCCACGAGCGTCGCCGCGGCATGCACCGGTATGGTCAAGCCCATCACCACCAGGAAGCCGACCACCATCGCCAGACCACCGATGATCGGCGTGGGATGGGAATGATCCTTGCGGCCCTGGGGGAAATCGAGAAGGCTCAGTCGCGGCGCCAGCGGATGCAGGAGCTTCAGCATCACCAGGGCCACCGCTGCGGCCAGCAACGCATGACCCAAACCGACATCGAGCGCTCGTTCCATCACAAACAGAACTCCATTACTCCAATCCGGTCCATGGCGGCCTGCCGGCGCGCACTCCCAAGGGCGGCAAGCCACCGAGGGAGCGCAGCCATGCGCAGGCCAAGGCGCAGGTCGAGCCGGTTCCGGCACGGTAGACACCAGAGCGGCCGGAACGCCGATTGTCCGCGCAGTTTGCCTTCCGCCTTGTGTAGGCGGCGTGACAAAATCAGGCACAAGCCATTCATTTTATGGATTTATTGCGCTGCAGTAAATCTCCGCCACGAATTGCCGCGCTACTCGAAACCGGGGGACGTCGGCGCCCTGCCGAGCGTTCAATCCGGTCGAACGCCGGCGCCACATAGGCACCCGCGGCATGGGCGCGCCGGAATTCCGACCCGGGCTGTCCGGCAGCCCGCACCGGGGCTGCAGCGTCGAGATCGACGCCCTGACCCATCTCGCCAACGACGTCCCCAACCAGCGCAATCACTCACGCCGCTGCCTGCGAGCCTCGTGCTTGCCCAACCCTCCACCGCGCGCGGTGGCCAACCGCACCCCGATCCCCAACACCACGCCGAGCATCCCGCCAATCAGGTTCACCAGCACATCGTCCACCCTCGGCTCCCGGGACGGCGTCAGGCCCTGCGCCCATTCCGCCGCAACGGCCAGCCCCACCACCAGCGCCCATCCCTTCCACCCACGCAAGTCCGCCCGCGCCAGCCACAGCAGCAGGCCCAGCCAGGCGAAGATCAGGAAGTGGGTCCAGTCGGAAACCTCCCACGGCGTACGCCCCGCGAGTCTCCGCAGGAAGCGCACGCCATCAGGCCCGATCACGCCGGTGATCTGCTCCCCCGGCATGAACAGCAGGCCCGAAACCAGCATCGCCGACCCGAACAGGGCCAGCCGGGCCAGCGGCCCCGCACGCCACGCCAGCGCCACGCCAACCGCCAGCGCCAGCACCGCCAGCAGGAGGTCGATCATCACCACGCGCCGCGCCCCTCGCGACGCGGCGGGCGGTCAGACCCGGTGCACATACACCTTCGACTTTTCGCCGCCGTGCACTTCGACCTCGCCGGTCACGCTCGCCCCCATGCGCCGGTAGAACCGGTGCGCCGGCGCCAGCGTCTCGCCCACGGTGATGCGGAACGCATCCACTCCGCGTTTCCGGAAATCCTCAACAAGCCGCCGGTACAGCCCTTCGGCCACCGACGTCCCGCGCCACTCCGGCGCAACCGCCAGGCTCAGCAGTTCGGCGTCCGGCAGCCCGCCAGGCAAGCCGCCGTCGCCGGAGTAGCGGACGATCTCGAGGATCCGCCGCACCTTGGCCGGCCGCAGCATCGCCGGCGCCAGCGCCAGGCCCAGGCGCACCGGACTGCGCATCATCCGGCGATAGATCGGCCCCATGCCCACGCCGCCGGTGATGAAGCCCTGTACCCGACCATCCTCTTCGGCGACCAGAAGCGTGGCTTCGCCGGTCCGATCGATGGCCTCGTACATCAGCGCCAGGAAACCCTCACCCAGCGTCGCCAGGAATCCCCGGTCCAGGCAGCGCATGTGCAACCTCGCCACCTGACGATAGCGCTCGCCCGGGGTCATGCCGAGGTGCGCGACGCGTCCGCAAGCCCCGCCGTGGCCGGAGCCCCGGTCGCCCCGCCTGCCGCCACCAGCTCCGCCGGCGGCATCGGCAGTCCGCGGAACACGCGCCAGAACACCGTCGAGCCCGGCACCAGCACCACCCACGCCGTCACCGCGATGCTGCACAGATAGGTCCACAGGCCCTGGTTGGCCACGTACCACTCTTCCAACCGGCCCTTGTAGGGCATGATCACGTCGTCGTAGAAGCGCTCGGGCTCGGCGCTGGCGTGCATCAGCTCCTCCTCGTCGCGGAAGACGATGGAGCCGATGCCGGACAGGCCCGGGCGCACCTTCATGATCTCGGCCTGCGAGCTCACCGGGAAGGCGTCGAAGCAACGCTGCGTCTGCGGCCTCGGGCCGATGATGCTCATGTCGCCCTTGAAGATGTTCAGCAGCTGCGGCAGTTCGTTGATCTTGGTCTTGCGCAGGAAGCGGCCCAGCGGCAGCACGCGCGGGTCGTTTTTCACCGTCACGGTGCCGGTGCCGAGGTTCGGGCTGTTCTTGAGCATGGTTGCGAACTTGTACAGGCCGAACATACCGCCGCCGCGGCCCACGCGCTGCTGCACGTAGAAGACCTCGCCCTCGCCTGTCAGGCGCAGGGCGATGGCGATCGGCACCAGCAGGGGCGAGAGCACCAGCAGGGCCAGGCCCGAAAACACGATGTCGAACAATCGCTGCATGTCACATCCTGCCGTCGAGGTACTTGCCCGTTTCCTTGTGGGCAAAGCCGGGAATCATGTGGTTGAACAGATCGACGATCTCGGGCTTGTCCCACGTCTCGCCGCCGCGAATTGCCTCGATCTTCTCCAGAAAGCAGTCGAGCCTGGCATCATCGAACTCCGGCGCGTTGAGGATCACGCCGATGCTTTCGAAGCGCTGCATGTCCAGCGTCTCGGCATCGGTGAAGAATTCCTCGAAATCCTTCTCGCCGGTGGTGTCGCTGGCGAAGAAGTACACCGGCCACTTCTTGGCGGCGATCAGCTCGCCCGCCCGGTCGCGCGCCTCGTCCTCGCTGCCGCACTCGTGCGGTTCGAAGCCCAGCGACTCCAGGTAGCGCACGGCGATGTCGGAGAACCGCGTCAGGTCCAGCTCCTCGCTCAGCTTCGGGAAGAAGATCTCGCGGTTTCCGCCCAGCAGGCACGAACTCAGGCACAGTTCGCCCGACTCCTGCGGCGTCACGAAGTAGCGCCGCACGTCGTTCGGCGCCGAGATCGGCTGCCGCTTGGCGAAGCGCTGGTTGAAGCCATGCAGCAGCGAGCCATCGGAGAAGGCCACGTTCGCGAACCGCGCCGTGGAGATCGGCAGCGCCAGGCTCGCGCGCATCAGGAACATCTCCATGATCCGCTTGCTCGCGCCCATCATGTTCACCGGGTTGGCGGCCTTGTCGGTGGACACGCAAAAGTACTTGCGCGCCCCGCCCGCCTGCGCCTGGGCGATCGTGCCGATGGTGTTGAGCACGTTCACCTCGATCAGCCGCATCAGGGTGAACGGGTCTTTCTCGCTGCGCACGTGCTTGAGCGCCGACAGGTTGAGCACATAGTCGTAGCCCTGCCCGGCCGCCATCAGCGCGGCGAACTCGCGGCTGCCGCAGTCGATGGCGAAGGTGCGGAAGTCGCCGTCGATGTAGCCCAGCGTGCTGCGGATGTCCCGCACCAGCTCGACCATGTTGTTCTCGCTGATGTCGACCACGTGCAGCGCCCGCGGCTTGCGCTTGAAGATCTCCCGCGTGACCGCCTGGCCGATGGAGCCGGCGCCGCCGATCACCAGGAAACGGCTGGACTGCACCAGGCCGGAGAGCTCGGCCTCGTGGCGCTGGATGTCGGTGTCGAAAAGCGGCGCGGTGCGGCCGATCAGGTCGAGAATATTCATGGAATCCGCTTCTGCCTCAGTCTTCCGTCCGGGTCGTATACGTCCAGCTCCGCCGCTGGCCTCAATGAACTGCGGTACACGACCAAGTTGACCCCACCCGGCCTTGCCTGCGACGGAAACATGAGTCCGTCGAGCCCCGCAGCCACCACGTCGTCTGCCATGTACCAGGTGGGCGGTTCCACCGAGCGCCCGAACCACTCGGCTCGCCAATCCACCTCGAAGTCGGCCCAGACGGGCGCCCACGACACCGGGTCGAACCCGGCACTGAGATCGGCGATCCGTAATCCATCCGCAAAGAACGTGCAGATGGTCCCAGGGGGCAGCCAGGGATTGTCCTGCCGGTACTCGTCTAGCGCAGTCGGTTCATCCAAGGACAGGTACAGCGCCTCCTGTCCCGGCCGGTTGAAGCGTCCGCCCTGCCGGGCAGCCCCCATCCCGGACAGTGGCGTATCCGCGAAAGCCGGCACGATGACCCGATACCAGGCCGGGAATTGCCGCCGGTCGAGCGCGAGCTCGATCATCCTCCCGCGCCGCCGGCCAGGGACTCCAGATAAGCGACCACGGCATCCGTGCGCCCCTCCTGGACCAGAGCCTCGGCCGTCTTGTATTCGAAAGCCTTCAGCGGCTGGTTGCGCAGCAGAAAGACCGCCCGCCCTTCGTCGCCAGTCATGGCCGTTGCCGCTGCCAGCAGACGGATCATCTCCTGCAGGTACTTCTGCAACTGGGCCGCCTGCGGGCGGGCGGTGGGCGTGTTGCGGTGCACATGCGCACGCTCGGCCAATTCCTGCACACGCAGGCCGAACAGCTCACCCACCTTGCCCGGAGACAGGTAGGGCGTATCGGCCTCGCGAAACCGTTCGGTCCAAGGCTCCTGAAGAATGGCGTTCATGTCAGGCCTCCTGAGCGCACTATTAATGTCACAATGGTGCACTTTTCTTGCACTCAAGACAAGAAGCTCACTGCGCCATTCGGGTATTGCCTTCGATGGCGACGATCACGCGCTCCACGCGTTCCGGATCACCGCCCTGCTCCACGATCCCGTTGCCGACTTCCGCCAGGCACCCGAGGATCCTGCCCGCCAATGATCGCACCCTGTCCATGACATAGGGCTTCCGGTAACCCGCGGCATCGGCGAACGCCACCCAGTCTTCAACGCCGATCCGGTCGATGCGTGCAGCCTCGCCGATGCGCATGGCAGGCGTGCGATCCACCAGAGATTCGGGCAGGTAGACCGTCGGCACCAGGTCGTACAGTGGTGCCAGCCGTCGCCTGCCCTCACGATCGCGGAGCAGGGACAGGTTTTTGGCGTGCGCATCGGCATTGCCGATCAACGCGTTGAACACCACCCAGTCCAGCAGGCCCTGCACCGCCCCCGGGCCCAGGGCGAGCCTGCGAACCAGCGCCGAACACGCGGCCAGGCCGGGCCCACCGCTGGCCTCGTACTTGAGCCCATCCGGATAGCTGAGGGCCTGGCAGAAATCCTCCTGGTGCAGGCGCTGCAGCGTGCCGTCGGATGCGCGGACGCGGTCGTAGCGCTCGATCAGCAGCGCCGGCGTGCCCGTCACGTCCAGCAGCCTTGCAGGCGCCGCATCCAGGCCAAGCCTGCGCGCCAGCGCCATGCCCAGCGCTTCGGCATCGCGCAGCCCGCGGAAGCGGCGGCTGTCAGGTTTCAGGATATGGGTGCTGGGTTCGCCACGATGCGGCAGGCGCAGCCGGCCATCGGCTTCGGCCACCACCGCCAGCTTGTCCTGTGCACCGGCCAGCGACAGCCGCATCGGCGTTCCCGCCAGTGCCCAGCTGCCTTCGCCGCCCACATCGCCCTGCAGGAAGAGCACGGCCTCCAGGTCGGTTTCACCATCATCGGCAGCGGCCCGCTCCTCTCCCGGCACCCGCAGGCTGACGGCACCGGCGCACTCACCGCCGATCGCTGCAAGCAGGGCGAAACCGTCGTCGTGCGGGATCCGCAGCCGCTGCACGATCGCCTGCCGTACCGCGCCTTCGGGCAGCAGGTTGCAGAACCAGTTGCGCGTCAAGGCGCCGATCCACGGTTCTTCGCGCAGTGGCATCGTCACCGAGAGCGCAGGTGCGCCAGCCCGGATGTATTCCCGGTGATAGGTAAACGTCCAGTCCTCCGGGCGACGCAGCGGTCCGGATATCTCCAGCATTCCTGCGGGCTGCCCGAACAGCTCGACGTCCAGTCGCTCGATCACGCATCCGCCCCGGTCAGCAGCAGGTGCAGGCCCAACACCGCGAGCACGTCCAGCACCTTGCCCAGCTCCGCGCTCGCCTTGCCCCGCTCCAGCTCGCTGATGAAACGCGGGCCGGTACCGGCCAGGCCGGCGAGCTCAGCCTGGGTCAGGCCGTGGGTTTTCCGGGCTTGGCGGACGGCCGCCCCCAACGTGCCAGGGTCGGCCAGCACGATTCTTGAACCCGAACGGGAATAATCCGCGACCATGAGTCGAATTTAGACTATTCGATCCCGAACGGGAACATTACGGCAGGTTCACCACCCGCGCCTCAAAAACCCCGGATCGGCCCAGGATACTGCGCAACCACCGGATCCGCGGTCAGCAGCGTGATCCCTTCCACCTGGGCCTGGGCGACCAGCAGGCGGTCGAACGGATCGCGATGGATCGGCGGCAGGGTGCCGGTGGTCACGGCATGCTCACTGACCACCGGAAGTTCCACGTAGCCGTTGTCGAGCAGGCCGCGACGCAACACCGCCGGCTCCACAGTGAAATCCGGCCGCCCAAGTCCCGCCTTGATCGCCACCTCCCACAGACTTGCGGCGCTGAACAGCAATACGTTGTCCGCATCTTCCAGCAGCGCGCGTGCCTTCTCCGGCAGGCGCTTCGGCTCTGCAGCCGCCCACAGCAGCAGATGGGTGTCGAGCAGGTACTTCACGCCGGCACGCCGAACAGCGCAGCGATCTCGTCCTCGCCCATCCGGTCGAAGTCGTCCGGCACCCGGAAGGCCCCCTGCAGGAAGCCCAGCCGCTTGACCCCTCCGGCTTCCGACGCATCCACGCGCATCACTTTCACCATGGGCTTGCCGGCTTTGGCGATGACCACGGTCTCCCCCGCCGCGGCACGTTCGACCAAGCGCGAGAGATGGGTCTTGGCTTCGTGGATGTTGACGGTGGACATGGCGCGGCCTCCCGACCCGACTAAGTCCTGTTAGTCTAGTCCTTGAAAGAACCGGCGCGCAAGCCTCAGCGCAACCTGCCGAACTCGCTCTCCGGCACGCTCGACGGCAGATTCACCACCCGCGCCTCCAGCCAGCGGGAGTTCTCCAGCCCGTCGTGCTGGCAGTGCTGGAACATCGGCAGCCGTGACATCAGGCGCCAGATCGGGCGGGTCATCACGTCGCGGCTGTTGGTGTATTCCAGCAGCGCGTCTCGGTCGGCTTCCGAATCCAGCACGATGGCGTTGAGCCAGTAGTTGGCCGTGGTGCCGGGCAGCGGCTCCACGAAGCGGACATCCGTGCGGGCGAAGAACCCACGGTAGCGCGCGGCCACCTCGGCCTTGATCTCCAGCATCCTGGGCAACCGTTCCATCTGCGCGCAGCCCAGCGCGGCGTTGAGATTGGGCAGCCGGTAGTTGTAGCCCACCTCGTCATGCACGAACTCGTAGGGGTGCGGGATCTTGGCGGTGGTGGTCAGGTGCTTGGCGCGGCGCGCCAGCGCCTCGTCATCCGTGATGATCATGCCCCCGCCACCGGTGGTGATCACCTTGTTGCCGTTGAAGCTGAGCGTGGCCAGGCGGCCGAAGGTGCCGGTGTGGCGGCCGCCGACCCAGCTGCCGAGGGATTCGGCCGCGTCTTCGACCACGCTGATGCCGTACTCGTCGCAAATCGCCACGATCTCGGCGATGCGCAGCGGGATGCCGAAGGTGTGCATGGGCACGCAGGCGGCGATGCGGCGGCCGGTGTGGCGGTTCCAGGCCTGGCCGTCGCGCTGCTCGGCGTGTTCGGACAGCCAGCGGCGCAGGGCTTCGGGGCTGAGGCCCAGGGTGTCGCGATCCACGTCCACGAAGACGGGATGGGCGCCGGCGTAGCTCAGCGCGTTGCAGGTGGCGATGAAGGTCAGCGCCTGGGTGATGACCTCGTCGTCGCGCTGCACGCCGGCCAGCTGCAGGGCGACGTGGAGGGCGGCGGTGCCGTTGACGGTGGCGATGGCGTACTTCGCGCCGGTGAAGGAGGCGATGTGCTGTTCGAACTCGACGACCTTGGCGCCGACCGAAGAGACGAAGTTCGAGTCGATGCAGTCGGTAAGGTATTGGCGTTCGTTGCCCTCGAAGACGGGCCGATGGAGGGGAATGAAGCCGCTGCCGTGCACGTCGCGGGCCAACTGCACCAACGATCGGCCCATCTCATCAATCGTCATTTCCACTTTTCTCATTCTCGTCAAATTGACCCCTAACAGCGGGATGCCAGCAGTAGCTTCTATCCCTGGCGGACGCCAGGCGAGACGTTGCTAGCCAGCTTTCTGCAAACGCGAATGAACTATCGCCGCGAGCCGGCGATACCCTGCCAACAGGGAGAACTTCTCCACGTAGTAGTCGAGCACCACGTTGCCGTTCCGATGGTCCACGGTATGCGGCCCTTTGGCATCAGAGAAGCGTAGTTCGCCGATTTCGCGTTCCTCGTATGCATCAGGGCTCAGGACGGTGACCTGCATGATCTTGACGCCATTTCCGTACGAACCGGAGTTGTCCTGACCGAACCGGTATAGCGCACCATCACGATGAATCAGGCGCCCCCCCATCCGGGCACCGGCGGGATGCATCACGACCGGGTTCATCGGGTGCGGCAGGTATGGGCCGTCCGGGGCATCGGCCACGTAGACGTACAGCATGCCGGCCGCCGACTGCGGCTGCCCTCCGAACAGGTAGTAGTGATCTCCATGCCTGACCAGCGACGGGTCCACGATCCTGGCGTCCTCAAGGCCCCGCAATGGAATCTTCCGGTCCCCCGATGGCGTGAGCAAGTACGGCGCCTCGTGGCCGGCGACTTCCGGAAGGATGAACTCCTGCCCGGCGTCAGTCACGGTGTAGGGATACGAAAAATGCGGTCCCGCCAGCAGCTTGCGCGAGAACTCCAGGGTCACTGCTTCAAACTCGACGATCTCACCCAATCCGCTGGATGCCACCATGGCTTCCGCCCTCACAACGGATCCATCCGAAGAGAAGAAGGGGTCCGCCAGGAAGCTATATTTCTCCGGAATCCTTGGCTGCCGCCCGCCCGACACGGTGGTGGTTGCCCACGAGAAGATGTCCAGGTCGTCCCGCACCACGATGTTCCACTTCTTCTCGAACAGCGCGCCATACAGCAGGCGGGAAAATTTTCGGCTCAGCATGGGTGCGCAGAACTTCGCGACCGTCCAGTTGCCAGGCAGGCGGTAGTTCTTCCCCTTCGGCTTGATCGCAACCGTCAAGCCGTTGCGGTAGTTCATCAACGCGCGGCGGAACAGCGCCGGAGATGCCCGGTACAGGCCCTGAATCGTCTGCCGGTACGAATACGGGTACAGCTTGGCATGCCCGAGCGCGAGCACTTCGCCACCATCCAGGACGTTCGACAGCTTCTGGACGATCATTCCTACACAAGGGGCGTTGTTCTGAATCTCATAGAAGCCCGCGGGCCTGCCACGGTAGAACCGCGGATCGCCGTGGTGGAACGACAGCACGTCTACGCCTTCAAGGTTGTCCATGCGCAGCAAGGACATGCCGAACTTGATGATGGTCCGGACACCTCTTGCCCGCATCGCATCGACAATCCCGTCGGGGATCGTCTGCCAGGCCCCTGAGTACAGCGAATCGAAGGTCAACACTTCGAGGCCATCAAACTCAACCGCTCGCTTGCGGCTCAATGTGCTCCGGATGGAAAGCACGTTGAGCGCATAGTAGCCCGCATGGGCAAAGACCCTTTTGTGCGTGACCGTGTTGCTACAGTTGAGGACAACCACAACCTCAAGCAGATCAGAAACCGCGGAAAGCGCCTCTTCCTGCCAGCGGCTCAGGGATAGATCATCTACAAGCAGTGCTACTTTTATTCTCATGGTTCAGAACTTTCCGGCCTTCGGTCGTCGTTCATGCGTCTTCCGTCGTCCGCATCGCGGATGCCCATCTCCCGCAACATCACCGCATTGACCTTGTGCACGTCGTACTTGTCCTCTGCAATCTGCCTTGACCGCCGCCCCATGCGCGGGGCGAGCGCGGGATCCTCGATGAACTTCAGCATGGCGTCCACCAGCGCATCCACCGACTGCACCGGGACCAGGAAACCATTTTCGCCGTCGATGACCGTCTCGCGACACCCCGGGGCATCGGTGGTGATGATGGGGCGGCCCATGGCCATGGCTTCCAAGACCGTGCGCGGGGTGCCTTCGCGGTAGGAGGGCAGTACATAGACCGTGCTGGCTGCGATGGCCGGACGTACGTCGTCCAGCTTGCCTAGGAACTCGATGGTGCCGTCAGCGACCCATGCATCCAGCTCCGACTGGGCAATGGCGTCCGGGTTGCTGTCGATCCAGCCCACCAGTTGGAATCTGACGCCGGGATCGGCATCCTTGATCCTGCGCGCCGCCTCGGCGTACTCACGCACACCCTTGTCGCCCAGCAGGCGGGCAATCAGCAGGAAAACGGGCTCTCGGGCGGGAAGCGGATGCAGCGGGAACTGGGCAACGTCCACACCCGACCCGTTGACCACCACCGAAGGAATATTCGCCGGAAGCAGGCCGAGCTGACGGAACAGGCTCTCGTCGTCAGGATTCTGGAAGAACACCTTGTGCGTGCGGCGAAGTGCGAAGCGATACAGCAGGCGCACTAGGCGGGTGACCAGTCCCTGGCGGGCGCCGGTGAAGGCATAGCCCAGGCCTGTGACCAGCGCGTAGCGGCGCGGCACGCGCGCCAGCCAAGCGGCGATAGTGCCGTAAATGACGGGCTTAATCGTGTAAGGCAGGGTGATGGTAGGCCTAACCGAGCGCATCAGTTCGAACAGGGTTGCGAGCAGGCCGATGTCGGCAAGCGGGTTGGTTCCGGCACGCTGCAATGGGATGTCATGAAGCGCCACGCCAATCGACGCCAGCTCGTGGCGGAGGCCCGTGACCTCGTCGACTCCAGGAACTCCTACCTCAACCGCCGCTCTGGAATCCCGCAGCGCACGAATCAAAGTTCCACGGAACGTGGACACGGAGGCGGCGAAACCCGCGATCAGCAGTATGCGATGCTCCACTACCTAGCGACCCTCGCCGACATTCTCGAAATTACCTTGCGCACGGCTCCCGTGTGCGCTTCTGTCAACAATGCAAAGAACCAGGCGATCGAGCAGAGAAGAAGAACGACGATGATCTCGACCAATACGCCAATGATCCCCGGCTGAAACCCATGGAATCCATTGGCGTGGGCCAGGAAGTATCCGGAATTGATAAATGGGTAATGCAGGACGTAAAGGCTGAAAGAAAATCCCGCGCCCCCCCGAATCAATCTGTCAATCGAATCGTTGAACAGATACTGGCGGCTCGCAAAATATACGAACGCAATACGCATCACGAGAAACGCCGCTCCAGCCACCAGAAGATCAGGCCAGAACAGGTCAATCTCCAATCCGTCAAACATCAATCGCCCTCGCGCGACCAACGGACGCAGAAGCGCAGCAATGGTGAGGAGGGCAAGAGCCACAACCAATGCTCGACCTGATCCGAACCGTCGCATCGCGGGTAGCACCATGACAAGGGCACCGAGCAGCCACATCAAAAAGTACGCAGCCTTTCTCGGGCCAATAAACACCAGAAGCACGATGGCCAGCGCAATGAGTGCC
The DNA here is from genome assembly GCF_007859325.1 of Luteimonas marina. Taxonomy (GTDB): domain Bacteria; phylum Pseudomonadota; class Gammaproteobacteria; order Xanthomonadales; family Xanthomonadaceae; genus Luteimonas; species Luteimonas marina. Next base: position 61,268 of record NZ_VOHK01000003.1, on the reverse strand, counting down.
AGCGTGCGCCTGGACGTTCGCGCGATCGCAGCCAGAAAAAGCGCTGGAAAGATCATGTAGTACCAGAACTCGTTACTGATGGACCAAAGCGGCGCGTTTGAACCGAACTGGGGCACCAGTATCGTCTGTACGAAGAGTACGTTCCCGGCAAAAACCTCTACACCAGCCCCTTTGTTCACCCAGCCATTCGCGTCTGCAACAAGATCCACAATGAAGGTAACGACGAGCGCCGGAATCAACACCAGCCAGAGGCGCGACAATCGCGCGCTCAAGTAGTCCGCCCAATCAAACTTTCGCCCCTGCATAAGCACCGTTCGATAGATCGATCGTGAGATGAAAAGGCCACTCAGGACAAAGAACACGACAACTGCCGGACTACCAAGCAGGTTCAACCAGTAGAGCAATTGAGTCCAAATCCCGGGATTATCCAGATAACCGTAACCGACGAACAGCCTTGATGCCAGATGCTCCATGACAACGATCACTGCCGCGCTGAACCTGAGCAGATCGAAGAACGTCGATGCGGCGGGCGAGAACAGTTCCTCATGTCTTCTGAAGCGCGCCGGGGCGGTGCTCACGCTAACCCTCAGAGTATCATCCACATGCTCCGTTGACGAGATATCGCTCATTGGCCACCAAGTGGTTCGCGGTTCAGATCGAGCAATATATGGTCTTCGTTGCTGGCCTGTGCGAAGCCAGGAGGATGTCCCCCGAAAGATCTTTGTCTTGAGATCAGAGTTCATGGGGATTTCGCATCCACCACATCACGATACAACGACATATGAAGGGCAACCGCCGTCCCAAGCTCGTAGGAAGCGGAGTAATTCAAGGCGTTATGAGAAAAAAACGACCGTTGCGACTCCGACGCGATTAGACGGCGCATTGCTGCGGCGAGGTCCTTGGCGATCGACGTATCCACAACAAGCCCATTTCCCACCCTATGCACCACCTCGGCGCAGCCGCCGACATTCGTCACGACCACCGGCAATCCAGTCAAGGTTGCCTCCAACAGGGCAATAGGAAGCCCCTCCCAAGATGACGACATCACGAAGATGTCCGCTCCTGCCAATCGTTCGGAAACATCATTGACGTTGCCAAGCAGCTTGACCCGATGCGCCAGCTGATGCTGCTCGATCTGTTGCTCAAGCACGCCACGTAGCGGCCCCTCACCAGCGATCTCAAGGGTGAAATCCATGTCGTCCAGCTCGGCGACGGATTCCAGCAGCAAGGTATAGTTTTTTGCCTCGGTTAGCCTACCCGCTGAGAACAGCTTGACCGTGCCGTCCCTTCTCGAATCCTGGGGTCTTCGCCAGACGCGTTCCGGGGAAACAGCGTTATCGATTCTGACAACCGGTCTTGAGCTTGCTCGATTCAGAACGTTTACGCACGCAGCGCAGATGCCGATATACCTGCTAACCACCCGATCCAGAAACACTCGATAGAGCCATGCGGGCACCCTCAACTTGATGGTGTGTTGGGTATAAACCACTGGAACAGGACAGAACGCCGCGAACAATAGGCCGTAGGACAGGTGGGAATGTATAACGTCTGGCCTCCACTCCCCTGTCATCTGTCGCAGTCTCGTCCATCCGAAGACCGGGCTTCGGCGGGCTTTGTAGCCGATGAAGTCCACTTCGACTCCCCCTGCCGCAAGCTCCTCAAGAAAATTCTGCTCATAGGACTGCTGTCGGCCTACTTCGTGCGCATGGTTGAGGAACGCGACGGCGACAAAATGCCCCTCGGCGGCCATGGCAAGCGCGAGGTCCTTGACGTAAACCTCAGCCCCGCCGGCAGTCGGGGAAGACAGGATATGCACGATTCGCAGCTTGCGTGGCTCTAAGCCCAAATTGGGTTTTGATCGCAAACTCAAGCCCTCCGGGGTAGCGACTTACGAACGACCAGATACGCGAACGCTGTAACACTCAGCGGCCACGTCAAGACCGAGAGGATTGGGGCCGGCGAATGCAGCCACGTCCGCCAACGGCCAAGGATCAGAGAAGACACGCCGAAATGCACAACATTCCGCAGCTTATCCTTTAGGCTTCCGGAGTACTGAATCGATATGATACGTGATGCTTGAAAGCCCTGCGGGCTCTGAAAGTACTGGCTGATGATACTGTCCGAAGAACCACCTACCTGATAGTCAACGACAACGTAAACATCATTAAAGGCGATCAGCTCGTACTTCTGGTCGATCTGTCGATACAACCAGCCCAATGGCACCAGACGCTCTCCGGCAAACTCAGGATACCGCGGGAAGGATCGCGTTACGTCATTCCTGTATACGAGCTTCTTGTCTCCTCGGATCCCAACGCGCTCGTACAGACCCGTCAGCGTGCATCGCAAGCCATCAACAGGAAATCGTGTGCCAATGATCTCGCCATCAGGCGACTCATCCAGCCCTACTATTCCCGCGACTCCCGGGTCATTGCGCACATCGCGCCATCGTGAGCAAATGAGCTCTACAGCATTGTCCGGCATCCAATCGTCGGAATCGATGCAAACATTCAACTCGGTCTGCATTAAGTCGTAGGCCCGATTATGCGCGGTATGCATTCCGCCGTTGGGCTTGTACTCGTATTGGATCTCCATCCGCGCTTCCGCCTGCCAGCCGGCTACCATTTCGCGGGTGCCGTCAGTGGAGCCGTCATCGACCACCAGCCAAATGAAGTCCTGGCAGGTCTGGCGCAGCAGGCTCTCATAAAGTCTGCCGAGAAGATGCGCCCGGTTGTAGGTCGGCGTGAATACGGTGATCGTTTTCATAATTGTGAGACGAAGCTGAAGCCGGCCAAGCCAACCAGCAGGACGGCGAACACGAACTGTTGCTGCTTAAAGACCTTCCATTTGATGAGCGGGTACGCGATCACCAAACCCATGATCCCCCAGGACAGGTAGGCGAAGCGGTTGGAGAACGGAAGCGTGATCAGCAGCAGCCAGACGGCATTGGTGATGACATAGGTGCTGAACACTTTCAGGTAGAAGGCATCGAACCGCCGCTTGTGGAAGATGAAGAACGCGCCAACCGCAATCGGCAAAGCCCCGTAAAGCACGAAGTCCCAGCGGAAACCGGTTGCGGAAAACTGGTCGTCATACTGGCCCGCGATCGCCGCATACTGTTCCAGGCGATCATCCACTGGCAGCGAGGATGCGAGCATCGTTGCCACGCCCGGGACCGCGAGGGACACCAACAAACAGACAATCCAGAAGGTAATGGCCCATTTGGCCCTGAAGCCGAAGCTTGCCGCCGCCCACGCCACAATCGGCAGGATCAGTGATCCGTGCAGGCCAATGGCCGCAGCCATCAGCGCCCAGGACCGCCATCCACGATAGGTGATCGCCAACGTGAACAACGACATCGCCATGCCGTTGCGGATCCCGTTGACAGCGAATCCGTAGAACGAGATGTGGGCGATCAGAAACAGGAAGCCCAAGGGCCAGTAGTTGGCGAGCAGCCGCTGGCTGGCGATCCGCAGCGGGATCACGTACACCAGCGCGCAGAACAGGAAGAACAGTGCTGGCGCGTTGACCTGCGCGAATAGCCACATGATCCCTTCGAACAACGCGTCGCGGCCGTCCGGCATCGCCCCGGCAGCATACTCCACGAAGCGCTTGTAGTAGTTCCCCATGTCACCAAACGCATAGCTGATTGGCCGCAACCCCACCAGCACGCACAGCGCGATGACCACCGTTTCGCCCAACGCCTTCGGCACCTTGTTGCGAACCCCGGGCTGCTCCACCACGGCATGCGGATGCCGCATCACCAGCAACGCCAGCAGCGCCACCACCACCATGACGAGGGTGTTCACCACCAAGGCATAGCTTTGCAGGGGAATGAATTCGATCATGGTGTAGGTGCGCCTCTGGTGGTCGGCGCAAGATAGGCCTGCGCAGATCGCGCCAGCTCGAACTTCTCCAGCAATGGCCCGCGGTTCCGTCGCACGGATTCACGATAGCCGGGATTCCCCAGCACCGCCGTCAGCGCATCGGCCAGCGCCAATTCGGCCGGCATCATCGGGGTCTGGTGGGTGATTTCGTCCCGGCGCCCGCTGAGCGGCGGGGTCATGATGCCTGCCTCCAGTTCCAGGGGCGGGTCGAACCCGACCACCTCCCGCGTGCTCATCAACTCCACTACGCCGTCGGTGCAGTGGCTGCTCACCACCGGCACGCCCAGCGCAATGGCCTCGACAATGACATTGGGCGTTCCTTCGAAATGGGAACTCAAGGCCAGCACGTCGGCGTGGGCAAGATACTTGTATGGATTGGTCCGCCGCCCCAGGAACGTCACCTGCGCAGCGATGCCGTAACCTTCCACCAGCGACTGCAGATAGCCGGTCATGTCGGCATCGCCGTCGCCGACGAAGACCAGTCGCGGCTGCGTGCCCCGCTCCAGCACGGCCTGGAAGGCGCGGATCAAGTGCCAGAGCGCCTTCACGCCAGTCATTCGACCCAGGAACACCACCGTCGGCCCCGAAAACAACTCCGCCTCGTCCGGCGGCAGTTCCTCGGTGGCCGCCTCGGTGATCGCAGACAGATCATGCGGGTTGTAGACCACCTCCAGGTTGTCCGGGAAGCGATAGCCGCAGTTGTCCAGCAGGTCGTTGCGGATCGCCCGGCTGATGCACACCACGCGATCGAAGTGGCGGTACGTGGTGCGATAGGCCAGCCCGAAGATCCGGTTGAGCCCGCCGCCGCCCGCCAGCTCAGCGCTCTTGAGCGAGTGGATGCTGGCCACCTTGAACTCACGCGACGGGCTCAACGAACTGAACAGATTGCCCATGTCGCCCATGGCGATCGAATGGGTGATGCCATGCGCGCGCACGGCACTGGCGATGGAGAACGGAATCGACAGATAGAAGCCGGCGCGCCGCAGCGCGGACATCTCGCTCAAGTCGCGCTCGGACAGGGCGATCTCATCCTTACCGAAATTGACGATGTCGTCGGGCAGCCTGACCAGCTTCATCACCTTCACCCGGTCGCCCAGGCTGCGGTAGTGGCGATACAGGTTCAGCGCCAGCCGCTCCATGCCGCCGACGCCGCCGTAGGGGATGATCAGCAGGATGTGCCGCCCTGCCGTCTGGTCATTGGCGTGCAGCTCAGGCATTGCGCGCCACCAGCGTGGTGAACAATTGCTGCCAACGCCCTGCGATCTGGTCGATCCGGTACGTCTGCGCCGTGATGCGGGCCTGCTGGCCGAAGACCTCCCGCTGGGCGGGGTTGTCGATCAGTGCGTCCATGGCAGCCGCCAGCGCCGCGACGTCCTCTGCCGGCACCAGCACGCCGTCCTTGCCATCGGTCAGGATGTCGCCGGGGCCGCTTGGACAGTCGAAGCTGATGCACGGCGTGCCGAAGGACATCGCCTCCAGCAACACCATGCCAAACCCTTCCGAGCGCGACGGAAGCACGAACAGGCTGGCTTCCTGATACCGGGCGGCGATGCCGGCCACCGGCGGATGGAACTCGACCTGCCCGGCAACGCCACGGGCGGCCGCCAACGCGAGCAAGGGCGCCGGATCGCCCTTCCCATACACCTGCACGCTCCAATCCGGGTGTCGCGCGGCGATCCTGGCCCAGGCTTCGATCAACAGGTCCTGGCCCTTGTTGTGACACAGACTGCCCACGCACAGGATCTGCGGCTTCCTCGGGGGCGGCGTGCCCGTCTCGAAGTCCGGCAAGGGATTGGGAATGACCACCGCACCCGGAACGCCCCACTCCTTCACATTGCCCTGAGTGAGCAGCACCAGCTTGTCATACAACCGCGCCAGCGGCCGCATCACGGCCTTCTGCCACAGCGAGCGCATCAGCTCCAGCGAGGCATGACGTTCGTACACCAGCGCCGGCCGGGTGCGCGGCAGCAGCAGCGGCACCAGCAGGCCCTTCAGGCCGTCATCACAAACACTCACCACATCCGGCTGGAACCGCGCCACGGCCTGCCGCAGCCCCGACCGGTACGCACGCAGATACGCCACCGCCGAGCCGGACGCATGGAAATGGCGGACTTCCACGGCTGGGCTGACCGGGTAGAACGGCTCCCCCGGCGGCTCATTGAGCACCAGGATCCTGACGGCATAGCCGTAGGTGTCGCACAGGTACGACGCCTTGTGCAGCAGCACTCGCTCCAGGCCACCGCTGCCGCGGATGCCATTGACGATGTACAACAGCTTCATCTAGTGCACCTGAAGGATTTGATTGGAATCCTTCCTGCATGAGGTCGCCACTCTGGTCTGACTGTCGTAGTGCCCAATGCCGATCATCATGATCGGCCGCTCGAACTCGCCTATCCCAGCCGCGACCTTGATTTTCTTCTCCCTGGTATACGGAACACAAAGGTTCAGACAGCAGCTTCCAACCCCCACGCTGTGCAAGGCTAGAAGCAAGTTCATGGAGAACAGCCCACCATCAATGAAGATCTGATTGCTCTCGAGATTGGTGAAACACCTTGAATCCGCCGTGACAATGAGCAGCTTGTTGATCGTTTGACCGAATCCACCGTTCCCATCCTGAAGCGACAGCAATTTCGAAACCTGCAATTTGTCGGCATACAAGTGAACCTTCCAGCCCTGCCTGTTGCACACGGACGGCGCATACTTGGCTGTGTCGACAGCCGTGGCAACAAGATCGTTTTCGACCTCGACATTGTTGAAGGCCCGGACGCTGGATCTGGACTTCGCGAACCCATCGAACTCCGGAAAGATCACTGGAGTCACGAGCTTTGTGCCACCCTTACCGTTGGCACTGACGCTGGAAACGAAACGCTGGATCATGGTGTAAAGCACAGGATCAGCCGTCTCAAAATCTTCATTCGCGTCGAGGTAAGAGTCCAGGGTAGAGGAGATTGTCTGCAACAGATCATTCTGACCATACTTCGTCATGTAGTCTTCCGACACCTCGACGAGCACCCGAATCTTCTCGGCACCGAAATTCTTCCTCGGGACAGGCATGGCCAGCCCTTTCTCCACGATGTGATACTGCTTCGTGAGAAAGGCCTCATAGCTCTCCCGGCTTGAGAATCCCTTGTAGAACGAGTTCCTGTAGAAGATCCGCAAATCGTAGATCTTGTTCAGCACCTCTCCTGCGCGGCTCTGCCAGAAGAAAAGCGCGTGAAGTTTGTTCTTGATCCTGCTCATCCTGCGAGCACCTCGGACAGATACTGCTCTGACTTCAGCAAACGCGCCTCCAGAATTGCGCTGATCCGCTCCTTTGTCTCACACATATCAATAAGCGAACCCATCTCAAGCCCGAACTGTGCCAAAAGATCCGACATGCGCGAATTGATGTTCTCCGTACGCCCAGCCGTGTAGAAATCGACGCCGAATATCAGGCTGAAAACGATAGCGTGGTACGAGTTGGTGACCACAACCTGAGCGTCACGGATCAATGACACGAACTCCGCAGGACCTGCATGAGGGAATTTTCTGTCCGCGTAGTCGTAGCGCCCCTGACTAATACTGTAGATGCTGAGTCCGCGCGCGCCAGCCAGTTCGGTGGCGATCCGCCTCACTTCGTCGGAAGCATCGAAGTCATAGACAAGAACATACCCGTCATCATGGCGATCGGCTCCGATCTTGCGCCATGAATCTTCCGAAACCAGAAATACCGGATCGAGTACGTGGGTGATGTTGCCGATGCCCATCCGGGCGAGCAACTCGGCCGCGGTGGATTCACGCACTGACACGTGATCCAGGGCAGATACGCCCTCCCGCATCAAGGGCAGGTCGCCGTCTGCGACCACGTCTGCCGCAATGCTCGCAGCGTACGAAGCTCGGATGGCACCCTCGGGCGCGAACATCAGGTAGAACGCCGGATCCTTCCCATTGGGTCGCAGCGTGTTCCAGATCTGGTCGCTTCCCGCGATGAAGCAGTCGGCCTGCGGCGGATTGTTGCGCAGGTCGTCAAAGCTGCTGTAGCGCTTGGCCGTCAGCTTCAGATGGCTGTCGCGGAACCTGTCGAACGCCCACTTCCTTCGCCTCGACAACAGCCTGCCCGGCAGCTTGACCAGAACATACAGAACCGCCTTGATGCGACTGCTCCCGACGAGCGGGCTCTCTGCTGCCAGCAGTTGGTAGTGCCCGCTCAGGTAGTCAGGCTTGTAGTCGATGATTTCGACCTGGTGCCCGAGGCCTTCCAGATAATGCATGAGCGCGTACGCCTGCAGCGACGCGCCGTAGTTGTAGACATCATGGCACGTGATAGTGGAGATCTTCATAGCTGTCCTCTCTCCACACGATTCTGGTCTGCGACCGACGCATGGCCAGGCGTCATGCCCCCTATCACCGCACGCATCATCACGAACTCCACCCTGCTTTTACCTGCTCCATCGTGGACGTCACTTGACGCCGCTCAGACCCATTCATGCCGAAGCGATACATCAGAACGAGATACAGCGCTGCAAATGCGGCGGCACGAACAAAGACTCCGCTCCACCCTTCCATCGACAACAAATTCAACGTTGCACCGAATATCATGCACGCGATGAACGCGGGCACGATACCTCTTGAAACTTCTTTGAAGAAGGCTGGAATATCGATACCAAGAGCACCTTGATAATAGATATTCATGGTGACAGTCGCGGCCAGCCAGCCTGCGGTCATGCCAATGGCCATTCCGGGAACGCCGAAGGGTTCAAGTAGCAGATAGCCCAGGAGCACCCCGAGGGGTAGCGCCACCAAATAGACCATTGCCTTGAACCTGATCAGCCCCTTTGCCTCCAGCAATTGGTGCGCAAAGGTCTGGATCAGCGGAACTGTGTACGCAAGCATGATGATCATGGCCACCAACCACGAGGCGCCATACGTGGGACCAGCCCAGAGCAAGATGAAGTCTTGACCGTAGAGCGCGAACCCGCCGAGTATCAGGAGTAGAACCAGAAGCGCCATCCGGCCTATTCGCACCATCTCCGCGCTGTACTTGCCCGGACCAACATCAGCAACCGTCATATAGGTTGCACGTGGCAAGAAGAGGTTTGTGATCGCCGCTGAGAAGGCTGCGTAGTAGCCTCCGAACATTATGCCGACACCATAGATCGCAACAGCCTCAGTGCCGATAGTCGCACCAATAATGAACTGCCCGCCTTGCCATTGAACCTGACCGATCACGGCGTAGAGAAACACCCACGTTGAGAAGGTCAGTACGCTGAACACCAACTTCAAGTTAAGGGCCTTCAGATCGGCGCGAGCACCAATGCTTCTAATCGCGTAGTACGCATTGACGACAAGCACCAGCAGAGCGAGTAAGGCATCCAGTGCGACCAACGCAATGGCTCCGCCACCTGCGATCAGAATCGCGATGACAAGCCCAATGCGTACCAGATAACGCAGCAGATTCACGGCCTTTGGGAAGGTGAATTGTTCATGTCCCGCACAGATCGCCGTGAACATGCCCGACGAAACCGTCAGCACCACGTTCGCGATCAGCAGCAGCAACATGATCCGCGCCTGGTCCCGCTGCCCGGCGTCGAGCGTGTCGCTGAACCACGCGTCGATACTGGCGTAGAAGATCGCCCCCAAGGCAATGATCGCGGCTGCAGCCAACGCGTTCACCACCAGGGCCGCGCCAAGGAACCGTGCTTCCTGTTCGCGATCCCTCTTCGCCGCGCATTGGGCAACGTAACGGGTCACAGCGTTGTTCAGCCCGAAATCCAGCACGCCCAGGTACGCGGCGAGCGAACCGATCAACAGGTACAGGCCGTACTCGGCATTGCCCAACGCACGGATGATGAACGGCGTCAGCAACAACCCGGACAGGTTGACGACCAGGATGGTGGCGTAGGACAGCAGCGCCCCGCGGCGGATCTCACTCACGCTTGGCCGCTCCTGCCTGCCGTGGCGTAGCCCTCAGGGTTGGCGCATTGCCACCGCCACGCGTCCTCACACATCGCCAGCAAGTCCTTCTCCGCCTTCCATCCAAGCAACTCCCCTGCCAACCCCGGCTCCGCCCACAGCGCCGCCACGTCACCGGCGCGGCGCTCGACGATGTCCAGCGGCACCGGCTTGCCGCTGGCCTGCTCGAACGCGCGCACCAGCTCCAGCACGCTGTAGCCGCGCCCGGTGCCGACGTTGATCGCCCGTGCGCCGGTGTGCGCCTGGCCGTACGCCAGCGCGCGCACGTGCGCCTGGGCCAGGTCCATGACGTGGATGTAGTCGCGCACGCCGGTTCCGTCGGGCGTGGGGTAGTCGCCGCCGAACACCTGCAGCCGTTCGCGCCGACCCACCGCCACCTGGGCCACGTAGGGCATCAGGTTGTTGGGGATGCCGGCCGGGTCTTCGCCGATGCGGCCGCTGGGGTGGGCGCCCACCGGGTTGAAGTAGCGCAGCAGCACCGCGCTCATGGCCGGATCGGCCTGGCAGGCGTCGCGGATCAGGTCTTCCATCACCAGCTTGGTGCGGCCGTAGGGGTTGGTGACCCGCAGGGGCGCGTCTTCGGTGACGGGCACGGTGTCGGGCTCGCCGTAGACGGTGGCCGAGGAGCTGAACACCAGGGTGTTCACGCCCGCCCCGCGCATGGCCTGCAGCAGGGCGATGGTGCCGCCGATGTTGTTGTCGAAGTAGTCCAGCGGCCTTTCGCAGCTTTCGCCCACGGCCTTGAGCGCGGCGAGGTGGATCACGGCATCTTTGCCGCCGCCCAGCGCCTGGTCCAGGTCCGCCGGGTTCCGGATGTCACCGGGGATGAAGGCCAGCGGCTTGCCGGTGATCTCCTGCACGCGCTGCAGCGCCACCTCGGAGCTGTTGCAGAGGTTGTCGATGACGGTGACGTCGTGTCCTGCTTCCAGCAGGGCTACGCAGGTATGGGAGCCGATGTAGCCGGCGCCGCCGGTAACCAGGGCACGCATTGGTCTCAGAGCCTTCCATCCACCGATTCGCGCGGCAGAACGTACTTGACGTCATATAGCACCGCCCCCGGCTTGCCATGCGCGCGGATCCCCGCCGCACCCAGCTTCCGGAAGTCATCGTGCCCCACCGCCACGATGATGGCGTCGTACTCCCCCTCCCCCGGCTTGCACAGCGTCAGCCCGTACTCGTGCTTGGCCTCGCCCGCGTCCACCCATGGGTCGCACACATCCACGCGCGCGTTGTAGCCCTGCAGCGCGCCGATGATGTCCACCACGCGCGTGTTCCGCAGGTCCGGGCAGTTCTCCTTGAACGCCAGTCCCAGGATCAGGATCCGCGCCCGCACCGGGTTGATCCCGTTGCGCACCATCAGCCGGATGACCTCGTTGGCCACGTACTGGCCCATGCCGTCGTTGGTGCGGCGGCCGGCCAGGATCACGTCCGGGTGGTGGCCCACCTCCTGCGCTTTGTGGGTCAGGTAGTACGGATCCACGCTGATGCAGTGCCCGCCCACCAGGCCGGGGCGGAACGGCAGGAAGTTCCACTTGGTACCGGCGGCCTCCAGCACTTCCAGGGTGTCGATGCCCAGCTTGTTGAACAGCATGGCCAGGTCATTGACCAGGGCGATGTTGAGGTCGCGCTGGGTGTTCTCGATCACCTTGGCGGCCTCGGCCACCTTGATGCTGCTGGCCTTGTGGGTGCCGGCGGTGATGATGCTGGCGTACAGCGCGTCCACGAAATTCGCCGCCGCGGGCGTGCTGCCCGAGGTCACCTTCAGGATGGTGGTGACGCGGTGCGCCTTGTCGCCGGGGTTGATGCGCTCCGGGCTGTAGCCGACGAAGAAGTCCTCGTTGAACTTAAGGCCGCTCACCCGCTCCAGGATCGGCACGCACACTTCCTCGGTGCAGCCGGGGTACACGGTGCTCTCGTAGACCACGGTGTCGCCGCGGGCCAGCACCTGCCCGAGCGATTCGCTGGCCTTGACCAGCGGCGTCAGGTCCGGGCGGCGTGCGCTGTCGATGGGCGTGGGCACGGTGACGATGTAGACGTTGCAGGCGGCAATGCCGTCCAGCTCGCTGGTGAACGACAGGCGCGTGGCTTCGGCCAGCAACTCCGGTTCGACTTCAAGGGTGCTGTCGCGGCCCTCGCCCAGTTCGGCGACGCGCGCGGCGTTGATGTCGAAGCCGACCGTGTCGTAGCGCTTGCCGAACTCGACCGCCAGCGGCAGGCCCACGTAGCCCAGGCCGACCACGGCGATGCGGGTGTCCTGAGGCGCGGGAAAGTCATTCATTGCGGTCCAGTCCGATAGATTGATTCATGGCTCTACCACGCCAACGCCGGCCAGGCGCGCGGCCTGGGCCAGGGCGGCATCCTGTGTTGCGATGGGCAGTTGGCGACGCAGCGCCAGGTCGAGATAGGTGGCGTCGTAGCTGGTCAGGTCATAGCGCAGCGCGAGCGCCAGCAGCTGGCCTGCATCCGGCACGTCCTGGTCGATGTCCAGCGGCAGGGTCGCGAGGTCCGCAATGGCATCCTGCGCCTGCTGCGCGGTCAATCGACCCAGCTTGCAGGCAGTGCGCAGCACGTTGGCATATTCATGGCGCAACAATGGAGGCACTACGGCCCGGCCTTCCTGCAGGCGTCGGGCGACCGTGTCCGCGTAAGCCGTGCCCTGGCGCTTCAGCAACCAGCCACTGACCACGGAATTGTCGAGCACGAAGGGCATCAGTCCAGGCCTTCCCGGGCGATCGACTTGAGGTCGCCTTCCAGGTCCAGTTGTTCGCGCAAGGCCCGGAGGCGGCCGAAGGCCTCGGTCACGCGCTCACGACGGGCTCCGGTTTCCGCGGCATCGAAAGCCACCAGCTTGGCCACGGCTTTGCCGCGCCGGGTGACGGAGATCTCTTCGCCCGCTTCGGCACGCGAGATGAGTTCGGAAAGTCGATTCTTCGCTTCAGCCAGAGGCACGCTAGTCATGGCTAGACTCGATTTCAATGTATCTAGCTTTCATTCTGTGCCCCCTGCGTTTCTCGATTCAAGCGCCCGCACGCGCGCTCCCCACCTCGCTGGAGGCCTGCCCCGCCGCAATCCCCGCCAGCACTGCCGCTACCGCCAGCATCGCCGGGGTACGCAACGGATAGTCCACCAGCGAATGCGCCATGATCGCGCCCAGCGCCACCAGCGCGGTCACGCCCAGGCCACGCGCCTGTGCAGGCTGGCGCAGCAATGCACGCAAGCTCAGCGCCAGGGCGATCGCGCCCAGCAGCATGGCCAGCACGGCCGATACGCCGGCCTCCAGCCACCACTGCGCGTACTCGTTGTGGGCGTGGTTGACATAGTTGGCCATCAGCAGCTCGCGCGGGGCTTCCTGTTCGAACACCGGTACGTAGCTGCCCACGCCGGCACCCGACGGCGCGAAGCGCGCGGCGATCTCGCCGGTGAGCGCGCGCAGCGGACCCCGCAGTTCGTCGATGGCCTCGACCTGCATCCAGCGCAGGGACAGGAACAGGGCCAGCGCCGCCACCACCATGCACGCCACCAGCACCAACCGGGTGTGCAGCCGGCCACGCCAGGCCGGCCAGTGGGCGATTACCACCAGGGCGCTGGCCAGGATGATCAACACCACGCCGGCGCGCGAACCGGTCAGTGGCAGGGCCACGGCGGCCAGCAGCATCACCAGTGCCGAAGACACGGCATGCGCCATGCGGTGCGGGCGGCCCGGGGGCCAGGCCCCCACCACCATCGCCAGGTGGGCGCAGGCCAGCGTGGCCGCAACCACCAGCAGGGTGGCCTGGTGATTGGGGTTGGCGAAGAAGCCGTTCATGGCCGGCGCCCACTGCGGATAGGGATTGAGCGGGCTTTCCTGCGGAGCGCCGAGCTGGACCACGCCCAGCAGCAGGCTGGCCATGGCCAGCGCCACGACCAGTTGTGCGAGGTGACGCTGCGCGGCGCGCGGCAGGGCCAGGGTCATTGCGAAGATGGCCAGGGCCGGCAGCAGGGTGAAGCCGGCCGCCCTGCTAGCGGCCGGGGCCAGCGACCAGCGCGAGGGGCCGGCCATGCCGAACACCGCGAGGTCGCGGGCCAGCGACGTCCTGCCCTCGCCACCCGCGACCGATGCGGGCAACAGCGCCTGCAGCAGGGGAATGGCGACGAGCATCAGCGCGAACACCAGCCACGCGACGTGGATTGCGCTGCCGGGCCGTCGCAGCAGCCGCCAACCGGCCCAGGCCAACAGCGGCAACGCCAGCAACTGTGCGGCAAGGACACCGATGCCGGACTCTTGCGAACTGCCGCCTGCGATCACGCACAGCACGAGCAGCACGCCGACAGCGATCAGTCCCGTACGTGTCCGGGCGTCGAGGCTGCTGGTGTGCTTGTGCTGGCGGTGCTGGTTCCGGTGCGCGTCGGCGGCTGCGTCTTGCATGGATTTCCGCCCGTGAAAACAAAGCGGGACGGGATCAACCCGTCCCGCCCGTGCATTCAGCGTCTTGTTTTGTCGCCGACGGCGATCAGCGGCTGACCGGCGGCGGCGGGGTGACGACGTCCTGCTGATCCATGCTGGCAAGACCGGCCGCACCTGCGACGACGAGTCCCGTCACGATGCCAAGGCCGGCGTAGTCCACGCCCGCGCCCGCGCCGCCCGAGGAACCTGCCGCCGCCACGCAAGTGGCCGGCACGGTGTAGGTGCCGCCTTCCCTGAGGGGCTGCGTGCAGCCGTTGGGATAGACGAGGGTGGCGCGGCTGCCTTCAGGCAGCATCACGCGATTGCCGGGGGCGACCTGCGTGCCCGAAGCGGCGGTGGTGAACTCCCCATCGGTGCTGACCATGGCGCTGCCGCTCTCGATGCGAAGCGTTGCGGCGCCGTCCTGCGCAATGGCGGGGGCCGCGGACAGTGAGGCAGCCAGGGCGGCGGCGAACAGGAGGCGAGTGGGGATAGCCATTTGGAGTCCTTCCAGAGAATGTTCGTTTAGTCATCGGCGACATTGCGCCACGTCGAATTTTACGCCGACGCGATAGCTCGCGCAAGCTGGGATTTGGGGGAATTTCTTTGATATATCAATGAAATGCGACACTTGCGTGAAGTCCCCGTGAATATCCGGCGCGCCCTGCAGCGAAGCTGGTCAATCCCCGGGCATCAAGCACATGGAACGAGCGACTTCGCCGATGTGAAGCACCTCTTGCTACGCTCGAAGCAAGTCTCCGCCGGCAAGGCCGGTGGCTTTCGCGGTGAGCCCCTCAAGGGGGCCAAGTCAAAGCAGGCGCCGCCCATGGGCGGCATTGCGCCTTGAACGTCATCCCCGCGAAGGCGGGGATGACGAGACCGGGAAACTTGTGGGACGGGACCAAGACAAGGTCCGGACGAATCCCGGATCGTCATCCCGTCGAAAGCCGGGATCCGGGTTTTTCGGCAACTTGCCGGAGAACCGGATTCCGGCTTTTCGCCGGAACAACGACCTGCTCAGAGGTTCCCCGTGCGATCGCGGGACGCAGGCGAAGTCGCCGGCGGCGAGGTGCCAATGGAGACATCCGCCAGCTGCAATTCACCGCGCAAGGTCTGCGCCACGCCACGCGGCGCGGGATTCACCAGACGCAGCCACTGACCCTGGCAGCCGTCGCCCTCGGGCACGGTGAACGGTAGTTCCAGCTCGATCCAGTCGCGCGCCTCGCGTACGCGGGCACCGCTGGCGATGCGGGTGCGTCCGTCGCTGCAGGTCAGGGTCCACTCCAGGCCTTGATCGGAGCGCAGGCCGGCGGTTCGCGCGCGCAGGCGCAAGACGTGTTCGCCGGGTGCAAGCAGTATCGGGACCTCCAGGCCGGTAGCGGAAACCGGGCGGCCGAGGAAACGCAGGCGCGCGGCGTGGGCGCCGCCGCCCAGGTCGATGCGGTCGAACAGCACCCCGGGCTTGCGGCGCACGCGCCAATCGAAGCCTGCGGACGATGGCGCGCGCGCAAAATCCCCGTTCCACGGCACGGGCATGCGATCGGGCAAGGCCCCGAGACCGCTGGCCCAGCGCGCGTAGGCGCTTCCCCAGCGAACGCCGCGCAGCATGCTGTCGATCCAGCGCGCGGTGTCGTCGGCATCCAGGCCTCCATGCGCGCGCAGGGCGCCGTGGAGGTTGTCGACGGCCTCGGGCAGGCCGCTGGCGATGGTGGCGCGCAGGATGGCCCGGCGCCAGCGCGGCTGCTGCACGAGGTGCGCGGCTAACGCCTCGGCGAACGCCGGATCCTGCGCCAGCTGGGCGACGAGCTTGAGCACCTCGCTGCGGCGTGCGGGAGCGACGGTGAGCAGGGCGTCGATGTGGTCGATTGCGGCGGGAAAGTCGCCGGATCGCAGGGCCTGCGCGGCGAGCCAGCTGCGCACGCCGGGATCTCGTGGGGCGCGGCGGGCGGCGATTTCATGGCGCACGCGCGTGTCCCGGGCGTCGTCTCCGCCCTCGCTGGCGCGGGCGAGCACGCCGAAGGCGCGCCCGGCCGCGGGCTCGCGTTCCAGGACGCCGCGGGCGATGGCCACGGCACCGGTGGCGTCGCCCTGCCGGAGCGCCGTTTCGGCCGCGGCGAGGTCCTCGTCGATCTGCACCCGTTCGCCGCGCGTGGCAAGCAGGGCGATGCCGGCGGCGACCAGGGCGGCCAGCAGCGCGATGTAGGCGACCCAGCGCGCGGGACTCACCGTGCGGGCTCCAGGCGCAACCCCGCCACCCGCCACTGGCGCTCGAGGCGCGCGAGTTCCACCCGCAAGATGCCGGTTTCCACGACGCTGCCACGGCCACCGAGACGATAGGCGCCGAGCATCGAGGCACTGTGATTGCCGAGCGTCCAGTTGGGGGAGTCGATGTCCATGCGCGGCCGCTTGCCTGCGTCGTGGCGCGCATGCAGTTCATTGCGGATGCCGGCGGCTTCGAGGCCGGTGGGCATGTCGAGCCAGGGGGGGGCGGGCCCGCCCTCGGCCGCAAGGTAGGCGGCGACGCTGCGAAGGGTCTCTTCGGCTTCGCGAAACAGTTGCAGCGGGTCGTCGGCGGAAGCGGCTGCGGCGGAAGGGACGGCAGACGGAGGGACGCTGGCGAGTGGGATGTTCGCCGTCGGTGGCGGGCTGGCGGTCATGGCCGTGCCCCGGAGGCGCTCTTGCGGCCGATCTTCGGCTTGTGCGAAGGCGGATCGAACAGGGGCGGGAGCGTCGAGCCCGGCAGTGGCGATCGTCGGAGCCGGAGTCGGGGGCGCCGTCGGAGCCGCTTCCGCAGGGAAGGGAGTCCGGGCGGCAGCCGACGTTCCCGCGGACGGCGCGCTTTTCGGGGCGGTTGGCGCCTCTTCCATGCGGGCGGGAGCGAGAACCGTGGCGGGCGCCGGCGGGGGTGGGAGCGGGAGCGGAGCCGGGCGTTGCGCTGCGGCGCGGCGGGTTTCGGAGACCGGGGCGCCGCGGAGGTCTTGGAGGGCGTCCTCGCGATGGATCGCGAACCAGGCGAGGACGGCGCAGGCCAGGCCCAGGAGGGCGACGGCGATGGCGGCGGGGTTCGTGCGTCGTTCGGATCCGAGCGCGGCGGGATATGGCGGCGGCGGCACGGCTGGAGCCACGCCTGCCGGGGCAGCGGCGGGCCGGGTGGCGTCGTACTGGGCGCGGGCGGCTTCGGTACGAACCTGGTTCCAGGCCTGGTTGACGCGCGTCGACAGCGCGGAGTCCCACTCGGCGCCCCGGTTGCGGTCGGGGTGCAGCCAGCGCAGGAGCAGGCGGTGATGGTCGCGCAGGACGGCGTGCCCGGCGCCGCGCTCGGCACCCAGCGTGCGATAGGCATCGGCGTCTTCGGCCAGGAGGACCTGCTGGACATAGAAGCGGCTTGCTTCGACCAGTTCGGCTTCACCGTAGCCGGTGCGCGCTGCGGCGGTGCGGACGCTGTCGATGGAGCCGGCGGCGATTGCCAGGACTTCGCCCACGCCATCGGGCAACGGTCGCGCGCGCAGGACGGCACGCAGCGTGGGCGCCCGCATCAGGGCCAGCGCGACATCGAGCGCTTCGCCGCCTTCCGCCGTCATCCCCGTGCGGCTCCCACCCCCACCCCGCTACTTCCCTTCCAGCTTCGGCTGCGTGCCGTAGGAATAGTACGAGGCATAGTCATAGCCGTAGCCGGCGACCTTGGCATCGTAGTGGGTGATGAGCGCGCCGATCACGTGCGCGCGTGCGGCGGCCAGGCGCTTGATCGCGGCCTGGGCGGTCTTGATGCGGGTGTTGCCGGCCTGGATCACCAGCAGCGTGCCGCCGGCAATGTTCGACAGGATGGGGGCATCGGCGATTCCGAGTACCGGTGGACCGTCGATGATCACCTGGTCGAACCGCTCCGCCGCCACGGTCAGCATGGACAGCAGGCGGCTGCCGGACAGGAGTTCCGCCGGATTGGGCGGCAGCGGGCCGGCCAGCACCACCTTCAGGCGTTCGTCGTCGGTGGTCATGATGACCTCGCTGGCACTGGCGGCGCCGGCGAGCAGGCTGGACAGTCCGGTTTCCGAGCGCACGCCAAGCACGCGATGCAGCGAAGGATTGCGCAGGTCGCCCTCGATCAGCAGCACGCGCTTGCCCAGTTGGGCGAAGTTGCGCGCCAGCGTGTGTGCGGTGGTGGACTTGCCTTCCGATGCGCTGGGGCTGGTGATCAGCAGCACCTTGGGCACGCCGTTGTCGGTGGAGAACTGCAGCGCGGTGCGGACGGAACGATAGGCTTCGGCGAAGGCCGAACGCGGATCGGCCATGGCCTGGACCACGGTCTGCTTCCTGAGGTGGGGGATGATGCCCAGCACGGCCAGGCGCAGGTGCTGCTCAATGTCCTCAGGACCCTTGAGGGTGTCGTCCAGGAATTCGAGCACAAAGGCGATCAGCACGCCCAGCATCAGGCCCAGCATGACGCCGATCGCGAGGTTGAGCGGCAGGTTGGGCTTGAACCGGCCGGTCGGCAGGACGGCGCGATCGACGATGGAGATGTTGTTGGTGCCCACGCCGGCGCCGGCGGCCACGCCGACCTCCTTGTAGCGCTGCAGCAGGCTGTCGTAGAGCTGTCGGTTGGTGTCCGCCTCGCGACGCAGGATGTTGTAGTCGATCGAGCGGTTGTCGACGTCCAGCGTCTTGGTCCGCAGTGAGTTCAATTGCGCGACCAGCATGTTCTCGCGCGCCTGCGCGGCGTCGTATTCGGCCTTGATCGAGGAGCGCACCGCACTGCGCTCCTGCGCGATCTGGCGGTCGACCTCGTCGATCTGGCCCTTGAGCGCAAGCATGCTCGGATACTCGGGCTTGAAGGTCTTGAGCTGCTGCTGGTACTGCGCGTTGAGCGTGGCCCGCTGCTGCTGCAGGGTATTGAGGATGGAGTTGCTGATCGCACCTGCGGGCAGGTGGCCGCCTCCCGCCACCTGGCTCCAGGCAGCCTGCGCGCGGATGCGATCGTCCTGCGCCGTGGCCAGCGCGGCATTGAGCGCACCCAGATTCTGGCTTTCCAGGCTCTGGCTGCCCTCGCCACTGGTGACGATGTTTTCCTTCGTGGCGAAGGCCACCAGCGCACGCTCGGACTCCTCCAACCTGCCCTTGGCCAGCGCCAATTGCTCCTCGATGTACTTGCTGGCGTAGGAAGATGCATCGAACTTGCGCTCGATCGCGTGGGCGATGAAGCCGTCGGCCACGGCGTTGACCACGCGCGCGGAGAACGCCGGCAGGGTGGAATCGAAGTGCACGCGCACCAGTCGCGAGTTGCGCACGGGCTCCACGGTCAGGCCGCGGCGCACAATGCCGACAGCCTGGCCAAGGCCGACGATTTCGTCGGCGGCGGCGTCCCCGCCTTCGATAGCCTCGTCCGTATCGGCCTGGTCGGCCTGCTCCGACGCCTGTGGGCGCAGCGCGCCGGTCGCACGCTGCCACCAGGTAGTGGAATCCAGCCGCTCGACGGTGGCGCCGTCGATATTGAGCTCGTTGGCCACGCGCTCGGCCAGCGCACGGCTCTTGAGCAGTTCGTACTGGGTGGTGAGGAAGTCAGGCGCGGCGGCTTCGGCGTTGCCCACGCCCTCCACCTGCAGGATCTGCACGGACTCGCGGTCGATCTGCAGTACCGCGGTGGCGCGGTAGATCGGCGGCATCAGCAGCGTCACGACCAGTGCCAGCGCCACCACCGTGCCGAGCACGCCCAGCACCAGCCACTTGCGCTTGACCAGGATGCGCCAGTACGCGAGCAGGTCGATCTCGTCCTCGTCGCCGCCGCGCTTGTCGTCGAACATCTCCAGCGCGAGCGCGCGCTGGCCACCACCAACGGTCAGCTGGCCCGGGCGCTGGACCGGCAGCCGGTTCTGGTTTCCGCCCTCGGGGCCGGCGGGGAGCTTGTCGTCTTGCATGGGTCTGCGTTGTCCGTAACGGGATGGCGCTCAGAGGGCGAGGAACAGGCCCAGGGCGGGAACCGACCTCAGGAACTCGCGGAACGCCGACTTGCTGCCGGACCGCTCGATCACGATCACGTCGTCGCCATAGACCTGCGGGTCCTCGAGTTCACCGCGACGCACGAGCCTGAGATCGTAGGCTGCGGCCATGCGCTTGCCCTCGATGTGGCGGAACAGCACCACGCCTTCCAGGTCGGCGAACTCGTCGGTGCCGCCCGCCATGGCCACGGCCTGGAGCAGCGAGGTCTTGCCGGTCAACGGATAGATGCCGGGCTTCTTGAGTGCACCTTCCAGGGTCACGCGCTGGCTGGTGTATTCCTTGACGAACACGGTGACCTGTGGATTCTGCAGGTAGCCGTCGGCGTAGCGCGCACCCAGTTCCTTCTCCAGTTCGGGCACGGTCTTGCCGCCGGCCATCACGCCACCGATCAGGGGCACGTTGATCATGCCGTTGGAGTTCACGCGTGCCTGGTGGGTAAGCTCGGACACGCCGAACACGGCGATTTCCAGCAGGTCCTGGGAACCGATGCGGTAGTCGGTCGCCCCCTCGTAGGCGCCCGAGGCGGTGGTGGTATCCGGCGGCGGCAGGTCGGCGCGTTCGACGTTCTTCGCACCATGGGCGCAGGCGCCCAGCAGCAAAGCGAGCATGGCCGCGATCACGAGTCGGCTGGATTGTTTCATGGCGGAAATCTCGGAAATCGGGACAGCGTCAGGCGGTTCGCAAAAAACGGGCCAGGAGGCCGCGGTGGCGGGCGCGAGGTTGCGGCGCCTTGAGGGGCGGCAGTGTATCCGGCGCGTCGTCCGCAACGATGCCAGCTGGACGCGTGTTCACCATGTGATAAGCCTCTTCCGCACCCACCAGGACGGCCGCTGCGTCGCGCGCCTCGGTCAGCAGCGGAGGCCTGCGCCCGGGGTGGTGGGCGTCAGTGGCCAGGATGTGGCAGTGGCCCTCACCGATGAAGCGCTCGCCCCAATACTTCGCACGGCGCCCGTAGCGACCGGTGAGCGCGCCGGCGGTGATCTGCATCCAGACGCCGCGATGCGCCAGGCGGACGAACGTGTCGTAGTGCTGCTCGACCCAGGTCAGACGCTCGGGGTGCGTGAGCACGGGCACGAAACCGGCTGCCATCAGTTCGAACAGCGTCTCTTCCAGGCGCGGCGGAGCGACGTGGTGGGGCGGCTCGAACAACAGGTAGCGCGAGCCGCCGATGGTGGGGATGCGGCCATTGCGGATACCGGCCACCAGGCCGTGATCGAGATGCACGTCCGCGCCCTCCACCAGCTTCAGGGCGATCCCCTCGCGGTCCAGTTCGTCCTGCAGCCGCACGATGGCTTCGCGAATCGCCGGGCCGCTGTTCTCGTACAGACCGGGGTAGATGTGCGGCGTGCATGCGGTGAGCGTGATGCCGTCGGCAACCGCCATCCGCGCCATCTCCAGCGACATCGCCAAGTCCCTGGCGCCGTCGTCGATGGCAGGCAACAAATGGCAATGCAGATCGTACAAGCCGCGAAGTCCGTATGCAGCGCGTATGTGGCGTAGCGGGAAATTTTAACATCCTGGCCTGAACGCAGCCCGCGCCCCGCCTCCGGGCGCGGTTCGGTTGCGTCATCGCGGCCGTCCGTGGCCGGGACGGCACTGACTCGGAAGGCGTGTTCCCCGTGGTTGTCGCTGCGATCGCGTCAGGATCGGCGCCGCGCGCGCCCGGCCTGCCCCTCCGGGATCAACGGGTTGGCGGGGGCGCCGGGGCGGACGACGGCGGAGCGATGATTCGGGGCGGCGGGCCCAGGCCCGCCCTATGCGTCCGGACTGAAGGAGAGCGTTGCGATGACGCCCTGGGTTTCGCCGGGGACCACGCGCACGCTCCAGCCGTAGAGGGCGCACAGCCGGCGTACGATCGACAGGCCGATGCCGCCGCCCTGCGAATGCTCGGCGTGGGTGCCGCGGTAGCCGCGCTCGAACAGGCGCGCGGCGTCCTCGGCGCTGAGGCCGGGCCCCGAGTCGATGACGTCGACCGCGCCGTCGAGCAACCGCACCACCACCTCGCCCTGCTGCGTGTACTTCACCGCGTTGCCGACGAGGTTGCCGAGCGCGACGGTCACCGCCGATTCCGGCGCGTCCACCACCACCTGTCCCGGCGCGCCTTCGAGCCGCAG
Source organism: Luteimonas marina (assembly GCF_007859325.1). Lineage (GTDB taxonomy): Bacteria > Pseudomonadota > Gammaproteobacteria > Xanthomonadales > Xanthomonadaceae > Luteimonas > Luteimonas marina. The sequence goes on along the minus strand of NZ_VOHK01000003.1, from coordinate 38,904 downwards.
CGCCAGCGGCTTGCTGCCGAGCTGGCCGCGGTGCGCGTCGAACAGTTGTTCGGCCACCTTCGCCACGTCGGTCGCGCCGCGGCCGCGCTCGTTGCGCGAGAGCAGCAGCAGCGCGCTGATCAGGTCGGTGCACTGCTGCTCGGCGCGCTGGATGCGCAGCAGGCGCGCCTGCGTCTTCTCGTCCAGGTCCGGCCGCGACAGCAGCAGCTCCGCCGCGCCGCGGATCACCGCCAGCGGCGTGCGCAGTTCGTGGCTGACGTCGGCGTTGAACTCGCGGTCGCGCTGCACCACCTCGGTCAGGCGCTCGGCGTAGTCGTCGAGCGCCTTGGCCAGTTCGCCGACCTCGTCGTCGGGGAAGTGCGGCGCGAGCGGTTCGGGCTGCGTGCTGTCGCCGCTGCGACCGATCCGCTTCGCCAGCTCGGACACCGGGCTCATCACCCGTGCCGCCGACCACCAGCCGATGACCAGCGACAGCGCACCGAACAGCACCACCGCCACGTACAGCCACGAGCGGAGCTGGGTCGCCCCGCGCGCCGCCTGGCTGGTGTCGTAGGCGAGGAAGAACCATGCCTCCGGCGTCTTGCGTACCGCGAGCTTGTAGGCGAAGGGCTCGCCGTTCTCGTCGATGTCGGTGATGTTGTGGTTGCCGTTCGGCAACAGCGCCCACTCCGGGCGCTCCTGGCGGACGCGTTCGAACCGGTCGGGCGTATAGGAGAAACCGCGGATCTGCTCCACCGGCACGCTCGGCGGCCGGGTCGGGTCGGAATAGAAGCGCCTTGCGTACTCGTCGATGTTCTTGTTCATCACCTCCTCGACCAACTGGTCCTCGACCCGCTGGCGCGCGAAGTCGGTGAGGTAGGCGTACAGCGCCGTCAGGCCCGTGCCGAGCAGGAAGAACGAGAGGATGATGCGGGTCCGCAGCCGCCTGCGATAGCGTCGACCCCTGCTGCGGACGGGGTCGTCCGGCGCGTCGTCAGCCTGCGCCATCGGGCGCGGCGATGCGGTAGCCGATGCCATGGCGGGTCTGGATCAGCGGCACGTCGAAGGGCTTGTCGATCACGGCGCGCAGGCCGTGGATGTGCACGCGCAGCGAATCCGAATCCGGCAGTTCCTCGCCCCAGACGCGGGTTTCCAGGTCCTGCCGCGTCACCACCGCCGGCGAGGCCTCCATCAGCGCCTGCAGGATCTTCAGCGCGGTCGGGTTGAGCTGCACCAGCTTGCCCTGGCGGCGCACTTCCAGGGTGTCGAGGTTGTATTCGAGGTCGCCGACGTCCAGCACTCGCGTCTGCACGCCCTTGCCGCGGCGCGAGAGCGCGTTGAGCCGCACCTCGACTTCCTGCAGCGCGAAGGGCTTGACCAGGTAGTCGTCGGCGCCGGAGTCGAAGCCGGCGAGCTTGTTGTCGAGGCTGTCGCGGGCGGTCAGCATCAGCACCGGCGTCTGCTTGCGCGCGTCGTTGCGCAGCTTGCGGCACACCTCCAGCCCGTCCATGCCCGGCAGGTTGAGGTCGAGCACGATCGCGTCGAAGTCGTGGACCACCGCCAGGTGCAGGCCGGTCACGCCGTCGGCGGCGAAATCGACGGTGTGGCCGCGGTCCTCGAGGTAGTCGCCGAGGTTGGCCGCGATGTCCTGGTTGTCTTCGATGACGAGGATGCGCATGCAGCGGATTCCGTAAGGTCGGCCTTCTTGGACCGCGCGGGGTCGTGCGCGGTTCCGCCGGGCGCGGGAGGAGGGATTCTGTCACACGGCCCTGTCGGCGCCCCGTCGACGAGCGCCCACAAAAGAGCCCAGACGATGCCATCGCCTGGGCCCAAAGTACTGCCCCGATTACCGTAATCCGTTGGCTGACCCTTGGACAAGGAAACAGGAGAAAGCGCGGGATCCGGTCGGGACAAGGTAGTCCCGGAACGCTTAAGCAGTCGTTAAACCGCGGATGAATTATTGGTTAAAACCGCGCCCGCGACGGCGCGGGCGCGCCTTGCTGGTTTCCGGAAATTTCGAGCCTGATACGGCAAGTTCGATGATTTTGGCGGCAATATCGACGCCGGTCGCCTCTTCGATCCCCTCCAGTCCCGGCGAGGCGTTCACCTCCAGCACCAGCGGCCCGCGGCGGGACCGGATCAGGTCCACGCCGGCCACCCCCAGCCCGACCGCCTGCGCCGCGCGCACGGCCATCGCCTGCTCCCCGGCAGTCGACTCGATCGCGGTCGCGCTGCCGCCGCGATGCAGGTTGGAGCGGAAGTCGCCGGCCGGCGCCTGGCGCTGCATCGACGCGACCACGCGATCGCCGACGACGAAGCAGCGCAGGTCCGCGCCCTCGGCCTCGGCCACGAACTCCTGCACCAGGAAGTTGGCGTACAGGCCGCGCAGCGCCTCGACCACGCTGCGCGAGGCCGACGGCTTCTCGGTCAGCATCACGCCCGCGCCCTGGGTGCCCTCGTTGAGCTTGATCACGTGCGGCGGCGGGCCGAGCAGGGCCAGCAGGTCGGCGGTGTCGTCCGGGTTGTCGCCAAACGCCGTCGTCGGCAGGCCGATGCCCTGCGCCGCCAGCAACTGGTGGCAGGCCAGCTTGTCGCGCGCGCGCGCGATCGCCGCCGCCGGGTTCGGCGTGTGGCTGCCCATCAGTTCGAACTGCCGCAGCACCGCGCAGCCGTAGCGCGTGACCGAAGCGCCGATGCGCGGGATCACCGCGCCGTAGCCGTCGATCGCGCGGCCCTTGTAGCGCATCGCGAAACCGGTATTGCCGATGCGCATGTAGCAGCGCAGCGGATCGAGCACGCGCACGCTGTGCCCGGCCGCGCGCGCGGCCTCCACCAGCCGCCGGGTGGAGTAGAGCTTGCCGTTGCGGGAGAGGATCGCGAGCTTCATGCGCGGCCTGCCAAGCGAAAAACTGCGGCACCACCGTTGCGATGGTGCCGCCGCCTGCATGTGGAGCGGGTGATGGGAATCGAACCCACGCTAGCAGCTTGGGAAGCTGCAGTTCTACCATTGAACTACACCCGCGTTCGCGACCAGTCTATGCCCGGCCGGCGCGGCTTGGCAACGCGTCGCGGGCGCCGGGCCGTTGCGCGACCCGGCGGCCCGCGCGGTTCAGAAGCCTGCGCCCAGGGTGGCGAACGCGGTGGTCTGCTTGCCGCCCTTCTCGCCCGCGTTCAGGCTCACGCCGAGGTTCGCGTCGAGGCCGAACAGCGAGGTGCGCGCGCCGAGGGTCAGCGTGGCGTAGGTGTCGTCGTACTCCAGCCCCGGCACCGCGTAGGCCAACCCGGTGGTCTGCGACTGCGCGAACGCTTCCCCGGCGCTGTCCTCGAACTCGCGATCGAGCGTGATGCGCGCATACGGCGCGAGGTGGGCGTTGATCGCGTAGCTGGCCTGCCAGCCGACGCTGCCGATCAGCGAATCGAACTCCTGGTCGGGGAAGGCCAGCGAGGTCGACGAGGCCGGATCGCTTTCGGCGAAGCCGTCGATCTCGATCTTCTGCGCGATCACGCCCAGCACCGGGCCGTGCCTGAGTGCGCCTTCGCCGAAGCTCCAGCCGGCCTGCAGCGCGGCGGTCAGGTTGCTGCCGTCGGCGGAACCGCGGTGCACGCGCGTCACCGGGCCGAGCGGGACCTGGCGGTTGACGTCGAAGTCGAGCCGGCTGTAGCTGAGCTGGCCGTTGACCCAGGCGCCGCCCTCGGAATACCAGCCGACGAAACCGCCCAGCGTCGCCTCGCCCTGGTCCCAGTCGCCGCGGCGCAGGCCCCAGTCGTTGCCCTGGCGGCCGTAGCCGGCGAAGCCGCCGTACACGAGGTTGCCGCTGCCCCAGCCCAGGCCCGCGGTCAGCGCCGGCCCGGCGCCGTCGTAGTTGTCGCCGTGGCCGTAGCGCTGGAAGTCGCCACGCACGTCGACCCACCAGCGTCGGCCGTCCTGCTCCGGCGCGACCGACAGCTGCGCGCCCACGCGCTCGGCGCGGCCGCGGCCGGTCATCGCCGCCGAATGCGGCAGCACCGCGATCTGGCGCGGACCCTCGATCATCCCGATCGCGAGCTCGGCGAGGATCCGGTGCGCGGCCGAACCCGGATGCACACCATCTGCGAACAGGTAGGTATCCGCCGCCCCCGGCGTGACATAGGTGCCGGGGTTGCAGGTGAGCGACTGCGCGGTGATCTGCGGCTGGCAGGCGGTGCCGGTGACGTTGGCGAAGCCGTACTCGGACGGGTTCGCCACCACTTCGCGCAGGAAGGTGAAGGTATCGACCGGGATCACGCGCAGCCCGTTCGACGACAGGCCACCATACAGCGCGCCGTTGTACGCGGTCGCGAGCGCGGTGCCCTGCGCGGCCGCCGCCGCGCCCTGCGCGAGGAAGCCCGGGGTGATGCCGAGGTCGGGGATGTTCGGCACCAGCACGTAGCGCGCGCCGGCGCCCTGCAGCGCGCCGACGATGCCCACCTGCGCGGTCACCGCGGCGCCGATGATCTGCTGCGCCTGCGCGGGATTGGCCGCGATCGAGAACAGGTCGTTGGCGCCGCCCCAGACCGAATACAGCGCGTCCGGATCGGCGCGACCGCCGTTGGCCGCGAGGTAGGCGTTCGTCTGCGTGGCCAGCGAGGGCGTGTAGCCCAGCGCGCCCACCGCGTCCTGCCCGACCAGGGCGCCACCGACGGCGTAGTTGCTGCCGCTGCCGGCCTGCGGCGTGGCGCCGGTCGCCGACCAGGCGGTGGAAGCGTCGGTCCCGTAGTAGTCGGCCAGCCACTCCGACCAGACGAGCCCGGGATTGGTGGTGAAGCGGCCGATGATCGCGGCCTGCGGGCCCACCTGCTGGATCAGCAGCGGCCGGAAATGGCCGGCGTCGCTCAGGCTGTCGCCGATGAAGACGGTCTGCGAGAAGGGACCGGCGGCGAACGCGGGCGCGGCGGCGAGCGCCAGCGCGGCGGCCAGCAGGCGGGTGGCGGGACGGAATCGGGGGGGACGAGCCATGCATGAACTCCGGAAAGTGGGCCGGCGGCCCCAATACGGGGCCGCATGGTCGCAAGTGTCACCGAACGGCGCCGGCGGCTCACGCCGCAGTGCCGCACGCCCGGGGTGCGCCCATCGCGCCGGCGGGCGACAATCGCGGACATGGACATCCAGCTCAATGGCGAGGCGCTGGCCGTCGCCCAGGGCGCCACGGTGCGGGCGCTGCTCGAACAGCAGGGGCTCGGCGAGCGCCGGGTCGCGGTCGAGGTCAACGGCGAGATCGTGCCGCGCAGCCGGCACGCCGGCCACGTGCTGGCCGAAGGCGATCGCGTGGAGATCGTGCACGCGCTGGGCGGCGGCTGAACCAGGCGCCGCGGGCGCACTGCGACCGCACGATCAAAGGCAGGTCCTGCCCGGCGCGCTTCCCTGGGCTGGCGTCCGGTTCCGCGCGGCCGCCATGCCCCAGGGAAGCTCTGGATTGCCATTCCGAATGCAGTGAGGAATCTCCGAGAATTCAAGAGCATAGATTTCTCGCTACGCTCGAAATGACACTCTGGGCTTCAGAGGTTCTCTGGCCTCGCGCCACATGCCCGACGGCACTCCAGACCCATCGCCCGGTACGTCGACGCCGCATCGGCGCCATTTGCTTTACATCGCATAGTTTATGCAATAAGGTATGCGATATATGGCTAAACAACCCGCCGACGAACAGATCCTCAAGGGCCTGCTGGACGCCCTGGTCCTGGACGCGCTGCGTGCCGGCCCGAACTACGGCTTCGGCATCCGCGAACAGTTGCACCGGCGCCTCGGGCCGGACGCGGACATCCTCAAGGAAGCCACCCTGTACCCGCTGCTGCATCGGCTGGAACGCAACGGCCTGCTGGCCTCGCACCACGAACCCGGAGAGCGCGGCAGCCCGCGCAAGTACTACCGGCTGACTCCGGAAGGCCGCGACTTCCTGCAGCGCCGCATCCACGAATGGACCCGCGTCAGCGCCCTGCTGCAGCGCACCCTGCTCACCCCCGGCCCGTAACCGAGGAACCCACCGATGAACGATTCCGTCCTCAAGCCCGTATCGCCCTCGCTGCCCGCGGACCTCCGCACCGGCGATCAGGCCATCGACCGCTACCTGGCGCAGATCAACGCGCACCTGATCGGCACCCGCAGCGTCCGCAGGATGACCCTGGTCGAAGCGCGCGATTTCGTCGTCGACGCCAGCATCGACGCCCCGGATCGTGGCGCCGCCATCCTGGCCGCGACCGGCGAGTTCGGCAGCCCCGAGGACATCGGCAGCACCCAGCGCCGGGAGCGCCACGGCGTGCTGCTGAAGATCGCGCTGATGGCCGGACCGGCCTTCGCGCTGCTGATGCTGCTCATGCAGGTGCTGGGCCTGTCCGCCCCCGGGGGATGGCGCTCGCTTGCGATCGTCTTCGTGTGGAACATGCTGGCCTTCGGCCTGGGGATGGGCGCGCTCTTCGCCTACGCCATCGGCACACCGGCGCCATCGAAGACCGCGCCGGCAACCGCCACGGGCGAAAACGGATTCGTGGCGACCTACCTCGACTCCAGCCGCATGCTGTGCCGGATCCTGTTCGCCGTGTTCGGCAGCATGCAGTTGCTCCTGCTGCTGAGCCTGTTCGGGGCCGATCCCACCGGCATCTTCAATGCCTGGGCGTGGCCACTGACCGCGTTCCTGCTGTTCGTCAATTTCAAGAACGTCGCCGCTCCGCTGCACGCATTGCGTTTCAGGGCGGAGGCGACGCCCGGGACACTGCGGATCCATCGCCTGACCGGGCCGCTGCTGCTGCAGCGGCGGCAGATCGTCACCGTCGCCAGGCCCTCCTACCTCAGGCAGGCCTTCTCCATGCTGTATGGCCAGCAGCACAGGATCGGCTGGCGCGCCGACGACGGCCGCCTCCGCCACGTCACCGTCTCGCTCACTCCGGACGTCATCAACGGCGGTCGCCTGCGGGCCTGGCTGGAAGCGGCGGCCGATGAAAACGCGGCGCGAACATGAACCCCGCACGCCCACGCCGCATGCGAGCCGGGAGACAGGGGTAGGCCGCCGGGCCGGTTGCGCGCGATAATCCCGCGATGACCGCAGCGCTCCCTACCGATGACGCCCTCGTCATCGCCGGCAAGTCCTACCGCTCCCGCCTGCTCACCGGCACCGGCAAGTTCCGCGACCTCGACGAAACCCGCCGCGCCACCGAGGCCGCGGGCGCGCAGATCGTCACCGTTGCCATCCGCCGCACCAACATCGGCCAGACGCCGGGCGAACCGAACCTGCTCGACGTGCTGCCACCCGACCGCTACACCATCCTGCCCAACACCGCCGGCTGCTACACCGCCGAGGACGCGGTGCGCACCTGTCGCCTCGCGCGCGAGCTGCTCGACGGCCACAACCTCACCAAGCTCGAGGTGCTGGGCGACCAGAAGACGCTGTTCCCCGACGTGGTGCAGACGCTCAAGGCCGCCGAGCAGCTGGTCGCGGACGGCTTCGAGGTGATGGTCTACACCAGCGACGATCCGATCCTGGCCCGGCGGCTGGAGGACATCGGCTGCGTCGCGGTGATGCCGCTGGCCGCGCCGATCGGCTCGGGCCTGGGCATTCAGAACCGCTACAACCTGATCGAGATCGTCGAGAACGCGAAGGTGCCGATCATCGTCGACGCCGGCGTCGGCACCGCCTCGGATGCGGCGATCGCGATGGAGCTCGGCTGCCACGGCGTGCTGATGAACACCGCCATCGCCGGCGCGCAGGATCCGGTGCGCATGGCGCGCGCGATGAAGCTCGCGGTCGAGGCCGGCCGCCACGCCTTCCTCGCCGGCCGCATCCCGCGCAAGCGCTACGCCAGCGCCTCGTCGCCGGTCGACGGGCTGGTCGGCTGACGCCGCGCGACGGCCGGCATGACCGATCCCTTCTCCAGCGCCGGCGCGAAGGCGCCGCCCAAGCCCTACACCGCCACCGAAGGCCGCCGCGAGATCCGCAGCTTCGTGCTGCGCCAGGGACGCTTCACCGAGGCCCAGCAGCGCGCGTTCGACGAACTCTGGCCGCGCTACGGCCTCGACTACGCCGGAACGCCGCGCGACTTCGACGCCGCCTTCGGCCGCCACGCGCCGCGCGTGCTCGAGATCGGCTTCGGCAACGGCGAGGCGCTGCGCCATGCCGCCGCGCACGACCCGGCGCGCGACCTGATCGGCATCGAGGTCCACGCCCCCGGCGTCGGCCGCCTGCTCAACGCGCTCGCCACCGACGGCGCCAGCAACGTGCGCGTCTACCACCACGACGCGGTCGAGGTGCTGGGCAACGAGGTCGCCGACGGCAGCCTCGACGAGATCCGCATCTACTTCCCCGATCCCTGGCACAAGAAGCGGCACAACAAGCGCCGCCTGGTGCAGCCCGCGTTCGCCGCGCTGCTGGTGCGCAAGCTTGCGACGAATGGACGCTTGCACCTCGCCACCGATTGGCGGGACTATGCCGAGCACATGTGGGACGTGCTCGACGCCACCCCGGGACTGCGCAACCGCGCCGGCGCGCGCGGCCACGTGCCGCGTCCCGACTGGCGCCCGCAGACGCATTTCGAGACCCGCGGCCAGCGGCTGGGGCATGGGGTCTGGGATCTGCTGTATGACCGGGATTCGTGATTGGTGATTCGTGATTCGGAAAAGCAGGAAGCTTTCCGGGTGCCGCTTGCGCGGCCCGAACCCGCGCCGAACCGTCGTCGCCGGTCCGTGACCGCCACGAACGCACGGCACGCGCCCGGCGCGCGCTGTTTCGAATCACCAATCACCAATCACCAATCACGTCCCCACTGATGGACCCCCAGCTCGCCCTCACCGCCGACATGAAGATCGTCCTCGGGCTCGTGGGCCTGACGATGGTGCTGTTCGTGTTCCAGCGCGTGCGCTCGGACCTGGTCGCGCTGGTGGTGCTGGTGATGCTCGGCCTGACCGGGCTGGTGCAGCCGGAAGACCTGTTCAACGGCTTCTCGTCCAACGCGGTCATCAGCGTGATCGCGACGATGATCCTGGGCATGGGCCTGGACCGCACCGGCGCGCTCAACCGGCTGGCGGCGTGGCTGCTGCGGCGCGCGCGCGGCGTCGAACAGCGGCTGCTGCTGCTGGTCTCGGCGATCGCCGGCGCCAACTCCTCGGTGATGCAGAACCCGTCGGTGATGGCGCTGTACCTGCCGGTGGTGTCGCGGCTGTCCTCGCGCACCGGCATCAGCCTGTCGCAGCTGCTGCTGCCGGTGGCGGTGGCGATCGTGATGGGCGGCACGCTGACCATGGTCGGCAACTCGCCGCTGATCCTGCTCAACGACCTGCTGACCGCGGCCAACGCCAACCTGCCCTCGGGCGCAGCCACGCTCGAGCCGCTCAACATGTTCGCGCCGATGCCGATCGGCCTGGCGCTGCTCGCGGCGAGCCTGCTGTACTTCCAGTTCTTCGGCAACCGCCGGCTGCGCGGCGACGGCGACGCCAACGTCACGCCGGCGCGCACCGAGAGCTACTTCTCGCGCACCTACGGCATCGAGGGCGAGGTCCACGAGCTCACCGTCACCGCCGACAGCCCGCTGGTAGGCATGACCTTCGGCGAGGCCGAGGCCCTGCACAACGCCCCACTGCTGCTCGCCCTGCAGACCGGCAACGAATCGCGGCTGGCGCCGCCGGCGGACGCACGCATCTGGGTCGGCAGCGTGCTCGGCGCGATGGGGCCGCGGCAGCAGATCGCCGATTTCGCGCAGAACCAGTTCCTGCGCATGAACTCGCGGCTGCGCAACTTCGCCGACCTGTTCAACCCCAGCCGCGCCGGCATCTCCGAGGCGGTGGTGCCGCCAACCTCGAAGTTCATCGGCAAGACCGCCGCCGACCTGCAGCTGCGCCGGCAGTACGGCATCAGCCTGCTGGCGATCAACCGCGACAAGACCGTGCTCCGCGACAACGTGCGCAACACCCCGCTGCGCGCCGGCGACATGCTGGTGCTGCACAGCATCTGGCACGACCTGGGGCAGGCCTCGTCCAAACGCGACTTCGTCGTCGTCACCGACTACCCCAAGGGCGAGCAGCGCCCGCACAAGTTCCGCGTCGCGATGATCATCTTCGCGGTGACCATGTTGATCGCGCTGTCCGGGCGCGTGCCCACCTCGATCGCGCTGATGACCGGCGTCGCCGGCATGCTGGTGTTCGGCGTGCTGAAGATGGACGAGGCCTACGGCGCGATCAGCTGGAAGACCGTGTTCCTGATGGCCTGCCTGATCCCGCTGGGCTGGGCGATGGACGGCAGCGGCGCCGCCGCCTGGGTTGCCGGCCACACCATCGAGCGCCTGCCGACCGGCCTGCCGATCTGGCTGATCGAATTCGCCGTCGCCCTGCTCACCGCCGCGTTCTCGATGGTCATCAGCCACGTCGGCGCGACGATCGTGGTGGTGCCGCTGGCGATCAACCTGGCCCTGGCCGCCGGCGGCAACCCGACCGCGTTCGCGCTGATCGTCGCGCTGTCGGCCTCGAACAACTTCGTCACCCAGTCCAACCCGGTGATGTCGATGATCACCGGCCCCGGTGGCTACCGCCCGCGCGAACTGTGGAAGATCGGCCTGCCGCTGTCGCTGGTCTACACCTTCGTCATCGTGCTGATGGTGAACCTGCTGTTCTGAGCGTTGGCAGGCGTCCGGCGTCCGCCCCTCACGCTCGCGCGGACGGACGATCGGCGCGCAACCTGATCGACCCGGAACGGGGTAGCGCAGGCAATGCCTCAGGCTTCGCCATTCATCCCAAGGGTGATCGCCCCGTCCTTCACATCCACGCGCACGGCGTGCAAGGCCTCTCCCCGGCACGGCCCCGCCACGCACTCGCCGTTGACCAGTTCGAAACTCGCGCCGTGCGCCGCGCAGACCAGCAGGCCGTCCTTCGACTTGAGGAACTGGCCGGGCGACCAGTCGAGGCGGCGGCCGGCGTGCGGGCAGACATTGAGCCAGGCGCGCACCGCGCCGCCATCGCGATGCAGGATCAGCGATTCGGCGTCGCCGTCGACCACCGCCTCGACCTCGGCGAATCCGCCGTCGGGGATGGCTTCGAGCGCGATCAGGGACGCGTCGGGATCAGGGCTGTTCATGTCGGCGGTTTAACGAACTCGTTACATTTTGGTTGCACCTGCGCCCGATACTGGGCGCCCTGCATTGTCTCACCCGCCGCCGATGTCATCCGTCTTCTTCCGCACCCTCCACGCCCGCTTCGACGCTTCCGGCCTGCGTGGACTGTTCACGCCGCGCAAGCCGCGCAACGCCCTGCTGCGCGTGGTGCTGGGACTGGTGGGCATCGCGATCCTGGCCGTGCTGCTGGTGGTCGGTCTGTTCGTGGGTGCGGCGATGGTGTCGTTCGGCCTGCTGCGCGGCGCGCTGCGGTCGCGGGGCAAGGCCGCCAACGCGCGACAAGCGGACGCGCTCGACGCCGAGTACCGCGTCGTGCCGAAGCCCGGCCAGCCCATCCTGCGCTGAGCCCGTGGGCGACGTCGTCACCGCGGCGGCGCCGTCGCGCATTCCCGTGCGCGGGGGCGGCAGCTTTCCGGTGCGCCGCATCTACTGCGTGGGCCGCAACTTCGCCGACCATGCGCGCGAGATGGGCGCCACCGCGCCCGCGTCGAAGGCCGATCGCGGCACGCCGGTCTTCTTCCACAAGCCTGCCAACGCGATCGTCACCGATGGCGAAGTCGCCTATCCGCCGGGCACGCGCGAGCTGCATCATGAAGTCGAGCTGGTCGTGGCAATCGGTCGCGACGCCCCGCCCGGCGCGCTGCCGGTGGATGGCGCGCAGGCGCTGGTGTTCGGCTACGGCATCGGCCTGGACCTGACGCGCCGCGACCTGCAGGCCGCGGCCAAGGCCAAGGGCCTGCCCTGGGACAGCGCCAAGGGCTTCGACCAGTCGGCGCCGGTCAGCGAACTGGTGCCGGCCGCCGACGCCGGCGACCTCGCCCCGCGCCTGCTGTCGCTGGACGTCAACGGCGAGCGCCGCCAGCAGTCCACGCTCGACCAGTTGATCTGGGACGTGCCGGAGATCCTGCACGAACTGTCGAAACTCTACGCGCTGCGCGCCGGCGACCTCGTGTTCATGGGCACGCCTGCCGGCGTCGCCGCGCTGCAGCCCGGAGATGCCTGCGTGGCGCGGCTGGACGACCTGCTCGAACTGCGTTGCCACGTCCACGCGCCGGCGGCATAGTGGGCGCCGGCCGCGCGCGCGGCCGCCAACCTGAACCGAATCAAGGAGACGCCGATGGGCATGATCAGTGAGTTCAAGGAATTCGCGATGCGCGGCAACGTCATCGACCTCGCCGTCGGCGTGGTGATCGGCGGCGCGTTCGGGAAGATCGTCACATCGCTTGTCGACAACATCATCATGCCGCCGATCGGCCTGCTGCTGGGCGGCGTGGACTTCAGCGACATCGCCTGGACCCTGCGCGAGGCGACGGTGGACGCGGCCGGCGAGACCGTGCCCGCGGTCGCGATCGGCATCGGCGAGTTCATCAACACCCTGATCCAGTTCATCATCATCGCCTTCGCGATCTTCATGGTGGTCAAGGCGATCAACCGCATCCACAAGAAGCCGGAAGAAGCCCCCGCCGAGCCGGCCGAGGAAGTGCTGCTGCTGCGCGAGATCCGCGATTCGCTGCAGAAATAACCCGACTTTCCGCACATCCACGCGAAGCCGCGGGCCTGCTAGGCTCGCGGCTTCGTCGTTTCCGGAAAGCCGATCCATGCGCCTTGCCACGCTGCTGCTGTCCGCCTGCCTGCTCCCCGCCCATGCCCTTGCCGCGGAAACGCGCATCCCGGACGCCGCGTTCGACAGCGCTGCGGAACTGCGCGAACGCGCGCTGGCCGACGACACCGCCTGGAAGGTGGTCGAGTCGCTGACCACCGAGATCGGTCCGCGTCTGGCCGGCAGCGAAGCCGATGCGCGCGCGGTCGCGTGGGCGCAGGCGAAGTTCCGCGAACTCGGCTACGACAAGGTGTGGACCGAACCGGTGACCTTCCCGAAGTGGGAGCGCCGCGGCGAATCGGCGCAGGTGCTCGGCGCCCACGCGCAGCCGCTGCTGGTCACCGCGCTCGGCGGCAGTCCCGGCGGCACGGTCGAGGCGGAGATCGTGCGCTTCGAGAACTTCGAGGCGCTGCAGGCCGCGCCCGCCGGTGCGCTCGCCGGCAGGATTGCCTTCGTCGACATGCACATGGAGCGCACGCGCGACGGCAGCGGCTACGGCAAGGCCGGCGCGGTGCGCGGCAAGGGTCCGTCGGAAGCGATCCGCAAGGGCGCGGTCGGCTACCTGATGCGCTCGATCGGCACCAGCCCGCATCGCGTCGCCAATACCGGCATCACCCGCTTCGACGCGGGGCTGACGCCGATCCCGTCCGCGGCGCTGTCGCTGCCCGACGCCGACCAGCTCGCGCGCCTGCTGCAGCGCGGCCCGGTGCGCGTGCGGCTGGCGCTGGACTGCGGCTGGGATGGCGAATACACCTCGCACAACGTCATCGGTGAGATCACCGGGCGCGAAACGCCGGACGAAGTCGTGCTGATCGGCGGCCACCTCGATTCCTGGGACCTCGGCACCGGCGCGATCGACGACGCTTCGGGCATCGGCATCACCATGGCCGCAGGCCAGCTGATCGGCCAACTGCCGCAGCGGCCGAAGCGCACGATCCGCGTGGTCGCGTTCGCGAACGAGGAACAGGGCCTGCTCGGCGGACGCGAGTACGCGCGCCGGCACGCGGGCGACGTCGCGAAGCACGTCATCGCCGCGGAAAGCGACTTCGGCGCGGGCCGCATCTACGGCTTCAGCACGGGCGCACCGGCGCATGCGCAGGCTGCGAGTGCGCGTATCGCCGAAGCGCTGGCGCCGCTCGGCATCGAGCACATGCCGGGCAAGGGCGGCGCCGGCCCCGACATCTCGCCGCTGGCCGCGATCGGCGGCGCCTGGGCGTGGCTGGGCCAGGACGGCACGCAGTACTTCGACCTGCACCACAACGCCGACGACACGCTCGACAAGATCGACCGCGACGACCTTGCCCAGAACGTCGCCGCCTACACGGTGTTCGCCTGGCTCGCCGCGGAGGCCGAAGGCGATTTCGGCAGCGCGCCAAAGACGGCGGGCGAGTAGTTTCCTGCCTGCGTTGGGCCCCCACCCCAACCCTCCCCCGCAAGCGGGGGAGGGGGCCAAGAGCAGCGGCTTTTAGCCCCCTCCCCCGCTTGCGGGGGAGGGTTGGGGTGGGGGCCACCGAAGCCGCGAACCTCTAACCGCCCACACGCCCCCGCGCCCACTGCGCCAGCAGCACCGCCGTCGCCGACGCCACGTTGAGGCTTTCCACCGCGCCGCTGCCGGGGATCGACAGGCGCAGGTCGCAGGCCGCGGCCAGCGCCTCACCCATGCCCTCGCCTTCGGCGCCGAGCACGTAGACCAGCCGCGGCGGCAGCGCCGTCGCGAACAGGTCGCCGCCGTCGCGCACCACGGTGGCGGCCAGCGCGAAACCCGCTTCGCGCAGCTGCGCGATCGCATCGTCGCCCTGGCCCAGCCGCACCAGCGGCACGGCTTCGGCGCCGCCCTCGGCCACGCGCGCGGCGGCGCCGGACAGCGCCAGCGTCGAATGCGCCGGCAGCAGCAGCGCCGACACCCCGAAGTGCGCGGACGAGCGCAGGATCGCGCCGAGGTTGTGCGGGTTGCCGACGCCGTCCAGCCACAGCGCGCAGCACGGGCCGTCCGGCAGCTCGCGCAGCCAGTCGGGCAGCGCGCGCGGCGCTTCGCGCAGCACGTCGGCCACCACGCCTTCATGGTGCGTGCTCGCCGCCAGCCGGCGCAGTTCGTCGACATCATCGACCACGCGGTAGCCGATGCGGTGGGCGGCGCACCACTTCAGCAGCGGCTGCAGCTGCGGGATGCGCGCCTGCGACAGGTACAGCTTGCGGATCGCCTGCGGGCGGCGCGCGAACACCGCGCGCACGGCGTTCAACCCGTACAGCCGCAGTTCGCCGGCGCCGCCGTCCGGCGGCGATCCGCGCACGTCACGCGGGGGCGACGCCTCGTCGCGACGGCGCGATCCCCAGGGCGTATCGCGCCCGGGCGCCGGCCGCGGCGTCCGCCTGTCGCTCATCAGGATCTGCCCGCGACCTCGGCCCTAGCCACGTTTGCGCCAGAAGTCGGCGTTGCGGATGCCGAGCGCATCCGGATCGAACACCGGGTCGAGCCCCAGCTTCTTCTGCCGCTCGTAGTCGCGCAGGGCGGCCAGCGCGGGCTTCTGCAGCAGCAGGATCGCGATGATGTTGAGCCAGGCCATCAGGCCCACGCCCATGTCGCCCAGTGCCCACGCCGTCCCGGCGTTGTGGAAGGCGCCGAAGACCACCATGCCGGTGATCGCCAGGCGCAGCAGCAGCGTCGCCAGCGGACGCGTCCTGTGGCCGTTGAGGTAGGTGAGATTGGTCTCGGCCATGTAGTAGTAGGCCATGATCGTGGTGAAGGCGAAGAAGAACAGCGCCACCGCCACGAAGCCCGCGCCCCAGCCCGGCAGCACCGTGTTGATGCCGTTCTGGACGAAGCCGGCGCCGGCCTCGATGCCGGGCAGCGCTTCCTGCAGCATCGTGCCGTCGGGCAGCTGCACGTTGTACATGCCCGTGGCCAGCACCAGGAACGCGGTCGAGGTGCAGATCAGCATGGTGTCGAAGTAGATCGCCCAGGCCTGCACGTAGCCCTGCTTGGCCGGATGCGAGACCTCGGCCGCGGCGGCGGCGTGCGGCCCCGTGCCCTGCCCGGCCTCGTTGGCATAGACGCCGCGCTTCACGCCCCACTCCACCGCCAGGCCCAGCATCGCGCCGAAGCCGGCGTGCATGCCGAAGGCGCTGCTGAAGATGATGCGGAACATCTCCGGCACGTACTCGTAGTTGATGGCCATGACCGTGACCGCGGTCAGGATGTAGCCGATGGCCATGAACGGCACCACGAACTCGGCGAACGCGGCGATGCGCTTGATGCCGCCGAAGATGATCGCCGCCAGCAGCAGCGCCACCGTGATGCCGATGCCGAGCTTGAGCGCATCGCGCGAGGCCATGCCCATCACCTCGCCGTCCAGCGAGCCGCACAGCGCCCCGCCCTGGCAGGCGTTGGCGATGCCGTCGGCGATGGCATTGGCCTGCACGCCCGGCATCAGCACGCCGGCCGCGGCGATCGTCGCGATCGCGAACGCCAGCGCGTACCACTTCAGCCCCAGGCCCTTCTCGATGTAGTAGGCCGGGCCGCCGCGGTAGCGTCCCTCGTTGTCCTTCTCCTTGTAGATCTGCGCCAGGCAGCACTCGACGAACGAGGTCGAGGCGCCGAGGAAGCCCATCACCCACATCCAGAAGATCGCGCCCGGCCCGCCGAACGCGATCGCCGTGGCGACGCCGGCGATGTTGCCGATGCCGATGCGCCCGGACATCGACAGCGCCAGCGCCTGGAACGAGGACACGCCGGCGTCGGACTTCTGCCCGGTGAAGGTCAGGCGCGTCATCTCGATGAAACCGCGCACCTGCATGAAGCGCGTGCGGAACGAGAACCACAGCCCGGCGCCCAGGCACAGCGCGATCAGCGCCTTGCTCCAGATGATGCCGTTGATCCAGCCCAGAACTTCTTCCACGGATGCTCTCCCCATCGGTCGATTGGACGCTCCGACCGGGACGGCGAGCGCACGGAAGGCGGAACGATAGCGGAAAACCGCGGTGGGGTCAGAGTGCGATGTCCCCCGATTCCCCGGAAGCGTGGACCCGGTCGAGGGGAAATTGCACTCTGACCCCGGTTTTCAGCCACAGGCCTTCCCCCCGGACCCGGCTGAACACCCGCAGGTCGTGCAGCCGCGCCAGCGCCGCCATCGCCCACGGCGCGAACACGGCGACAGCCCGCGTCATCACGCCCCTGCCCCGGCGCGCAGGCGGATGCCAGCGTCGACGGGAAGGATCGTGTCGCGCCACAAGGGAGCAGAGGTTGTTTGCGTCATTGTCACTTGCCGTCATTCCCCGTCATCCCGGCGAAAGCCGGGATCCATTTTGACTTCTCCGCACCGGGACAATGACGCCGTTTCGAAACACGAGGAGCCAAATGGATCCCGGCTTTCGCCGGGATGACGGAATCGGGGGTGCGGCGGGATCCGGCACCATGCTCAGGCGTGGCCGCTGACCTGGGGCGTCTCCAGCTCCATCTGCTCCAGCTGCTTCGCCAGCGCGTCGGGCGAGCGCGTGAACGGCGCCAGCAGGGCGTAGAACGCCGGCACCACGAACAAGGTCAGCAGGGTGGCGAACGCAACGCCGGAAATGATCACGACGCCGATCGTCGCACGGCTCGCCGAGCCCGGCCCGCCGGCCACGACCAGCGGCACCGCACCCATGATCGTCGCCGCGGCGGTCATCAGGATCGGGCGCAGGCGCACCGCCGACGCCTCTGCAATCGCCTCGGGCACGCTGCGGCCTTCATCGCGCAGCTGGTTGGCGAACTCGACGATCAGGATGCCGTTCTTCGCCGCCAGGCCGACCAGCATCACGATCCCGATCTGGCTGAACAGGTTCAGCGTGCCGCCGGTGATCCACAGCCCGATCAGCGCGCCCAGCACCGCCAGCGGCACGGTCAGCATGATCACCAGCGGATGGACGAAGCTCTCGAACTGCGCCGCCAGCACCAGGTAGACGATCAGCAGGGCCATCAGGAAGGTGACCAGGATCGCGCCACCGGCTTCCTGGAACTCGCGCGACTCGCCCTTCCAGTCGATCTGCGCATAGTCCGGCAGCTCCTCCGCGGCGACGCGATAGGTCCATTCCAGCGCCTCGCCCATGGTGTAGCCGGGGGCAAGGCCGCCGCTGATGGTGATCGCGCGCAGCCGGTTGAACCGGTTGAAGCTGCCGGGCTCGGCGATCTCGCCCAGGGTGACCAGGTTGGACAGCGGGATCAGCTCGCCATCGCGCCCGCGCACGTAGGTGTTGGCGAGGTCGGACGGCGCCATGCGGTTCTCGCGGCCGGCCTGCAGCATCACGTCGTATTCCTCGCCGTTGTCGATGTAGGTGGTCACCTGGCGCGAGCCCATCATCGTTTCCAGCGTGCGCCCGATCTCCTGCACCGACACGCCGAGGTCGGACGCGCGCGCGCGATCGATCTCGACCCGCATCTGCGGCCGGGTTTCCTTGTAGTCCGAATCCGCGTCGACGATGCCCGGGTTGGCCTCGATCCGTTGCAGCATCCGGTCGCGCCATTGCGCCAGTTCGCCGTAGTCGGGGCCGCCGAGCACCAGCTGGTAGCGCTGGCCGCGCCCCCCGAGCAGGCCACCGGGCACGTTCGCGCGCACCTGCACGCCGGGCAGGGAGGCGAAGCCCGAGCGCAGCTGGCCAACCACGTCCGCCGTGCTTTCGTCGCGTTCGCGCCAGTCCTTGAGGAACACGATCACGTTGCCGGTGTGCATTTCCTCGCTGCCGCCCCAACCGCGCGGCACACGCGAATTGGCGCGTTCGATCGGGCCGTCGCCGTCCACGTAACCGGCGAAGATCCGCTCGACCTGCTGGATCTGGCCGACCATGTAGTCGAATCCCGCGCCTTCTGCCGCATCCACGCTGACGAAGAAGCGGCCGCGGTCCTCGGTGGGCGACAGCTCACTGGGGACGCGCAGGAACAGCAGCGCGGCGGCCAACCCGCACAGCGCCATCGCCGCCAGCACCAGGGCCAGCAGCCGCTTGCCCGGGATCGCGACCAGTTGCCCGACCCGGCGACCATAGTGGCCGCTCAGGTTCCCGAGCCTGCGGTTCATCCAGGCATTGAACCCGGTTTCCTTGCCATGCGGCTTGAGCAGCTTCGAACACATCATCGGCGTCAACGACAGCGCGACGAAGGCCGACAGCGCGACCGCCGACGCCAGCGCGATCGACAGCTCCCGGAACAGGCGGCCGCTGTTGCCCTCCATGAAGCCGATCGGCAGGAACACCGCCACCAGCACCGCGGTGGTCGCGATCACCGCGAACGCCACCTGCGCGGTGCCGCGTTTTGCCGCCACCAGCGGCGGCTCGCCCAGGTCGACGCGACGCTGCGCGTTCTCCAGCACGATGATCGCATCGTCCACCACCAGGCCGATGCACAGCACCAGCGCCAGCAGAGTCAGCAGGTTGATCGAGTACCCGAAGGCGTACAGCGCGATGAACGCCGCCACCAGGCACACCGGCACGGTCACCGCCGGAATCAGGGCCGCGCGCAGGCTGCCCAGGAACAGCCAGATGACCAGGAACACCAGCACCATCGCCTCGCCGAGCGTCCAGTACACGCGCTCGATCGCGGCTTCGATGAACTGGGTGTTGTCGGCAGCGACGAAGATCTCGGTGCCTTCGGGCAGGGTCTGCTGGATGCGCTCGGCTTCGGCGCGCGCCGCGCGCGCCACGTCGAGCGCATTCGCGGTCGAGGTCCGCACGATCCCCAGGCCCACGTTCGGAGTCGAATTGCTGCGCGCGTACGAGCGCCGCTCGCGCGGCCCGATCTCGACTTCGGCCACGTCGCCCAGCCGCACCACGTAGCCGTCGCTACCGCGCCCCAGCGGAATCTGCGAGAACTGCTCGGGCGTGCGGTAGCCGCGTTCGACGCGCAGGGTGAAATCGCGGCTTTCGGATTCGATCCGTCCCGCCGGCAGTTCCACGTTCTCGCTGCGCAGCGCGGATTCCACGTCGGCGGCGGTGATGCCGCGCGCCGCCATCGCGTCGCGGTCCAGCCAGATCCGCATCGAATAGCGCTGGCTGCCGCTCAGCTGCACACGCGCCACGCCATCGAGCGAGGACAGCCGGTCGAGCACGTAACGCTCGGCGAAGTCGCTCAGCTCCAGCGTATCCATCGTCGACGAACGCATGTTCAGCCACATGATCGCGTCGGCATCGGCCTCGACCTTGGCGATCTCGGGCGGATCGGCCTCGTCGGGCATGCGGTCCATCACCCGGCTGATGCCGTCGCGCACGTCGTTGGCGGCGGCCTCGATGTCGCGGCTGAGATTGAACTCGATGGTCACGTCGGCGCGGCCGTTGCGGCTCTGCGACTGGATCGTGCGGATGCCCTCGATGCCGGACAGCGCGTCCTCGAGGATCTGGGTGATGCGGGTTTCGACCACGGCCGCGGATGCGCCCGGATAGGTGACGTCCACCGACACGATCGGCGGGTCGATGTTCGGCAGTTCGCGCACGGTCAGGCGCATGAACGACATCAGCCCCAGCACCACCAGCAGCAGGCTGACCACGACCGCGAACACCGGCCGCTTGATGGAGATGTCGGACAGCTTCACCGCGCCTGGCCCCCGCCCGCCGCAGGCGCCTCGCCGGTGGCCGGCGGTTGCGCCTCCTCGGTCACGCCGATGCCCGGGCGCAGCTTGCCGGTCCCTTCGATCACGATGCGGTCACCGGCCGCGATGCCCTGCAACACCTCGACCCTGCCCGCGCTGCGTTCGCCGACCGCGATCGTCGCGCGCTCGACGGTGCCGTCGTCCTTCACCCGCCAGACGAAGCTCTCGCGCCCGACCTGCACCACCGCGATCTCGGGCAGCACCAGCGCCTCGCGCTGCGGACGCGCCACCTGCACCTGCAGCAGCATGCCCGGGCGCAGGCGCCGGTCCGGGTTGGGGAAATCGCCGCGCACGGTGACCGCGCGCGTGCCCGGATCGATGCGCGCGTCGATGCTGGACACTTCGCCCTCGAACGCCTGCCCCGGCCAGGCCACGCTGGTGCCGCTGAGCGCATGCCCGCGCGCGACGTGCGCGAGGTGCATCTCGGGCACCTGGAAATCGACGTGCACGCGCGAGATGTCGTCGAGCGTCGCGACCACCGTGCCCGGCGTGACCAGCGCGCCCGGGCTGACCTGGCGGATGCCGAGCACGCCGGCGAACGGTGCGCGGATGCGGCGGTCGCCGATGTCGGCGCGCATTTCCGCCACGCGCGCCAGCGCGGCATCGCGCGTCGCCCGCTGCGTGTCGAGCTGCGAGCGCGCGATCAGCTGCTGCTGCACCAGCTCGGTGCCGCGCCGGTACTGCTGCTCGGCCTCCTTCGCCGCGGCCTCGGCCGCCTGCAGCGTGGCCTGCTGCTGGTTGCCCGACAGCGTGACCAGGGTGGCGCCGGCCGCGACCTCGTCGCCGCTGTCGAAATGCACGCGCTCGACGGTCTCGCTGACCTTGGCGGTGACGGTCACCGATTCGCGCGCCTTGACCGTACCCAGCGCCGAGATCGTGTCGTTCCATGGCTGCAGGGCGACGACTTGGGTGGTCACGACCGTGGCGGACGCGGACCCGTTTCCGGCCGCCTGGCCGTCGCCTCCGCAGCCGGACAACAGCAGGCAGGCCAGCACAACGGCCAGGGCGGGCCAGGTCGACAGGGAACGCAGGGGCATGGGCATCCGGGCGGGGGGAGCAATCCCTTCGATTCTATCCGGCGCCTGCTTCAGACTTGTGTGTCTTCAGCTGGGGGGTTCAGCCACCCCTCGCGGTCAACCGATCCCGCGCTCGTGCGTTTCCCGTGGTCCCGCCCGCGGACAGCCGGTCCGGCGCGCGCGGTTCACCCGGGGCCGTGGCGTTCAGGTCGCCCTGCCCCACTGGCCCCGCGCCGCCAGGCCATTGTCGCGGGCCCGCGCGAAGACCGTCTCCTGCGCCTTGGCCACGTTGCCGGCCAGGTCCTGCGACCAGATCTTCAGTGCCGCCGACTGCATCGCGCGCCCGTAGGAGAACGACAGCGGCCAGGGGTGCGGGCCCATGCGGTTCATCGCGTCCAGGTGCGCGGTGGCGTCCTCGTCGCCCTGCCCGCCGGACAGGAACACGATGCCCGGCAGGATCGCCGGCACCGACGACTTCAGGCACATCAGGGTGGACTCGGCGACTTCGTCGATCGAGCCTTCCTCGCCGCTGTCCTTGCCCGGCAGCACCATCGACGCCTTGAGGATCGTGCCCTCCAGCATGACGTTGTGCTGGTACAGCGCGTCGAACAGCGAGCGCAGCACTACCTCGTGCACCTCGTAGCTGGTCTCGATGTCGTGGCCGCCGTCCATCAGCACCTCCGGCTCGACCATCGGCACCAGGCCCTGCTCCTGGCACAGCGCGGCGTAGCGCGCCAGCGCGTGGCTGTTGGCCTCGATGCAGGTGCCCGACGGGATGTCGTCGCCGATGTGGATCACCGCGCGCCACTTGGCGAAGCGCGCGCCGAGCTTGTAGTACTCCTCCAGCCGCGCGCGCAGGCCGTCCAGGCCCTCGGTCACCACTTCGCCGGGGAAGCCGGCCAGCGGCTGCGGGCCCTTGTCGACCTTGATGCCGGGCAGGATGCCGCTGTCGGCCATGACCCTGGTGAACGGCACGCCGGCCTTGGTCGACTGGCGGATCGTCTCGTCGTAGAGGATCGCGCCGCTGATATGGTCGCCCAGCTTCGGCGTGGTCAGCAGCAGCTCGCGGTAGGCGCGACGGTTCTCCTCGCTGTTGGGAATGCCGACGGCGTCGAAACGCTTGGCGATCGTACTGGTGGATTCGTCGATCGCGATGATGCCCTTGCCCGGGGCGACCATCGCCAGGGCGGTCTGGGCGAGCGTTTCGATGCTCATGACGGGAGGTCGGCCGGTTCGGAGAGAAGCGGAATTATAGCGCCCGGCCCGACGCAACCCGCCGCTTCCGCACGCATCTTCCGCCACGCGACAGCAAACGTCATCCCCGCGAAGGCGGGGATGACGCTGCCTGTTTCCCTACAGTTCGCCCAGCCCCTCGGCGCGGCCGTCGCCGCCGATCTGCAGCAGCCGCAGCGTGTTGGTCGCGCCATGCATCTCCATGTGCTCGCCGCTGGTGAACACCAGGCGATCGCCGGCATCGAGCAGGCCCGCCTCCACCAGCAGGCGCACGCTGCCACGCGCGGCCTCGCGCGGGGTCTGGCCGCGGCTGTCGTAGTCGATCGGGAACACGTCGCGCATCAGCGCCATGCGCCGGCGCGCGCCGGCGTGGCGCGAGAACGCGTAGATCGGCGCGCCCGAACGGAAGCGCGAGAGGTAGCGCGCGGTGCCGCCGGATTCGGTCATCGCCACGATCGCGCCGACGCCGATGTGCTCGCTCAGGAACATCGCCGCCATCGCGATGGCGTGGTCGGCGCGCTCGAGGTTGCGCTGCGCCTGCTCGAAGTCGGTGTCGTGCGCGAACTGGCGCTCGGCGCCGGTGCAGATGCGCGCCATCGCCTCGACCGCGCGCAGCGGGAAGTTGCCCGCCGCGGTCTCGGCCGAGAGCATCACCGCGTCGGTGCCGTCGATCACCGCGTTGGCCACGTCCAGCACCTCGGCGCGCGTGGGGATCGGCGAGTCGGTCATCGACTGCAGCATCTGGGTCGCGGTGATCACGACCTTGTTGCGCGCCAGCGACTCGCGGATGATCTTCTTCTGCAGGCCCGGCAGTTCGGCGTCGCCGATCTCCACGCCCAGGTCGCCGCGCGCGACCATCACCACATCGCTGGCGTCGATCACCTCGGCCAGGTTCTCGATCGCCTCGGCGCGCTCGACCTTCGACACCAGTGCGGCGTCGCTGCCGTGCGAACGCGCGATCGTGCGCGCCTCCTCCATGTCGGCGGCGTTGCGGCAGAACGACACCGCAATGAAATCGACGCCGATCTGCGCGGCGATGCCGATCAGCTCGCGGTCGCGCTCGGTCAGCGCGCCCAGCGACAGGCCGCCGCCGAGCTTGTTCAGGCCCTTGCGGTCGGACAGCACGCTGTCGTTGAGCACGGTGTTGACGATGCGCTGGCCCTCGATGCGCTCGACCTTGAGCTGCACCATGCCGTCGTCGAGCATCAGCACGTCGCCGGGCGACAGGTCGCCGGGCAGGCCGAGGTAGCTCACGCCGACCTCGTGCTGCGTACCGGGCGGCGCGTCCTCGCTGGCGAGCAGGTCGAAACGGTCGCCCGCCTTCAGCGACACCTTGCCGTCGGCGAAGCGCTCGACGCGGATCTTCGGCCCGGGCAGGTCGGCGAGGATGCCGATCTCGATGCCCACGCGCGCCGCGGCCTCGCGCACGGCCTGCGCGCGCGCGATCTGCTGCGAGGGATCGCCATGCGAGAAATTCAGCCGCACCACGTTCACGCCCGCGCGCAGGATGGCCTCGAGGACGCCGGGCGGGTCCGTCGCCGGACCGAGCGTGGCGAGGATGCGGGTACGGCGGCGATGTTCGGACATGGACGAGGATCCGTTGCAGGAGTAAGGATCGCGGCAATGCCGCGTAAGCCCACTATCCTAGCCGAGCCCGATGGCAATCTCCCACATGTCCGGTGACCTCAACGCCCGCCTTGCCGACCTGCCGGGATTTCCTGTCCTGTCGGGACAGCGCCTGCGCCTGCGCGGCCCGCGCGCGGACGACGTCGACGCCGTGTTCGCGCTGTTCTCCGACCCGGACGTGATGCGCTACTGGAGCCACGCGCCCATGCGCGAGCGCATGCAGGCCGAGGGCAAGGTCGAGGAGATGCTGGAAGCGTTCGAGCACCGCACGATGCTCAACTGGCTGGTCGCCGACCGCCGCAGCGACACCGCGATCGGCAGTTGCACCCTGTTTCACTTCGACGCACGCCACCGGCGCGCGGAAATCGGCTATGCCCTGCGCGCCGACCACTGGGGCTGCGGCCTCGCCGCCGAAGCCGTCGCGCTGGCGCTGGACTGGGGCTTCCGCACCCTGGCCCTGCACCGCATCGAAGCCGACATCGACCCGCGCAACGCCGCCTCGCGCCGGCTGCTGCTGCGCCTTGGCTTCCGCAGCGAAGGCCTGCTGCGCGAGCGCTTCTTCGTCGGCGACGACGCCACCGATTCGGAACTGTTCGGCCTGCTGGCGCAGGACCGGCGCCGGCGCGACGGGTAAGGCGCCGCCGACGCCCGCTGCGGTTCAGTCGTAGTCCGCTTCCGTGCGATGCGCTTCGACGTAGCGCTTGCCCGCGCGGTAGAGCGCCAGTCGCGCCGCGAATCCCTGCTCCCGGCTGGCGTCTGCCTCGATCTCGGCTGGCGTGAGCGAGGCCATGGCCTCCTGCTGCAGTTCGATCGCGCGCGCATGGTCGCCGGCGGCGGCATGGCAGGCCGCGGCCGTATCGATCCAGGCAGGCATGCCGCTCGCGGTTTCCAGCAGGCGCCCGGCTTCCGCCAGCCCGGCGGCCGCGTCGAACAGTTCCGGCTCGGGCGCGGTGCACAGCGCCCAGGCGAGATTGTTCCTGGCCATGCCGTCGCCGGCCTCGACGCCCTTGCGCCACAGCGCGATGCCGCGCCTGCGCGCTTCCAGCGCGTTGCCGCTGCGATAGAAATGCCAGTTGCCGTACTCGACGTACGCCAGCGTGTAGCCGGCCGCGATCGACCGCTCCATCCAGCGCGCGCCCTCCGCCTCGTCGCCGGGCGGGATCTCGCCGGTGAGATGGGCATATCCCAGCCGCGCCGCCGATTCGCCGTCGCCCTTCTCCGCATCCGCGCGCAGCCAGCGTTCGGCCTGCGCCGGATCCTTCGCCATGCCGCGACCTTCCAGCGCCATGCTCGCCAACCGGCGGCGCGCTTCGATGCTGTCGACCTCCTCCGACAGCGACCGATAGGTCTCGATCGCCTGCTCCCGGGTGCCGTGGATACCGGGGCGTTCCCACTCGTAGATCCGCGCAAGATCGAGCAGCGCGTCGACGTTGCCCGACACCGCCGCCGCCAGCAGCCAGCCTTCGGCGTCCTTCCAGTCCTGCCGGCGCATGCCCTGGTGCGCCATGAAGCGCGCGCCCCCGGCGCTGCCGCCCTGGGCGCCGAGCGCGACCAGGCGCAGCGCATCCTCGCGCTGCGCATCGTTCTTCGCCGCCCCGTACAGCGCGATGCCGGTGGCCGCCTGCGCATCGGGATCGCCGGCATCGGCGGCGTACTTCATCCAGCCGTTGGCGACGAGCGCTTCCTCGCGCTGGCGGTGGTAGTTGACCAGGAGCGCATAACCCTTGCCGACGCCGTTGTTGGCGGGATCGGCCAGCGCGCGCAATTCGGTCGGGTCGAGCTGCGGCACGCCCTTCGCCGCGAGTTTCCACGACGCGGTGATCGCGGGAACCAGGACGTTGCCACGCTGCCGCGCAGCTTCCATGCGTTGCACCAGGAACGCGGGCGGCGGCGCGCCATCGAGCAGGATCCACGTGCGGGCGAACATCACGGTGGCGCCATCGCGATGCCAGCGGCGATCCGCGGCATCGAGCATCGCCGCGGCCGCCTGCAGGTCCTGCCCGACGCCGACGCCGGTCGCGTAGGCCATCGCCAGCAGCGTCATGTACGCCGCATGCTCGGCTTCGGCCCGGGGCAGCAGCAAATCCACCCATCCATCGTCGCAGCCCTTGTCCGGCTGCCTGGCGCACACCAGCAGCCACGTCGCCAGGGACTGCAGCCCGCCGGCCTCGGCGCCCGGCCGCAGTTCGGCGAGGGCGTCCACCTTGCCCCCGGCCATGCGGAAGGCCTGGATCGCCTGCAGGTCGATGTCCGACGATTCGCCCTGCGCCGCCATCGCGTCCCTGAAGGAATCGGCGAGGCTGCGGCGCTGCGCCGGGTAGCCGGAGAAGGGATTGCCGCGCACGATCCGGTCCGCGGTATCGATATAGTCGAACGACAGGTGCCGTTCGGCGCCGAGTTCCTCGTCCCAGGCCGCCACCACCAGCGGGAAGTAGCGCTGCACCTCGACCTGCGGGTAGTACTCGTAGCGGAATTCGAGCCCGCTCGACGCCAGCACCGCGTAGATGTCGAGCGGCCCCATCACCCGGGCGGGCCGCGGCCAGAAGGACTCGCGCCCGTCGGCCAGCGCCAGCCGCGACAGCGCGCCGACCGCGAGCAGGGCTTCCTCGGCGACGGCGTCGTCCTCCAGCGCCTCGGCGCACAGCATGCGCGCGCGATGCAGCGCGATGCTGACCGGCGCCTTCAGCACCGCGGCTTCCAGCACGTCGCGCTTGCTCCGGCAGGCTTCGGGATCCACCTCGAGCAGGGCGTATCCCACTTCGCCCAGCGCGTCGTAGGCGTCGTAGGCCTCGGCATAGGCGGGGTCCGACAGGAAGCGGCTCCAGGCCGCCTCCGGCGCCTGGATCACGTCGCGCACGCTGATGCCGCGCTCCTGCGCGGCCACCGGCAGTGCGCCGCCCAGCGTCGCCAGCAGGAACAGCGCGGACAGGACGTGGAGTTTCATTTGTCGGTTCCTTCATCGATCGCATTGCGCAGCAGCTGCTGCAGCCGCCGCTGCCGTTCGTCCGCGGCGACGCCCGCCGGCATCCGGAACCGCAGCGTCGCCGACAGCCCGTCCTGCAGCCTGCGTACCTGCTCCAGATGCCCGGCCGCATCGCCGCCCGCCACTTCGGACTGGCTCACGTCGAGCTGGTAGACGACGCGCGCATGGCCGTCGGCCACGTCTACATCCCGCGCGTACTCGAAGGCCTTCGACGACACGCGCTGCTGCTCCTTGCCGAAGGTCGCGGTCCAGCGCTCGGGCATCGCCACTTCGATCTCGTGGCGGTAGCGCCCGGGCGCGGCATAGGCGAGCGGCGCGGTGCGGGCCATCGACGTCGGCAGCCGGCTGATCTCCTGCAGCGTGTCGGCGAACACGCCGAGCGCCTTGACCGAAACGCCCTCGTCGTCAAAGGGCGCCTTCAGCAGGTAGCGTTCGGTCACCGTCAGCGCATTGTCCTCGCGGTCGTCGCGAAGCTGCGGCGCGGCCAGCACTTCGAGCTCGCCGAGCCGGCGACGATAGTAGTCGGCGTAGCGCCGCGACAGGTCGTCGCCGCGTTCGTTGGCGAACGACCTGCGGCGCTGGTCCGCGGAATCGCCGCGGTAGACCGTTTCCACGTCGAGCCGCACCTCGCGCGCATCGGCCTGCGGCACGTAGCGCTCGACCACCGTGATGCCGTTGCGCTCGCGGCCGCGGTCCGGCGCTTCGATCGACTCGATGCGGCCGCCGCCGGGCGCGATCGCCAGCGCCGCGCCGTAGGCGCTGAGGTCGTAGGCGCCCGCCGTGCCGCCCTGCAGGGTGATGGTCGGATCCACCCACAGTACCTCGCGGCCCGATTCGATCCGCGCGATCACGTGGTTGAACACCGACGCCGAGGGCACGAAAGCGGAGACCGCCTTGCCGCGCGAGGTGCTGACCAGCGCCGGAACCGCGCGGATGTCCATGCGCCCGAGCAGGCTGACCAGCAGGTAGACCTTGTCCTTGCAGTCGCCGTAGCGGCGACGCCAGGTTTCGGCGGGCGCGGTCGGGCGATGGGTGTTCTCGCCCATCTCGACGCCGAAATAGCGCACTTCGTCCTGCACCAGCCGCACCGCGGCGGTGATGCGCGCGCGCTCGTCGCGCAGCGCGCGCCATTCCTGCAGCTTCGCCTCGAGTTCGTCGGGCAGGCGGTCGACCCGCGGGTACAGCGGCAGCGCCCAGTCGACGACCTGCTTCCAGCCCTGGTCGCGGGCAACCTGCGCCAGCGGATACGGCTGGTACCAGGCCGGATACTGCTGGTCGTCGACGATGACCGGCTGCGGCGGCGCGTCCAGCACGACCTCGAAGCCGTCCGGCCGTTCGCGCACCACGGGTTCCGGCGCGCCGTTCTCGCGATGGATGCGCGGTTTCGTGCCCGGATCCATCAGCACGCGCAGGCGCGAGCGCAACGTCGGGTTCTGCCAGCCGAAGCGCATCCAGTCGCTGCCCTGCCCCGCGAGCACCGGATTGCTGCCGGTGATGCTGTAGGCGACGCGGATCACGTCGTTGCGGCGCACGTCGTCGAGCACGATCAGCGCGGTGACGATGCCGTCGGCGAGGTCCTGCTCGAAGCCGTCCTCGCGCCGCGCGAGCGAAATGCGGTCGGCGTCGAGGCGATCGTGCCAGGCGCCGTCGCGGCGCAGCTCCACGTCATGGATCTGCAACTGCTGGTATTCGGGATTGAAGCTGATCTGGAAGCGCCCCGCCTCCCCGACCAGCGATGCGCCGCGCGCCTCGTAGGCATAGTCCACGAACAGTGCGTCGCGACCGCCGCGCCGGTCCGACTGCAGGTCGTGCAGCCAGTAGCGCCAGCGCTCGTCGTCGGCGCCGGGCGCGTCCGCCGGCCACTGCGCGGGAAGCTCCGCGCGCTCGACGAAATCCGGCACCGGACCGGTACCGAAGCGGTATTCCCCGCGTTGGTGCTCGACCACCGCCCCCTGCGCCGCCCCTGCCAGCAGGAGCGACGTCCACAGCCACAGATTCCTGCCCATCCCCCAACCTGCCCAGTCCCCTTCCGCACAAGCCTACTATGGCGGGCGGAGTTGGCAACGGGGGACCGCGCTCAGCCGCGCGCGTCCAGCGCCGCGACCGCGGGCAGGGTCTTGCCTTCGAGGAATTCGAGGAAGGCGCCACCGCCGGTGGAGATATCGGACACGTCGCCGGCGATGCCGTACTTGTCGACCGCCGCGAGGGTGTCGCCGCCGCCGGCGATCGAGAACGCCTTCGACGCGGCGATCGCGCGCGCCAGGGTTTCGGTGCCCTTGCCGAAGGCGTCGAACTCGAACACGCCGACCGGGCCGTTCCAGACCACGGTGCCGGCACCGGCGATCATGCCGGCATAGCGCGCGGCGGTGTCGGGGCCGATGTCGAGGATCAGGTCGTCCTCGGCGACGTCGGCGACCGCCTTCACCGTGGCCTCCGCGTCCGGGTGGAACTGCTTCGCGACCACCACGTCGGTCGGCACGGGGATGTCCGCGCCGCGCGCCTTCGCGTCGACCATGATCTTGCGCGCGGTCTCGACCAGGTCGGCCTCGTGCAGCGACTTGCCCACGGCCAGGCCCTGCGCGGCGATGAAGGTGTTGGCGATGCCGCCGCCGACGATCAGCTGGTCGACCTTCCCGACCAGGTTCGACAGCAGTTCGAGCTTGGTCGAGACCTTGCTGCCGGCCACGATCGCCAGCAGCGGCCGCGCCGGGTTGTCGAGCGCCTTGGCCAGCGCGTCGAGTTCGGCCATCAGCAGCGGGCCGCCCGCGGCCTGCTTCGCGAAGCGGATGACGCCGTGTGTGGACGCCTGCGCGCGATGCGCGGTGCCGAAGGCGTCCATCACGAACACGTCGCACAGCGCGGCGTACTTCTTCGCGAGCTCCTCGCTGTCCTTGCCCTCGCCGACGTTCATCCGGCAGTTCTCCAGCAGCACGACCTGCCCGGGCGCGACGTCGACGCCGTCGACCCAGTCGCGCAGCAGCGGCACGTCGACGCCGAGCAGTTCGCCCAACCGCTTCGCCACCGGCGCCAGCGAGTCCTCCTCGCTCCACTGCCCTTCCTTCGGCCGGCCCAGGTGCGAGGTCACCATCACCGCCGCCCCTTTCTCCAGCGCCAGCTTCAGCGTCGGGATCGACGCGGTGATGCGCTGCTCGGAGGTGATCTGGCCGTTGTCGATCGGCACGTTGAGGTCCTGCCGGATCAGCACGCGTTTGCCGGAAAGATCGAGGTCGGTCATGCGGAGGATGGTCATCGGCGCGTCGTCGTTGTGGAGTCCGCGCCTATTGTCGACGGCGTGCATCCGCCAGGCAAACGTTGCACCTGCCACGATCCGCTGCGATCAGCTCCGCGGCTTGCGCAGCAGGCTCATCGCGAAGCCCGCCACCAGCAGCGCGCCGGCCACCAGCAGGGCCCACAGCAGCCACGAACGCCAGTCGCGCTGCGCCGGCGCCGGCTGCAGCGCCTGTTCGCCGGCCAGCGGCTGCATCGTCCCCGGCGTCGCCACGCCCGGCCGCCAGCCGGGACCGCGTGCGCGGCGGATTTCGTCGAGCGACTGCGCCAGCGGTGCATCGACGCGCCCGGCACGCGCGCTGCCGGCGACGAGGCGGTACGGCGGTGCGCCCTGCGCGACGAACACCAGCGCCTCGGGCCGCCAGCCGAGCCGCAGCTGCGGCGGCTGCGCCGTCGGCGCGTTGCCGACCAGCTTCCATTCGCGGTCGCGCGTGGGGCCCGACAGCGGCTGCGGCGCCGAGCGGTTCGCATCGTTGCCGCTGCCGATGGCATAGGCGACCCAGGGACCGGCGCGCAGCGTCCACGGGGAATCGCCATCCTCGCGGCTGTAGAGCGTCCACTGCCCGGTGCTGTTGCCGTCGAGCTGCACGTCGGCGGCCTCGACCGGGTAGCGGCCGTCGAGCGTGAACGCATGGAAGCGCACGCCCTGCGCCTCGACCGTCTCGCCCGACAGCTGCTGCCACTGCAGCGGTCGGCGCTTCACCACCGGCGCAAGCTCGGCCTGCACCGCCGCCAGCTGCACGCGCCCGGTCCCGCCCGCGGGCAGCAGCCGCAGGTAGCGCGCCTGCGTTCCCACCGGCACGCGGCGCTGCACGAGGCGCTCGCCATCGCGCGACAGATCCACCAGTTGCGCGACCGGCTGCACCACGCGCCATACGCGCAGGTCGTCGCTGGCTTCCACGCGGTAACCGCGGTCGACGCTGCCCGCGTCCGGCGCCCACTCCAGGTGCAGGGCCTCGACGGTGGCGTCCACGTCGCTGGTATCCAGCAGCCACGCGACCGCGTCGTCTCCACGCGCAGCGCCGTCACGTGCCTCCACGCGCAGCACGCGTCCGTCGCGGCTGCGCTCGACCGCCATCGACCAGTCGCCCGACGCCGCCGTGGAGCTGGTCGGCAGCACGAACCAGCGCACCGGCACGCGCCTGTCGGCCTCCGTCATGCCGTCGTCGGGACGAAACAGCTGGGCGGGCACCGCGACACCGTCTGCGTTGATGACATCGACATCGCGCAAGGCCGGCGACCGCGCCTCGCGATAGACCGAGGCGTCGAGCGTCACCCCGTAGGCGCCGGCATCGTCGCCGGACAGCGCGATCGGCCACTGCACGGCGTAGTCGTCGACGGGCGCGGCGAACGCGGCGCCTGCCAGCAGCGCCAGCCCCAGGATTCCCGTTCGAAGCGTCATGCAGTCTCTCCGTTCCCGATCGCCTGTTCGCGCGGCGGCGCCGGCGCAAGGTAGCCCACCAGCGTGCACAGCAGCCCGTAGGCGATGAACGAGCCGATGCCCAGCAGGTCGCCCAGATGCTGGCGATCGACCAGCACCAGCTTCGCCAGCACCACGCCCATCAGCACCGCGCCGGCCAGCCACAGCGTGCGCTGGCCGCGGCGCGAGCCCGCGATCCAGCCGATCACGCCGAGCAGGCTCCAGACCACGGTCAGGCTGGTCTGCGCGAGGCTGCTCTCGACCAGGCGCGCATCCCAGGCGATGCCGCCCCACTGGTGCACGGCGCGCAGCGTGACCGCGGTGACCAGGGCGAAGCCGGCCGCCGACAGCAGCGTCACCCGCATCGACGCCAGCGCGCGCGGCGCCTCATCCGACCACAGCCAGCGCGCGAGCAGCACCAGCACGCCCACCTGCACCAGCTCCAGCGGATTGAGCAGCGGCAACCACGGCAGCGGATCGGCATCGCCGGGCGCCAGCTGCGTCGACCACCACCACAGCGCGAGCAGCAGCGACACCGTGACCTGCAGCGGCAGGCGCAGGTCGTCGAAACGCTCGCCGCGCGGCACGCGCAGCAGCGGCCAGCGCGCCATCGACACCAGCATCAGCGCGATCCACGGCAGCGCCAGCGCCGCCAGGGTCCAGCCGTGGTCGAGCGCGACATGCTCGGTCAGCCAGCCCGCGAACAGCGCCAGCACCGACGGCCACACCAGCCACCACGCGAACTGCGCCCAGTCGCCGATGTGGTCGTCGTCGCTGCGCAGGCACAGCAGGCTGCGCACGCCGAGCAAGGCGTAGGCCAGCCACGCCCAGACGCCGGCACCTTCGAACGGATGTCCGTGCACCGCGGTCTGCAGCAGCGCGAACGGGATCGCCGCCGCCAGCGCGAGCAGCGTTGTCGCCGCCAGCGCGCGCGCCGGGCGCAGCCGGTGCACTTCCGCCGCCAGCCAGCCGGTCACCGCGGTCGCCGCCAGCATCGCGTCGACCTGGGCATCGCCGTCGACAAAGCCGACGATCTCGTGGAACAGGTTGCCGGCCCACCAGGCCAGGCCCCAGAGGTAGTACATCAGCGCGATGCGCGGCTCGCCTTCGTCGCGATACGACCATGCACTGGCGAAGCCGGCGAGCGCGATCAGCAGCGCGCCCATGAACGCAGGATTCGCGATCGCCTGCACGTCCGGCGCCGGCAGCGTCGACATGCCCAGCGAATACGCCACCGCCGCCGCCAGCTGCAGGCCGAGGCCGGTCCACTGCGGCAGCACGCGGCGCTGCTTCAGGCCCAGCCACACCAGCGCCGCGCCCTCGAGCGCAAACACGCAGGCGGTCGCGCGCGCCGACAGCGCCAGCGGCACCGACAACGTCGCGAAGCCCACCGCCAGCAGCGCGTGCGCCTGCGCCAGCACCGCGTAACCTTCGCGCCGCCGCAGCGCCCACGCCAGCGCCGCGTACACCACGGCCAGCGCCAGCGCGCAGAACGCCAGCGGCATGCGCTCGCCGTCGAGCAGCGCCGCCTGCAGCGAGAACGCGATCAGCGGCGTGCCGAACAGCAGGCAGCCGTCGACCAGGTCGCGACGGCCGGGCGGACGCCTGCGCGCATACAGGATCGGCAGCAGCAGGTAGAAGACGAAGAACAGCACCAGGAACGGCTGCGTGCTCGCCTGCTTGTCCGGCGAGTACGCCAGCACGCCCCACACGATGCCGATGCCCCAGGTGAAGACGAAGCCCAGTAGGTTCAGCACCCGCCACGACTTCACCCAGGCGATGGCGAAGATCGCCGCGTTGAGCACCGCGTAGTAGGAGAACAGCGCGACGTGGTTGCCGCTGCCGGTCGAGAGCCAGATCGGCGCGAGGAAGCCGGCGAGGATGCCGAGCACCGCCAGCGTGCGCGAATCCTGCAGCACCGCGAGCACGCCGAGCCCGGCGACCAGGGCGATGCTCAGCCCGAACGCGGCGCCCGCCGGGAGCAGCCCGTAGAGCTTGAACGCCGCGAACACCACCAGCAGCAGCACGCCGATCGCACCGCCCTGCAGCGCCAGCGCGAACGCCGGCCTGTCGAAGCGCTGGCGCCAACCGAAGACCAGCCCCGCCAGCGCCGCCGCGGCCACGCCCGCGAGGCGCAGTTCCATCGGCAGGTGGAACCAGCCCTGGTCGTTGCCGTACTTGAGCAGCGCCGCCACGCCTGCCAGCAGCACCAGCATGCCGACCTTCACCGGCACGTTGCCGACGGTGAACCAGCGCTTCACCGCGCGCAGTGCGACGTCGACGAAATTCGGCGGCGGTGGCGCCGCCGGACGACGCGGCGGAGGCGGCGGAACCGCTTCGGGCGCCACGTCCGCGCGCGGTGGCAGCGGCGGCGGAGTCGGCGCCGCAGGGCCGGCGGCCGGCGCGGGCGGCCGCGACGCGATCGTCGGCGGCGGAGACGCCGTCAACTCGGCCAGCGTAGGTTCGGGCGGGACCACCGCGCGCGGCGGAGCGGCCACATCAGGCGCCTCGCGCTGCGCAGGCGCCGCCGCGCGCGAAGGCGCTTCGGCATCGGCCCGCAGGCGCACGACCGCATCTTCCAGGTCCGCGACGCGGCGCTTCAGCCCACCGATCGACACCAGCGCCACGATCAACAGCACCGGCACCGCAAGCGCCACCAGCACCAGCAGGGTCAGGAGACCTTCCATTCCGCCATCCCGTCGGGCGCCGCTCCGGGCGCATTGCCGGCCACCTTAGCGGGCCGGGTCGCGAAAACAAGAAGCCCCGCGCAAGCGGGGCTCCGGGTATCGCCTCGGGCTACCGCCGGCTCACTTGCCGGCAACCACGCGCACCATTTCCAGGCACTTGTTGGAATAGCCCCACTCGTTGTCGTACCAGCTGACGATCTTGACGAAGGTCGGGTCGAGCGCGATGCCCGCGTCGGCGTCGAAGATCGAGGTGCGTGCATCGCCGCGGAAGTCGGTGGCGACCACCTTGTCCTCGGTGTAGCCGAGGATGCCCTTGAGCGCGCCTTCGCTCTGCGCCTTCATCTCGGCCTTGATCTCGTCGTAGCTGGCCGGGTTCTCGAGTTCCGCGGTCAGGTCGACCACCGACACGTCGCTGGTCGGGATGCGGAAGCTCATGCCGGTCAGCTTCTTGTTGAGCTCCGGGATCACCACGCCCACGGCCTTGGCCGCGCCGGTGGACGAGGGAATGATGTTCTCCAGGATGCCGCGGCCGCCGCGCCAGTCCTTGTTGCTCGGGCCGTCGACCGTCTTCTGCGTCGCCGTGGCCGCGTGCACCGTGGTCATCAGGCCGCGCTTGATGCCCCACTTGTCGTTGAGCACCTTGGCGATCGGCGCCAGGCAGTTGGTGGTGCACGAGGCGTTGGAGATGATCGCCTCGCCCTTGTAGGTCTTGTCGTTGACGCCGAACACGAACATCGGCGTGTCGTCCTTCGACGGCGCCGACAGGATCACCTTCTTCGCGCCCGCGTCGAGATGCTTCTGCGCGGTGGCCTTGTCGAGGAACAGGCCGGTGGACTCGATCACCACCTCGGCGCCCACCTCGTCCCACTTCAGGTTCGCCGGATCGCGCTCCTGGGTCAGGCGGATGCGCTTGCCGTTGACCACCAGCGTGCCGCCGTCGATCGACACCTCGCCCTTGAAGCGGCCGTGCACCGAGTCGTAGCGCAGCATGTAGGCCAGGTAATCGGGTTCGAGCAGGTCGTTGATGCCGACGATCTCGATGTCGTCGCCGAAGTTCTGGACTGCCGAACGCAACACGTTGCGGCCGATGCGGCCGAAACCGTTGATGCCTACCTTGATCGCCATGGTGCGCGGACTCCCGGACAGGGTGGAAAAGGAAGTCGATTCTAGCAGGCCGCCGTCGCGGAACGCGCCGCGATTCCCCGATCCGCGGTGGTTGCGACTGCAATGATCCTGATCAAGGTGGTCGCCGCGGCGCCAGGACCAGACTGTCGCCGTCCCCACACGGAGCAACCCCCATGAAGCGCACCACCACGTGGCTGCTGGCGGCGACCCTCGCCGCTGCCGCCCTGCCCGCCGCCGCACAGTCCAGGGGAGACTGGACCCTCGGCCTCGGCGTCCACAACGTCGCCCCCAAGTCCGACAACGGCAGGCTCGACGCCACCGCCCTCGGCCTCGGCCCGCTGCCGCCCACCGAGGTCGGCAGCAGCGTCCGCCCCACGATCACCTTCGAATACTTCCTGCGCGACAACCTCGGCATCGAGGTGCTGGCCGCATTGCCGTTCCAGCACGAAATCGACATCCGCGGCGTCGGCAAGGTCGGCAGCACCAGGCACCTGCCGCCGGTCATCTCGCTGCAGTACCACTTCATCAACCGCAGCAAGGCCACGCCTTTCGTCGGCCTCGGCCTGAACTACACCACCTTCTTCAGCGAAGACACCACCGGCGCCCTCGCCGGCACCGACCTCGAGCTCGGCGACTCCTGGGGCCTGGCCGCGCATGCCGGCATCGACTTCGCAATCGGCGAACGCAGCGCGATCCGCATCGACGCCCGCTGGGCCGACATCGACAGCGACGTCAAGGTCAACGGCACCAAGGTCGGCACCGCCAACATCGACCCGCTGGTGTACGGCGTGGCCTGGGTGGCGAAGTTCTGATCCGACCGCGAGCGCATCCTTGGCCCGGATGTTGGCGTCATCCCCGCGAAGGCGGGGACCCAGCGTCGTTGCCCTGGAAACCAGCAAACAAGACACTGGATCCCCGCCTTCGCGGGGATGACGGAATGTACGCGTTTGCGCCAGAAACGCTCTAGAGTGCCGCCATGCCCCGTATTCTCATCGCCATCCTCCTGTCCTGCGCACTGTCATGGCCCGGCATCGCGCAGGCCTGGGGCCCCCTCGGCCACCGCCTCGTCGCCCGCCTCGCCGAACCCCGGCTCACGCCGCAGGCGCGCGCCGAAATCGACCGCCTGCTGGCAATCGAACAGGCGTCATCGCTCGCCGACATCGCCAACTGGGCCGACGACCTGCGCGCAAACGACCCCGACCTCGGCAGGCGCTCGGCCAGGTGGCACTTCATCAACATCGGTGAACACGACTGCGCCTACGA
The DNA here is from genome assembly GCF_007859325.1 of Luteimonas marina. Taxonomy (GTDB): domain Bacteria; phylum Pseudomonadota; class Gammaproteobacteria; order Xanthomonadales; family Xanthomonadaceae; genus Luteimonas; species Luteimonas marina. Next base: position 1,971 of record NZ_VOHK01000003.1, on the reverse strand, counting down.
CGTCGCCCACGCCTGCCCGAACGGCGACTGCGTGGTCGAAGCGATCCGCATCCAGGCCGACATCCTCGCCGACCGCACCCGGCCCGATGCCGAACGCCTGCAGGCGCTGAAGTTCGTCGTCCACTTCGTCGGCGACGTGCACCAGCCCCTGCACGCCGGCTACGCCCGCGACCGCGGCGGCAACACCGTGCAGGTGAACCTGCACGGCAAGGGCACCAACCTGCATTCGCTGTGGGACAGCCGGCTGCTGGCGTCGGCCAGGCTCGGCGAAGATGCCTACGAAGCGCGGCTGCGGCTGGATCCCGACCCGCTGCCGGCAGGCACCGACCCGTACACCCCGGGCGCCCCTGCCGTATGGGCCGAACAGTCGTGCCGGATCGCCCTGGCCCCGGGCGTCTATCCGCCAAGGTCGAGGATCGACGACGACTATCTGCTGCAGCACCGTCCGACGGTCGAGCGGCAGGTCCAGCTCGCGGGCGCCCGGCTGGCAGAACTGCTCAATATCGTCCTAGCGACGGAAGTATCACGCTGAACATGGTCGTGATCGAGGATCACTGCCATCAGGCCCGTATCGCTCACAATCGCCGGCGTCAAACCAGGCAACTCTGAAGAACCCGCTGTCATCCCCACCATTGCGGGACGACGAGCTGGAAGCGAATTGATCAGCGTTGCCCTAAATGAACTTTCGAAAAGTCCTTCCGAACTGCCGCCCGGAATCATCTGAACAACTCCGACCTGTCATTCCGAACGCAGCGAGGAATCCTGGAAAATCAACCGCGTGGATCTCTGACTCACCCGGGGAAGTCTCCAACGAAGGTCTGAACAAGTCCTGGGTCGTCATCCCGGCGAAAGCCGGGATCCAGCTTTTCAGCAACTTTCCGGAAAACCGGATTCCGGCTTTCGCCGGAATGACGACCTGTTCAGAGGGTTCTTAAAGCAGGTCGGCCTTGATTGGCTCACCTCTCTTGTTGCACCTGGGCGGACTCGTCATTCCGAAGGTCAGTAGATTTCCTCCGTTGATGATGCAGGTGAATTCCTTGTTGTCGTTTGCCTTGAGGTTGACGTAGGTATTTGTCCCCTCCGTTCTCCGGCTGACGATAGACAGGTCAGACGGCTCATAACCGAGAGCTCCGGCCGATTCCGACCTGATCTTGTCATCGGAAAGGGTGTTCGTGCTGGACGCAAGGGTTGAGCAGGCAACAGCTCCAAGGGCTATTGTCAGGGCAAGAGCGCAAGCAGAGATACCTTTCATTGAAATATCCATATTTAAAATCTCCGTTTTTTGTCCGCAATCTCATTGTCGGCAAGACGGTGGCGGACAGGATCACCCTCTGCCGAGTTGACATCCATCCCACGCCCTTCGTTCAAGGGACCCTCTGAACAACCGTCATTTCGAGCGCAGCGAGAAATCCGTGCTCCTGATCCTCAGATTGACCGGCTTCGCCGTTGCAAAGCGCTTCTCACTTCGTTCGGAATGACAAACGGAATTATTCGGAGCACCCCAAGGCAACGCCGAACAAATCGTTTCTCCCCTTCGTCCCGCCGGTGGGGTGACAGCAGTTTTCCGGTGCCGCGGCTCCCATGAACACAGAACGTCTGGGGGACAAGGATGACGTCATGTCGAGATCCGGTCAGTCGTAGACCAGGTATGGCTTGGTGCAGTTGGAATGGATGGACCGCCCAAGGTTTCATAGACACTCATCGGCCGCTTTGCGCGTAGCGCCTTTCGAACTCTACCGGTGAGACGTCGCCGGCGGAACCATGGCGACGCACCGGGTTGTAGAACATCTCGATGTAGTCGAACACGTCCGAGGTTGCGGCGGCCCGGGTCGGATAGATTCTCCGCTTGATCCGCTCCTTCTTCAGGACGCTGAAGAAGCTCTCGGCCACCGCGTTGTCGTGGCAGTTGCCGCGACGGCTCATGCTCGGAACCATCCGATGCGCCTTCAGGAACGACTGCCAGTCGCTGCT